>DASYAU010000137.1:0-14128 GCA_036501185.1 Candidatus Korobacter sp. | reverse complement strand
ACACCGGGATCTTCCTGCAATGGATGCGCAACATCTATGACTGGTGCATTTCGCGCCAGTTGTGGTGGGGTCATCGCATTCCTGCGTGGTATTGCGCCGATTGCAAGGAAGTGACGGTGGCGCGCGAGACGCCGGCGAAGTGCTCGAGGTGTGGCGGAGCGAAGCTCGAGCAGGACAATGACGTACTCGATACGTGGTTTTCGTCGGGCATGCTGCCGTTTACTACGCTGGGGTGGCCGGAGAAAACGCGCGACCTGGAGGTCTTTTATCCGACTTCGCTTTTGCTCACGGCATTCGACATCCTCTTCTTCTGGGTGGCGAGGATGATCATGATGGGCTGCTACTTCATGAGCCCGCCGAACCGGCCCACGGATATCCCCGGTGGCGAAGCCAACGCGCTGAAGGAGAGCATTCCATTTAAAGAGGTCTACATCCACTCGCTGGTGCGCGATGCCGAGCGGCAGAAGATGTCGAAGACCAAGGGCAACGTGGTGGATCCGATTGACGTGCTCAACAAATTCGGCACCGACGCGGTGCGTTTCACGCTGGCCTCGATGGCGGCGCCGGGCACGGACATTGCGTTCAGCGAGAGCCGCACGGAGAGCTATCGCGCGTTTGCCAACAAGATTTGGAATGCGGCGCGATTCATCTTCATGAACGTGGACCGCGCAACGGAAAAGGGCGTGTGGTCGCTAGCGGAATTCGCGCAGGCCAGCCATGCGGGTGCGGGATTGGCGGGATTTTCGGCCGAGACACCCGAAGACCGCTGGATTCTCTCGCGGTTCAACAAAGTCGCGTGCGAAATTGGCGAGGCGCTGGAGACGTATCGGTTCCACGAGGCTTCGCACGTCGTTTATCACTTCTTCTGGGGCGAGTTCTGCGACTGGTATATCGAGCTGGTGAAGCCGCGGCTGGAAGACGCCGATGCGACCGCCGCGAGGAAAACGTTTGCCAATCTGCTGTCGGTGTTCGAGGGAGCGCTGCGGCTACTGTCGCCGTTCATGCCGTTTATCACGGAAGAGATCTGGCACGCGATTTACGACGGTCAGCCGCCGTTAAAGTCGATCTCGCTGGCCGAGTATCCGAAGGCCAGCGAAGCACAGATCAGCGACGCAGCTGAGACAGAGATGGCGATTGTGCAGGACACGATCCAGGCCGTGCGCAATATCAGGGCTGAGATTGCCGACATCAAGGCGCAACCGCGGATCAAGACGCCGATCGAGGTCTTCGCCGGCGCCGACATTCAGCAGTTAATCGATCGCAATCGCGGAGCTCTGGAGCGGCTGGCGAACGTCGAAAGCGTGAAGTTCGTGGGCGAATCTCTGGCCAAGTCTTCACTGGCGCGGAGCACGGCTCGGTTCGATGTGCGCGTGATCTACGAACAGAAGATCGACGTGGCCGCCGAGCGCGAACGGCTTACGAAAGAACTCAAGAAGCTGGAAGCAGAGTTTGCCAATAACCAAAAGCAGCTTGGCAATGAGAACTTCCTGAACAAAGCGCCGGCGCATGTGGTGGAAGGGTTACGGCGTCGCGAGGGCGAGTTGAAGGTGCTGCTGGAGAAGGCGCGGGCCGGATTGGATGAGCTGGAAGGCAAATAAAACCCGAAATTGACTTTGCCATTACACTATTGGGACTAGCGAGAGACTTGTGGACTGGAACAGCCGGCGAGTTACCACCATCTTGGAGAATGCCCTCACCGAGGACCGCGCGACGCGCGATGCCACGACCTATGCGTGCATCGATCCCAACCAGCGCGCCGCGGGGACGCTAATCGCGAAGGAAGATTGCATTCTGGCCGGCATTGGTTCGATCCAACGCATCCTGGAAGTGTATGCGCTGCTCGATGGCACCGTGGTCTCGCACCCGGAAGTCACGACGCATCCCGAAATCTTCGATGGCGTACGGCTGCACAAAGGACAGACGGTGGCGGTGATCCGTCACAACGCGCGCGTGCTGCTCTCGTGCGAGCGCGTGATTCTCAACGTGATCCAGCGCATGAGCGGTATTGCGACCTTGACGCGCCAGTATGTGGATGCCATCTCCGGGACTGCGGCGAAGATTCTCGACACTCGCAAGACAGTACCCGGCCTGCGCGCGCTGGATAAATACGCGGTGCGTTGCGGCGGAGGCAACAATCATCGCCTCGACCTTTCCGACGGCGTGCTGATCAAGAACAACCACATTGCGCTCGCTGGCGGCGCGGTATCCGCGCTGGAGCGGGCTATCCGCAATCGGCGGGGCGAGCAGCCGATTGAGATTGAAGTGCGGTCGCTCGAGGAACTCGACCAGGTGCTCGAGCGCGGCGCGGAATCCGTTCTGCTCGACAATATGCCGCCCGAGCAGGTACATCAGGCGGTGGAGCGGGTGAAGTCTCTTGAGCGGCCGGTGCCGCTTGAGGCCTCTGGCGGCATCATGCTTGAGAATGTGCGCCAGTATGCGGAAACCGGGGTGAACTTCATTTCCGTGGGCGCGCTCACGCACTCGGCGCGAGCAGTGGATCTCAGCCTGCGAATCTTGCCTGCGTAATTTCTTAACCACAGAGGACACAGAGGTTGGGAAGGTTTCCTGAGCGTAGGCCGGAAAACGTGCATTGGATTTCCAAGTAAACATTCCCTCCCTTAAGATTTCCTCTGTGATCTCTGTGGTTAAATCAAGGTGATGGCGAAGTTTCGCAAACACATCTTTATCTGCCAGAACCAGCGGCCCGCGGAGCACCATCGCGGATCGTGCGATCCCACCGGCTCCGGCGAGCTGCAGAAGGTTTTCAAGAAGAAATTGTTGGAGCACGGCATTCGCGGCGATGAAGTTCGTGCCAACAAGTCCGGTTGCCTCGAGCAGTGCGAACACGGGCCCAACGTGGTGGTGTATCCCGACGCAGTCTGGTATGGCGGCGTGCGGGCGGAAGACGTAGACGAGATCATCGAATCGCATATTCTTGGTGGTAAGCCGGTGGAGCGGCTGCTGATTCAGGACAGCTGCCTGAATGCAGAGCGCTGCCCGCATCGACCGCGGAAAGTCGAGTAGCCGGCTGCACCAAATTGCTTTGCAATGACGCAATCCGCCGCAGATAATCTGGGTATCGCACGCAACGGACAAAATCGCGACGCCGTGCCGGAAGGTACGCTCACCGATGAGCGCCTCGGGCACCTCGTGCGTCTTCTCGGGGACCACGCCATGGTCGTGATGAGCGGCACCAAGATTGCCGACGAACTCGGTGTGAGCCGCTCCGAGGTGTGGCGGCTGATTGAGCAACTGCGCGAGTTGGGCGTTGAGATCCAAGGACATCCTGCGACCGGTTACCAGCTCGGCGCAATTCCCGACCTGCTGCTGCCCGATGCGCTTGCGCCGCTGCTGAAGGGCACGCTGTTTGGGAATGATATCCATCATTACTTTCGCATCGGGTCGACGAATGTTGCGGCGATGCAAGCAGGAGCGGCGGGCGAGCCCGAAGGGTCGGTGTTTCTGGCCGAAGAGCAGACGGCTGGAAAAGGACGCGGTGGACACTCGTGGCACTCGGAAGAGTCGGCGGGAATTTATTGTTCGGCGCTGATGCGGCCGCGCTTGTCGCCGGCGGATGCTTTAGTTCTTGCGCTGGCCGCGGGGGTAGCTACCTATGATGCGATCAAGGCGGTCACCGGATTAAGCGCCGATCTGCGCTGGCCGAACGATCTATTATTTGGGGTAAAGAAGTTTTGCGGCATTCTTACGGAGCTGAACGCCGAGGCTACACGGGTGCGCTACGTAGTTGTGGGCATTGGCATCAACGTGAACCACAAAGAATTTCCGGAAGAGATCAACAAAGTTGCAACCTCGTTGCGGATGCAGAGTGGGCGCACGTGGTCGCGGGTGGAGCTCACCGCGGCTTTGCTAAAATCTCTCGACCGTGTCTACAGCCTGCTGTTGCGCGGCGGCTCGGCGGCTCGCAAGGAGATCATCGCGACCTTCCAGGAACGATCGTCGCTGGCGAAAGACCGGCGGGTATTCGTGGAAGAAGATGGCGGTTATGCCGGAATTAGTCATGGGCTTGATGATCGCGGATTCCTGCAGGTCACGAGCATGGGTCATATGCGAACGGTGTTCTCCGGCGGCGTGCGCGCGATTGAAGATGTAGATGGAATCCGGCAACTGCGTCACTGAACTCTCATGCTGCTAGTCCTCGATGTCGGCAACACCAACACGGTCCTTGGAGTTTTCCATGCCACGCCGGCTGAAGGCGGTCACACGTATGGTCCGCTAATAGCGCACTGGCGCGTTGGCACCGTCCGCACGCAAACCGTGGATGAATACGGTGTGCTCTTCCGCAATTTGTTCGCGATGGGCGACGTAGATTTCAAGGTGATCCACGGCATTATCATCTCGTCCGTGGTACCGCCCATGGATACAACGCTGCGCAGCGTATGCGAACGCTATTTCTCTTTGAAGCCGCTGTTCGTGGAACCGGGAATCAAGACTGGAATGCCGGTGCACTACGACAATCCGGCGGAAGTGGGCGCGGACCGCATTGTGAATAGCGTGGCTGCGTTTGAGAAGTATGGCGGGCCGTGCATCTCCGTAGATTTCGGGACGGCGACGACGTTCGATGTGGTTTCGGCGAAGGGCGAGTATCTCGGCGGAGTGATTGCGCCGGGGATCGGGATATCGGCCGAGGCGCTGTTTGCGCGCACTGCGCGATTACCGCGCGTGGACATTCGAAAGCCCAGCCGCGTAATGGGCACGAACACCGTCAACTCGATGCAGTCGGGCTTCTACTGGGGATACCTCGGACTGGTGGATGGCATTCTTGAACGGCTTGTCGAGGAACTCGGCGGAAACGTGAAGATCGTGGCGACCGGCGGTTTGAGCCCGCTGATCGGCGCTGGATCAAAATACATCAAGGAAGTGGACGACCTGCTCACGCTGGATGGGCTGCGCATCATCTGGGAACGCAACCAGAACCACGTGCGGAAAAGATAACTGCAAAAGATAACCACAGAGGGCATTGAGGAACTTAGAGTTCCTGTTTCAAATTCCCTCGCTCGAATCCATGCCCTCCAATCCCTTCGTGTCCACTGTGGTTAAATCGTCTTGCCTTGGAAAATTATTTCAACTACTTCACGGAAATCGAGGAGCACTTCCAGCGCCGTCGCGGGTCTCTCCTGATTCTCTCGACGCTCGATTGGGCGCTGATTGAAACCTGGAAGGATGCGGGGATCCCGCTGGAAGCCGTGCTGCGGGGCATCGATGCGTCGTTCGATGCATGGGAGCGGAAGCCGTCGAAAACGCGAAAGGTGAATGGCCTCGGATTCTGTACGCAGGAAGTGCTGGCGGCGGCAGAACAGATCGCGGAAGCCGCCGTGGGAAGCGCACCGGCTGAAAAGAAGGAGGTCGGCCTCGAAAGCAATGACATCGCCGAGTTCCTGGAGCGTAACGCTACGAAGCTGGAAAAATGCGAACTGCCGGACTCGGCGGCGCCGATAGCGAAAGATGCGGTGAAGACTCTGCGCAATCTTGCAATCGAGGTGAAACCTGGGATTGCGACGGGAGCGGAGGACTTGGAGCGGCGCCTCACGGTGATGGAAGAGAAGATTTTTGCGGCGCTGCTGGCGGCGACGGCGGACGAAGTAATTCTCGGCGTGCGCGCCGAGGCTGATCGCGACCTTGCGCCGTACCGCGGCAAAATGACCGGTCCGCAGATTGAGCAACTCCACAAGCAGTACACCCACAAGCGCATTCTCGAGCGCTACAACGTGCCGCGGCTCAGCCTGTTCTACATATAGCGGCGTAGGATAACTAAGTGCAATTGAAAATTGAGAAGCTCGTATATGGCGGTGAGGGCCTTGCGCGCCTGGTGGACGAAGCGACGGGCCGCGCCAAAGCCGTCTTTGTTCCGTTCGTTGCCGCCGGCGAGGTGGTGGACGCTCACTTCGTGGAAGAAAAGACGGGCTTCGCCCGTGCGCATGTCGATAAAATTCTCCAGCCTTCCGGCTCGCGCATCGAGCCCCCCTGTCCGTACTTCCTGCACTGCGGTGGCTGCCAATATCAACACCTTGAATACACCGAGCAGGTGAAGGCCAAGGTGCAGATCCTGGAAGAAACGCTGGCGCGGACCGCGAAGTTGAAGCTGGAGCGGCCCATTCAGCCGCATTCGGCGGAGCCATTTCAGTATCGTAACCGCACCCGTATGCGGGTCGTCCACGATCCTGAGTTCGCCATCGGCTACTACCGGTATGGTTCGCACTCGTTGCTCGCGGTCGAAGAATGTCCCATCAGTTCGCCGCTTATCAATCGCGCGCTCAAAGTTTTGTGGGAGATGGGCAGGAATGAGCGGATGAACGAGGCGATCCGCGAGGTGCAGTTCTTCGCCAACCAAGACGATGACCGGATGCTCATCGAGTTCTTTATTGAGCATGGGGTGGAAGCAGAAACCTTGCGCCCGACCATTGAAGCGCTCCGCGGCACAATGGCGGAGGTCACGGGCGTTGCGGTGTTTCAAGGTGCCCCGGCGGACGACAGCGAAGACCAGCGGGCGCCGCTCACTCGCGCCAAGTCGTCGCCCGGAACCTTCTTCGGAGACCGCTCCCTGGTTTATGCGACAAGCGATTACGACTACCAGGTGAGCGCCGGGGCGTTTTTCCAGGTCAATCGTTTCCTGCTCGACGACATGATCGAAACTGTGACCGGGAACCGAAATGGCAAGATGGCCCTTGATCTTTACTCCGGCGGCGGCTTCTTCTCTCTGCCGCTGGCTAAGAGTTTTCAGCAGGTGATTGCGGTGGAAGCCTCGACCCACTCGTACGCCGACCTGCGGACAAACGCGCCGCAAAATGTGAAAGCGATCCGGGTAGGAACCGAAGAATTCTTGCGCAGCGAGGCGAAGCGATACGCTGCCGATCTCATCGTCGTCGATCCGCCGCGGGCGGGGCTGGGCGAACGGACGGCGCAGCTGCTAGGACGTACGTCCGCCTCACGTGTGACGTACGTATCTTGCGATCCAGCCACTTTAGCGCGTGATATGAAGATACTGGCCGAATCCGGCTTCCGCGTGGAAGAGGTGCATCTGTTCGATCTATTCCCGCAGACATTCCATATTGAAAGCGTGGTGCACCTCACGCGCTGACTAGGAGTTGCTATGTACGCCCTCGCTATCATTCGTTACCGTCGTCCGTTGGAAGAAGTGATCAACCATACCGACGCACATCGCACCTATCTCGGCGAACTGAAGAAGGAAGGGTTGCTGTTGGCCTCGGGCCCGTTTGAACCGCGGACCGGTGGCGGGCTGCTGCTGCGTGTTCCCGACGGCGACGTGGATGGCGCCCTGACCCGCATTCGCGACAACGATCCGTATGTGAAGGCAGGCGTGGCCCAGCACGAACTGCTGGTGTGGAACCCCGGCATCGGCAGGGAAACCCTCGACAAGCTGTAAGACTGTGACACCCGGGTCCCAGGTCGAAACAAAACCGCCCTTCTGCGGGGGAAAGCAGCCATTGCTGCTGGCGGCCACCGCCTTTGCCTGCGGAATCTTTGCCGCGCGGTTCGTCTGGCATCCGGCGCTGCACTGGGCGTTGGCCTCCCTGCTGGTTGTGCTACTTGCGGCATTCCTAATGCGGCGCCCGACGGTCGCGTTCCTCGCTGGGCTTTGCGCAATCGCATTGGCGGGCGGCCTTGCGCGCGAGCTTCGTACCTCGCATGAAGTGAGTTATCCCGCCGCGATGACCGAGGGCGAATGCGTGGTGACGGCGCACGTCACGCGCGATGGCGTGCTGCAACACGGCATGTTCGGCGGACAGCAGCAGGCGCTCGATCTGGAAAGCGAGAGCGTGCAGCTTCCGGATGGCACTCTGTTTACGCGACCGCTCGGTCTGCGGCTCTCCATTTACGCGCGCAAGGCTGATTATGAAGACGAAGAGCAGCGGGAGGCGGGCACGCTTCCGATGCCGGTGCTTAAATACGGGCAGCGCGTGAAGTTGACGGCAAAACTACATGAGCCACGCAACTACAAAAACCCGGGTGCATGGGATTATCGAGGGTACTTGGGCACGCAAGGCATCGCGCTGCTTGGGAATGCGCGCGTGAGCTCGGTGGAGTTGCAGCCGGGGTTCTCGGGTAGCCGGCTTAATTCCTGGCAGCATCGGGCGCGAGCAGCGGTCCTGCGGGAGATCCGCGAGACGTGGCCTCAGGAAGAAGCGTCGCTGTTTGAAGCGATCGTAATCGGGGAGCGCTCGGAACTCGATCACGACGTAAAAACCAGCTTCCAGAGCACGGGGACGTTTCACATCCTTGTCGTGTCCGGAATGAATGTCGGCATCCTCGCGTTTGCGTTTTTCTGGCTCTTCCGTCGGCTGCGCTTAGGCGATGTTGTTGCGACGATCTGCACGCTGACTGCGGCTTTTGGCTATGCGTGGCTTACGGACCTCGGCTCGCCGATTCTGCGTGCTGTTTGGACGCTGACAATTTATTTACTCACGCGATTGCTGTACCGCGAATCATCGCGGCTGAATGCGCTCGGCATTGCAGCGCTGCTGATCCTCGCATGGGACGCGGATGCGCTTTTCGATGCCGGATTCCAGCTGACGTTTCTCTCGGTGATGGTGATTGCCGGCGTCGCGGTGCCGTGGATCGAGCGCACGTCCGATCCGTATCGGCGCGCCTTGCGGAACTTGCACGTAATTCGGGCCGACCGGGCGCATGCGCCGCTGCAACAGCAATTCCGGCTCGACTTGCGAATGATCTGCGGGCGGTTGGAGCGGGTGCTGCCACGACGGCTTGCCCGCCCAATGTTGACGCTGCCCCTGCGAGTTTCCTACGCCGTCTTTGAGTTGGTCCTCGTGTCGCTGCTGATGGAATTCACCTTGGCGCTGCCGATGGCTGTGTACTTCCATCGAGTGACGCTGATGGCGCCCGTGGCGAATGCGCTGGTGGTGCCGCTGACCGGAGTACTGATGCCGGCTTCCGCGGCGGCCGTTGTGCTGGGGTTCGTATGGCATCCGCTAGCTCGCGTTCCGGCGATGATCGCACTCTGGTCGCTGCGGGGGATCACCGGGACGGTCACGCTGCTTGGGCATCTACGGATTTCCACCACGAGGGTTGCGTCGCCCGCATTGCTGTTGACGATGGCGGCAATTTTTGCGATTGCATTGGCAATGCTGCTGGCGCGGCGGCGTTGGTGGGCGGCAGCGCTGGGGACCGCTACCATCTTCCTTTCCGGTGCAGCGATTTTGCTCGTCCCACCGCAACCGCAGGCCAAGGCGAATAAGCTCGAGATTACTGCGATTGATGTCGGCCAAGGCGATTCCCTGCTGCTGACATTTCCGAACGGGAAGTTGATGCTGCTCGATTCCGGCGGACCGCTGGGCGGCTCGAAATCGGAATTTGATGTCGGAGAGCAAGTGGTATCGCCCTACCTATGGACTCGCGGGATCTCGCGACTGGATGTTGTCGCTTACAGCCATCCACATTCGGATCACATGGGAGCGCTGCCGACCGTCATTCACAACTTTCGCCCACGGGAGCTCTGGCTGGCCTTTGCGCCGCCGGTGCACGACGTGGAACGCGTTCTCGAGGCTGCGCGGGAAGAGCACGTTACGCTGCGTTTCCTCCGGACAGGCGATGAATTCGACTTCGGCGGTGCGCACATTCGCGTGCTGCTTCCGGAGAAAGATCAGCAGTCGCACATTCCGCCCAAAGACGACGATGTGCTGGCGTTCAAGATTTCTTATGGCAAAACGTCAGCGCTGTTCGTTGGCGACTCGCACAAGAACATGGAGCACGAGATGATCGACCTCGCACCGAGTGCCGATTTTCTCAAGGTCGCGCACCATGGCAGCAACACGTCGAGTACGCCCGAGTTTCTTGCGGCGGTGCGTCCGCGTTTTGGGGTGATCAGCGTGGGGGCGCGGAACTCGTTCAAGCATCCGCGGCCTGAGGTGTTGCAGCGGCTAGCGGCGTTCCACGTTGCGACGTATCGCACCGATCTCGCAGGCGCGAGCACGTTTTATTTGGATGGAGAGCGGGTGACGGCCCTGGCGCCCGCGTGGTAGTAGCCGGTCGCTAGGAGTTCGGCGGTTCTTCCTCGCTGAGGATTTCGTTATCGTCCACGGGTGTGTTGCGATAGCTTTCGATGATTTCGCGAGCATCGTCAGCTTGATCGGCGGCAACCTGCACGACAACACCCCCCATAGGGAATATGTCCTGCTGGGTATCGATCGAGGTAACCAGCGCCTCGATGCCGGCGGACTCGAGCAAACCCTTCACGACTATGGCTTCGGTTTCCTGCTCGGTATCGAAGACCCTTACCAGATTTGAATTCGGCGTCGGTTTCGTTGCCATCGTTCCTCCCGCTACTACGATGCAAATTTTCGGGTACGCGGAATCATTCAGCGGTTTCGCGCACGGCAAGCGGCTTTCCAAGGCGGTCAACCGCCTCGTAGGCAGAAAGAATATCGCCCTCAAAGAGCTGGGCCTGCATGCCGACCGCCCGGGCGCCGTCTATATTGACCTGCTTGTCGTCCAGGAAAAGGCTATCTTCGGCAGAGGTACCCACACCCTTCAGAGCGGCATTGTACGCCTCGGGCTCAGGCTTCACGGCGCCGATTTCGCAGGTATAGATTTGTGCGTCGAAACGTGCGAGCCATGCGAAGTTGCGGCGCATGGCGGCCAGCATGTCGAGCTGCATGTTGGAGAGGACGGCGATTTTCAAGCCGGCATCCTGGGCGCGCCATGCAAATTCGAGCATCTCCGGGTTGATGTTCATCCACTGGGTGTTGTCGAGTTGTGTCAGGTGCTGGATGCCTTCCCGGGTGAGTTTGCGGCCAAGGTCGTGGGCAACGGCGGTCCAATAGCTCTCGGCATTGAGTTGGGCTCGGTCATACATGTCGCGCCAGCGCCAATAGGGCTTTTGCAGGTATTCCACGGAGGCGTCGAAGCATAGGGCGAGGCGACTCCAATCCTCGGGAGTCGGAGGCAAAGTGAGCACCTTGCCATAATCGAAAACAATGGCCTTCAACATAGTTCCATCATAAACAAAGAATTCGTTGGCTAGAATGAAGTGATGTCCTTCTCCTTCCAGGTCGAAGCCACAGCCGGCGCCGCGCGCGCGGGTCGCATGACGACGCCGCACGGCGTGGTGGAGACGCCGGTGTTTATGCCGGTGGGCACGGTGGCGACGGTCAAGGGGGTGCCGCAGGATTTGCTGGAAGAGCTCGGCGTCCAGATTTTGCTGAACAACACCTATCACCTGTATCTGCGCCCGGGGATCGAAATGATCCGCAAACTCGGGGGAACCCATAAGTTCATGAGTTGGGACCGGTCGATCCTGACCGATTCCGGCGGCTTCCAGGTCTTCAGCCTCAGCGAGCTCCGCAAGGTGACGGAAGAAGGTGTGTCGTTCCGGTCACATCTAGATGGATCATCGCACCTGTTTTCGCCTGAAAGCGCGATGGCAGCGCAGATTGGAATTGGGGCCGACATCATTATGGCCTTCGACGAGTGCACGGAGTATCCGGCGGAACGGTCGCGGGCGCAAAAGTCGATGGAGATGACTCTGCGTTGGGCCGAGCGGAGCAAGAAGGCGTTCGAGACGCACAATCATGAGGTACCCTGGTTCGCCCAGCGCAGGGAGCAGACCCAGACGCTTTTCGGAATTGTTCAGGGAGGCATGCACGGCGATTTGCGAAAGGAATCAGCCGAACGCACAGTCGAAATCGACTTCCCGGGCTATGCGCTCGGGGGATTCAGTGTCGGGGAGCCGCGCGAGCAAACCGCCGATCTGGTGGCGCAAACGGTACCTCTATTGCCGGAAAACAAGCCGCGTTACCTGATGGGGGTCGGCTACCCGGAAGAGATTGTCCAGTATGCGCGGATGGGCATCGACATGATGGATTGCGTGCTGCCGACGCGGGCGGCACGTCATGGGCTGCTATTCACGTCGGAGGGCAAAATCACCATCAAGAACCAGCGTTTCGTCGCCGACGAAGGTCCCCTGGACCCGAATTGCTCATGCAAAGTCTGCCGGCGTTATTCGCGGGCGTATCTGCGTCACTTGTACGCGTCGAACGAGGTGCTGGCGCAGGTGCTTAACACCGTCCACAACCTGGCCTATTACCTTGACACCATGAAACGCGTGCGGCAGTCTATAATACTTGGGGAGAACTCTGTTTCCCCTGTTGTGCGGTCGCCGCATCTGAGCGCCACCTAGTCACGCGCATCGCTCGTCTTGATTGGTGTTCGGAGAAGTCCCCTCAATCCACTGGGAACGTTGGAGATCCGGGTTGAACTTCGCCCGGCAGGGAAAGCGTCCGATGCGAGTGTGTCTGGGCTGAAATCCGTTCTGCGCGATGGGCAGATGTGCGAGCGGGAATCCTGAAAGTTAGAGAATGACGAACTTATTCGCTTTGTATTTGCAGGCTGTAGGTGGAGCTTCGAGCGGCCTGATCTTCATGGTCGCGATTTTCGCGATCTTCTATTTCCTTCTCATCATGCCGCAGCAGCGCCGCCAGAAAAAGTGGCAGAAGATGCTGGGCGAGTTGAAGGCCGGGGACAAAATCATCACAACGGGCGGTCTTCGTGGCGTCATCTTCTCGGTGAAGGACGACGCCCTGATCATTCGCGTAGCTCCAGACAATCTCAAGCTCGAAGTTACCCGACAGGCGATCGCGTCGGTCATCACCGAAGAAAAAGAAAATTCCAAGTCCTAGCAGGCTGCTGTAGTCATGAAGAAGAACCTAACCTGGAAAATCGTCGTTATCGTTGCCGTTTTGTTGGTCTTTCTTGGCGGCATCATTGGCAATCCCGCTGATATCAAGTGGAACAAGGGCGGCTTGAAAGCCGCCCTTCTCAACCGCATTCACCTCGGTCTCGATCTTCGAGGCGGAACCCACCTGATCCTCCAGGTGCAGGTCAATGACGCCGTGAATGCCGAGAGCGACCGCGCCATCGAACGGCTGAAGGAAGACCTGACTAACAACAAGGTCACTTATACCGACATCGTGAAGCCCGACGCGACGAATGCTCCGGAGCGCATCCAGGTGAAGGGCGTAACCCCCGACGGTTCGACCAAGTTGAAACAGGTCGCCGACGAGCGGCTGCCGGAATACAACTTCGATCGCGGTCCGGACGGCTCCTACGTCCTGACGATGAAAGCCCCGCAGCTGAAGGAACTGAAGGATCGCGCGGTTCAGCAGGCGATCCAGAAGATCCGCGAGCGCGTCGACACACTTGGCGTGAGTGAGCCGGTCATCCAGGAGCACGGGCTGGGCGACTACCAGATTCTCGTGCAGCTTCCGGGCGTTGACGACTCCGAGCGCGTGAAGACCATCATGCAGTCCACCGCCATGCTGGAAATCCGACAGGTCTTTGGCGGCCCGTACTCGACGGAGGCCGAGGCTGGGCAGAACCAATCGCAATATCCCGATACAGTAGTGCTGCCGGGCAAGAGCGACACAGATTCCGGGAACACCGTTTATTACCTGGTGTCGCGGACGTCGGCCGTAGCCGGACAGGACCTGCGGCAGGCACGTGTAGGCCGCGACCAGAACGGCGGAGCCAATGTGGAATTCAACCTCACTCGTGATGGCGGACAGCGTTTCTCGCAATTTACCAGCGCGCACGTAGGCGACAAACTCGGTGTGGTGCTCGATGGCCACGTGATGGAAGTTGCCAACATCAAGTCCGAGATCAGTGACTCGGGTGAAATCGAGGGCCGCTTCACCGACCAGCAGGCGAGCGATCTTGCCCTGATCCTGAACTCCGGCGCGCTGCCGGCGAGGATCGACTATCTCCAGGACAGCACCGTGGGGCCCTCACTTGGCATGGACTCGATCCGCGCGGGCGTACGCGCAGCCGTCATCGGCTTCGTCGCCGTTCTGATCTTTATGCTGGTGTACTACAAGGGCTCCGGCATCAACGCCGATCTCAGCTTGTTGCTTAACCTCGTCATCTTGCTGGGTTTCATGGGTTATTTCAGCGCGGTGCTGACGTTGCCGGGCATCGCGGGTGTGATCCTCACCGTCGGTATGGGTGTGGACTCCAACGTCCTGATCTTCGAGCGCATCCGCGAGGAGTTGCGTAATGGCAAGACGCCGCCTTCGGCGGTGGAGCAGGGCTTTTCCCATGCGTGGTTGACGATCATCGATACGCACGTTACGACGATCGT
>DASYAU010000136.1:0-15482 GCA_036501185.1 Candidatus Korobacter sp. | reverse complement strand
TCCATGAGGCCATCGGGTGGACGGTGGTGTGGGTGTCGCTGGCGGCGCTGTTCGCGCTGCTGCTCAATCACCATGGTCAGACCATGGCTGGCGATACGAAGCTGTCGAACGGCACCCTCTCGCTGCAATTCGTAACCGGCTACATCATTGAGCTTTCGCTGAGCGTCGATAACCTGTTCGTCTTCCTGCTGCTGTTTCGTTTTTTTCATGTGCCCGGTGAGTTGCAGAAGAAGGTGCTGACGTGGGGCATCCTGGGCGCGCTGGTAATGCGGGCGACGTTCATCCTGGTCGGTGTGGCGCTGATCCGGCGGTTCGAGTGGATCACGTACATCTTTGGCGCCTTCCTGGTGTATGCGGGCATCAAGCTGGTGTTTGGATCGGGTGAGGAAACGCCGAAAGAGAATCTCGTTATCCGTGGCTTCCGGAAACTCTATCCGGTGACGACTGAGTTCGCGGGCGGGAAGTTTTTTACGCTGCGTGATGGACTGCGCTACGCCACGCCGCTGGCCATCGTGCTGCTGATGGTAGAGACCACCGATGTGCTGTTCGCGGTGGATTCGATTCCGGCGGTGCTGGCGATTTCGCGGGATGCATTCATTGTGTATACGTCGAACGTGTTCGCGATTCTTGGGCTGCGTTCGATGTACTTTGCGTTGGCAGGGCTGATGGATGTGTTCCATCTGCTGCACTATGGACTGTCGGTGGTGCTGGTGTTTATTGGCGTGAAAATGCTGGGGGCGCATTTTTTCGAGATTTCGACGCCGCTGTCACTGGGAATTGTGATTGGGGTGCTGATGACGGCGGTGGTGGCGTCGTTGTTGGTGCCGAAGAAGAGCGTATCTTGAAATTCTCCGTCCCTAAAGGGACTCGGGCTCGTGACTGTGCTTTTCCAGCACTCACGTGCTGCGCTAATCTATTCCGTCGCTTCGCGACTGGCGGTTTTGTGAGCGAATTCCCTCGGGCCTCGCCGGGAGCGACCGTGAGGGTTATAGAGAGGATATATGTTCCTGCAAGGTGTGTTTCCCGCGATTACTACGCCGTTCTATCCGGACGGCCGCATTTACTGCCGCAAGCTGCAACACAATGTGGAGAAGTATTGCCTGACGGGGATCCGTGGGCTAGTGGTGCTGGGCTCGACTGGCGAAGTGGTGATGCTCTCGGACGCGGAGCGGCGCGAGGTGCTGCGGGGCGCGATGGATGCGGCTGGCGGCGATAAGGTGATGATTGCCGGGACGGGAGCGGAGAGCGTCCGCGGGACGCTTGAGATGACCGAGGCCGCTGCCGCGATGGGCTATGACGCGGCCCTGGTGCGCACGCCGCATTACTACAAGAGCCAGATGACGAACGCCGTGATGCTGAATTTCTATAGCACGGTGGCCGACCGATCGGCGCTACCTGTGCTGATTTACAGTGTGCCGCCGTTCACGGGATATGACATTCCGAGCGAAGTGGTGCGCGAGCTGGCGGGGCACTCGAACATCATCGGGATCAAAGAATCGAGCGGCTCAGTCGAAAAGATCAAAGTATTGGCGGAGGAAAATGCGCACGTGCGGCGGAGAGTTCCCGTTACGCTGCGGCGAGCGAAGGGAAGGCCCGACATGGTGAGCGTCGGCGCGCTTGCGGGTACGACGACCCTGGTAGAAGAAAAGACGCAGGAGATCGGGTTCCAGATCCTGGCGGGATCGGCGCAGAAGATGTTGCCGTCGTTGCAGGCGGGCGCGTCGGGTGCTGTGCTGGCATTCGGGGCTGCTGCTCCCGTGGCTTGTGTAGAGATTCACCAGGCGTTCCGCGCCGGAAATCAAGCGGCCGCGAACGCCGCCCAGGAAAGGATTATTGGCCCGGCGACACGGATCGCATCCCAATTAGGGATTGCGGGCGTGAAGTATGGCATGGATTTCAATGGATACTACGGCGGGACTCCGCGGCTGCCGCTGCTGCCGGTGAGTGCCGAGGTACGCGGCGAAATCGAAGAGCTACTGCGCGACATCCGCGGGTAGCGGCGGCTGATCGAAGCGCAGAGAGCATCCAGCACAAGCGAACTGAATTCAGCGCAAACGAAAAGGGCGACCGACGGGCCGCCCTTTTTCTTTTGTGCTGAGCTACGCGACGTTCTTCTTGCGGTTCTTGCTGGTAACGCGGGCTGAGCGATTGCTACCCTGGGAAGCGCCAGCGTTCGGGCGGCGCGCGGAGTCGTCGGTTTCGATTTCATCCCGATTGCCGCGCCGGTTCATGGTGCGCCCGCCTGTGCCGGGCTGGTGGGCTGGTTCTACCACCGTACCGCGCCCGGCGAAGGGTTCGGGAGCTTTCTTGCTATTCTCGCGGGTGGGCATGGATTCTTTCCCTGAAGCGCTTCGATTCTGATGATCTTCGGTCTTCGTTTCCTGGTTGCGCTGTGCGTCCACGCGACCGGTACCTGTCTGCTTCTGGAGCGGATTGGCGCCGGGGTCTTCGCCTTCTTCTTTTCCGGTGTGCGGATTCACGATGAAGAGCAGGTCAGAGAGATCGCTGGCGTGCTCCTCTTCCTGTTCCTTAATGTGCTCGATCATGCGGCGAGTAGTCGGATCTTTCATGCCGAAGTACTCGATCATCTTCTGATAGACCTCGATGACGACGCGTTCGGCAATGAGGTCCTCCTTGATCATGTCGGCCAGGGTTTCGCCTTCGACGTAGTGAGAAACCGAGCGCTGGAGGAGAGTCTTGGGGTTGTAGTCGGGGGCGCCGCCGAGCTGCTGGATGCGTTCGGCGATCATGTCGGCGTGTTCGCGTTCTTCGTCGGCGTGCTCCTTGAATTCGCCGGAGACGGACTTGCCATGGACGCCGGTGGCCATGAAGTAATGGTGCATGTAGCGAAGGACGCACACGATTTCGGTGGCGAGTGCTTCGTTCAAAATTTCGATGGTTTTCTCGACGTCAGGACCGAGGGAATCGGTCACGGCGCCGTCCTCGATTTTCTGCGAGGCACGCTGACGGATTTCCTCAACGTCTTCAACAAAGTGCGGCATGGGGAACCTCTGTAGGGGGAAGCAGATTTCGCCCGCGAGCGGACGGCGTTCAATTAGAGACTTGCGCGGCACCTCTGGATGTCTCACTGTAGGGCGTAAGACGAAAAAGGACCGTTTCTATGAACTTCAAGAATGTGTGGGGGATCGTGCGCTGGTTCGTGCTGGGCGGGATGGTGTTGGTGATCCTGCTGATGATCAGTAAGCCGCAGCGCCCGGACGCCGCGGTGACGCCCGAGGACAAGAAGCAGTTCTCGCACGATTTTGAGCAGAAGATGCAGCACCTGGAGCAGGCCAAGGAGGACAACGAAGGCTCGACGAGGGAGGAGTTCTCGCCGGAAGAGGTAAACGCCAGCATCCAGGACATGGCTGCAAATGCGGAGCAGGTGATGGGGCCGGGGTCGGCGGAAAACGTGGAGACTAAGATCGTCGGGATCAATTTCGTGAACGACGAGGCGGTGGGTCAATTCACGGTGAAGCGGTTCGGCAAGGACATCTACGTGACGATGAGCGGCCATCTCACGGCAAAGAACGGTTACGCCAATATTGAGATAACGAGCGCCAAAATCGGCAACTTAAGCGTACCGGTGTCGCTGATCAATCCGCGATTGCAGGAGAAGCTTGCCGAACCAAGCCAGCACGAGAAGCTCAAGCTTCGGGATTTTGTGGCCGATATGCGGGTGGAGAACGGGAAGCTGGTGATCGTGGAAAAGTAATTTCCCTTTCGTGCTCTGAAAGTCACGGTGAGCGCGATTTTGTGCGAGATAGAATTCTGGTTGGGGTTATTCTGCGAAGGGCACCTCGTAATGGCTAATTACCCACTTTCGGACCTGATTGGAGCGCCCGTGTTCGATGCGTCGGGCGCGCAGGCCGGACGCGTGCGCGAGCTGGCCATCGTCCCACAGCAGGACGCCAACAAGATCGCTTCCATGGTGCTGAAGACCAAAGCGGGGCAGCGGCTGCTGGCGGCGAAGGAGATTGTCGGGATCAACGGCGGGATTCAGGCAAATGTGAAGGCTGCCGACTTTACGGAATTTGCGGGTTCGGAAGGCATGCTGATGCTGACCCGCGACCTTCTTGACCAACAGATTATCGACACGAATGGACGCAAGGTCGTCCGCGTAAACGACGTGGAACTGGCGACCGACAACGGTGAGCCATTTGTGCTGAAAGTTACCGGAGTGGATATCGGCGCGCGGGGAGCGGCGCGGCGGTTGCTGAAGGGAGTGGTGCCGCGGCCGGCGCTGAATGCATTCCTGGGGAAACTTTCGTCGAAGTTGATCCCGTGGGATTACGTGGACCTCATCGAGACGGATCCGGCGCGACGGGTGAAGCTGAAGATTTCGGGTGACAAGCTGGCGACACTGCATCCGGCCGATTTGGCGGACATTATCGAGGAACTGGCGCCTGCCGAGCGCGAGGCGCTTTTCCAGACCCTGGACGAAGATGTGGCGGCGCAGGCGTTGGAGGAAGTCGATCCCAAGCTGCAGGTCTCGATTCTGAGCTCGCTCGATACCGAGCACGCCGCCGACATCGTGGAAGAGATGAATCCCGATGCGGCAGCCGACTTGCTGGCCGAGATGCCGGAAGAGCACTCCGAAGAAATTTTGACGGAGATGGAGCCGGCGGAGCGCCAGGAAGTGGAAGGGCTGATGGAGTTCGAGGAAGATACGGCTGCCGGCCGTATGACCACGGACTACATGGCCATGCTGCCGACCGCGCGCGTGGCGTATGCAATCGAGATGATGAGGCACTTTGATGGCCCGCTGGAGAGCATGAGCACGATCTTCTTAGTGGATAAAGACGAGAAGCTGGTGGGCTCCGTGCCGCTGGCGAAGCTGGTGCTGGCAAACCCGACGGCGCCGCTTGCGGATCTCAGCCACGGGGCACACATATTTTGTCATCCGGATGCAGATGAGCGCGAGGTGGCGGAGATGTTCGACAAGTACAACCTGCTGACGCTGCCAGTCGTCGATGATGATGGGGTGCTGACGGGGGTGATCACGGCGGATGACGTGATCAGTCTGCTGCGTAGCAAACTGTAAAAGAAAATTAACCACAGAGGACACAGAGGGGCAGGAGGGTTTTCGTTGTGAATTACCATCCAGTCTGGCTGCGCCCGAGGTGTTCAACGCTGGTTAACAAAACCTCAAAAACCTCAGGGTCCTCTGTGGTTAAAGCTTTCGCTTTTCGTTTATGCTGGAAGGGCTGTAAATCCAACCGCTAGCGAATGAGCAGGAATGAAATGGACCAGGCATTGGAAGACCCGGCTGCTGCTGATTCTGGCGGTTGTTGGCCCGGGCTTCATTACAGCCAATGTTGATAACGACGCCGGCGGAATTTTCCAATATTCCGCGGCGGGCGCGCAGTTCGGCTACGGACTGCTCTGGACCCTGCTTCCAACAACCGTTGCGTTGATTGTTGTGCAGGAGATGGCGGCGCGACTTGGTGCCGTGACGGGCAAGGGACTTTCCGACCTCATCCGCGAAGAATACGGGCTGCGGATCACCACCTTCATGATGATCGGGCTGGTGATTTGCAACTTCGGCAACGTGGTGGCCGAGTTTGCCGGCATCGCGAGTAGCCTGCAACTGTTCAACGTTCCTAAGTATTACAGCGTGCCGATCTGCGGGGCGATCGTGTGGTTCCTAGTAGTGAAAGGGAACTACAAAAACGTAGAGAAGATTTTCCTCGCGGCTTCGTTCGTGTATTTCGCGTACATCATTGCGGGATGGGTGGCGGGGCCCGCGTGGAAAGAGGCGCTGGTGGCGACGGTAAAGCCGTCGAGCAACGTCAATTTCCGCGACAAAGACTACGTGTACACGATTATTGGATTGGTAGGGACGACAATTGCGCCGTGGATGCAGTTCTATCTGCAGGCGTCGATTGTGGAGAAGGGAATTACGGCGAAGCAGTATCGGGCGTCGCGCTGGGACGTGATCATCGGGTGCGTGTTTACCGATGTGGTGGCGTGGTTCATCATCGTGGCTTGCGCTGCGACTTTGTTTGTTCACGGCTTTCACCAGATTAATGATGGCGCGGATGCGGCGAAGGCGCTGGCGCCGCTTGCCGGGCAGTATGCATTCATTCTCTTTGCAGTGGGATTGTTTAATGCCTCGTTGTTCGCGGCTTCCATTTTGCCGCTCTCTACGGCTTACACGGTTTGCGAAGGACTGGGCTTCGAATCTGGAGTGGACAAACAGTTTGGCGAGGCACCGTTCTTTTATTGGCTATACACGATCCTGATCGTGGCGGGGGGCGCGGTTATTCTGATCCCCAATCTTCCACTGGTGAAGATCAGCATCCTTTCACAGGTGGTGAACGGCGCGGTGCTGCCGTTTGTGCTCATCTTCATGGTGCTGCTCGCAAACAAGACCGAGCTGATGGGCAAACACAAGAATGGGCATGCGTTCAATGCGATTGCTTGGATCACCACCGTAGTGATGATTGGACTGACGGTGGCATGGTTTATGTCGCTGGGGAAATAGGGCGTCAGGTTTCAGGTGTCAGGAAATCCTGGATGCTACAGCTTTCTTCCTGCTGCTATCTCTCTGACTAATTCCAAGTCTGCTTCGAGGAAATCGAGCGAGGGCATCTCGTTTCGGTGTACCCAGCGCACATCGTTGAAGATGAGGTTTTTGATTTCGCTGGTCCAGCGGTCGACGCGGAAGAAATGTAGCTCGATGACGACGCCTGGGGTGTAGGTGTGGCGAATGGTTTCGATGAGCGGGCCGATCTCGGCTTCGATGGCTAGCTCTTCAACCAGCTCGCGACGAAGGGCGGCTTCTGGAGATTCGTTGGGTTCGATCTTGCCGCCGGGGAATTCCCACTTCAGCGGGAAGGGGTCGTCTTTGGCGCGCTGACAGCAGAGAATTTCGTCGGCGCGTAGAAGCAGGGCGGCGACGACACGTTTCACTTTTACTTCAGTGGATGGATCGGGCATTTACGTGGTGCGCTCGAGATACTCGCCCACCAGGCGCGCGCAGAATTCGCAGAAGTGGCGGTCTCCGTCGCCAAAGGCAGCAGATTCGTGGCTATCGATATCCAGCTCGCCGACAATTTCGCCTTTCACGCGCACTGGGACGACGATCTCTGACTTGGTTTCGAGCGAGCACGCGAGATAGCGTGGATCGGAGTTGACGTCGTCGACTACGACGGTGTTGCCGGTGGTGACGGCGGCGCCGCAGATGCCTTGACTGAGCGGGATGCGCGTGTGCGTGGTCGGCGCGCCGACATAAGGGCCGAGCACGAGCACGGGATCCACGCCCGGCATCACGCTCTTCTCGATCATATAAAACCCCACCCAGTTGTAGTGTGGCAAGTACTGCTGGAGTCGGCCGACGATGTCGGTCATCAGGTCGTCGACCGAGGGCGCGGACTTCGCCAGATTCGTGAGGTCGGCGGTGAGTTGTTCGCGGGTGAGCGTAGTGGCCATAATTTTATTTAACCATAACGATCAGAGGTCGGCGGCGATCTGGCGGATGCCCGGGATGGGAGGAAAACGGTCAGGGTGGAGGGCCCAGAGAATCGCCTTCAGGCCATCGATGAGCGAGGGACCTGGAGTATTGAAGAACTCGTCGTTCACGCAAAAGACGCGGCGATTCTTCACCGCGTCGACTTCGAGCCAGCCACGATCACGGACAATTTTTTCCAGCGGCACGCGATCGCCGGCACCGCACCAGGCCGCGAGGATGACGTCGGGATTGGCGGAGCGGATGGTTTCGGTGTCTGTGTGCTTGCCGGGCTCACCGAGGAACTCGCCTCCGGCAGCTTCGATCAACTCGGCGATCCAGGGTTGCGAGTGGATGATGGGCTTGCCCCATTCTTCGGCGAAGACACGCGGGCGGGGCTGTAGGTCACGCGTCTGCTGTCGAGTGTCGTCGATTGCGTTTTGCATCTCGTGGATGAGTGCGGCGCCGCGGTGCGAGGCTTGCATTACGCCGGCGATGGTGGCGACGTCTTTGTAGATGTCCTCGAGAGTGTGCGGAGCGAGGCCGACGAAGCGAATGCCGGCTTTCAGGATTTCGGCGACGGCTTCCATCTGGTAGGGAACAGAGGC
Organism: Candidatus Korobacter sp.; assembly: GCA_036501185.1. Classification (GTDB taxonomy): domain Bacteria; phylum Acidobacteriota; class Terriglobia; order Terriglobales; family Acidobacteriaceae; genus Korobacter. Next base: position 7,424 of record DASYAU010000136.1, on the reverse strand, counting down.
GAAGACGATGTCGGGATTGCTGGAGAGGATCTCGGCGGCATTCGCGGTCCAAGAATCGTGAATGATGTGGGCGCCGCTTTCTGCGACGCGAGGCGCTACGTCCACGCAATATTTTGTGCAGGCGACGAGGCGATCGAGCAGGCCAAGGCGATCGAGGATTGACGTGATGCTCGGTTGCAACGAGGCGACGCGGGTTGGGGCAAAGAGATTCATGCGCGGCGGGAAACTCGCAGAGGCAAAAGCCTCTTTCCTCCCAAGTCATTTTGGCATGGCTGCAGCCATGCCCTGATACAAACCAGTAGAATATAGCGATGTATTCGGCGCGCTTACTCGACCACTTCGAACATCCGCGGCTGGCAGGCGAATTGCCTGGGGCGAACACGCGCGTCCGAATCGAAAACCCGGCGTGCGGCGATGTGCTCGAACTGGCGGCGAAGATCGAAGACGGAGTGGTAGAGGCGATTCGATTTCGCGCAAAGGGGTGCGTGCCGGCGATGGCGTGCGCATCGGCCGTGGCGGCGCTGGTGGAGCGGCAGCCGGTGGCGCGATTGCGGGAGCTGCGCAAGGAAGATGTGCTGCGCGAAGTCGAGGCGGTGCCGGCGGCATCGCAGCATGCGGTGCACCTCGCGCTGGATGCCGTCGGTCAGCTCTGGAAGCAGGTTAGTGCGGCTGCGCGTTCTTGCTGACGTCAACGATCTCGCCGGCGAGCGCATCCACCTGGCTGCTCATCAGCCTGCCGTTATAGCCAGGCATTTTGCCTTTCCCGTTCAGGATGACGTTCTTGATGTCTTCCATCGAGAGGGTCGTGGTCTGCAGGGAAGGGCCGCGGTCGGGGTGCCCTTCGCCGTATTTCCCGTGGCACTTGGCACACTGTTTGTCGTAGACAGGATCGCTGGCGAGAGCGCCGAGTGCGGGCGCAGCCATGGCGACGAGGACGGCTATGGACCCGAACAGCCGAGTGAGGTTTCTCATAGGCCGACGATATTACTGCAAAGGCTCGTGAATCGGCCAGCTACTTTGTTCAGCAAGATCTGGGCTAGTGCGACGGCTGGCCCCCACTGAGTTCTTTGATCTCGGCACTGAGCGCATTGATCTGCTCGGGCGTGAGTTTGTCGGCGAACTTCGGCATCCGGCCCTTGCCGTTCGCAATCGTGGTCTTAATCTCATCCAGAGAGAGGCTGGTTGTGCGCAGGGAGGGCCCGCCAAAGTGGCGTCCGTCGGCGGTTTTGCCGTGACACTTGGCGCACTGCTTGTCGTACACGGGATCGTCGGTGAGTCCTGCAAAAGCGGGCGCTGCCAAAGCGAGGAGGGCGGCCACTGAGACGAAAATCCGGGAGAAGTTTCTCATAAGCCGACGATGTTACTGCAAAGGCTCGTAAATCGGCCAGCCGCGTGCTTCAGCGATTTTGCGCAGGTCGGGATTGGGATGGATGACGAACGGATGACGGGCGATCTCAAGCATGTCGAGGTCGTGAATGGAGTTGCCGAAGACGGCGTCGGGCGGGCGGCGGATGACGTCGCGGATGGCGGTTGCTTTGTACGGACCGGACGGGACCCGCACCAAGTGCTGGGTGGCTTTGCCGCTCTCAAGGTGGACTTCGGCGGCGAGCACGTGGGCCGGCGCGATGCCGAAGAATTCGGCGCCGACTTCAACGACCCAGTTGTTCGTTGAGGAGACGGCCCAAAGCTCCACCCCGCGATCGCGGAGTGCGTGGGTGAGCTTGAACATTTCGGGAAAGATGCAGCCGTGGATTTGCTTGTGCCAGAAGGTGCGGGCTTCGGCGCGGAGGAAGGCGTCGGTTAGGCCGCTGTGGATGGTGACCATGTCGCCGCACATGACTTCTTCGGCGATGGCGCCGCTTTCGAGATAGGAACTATAGCGAGGAAGGATCCAGTCGATGGCTTCTTTTGGAACGAAGCCGCGTTCCTGTTCCCAGCGGAAGAATAGGGTGCCGCTGTCGTGCTCCCAGAGAGTGCCGTCGCAATCGAAGACGGCGATTTTGAGGTCGAGAGCGAGCACCGAATCAACGAATCGCGCGGCGCGTTCAGAAAGTTTTTCGGATGATGCAGGGCTCAATGCGTCGGTCCCGTGTGAGATTGCGAGAGGTTCTGGAAATCCTCAGGCGTGTCAATATTGGAGCATACGTGAGGATCGTTAACAGGCTGATAAAGAATGTGCGCCTGGTTCGCATGTTCCACATCCTGGGCAGTGGCGGTGACCGGCGCGCGCAGGAAGGCCCCGATCATTTCGCGGCCCATAACGTAAGGATGACCGTGCTTGCCCTGAAACTCTGGAACGACTGCCCAGATGGGATCGGGCGCGGCAATGAAGGCAGCGCGCAGGGCTTCGACGGTCTTCGGGAGAACTGGCGGCCGATCGACGAGGGCGACCATGGCGGCGTCGCGGCCGCGGTTCATAACTTCTTGAAGTCCTACTTGAAGGGAGCTGAATTGTCCCAGCTCGGGGTTGGGGTTGGTGATGAGAAAGGCTCCAGCGGAGTAGACAACGGGCATCACCGAATTTTCGTTTGCGCCAGCGACCACCATGACGAGATCGGTGTGCGGGCGGAGCATTTCGATGGCTGCGCCGAGAAACGTTTGGCGCCAGGTCGTCGGCGTGGTGAGGTCGGCGGGCCAGGGAAGGAGGGCTTTGTCGCGGCCCATTCGAGTGCTTGCGCCCGCCGCGAGGATTACGCCGCAGAAGCCCGGTGCACGGGTCATGGTTTCGCGCTTTCTTCTACATGGTCACCGCTGATGATCACGCGGTAGGCCTTGCTTTTCGTCTCGGGCGAAGCGTTGCGGCGGAGGGCGACCATTTCGGCGACGATGGATACGGCAATTTCTTCGGGGGTGAGAGCGCCGATTTCGAGACCGATGGGGGCATGTACGTTCTCGAATTTCGAGAGCGGGATGCCTTCCTTCTCGAGCTCTTTGTAAATCGTGATGACCTTGCGGCGGGAGCCAATCATGCCGACGTAGCGCGCGGGCGTGTTCACGGCCCAGCGCAGGACTCGCATATCGTCGCGGTGGCCGCGGGTGACGATGACAATGTAGGCGGATTCGCTGATGTGCAGGCGCTCGCAGGCCTTCTCGAAGTCGTCGGCGATAACGTCGCGGGCGGTGGGAAAGCGGTCGCGGTTGGCGTAGCTCTCGCGGTCGTCGATTACGGTGATGTCGAAGCCGGCGATTTGGGCGACCTGGTAAAGACTGTAAGCGACGTGTCCGGCGCCGAAGATGTAGAGCAGCGCGGGCGGCAGTACAGGTTCCACGAAGATCTCCAGGGTTCCACCGCAGACTAGACCGGTGTCGTACTTGGGATTTTCATTCAGGTTGAAGACGAGGGTACGAGGCTTCTCCTGTTCCATGACCTCACGAGCGGCCTGCCAGACTTCGGCCTCGACGCAGCCTCCGCCGATGGTGCCGACGATGGAGCCGTCATCGCGGACGAGCATCTTCGCGGTGCGGAACGACGGAATTGAGCCGCGCACATTGACGATGGTGGCGACGGCGCCGCGGCGTCCCTGGCGGCGGAGTTCGACGAGTTCCTCGTAGAGGTCCATGGGGCTATGTTAGACGCAAGTGGCCCGCGGCGCGACATGCGATTTACTGCGAATTTCCTGGACTGGCTTTGGTTGACTCAAACTCCTGCGAACCGTCCACACATTCGCCCGCTTCCCGCACTTCTGACCCGGTAATTTGAAATTGCGCCAGGGTGAGTGACGCGGGAATCTGTGTATTAATTCGATAGGCACCCATCGGCAGATGATGTACTGCGTAGATCCCATCGTCATCGGTTGTGGTGGTTGTGACTTTACCTTTTCCATCGCTGATGCGGACTTGGACGTTTTTGAGAGGACTTCTGGTACTGCCATCCCTAGCCCAGAGTTGGGCCACGATCGTGCCGCCCGGTTTATCGCAGAAGCCCTTTACCATCGTACGCAATCCGACTCGCGAATCGTTTAGCAAACGGGTCGCGCTACAACTGTCGACCACCACGGTCCAGCCGTCTTCCTCTTCCAAGATTTCAGTCATTCCAACCACGAGGTATTCCCCGTCGAGATACCAACGAAGGGGCGAAGCCAGGCCAACGACCCTGATGCGCTCAGGCACTTCTTTGGGAACGCCCCAGAACCGCTTTTCGATCTGAAGCTCCGCTTTGTAGCCATACTCTCGGCCATCGGCCTCTCTGGTTACGTTGCCGTAGAGCAAAGTCACCCGTCCCACAAACACCGGAGCCCAGGCGTCAACCGTGGTGCGTTGCACAACGGCGCTGCTCTCGCAGGTCATGGCGAGGGCGGCTGCCGATGCGAACAAGACGAACACCATCAGAGAGATCTTGCGCATGGTCCCTTTTCCGACGGCGTAATCGTACTGCTCTGCTCATCGACGGAGCAAGCCTGCGTTTGCGTGCTACATTTCTTGGTTCTCTGTAGGAGCCCCAATGAAAGCCATCCGCATTCATGAGTTCGGCGGTCCCGAAGTTCTCAAGTACGAAGACGTGCCTGAGCCCGAGTTGCGCAAAGACCAGGTGCTGGTGCAGGTGAAGGCGTGTGCGCTCAATCATCTCGATCTGTGGATTCGCAAAGGTATTCCAGGCATTAAGCTCCCTTTGATTTTGGGCAGCGATGTGAGTGGCGTGGTGGCGAAGTTGGGCGAGTATGTGACTGATCTCAAGGAGGGGCAGCGCGTTTTACTGGCGCCGATGCATGCTTGCTATCACTGCGAATTTTGCTTGCGCGGCGAGCACAGCTTCTGCCGGCAATTCGCTGCGCGCGGTGAACGGATTAATGGCGGCGATTGCGAGTACACGGCGGTGCCGCGGGTGGAAGTCATCCCGATCCCGGACTCGCTCACCTACGACGAAGCGGCCAGCGTTCCGCTGGTGTTTCTGACGGCGTGGCACATGCTGGTTTCGCGCGCGAATATCCAGCATGGGCAGACGGTCCTGGTATGGGGCGCGGGGTCGGGCGTGGGGAGCGCGGCGATCCAGATCTGCAAAATGGTGGGCTGTACGGTGATCACCACGGCGGGAAGCGAGCGGAAGCTTGAGCTCGCGCACGAACTCGGCGCCGACTTCACGCTTAACCACTACAAGCAAAAAATCAGCGACGAAGTGAAGAAGATTGTGAAGGGCGGGGTGGATGTGGTGTTCGAGCACACGGGCGAAAAGACCTGGCCGGAAAGTCTGCGATCCATGCGCGTGGGCGGCACGCTGGTTACGTGCGGAGCGACGACCGGGCCGGAAGGTAAGCTTGATTTGCGCGTGCTATTCACGCGGCAGCTTACGTTCATGGGATCGTTCATGGGGACGATGGATGATCTGAACCAGGCGCTCAAGTACGTTTTCGCCGGAAAACTGAAGCCGGTTGTGGATAAGAGTTTTCCATTGCGCGAGGCCGCCAAGGCTCATGAATATTTGGAAAAAGGTGAGCAGTTCGGCAAGGTCGTGCTGAACCCATAGTTAATTGCGGCACGATAGAATGCCTTTACTGTGTCCGCCGTCTCCCAAAGCCCAACGCCCGTTCCCGAAGGAAGTATTTTCAAACTGACGGGCTTCCGGACCATTTGGTTCGGACAGTTGGTCAGCATCTTCGGCGACTTCATCGCACTGTTTGCGATCATCAGCCTGATCACGTTTCGCTGGCATGGGACACCCGTGCAGGTTACGGCAATGACCATTGCGTATGTGTCGCCGTTGGCCTTTATCGGGCCGCCGGCGGGCGTGCTGGTGGACCACTGGAACGTGAAGCGGGTGATGATTGCGAGCGACCTCACGCGCGCGGTACTGGTTCTCGCGCTGGTCTGGGTGGTGAATGTGCGGCAGATTGCGGCGGTGATGTTCGCCGTCAGTATTATGTCGAGCGCGTTCATGCCGGCGCAGTCGATTACCATCCGGACGCTGGTTCCGCGTGATCGCCTATTGAAAGCGAATGCCGTGCTGTCGCAGGCGTTCTACCTCATCCGCATTGGCGCGCCGGTGGCGGCCGCCGCGTTGGTGGGTTGGGCCGGCGAGCGAGTGTGCTTTTACGTTGACGCGGCCAGCTTTTTGTTTTCGGCGCTCATGATTTCGACGCTGACGATCCATCGGCCACCGCGCGAGGGAGCGGATAAAACGCTGCGCGGTCTGACCGCCGATTTCAAGGAAGGGAACCGGTTCATCTTTACGCATCCCGGGCTGTCGTTTGTGTTCATGGCCATGGCGGTGGCGATGTTTGTGATGAGCGCCTTCGCGCCGCTGATTTCGATTTTCGTTCGCGATGCGCTGCATGCGGGAACCTTCATGTATGGGGTGGTGAGCGGCATGATCGGCGTAGGACTGATCGCGGGAACCACGATGATCGTGAAGATCTCAGGCGGGAAGCCGAAGCCGGGCGTGGTGCTGGTGGGATTGCTTTCGCTCGGGGTGGCCACGGCGGTGCTGGCGGCGTCACGATATCCGGTGATCGCGGCGATTAGTACGTTCCTCCTCGGCTTCTCGATCTCGATGGTGCTCATTCCCGCGCAAACCATGTCGCAACGCGAGACGCCACACAACATGGTAGGGCGGGTGAGCAGTACGTTTATGTCCATGATTTCGATCGCGCAAATACTCGGCTTGCTGTTGAGTGGCGTGCTGGCGCAGCGACTGGGTATGGTGCGACTGTTCGCGGCCTGCGCGGTGGCCCTCGGGGTGATTTCGTTTGGTGGATGGATATTCCTGCGCAGCCGTCCGCAGCCGGCGGAGAGCGCGGCGTAAGCCGGGTTCCCGAGGTACAAAACTTTTCCGGAACTCACAAAAATAGATGCTCTGTGAGAAGGACTGAGGTTCCAATCATCGTTATGCAGTAGGGTGAATTTTCTTGGAAAGGGTGCCTCATGAAACGGATGCTTCTTGCTTTCTTCTTTTGCACTCTGGCGGCCTTCGCCGGCGAAAATCCTGCACCAGCCAATGCTGCGAGCGCCTGCGGTCCAGCGGGTACGAACTTTGTGGTGAAGCCGGGTATCGCGGCGGCGGACAACATTACGCCCGACAGCGGTAAGGCGGTGGTGTACCTCGTTGGCCACCAGGTGAAACAGGGCGGCTGCCTGGGCGGGCGTTACGGGTGCGGTGCGACGGCGCGCATCGGCGTCGATGGCCAGTGGGTGGGCGCGATCAAAGGAGACATGTACTTGCCGCTGCAGGTGGATGCGGGGGAACACCATTTGTGCGTACGGTGGCAGTCGGTGTTCGCGTCGCGGTCCGATGTGATCACACTGGCGAAGCTGCAACTCGAGGCAGGGAAGACGTATTACTACCGTGTGAAGATCCTGTATGTCGGAGATCGCGACGCCGATATGGATATCGAGCCTCTCGACGAAGACGAGGCTAGGTACCAGATGTCGCAGAACGCGCCGGCGGCCTGGTCGGAGAAGAAGTAGCTAATCCTGGTCAAGCTCCCGGAAGT
>DASYAU010000135.1:0-22536 GCA_036501185.1 Candidatus Korobacter sp. | reverse complement strand
CTATACGAAGGAGTTCCTGTTCACCCAGAGCGCGAATGACCGCAACCTCCTGCAGATGGTCGAGGGCGCGCTCGTTCGCATCAGCGAAGGAACGTTCGGCGACTGTGTCTCTTGTGGCAGCGAGATCAACCCGAGACGCCTGGAAGCGGTTCCGTGGGCACGCCACTGTATTGGGTGCCAGGAAAAACTGGAAAAAGGCGAACTCGAGGCAGCCCGTTAGTCTGTCGCTGGCGAAGTGCCCATGAAACGCTGCGCTTACCTCTCGGCTTTTCTTCTCTTTACTATTTCTTTGATTGCCCAGCAGGCAAAACCTGCCGACTTCGCCGGGACGTGGGATGCCGAGTTCCACAAAAAGGTGTGGCTTGTCCTGACGCTGGAAGACTCGAAGAATGGCCTCACGGGAGCGCTCGAACATTCGGTTCAAATCAGCGCGGACGACGAAGGCGACATCACCCGCGTGGATGATGAGATGAGCACCGATAAGATCGTAAAAACAGAGCTCGAAGACTCAGTGCTGACTATCCGCACACGCGACGATGAAGGCAACGCGGACGCGTACCGCCTCGTATTGACGGGCGCTAACTCGGCGGAATTGCAATCGGTTGTAAACGAGAACTCCTCGGCTCCAAAACCGTTCAAGCTGAAACGCGCGGCTCCATCCACCCCAAAATAAAAACCGCCCCGGACAGGGCCGCTCTCGTTGGACTCTCAACTAGCTTCCGGCTAGATCTGTGAGCGAAATGAATTGCAGCGGCAAGTTTCCGTCCGAATCCGTCACGATAATCGTACTGACTTGACCGGAAGTGTAGGCGGTAACGCCGGACTGTAGCAGGAGGGACTTGGCGTCGTGTGCCGTGACGCAGACGTTGAAGCTCCCCGCCTTGAATTGCTTATACGCCGACGCTTGCCCGACATTCAGACCGGAGATATTGGCGGAAACGGTGAAGAGATAGGCAGGATCTCCGCAATTGCCGGTGGATGGAACGATATAGATATCGGCGGGGCCCAGCGAGGTGGCGGCGTTAATGATGCGAAGGTCGAAGTCGCCGGATGTGGCGGCCGTGTTTTGGTCAGTATACAAGGCGCCGTTGACGACATTGCTGCCAATAGCGACGAAGGTGTAATTGGTTGCACCTGTGAGACTGACGGTCTGATTGATTACGTCGGTGGTTGAGCCCGTGGTGCCGCGGTATTCGATTTGCTCGCTACCGCTAGCAATCGAGGCGTACGCTGTGGATCCTTTAAAACCCAAATTGGTGGCGAAGCTGTTGCCGCCCACAAGCACGTTGTACACAGGCCCCTCAACCGCGTTGACTACGCGCAACTGCGCCGTGCTCGAACTGCTATTGCTTCCGCCGCCGCAACCGGCAGCGAAAAAGAGACCGGAAACCAAGGCCAGCCCCAGAATTGCAAACTTCGTCATGCTTCCCTTTCCTGCCTCACGAACTGACGTGAGGCTCTGGCGGACTGCCCAGTGATATTGAACGATGAGAATTTCTCTTATTTTCATACAGCAGCAGCATGGAAAGCTACAACTCACCATCAGTGCCAGCTTACGATACTTTACCCAAACCGGCATATGTGCGGGGCCGTAGACCAGTGGATGAAGGGCGTCGGAATGGACCACCAATTCTGGTATGCTCGCCAAAGCGTTCCGCTCACAACATGCCACGCACCATTCTCTCGATGTCGCGAGATCACATCTTGCTGGAAACCCGTGGGGCAATCCTGCGCAAATCCGGCCATCGCGTGCTCTCGGTTTCCGATATCGACGACTTCGTCGAAACTCTTCGCCACAACGATGTGGACCTCGTGATCCTGGGACATTCTCTACTGTCGCACGACCGGGAGGACGCCTACCGGTGGTTAAACGAAGTCGCAGGCAGGGCGCCGGTGATCGAGTTGTACGCGACCGCGGTACCTCCGAAGACGCCGGCACAATTTCACTTGGCAGTTCACGATCGTACATTCCAAGACGACCTGCTCGCACTCGTCCAGCAGGTGCTCTCTTCTCAGACGAACTAAGGCGCGGTTCGTTGCTCGTTGCCGCCGATGACTGCTAAACTTAGGAGTTCCCACCGTTTCTGGGGCGGCCGCCTGATCCAGTGTTGGCCCGGTGGTCCGATTGCCCCCTCCCGAGGACACAGAGTGCGTAGTGACGTTCGACATCAACTGAAGCGCGACAAGTTCGCGGAAACCACCACGGAAACGATGCATTGGGCGGTGGAGCACCGCGCGCGGCTGCTGCTTTATGGCGGCGTTCTTGTGGCCGTGATTGTACTGGCGATCAGCTATATCGCCGTGCGCCATTCACAGGAACAAGCGGCGAGCATTGCGCTGGCCAACGCGTTCGAGACCTATGGCGCTCCGGTGGTTCCCGCAGGGACCCCGGCAATCCCCGGGCAGACCACGTACACCAGCGCTAAAGACCGCGCAACCGCTGCCAACAAAGCATTCGCGACGGTGGCGAACAAGTACTCGACGCAATCGGGCGAGGTAGCGCGTTACATGGAAGGCGTCACCGCCAGCGAAATGGACGACCCGGCCAATGCCGAGAAGGAACTGAAGCAGGTGGTAGATCACGGCAACGCTGATCTCTCGAATCTCGCGAAGTACGCACTTGCCTCGGTATACCGGCAGACAGGGCGCGATCAGGATGCCATCAATCTTTACCAGGAGCTCTCGTCGCATCCGACGCGTTCCGTCGGGAAGTCGATGGCAGACCTCGAGCTGGCCTCGATCTACGCTGCCAAGCAGCCGGACAAGGCGAAGATCCTGTTGCAGCAGATCGCCAAGGACAACCCGAACACCGCGGTTGCGGAGCTCGCGACACAGAAATTGGCTGAGATTAAGTAAGACCGCGAAGGTTTCAATCGGAGCCCGGCAAAATTGCCGGGCTTTTTCAATGTGCGGGAGCAGCTTGCGATCTCGCGCTTTCCACAGCCAACCCCCGATGGCGTAGTGCATCTCTAAGTTTGTTCGCTCTGCAATCGTGCGTCAGCGGTGTGTCGAATTCAGCACGAGAGCTTTTCCGAAAAAACCGTCTTGAAGGAGGCACTGTGAAGGGATTTTTGATTGGACTTGGGATCGGGGTGGGGCTTGGAGTGTTATTCGCGCCGATGAGTGGCGAAGAAACGCGCAACAATTTGTCGCAGCGGGCTAACGATCTTGCCGATTCTGCGCGCGAAGCCTATGAATCGAACCGCGACCGCATCCAGCGGGGGGTGGAACAGATTCGGACCGCCGGCGAACGCGTCGTCGGCCAAGCCCGCCAGACCGCCAGCGACGTCGCTTCGGACGTATCGCAGCGCGCCAGTAACCTGTAAATCTTTCAAAATGCGAAAAAGGTAGCTCGACAGGGCTGCCTTTTTCGTTTTGCCGCCCGGCACTTCCGTGATAGTGTTTTAATACTGCAACTGCTCTCCCCAAGTGCCAGTCCCGGCGCAGATGTTTCGTCCCAAATTTGCTTCCCCCTAACTCAGAGTTATAGGCAGGGACGCCCCTCATGCGTGCGCAAAATGGATTCTCCGTAATCGAACTGTTGATCGCCATCGCCATCATCCTGGTGATCGCGGCGATTGCGGTGCCCGAAGTGCTGCGTTCGCACGTGGTCGCCAACGAAGCGACTGCGGTTGAGTTGATGCATCGCATTGACGTCGCGCAAAGTGCCTATGCGGCAACATACGGCCACTACGCTACTGCTCTCGTAGACCTCGGCCCACCGACCGCGCAAAACACAAAACCGAGCCCCGCGGCCGCCGGACTACTTGAAAACAACTTGGCGTGCAAGACCCAGCCTTGCCCTGTTGAGGGTTACGCGTTTGCGATCCAACACACAGAAACCATCCCAGAGCCGAGCTACCATGCCGTCGCTCTGCCGCTACGACCGGGACTCAGCGGCGGTAGGGGCTTCTGCACGGACCAGTCACACCGGGTGCTCGCCGACCCTGATGGACTGGCCAACTGCCGGGAGCGGTTGGAGTAGCTGGGACTGGGCCTTTTCCAAATTCCTTCCTGAAGTGTTACAAATCTTCCCATGACATTTCGTCTACTGCTTGCATTTTGTCTTGTGGCTATGTTCGCGTTCGCAAGTGATACTGGCTCCGAAGTAAAAGGCGGAAATGGCATCACATTGCCTCCGCCGCCACCGACCGAGGCAACGCCGGTAACCGAAAACATCCACGGCACGGCGATCACGGACCCGTATCGCTGGCTCGAAGACCAGAATTCTCCGGAGACCCGCGGGTGGATCAATGCGCAGATGAAATATACCGAGGAGTATCTGTCGCAGGTCAAGGTGAGGGCGCAGATCGAATCTGCGCTTGGCAAGCTCGAACGTGTGGAGAGCTTCACGGTTCCCAGCGAGCGCGGCGACCGCTATTTCTTCAAAAAGCGGCTGGCAGACGAGAACCAGGGATCGATCTATGTTCGGCGCGGATTGCAAGGCGAAGACCAGCGCCTGATAGATGCCACGAAATTAAGCGCAGACCAGAACACCTCCGTCCAGATCAACGACATTTCGAAGGACGGCAAGTTCCTGGTTTATGGCACGCGCTCGGGCGGGGCAGATGAAGAGAGGGTTCACATTCTCGACGTGGACAGTGGGAAAGAACTCCCCGACACTTTGCCCAGCGCCCGCTATTTCGGCGTGCAGCTCAGCCCCGATGAAAAGGGCTTGTACTACGCGAAAAACGAGACCGCCGGCACGCTGGTGTACTACCACAAACTCGGTGCCGATCCCACATCCGACGAGATGATCTTCGGTAAAAGCTTCGGCGGCGAGACGCTCGGACCGATGCAACTGACCGGCATACAGGTCACAGAAAATGGCCGTTACCTCATCATCACCGTGCATCATGGCGTGCCGGCCAAACGCGTGGATATCTACGCGAAGGACCTGCGGGTGACGGACTCGCCGATCAAAGAGGTGATTCACGGGATCGAGAGCCGTTTCACTCCGGTCAATTCATACGACGATCTTTATGTGATGACCGACTACGGTGCGCCCAATTATCGCGTGGTGCAAGTGCACATCAACGATCCGGAACCCCAGCACTGGCGCACGATTGTGCCTGAAGGCAAGGACGTCATTTCCGGAATTTCGCTCGTTGGCGGAAAACTTTTCGTCACCGGCTTGCACGACGTGGTAACGGAGACCAGAATCTTTTCCTTCGAAGGCAAACTACTCGGCAGAATGAGTTATCCCACGATCGGCTCGGCGACCGACTTGTTCGGACGCGAAGATTCCAACCACGGTTTCTACACGTTCGAGTCATTCACCATTCCTCCGACCATCTACCACTATGACGTAATGACGGGCAAGACCGACATCTTCGCAAAACCGAACGTGCCGTTCGATTCCAGCCAGTACGAAGTGAAGCAAGTGTTTTACAAGTCAAAGGACGGCACACGCGTGCCGATGTTCATTTCGTCGAAGAAGGGAGCGAAGCGGGACGCGCATACGCCGACGCTGATGTTCGCGTACGGTGGCTTCCTGGTGAACATGACGCCCGAGTGGAACCCCGAATGGGCGTGGTGGATGGAGCAGGGCGGTTTCTATGCGCAGCCCAACCTGCGCGGCGGCGGCGAATATGGCGAGAAGTGGCACCAGTCCGGCATGTTCGAACACAAACAAAACGTCTTCGATGACTTCTTCGCCGCGGCACAATATCTTTTCGATGAGAAGTACACCGACGCGAAGCGCCTTGCCATCCGTGGCCGTTCGAACGGCGGGTTGCTGATGGGCGTGGCGATGACACAGCATCCCGAGATGTTCGGCGCTATCTGGTGCGGATATCCGCTTCTCGACATGCTGCGATATCAGAATTTTCTCGTCGGTCGCTGGTGGACCTCGGAATACGGCTCGGCGGAAAACGCCGAGCAATTCCCGTACTTGCTGAAATATTCGCCGTATCAGAATGTACATCCCGGAACGAAGTATCCGGCCATTATGTTCAACACGGGCGATAGCGACACCCGCGTCGCCCCGCTTCACGCCCGCAAGATGACGGCGCTCGTACAGAAAGATAATGCCAACGATCGCCCGATCCTCCTGCACTACCAAACGGTCAGCGGGCACAGTTCGGGCGTGTCGATCACGCAAGCGATTGCGGATACTACCGATGAGCTGTCGTTCTTGTGGAATGAAGTGAGTGGCCAGTAGGAGGGCTGGGGCGGGGTTCGCAATCGAGCTTGGAATGGAAGTGATTGCCAACCAAGCGTCGCGAATGCGCCTCTATCCTAACGATGGCAAAGAAGGCCCACCAGGATCTCACAAAACTTCCCAGCTACGACGCCAAAGAGAAAAAGCTGGTCAACGTCATCGTCGAAACTCCACGCGGCAGCCGAAACAAGTTCGCTTACGATCCCGACTTGCTCATTTTCCGACTCAAGAAAGTTCTGCCGGCCGGGATGGAGTTTCCGTACGACTTCGGGTTTGTGCCTTCCACCAAGGCGCCAGATGGCGATCCTCTCGACGTGCTGCTGCTGATGGACGAGTCCGCCCATCCAGGCACGCTGATGCGCTGCCGGCTGATCGGAATTTTCGAAGGCGAGCAAACTGAAGGCGGAAAGAAAGAACGGAACGACCGCGTGCTCGCGGTGAGCGAACACTCGATGCAATATGCGCACGTGAAAGACATCGACGACTTGGACAAAAAGATTCTCAAGTCTTTGCAAGATTTCTTCGTGAATTATCACGAACTCGAGAAAGTGAAATTCAAGCTACTCGCGTGCAAGAGGTCAAAGGACGCGTATCGCGCCGTGGAAAAGACCCGTCGCCGCAGTAAATAGGGCGTCGGGCTCTGTCCGCTTCTGGACATTCCCTTCTGCAACTGGACGGCACCCGTCCCTCCGCCCTCACCCGTCGTCCCTGTAAGCGTCTGTAATTCCGAACACTTTCGTAGTCGGCCAACTGGTGCTCGAAATGCAGGTCTGAAGCGCGGTATAACCTCGGCCCCAAAGGAATTCCCGGTTTATCGAGGAGCGCCTCTCCGATGCTTACGCTATTGCAGGACATTCGCTTCGCGGCCCGGCAACTCCGCAAAAACCCCGGCTTCACCATCACCACCATGCTGACGCTCGCGCTGGGCATCGGCACTACCACCGCCATCTTCAGCCTGGTGAACGCAGTTTTGTTGCGACCGCTGCCTTTCCCCCAGCCCGACCGGCTGGTATACGCTGCCGATTCGCGCGCGCCCCGACAAGGACGCGGGGCTAATAGCGGCGCGGCGCCAGAAAGTTATCCCGACTTCTTCGACCTGCGCCAGCAGAATCACTCGCTCGAATACCTCGCAGCATTTCACGACGACCAGTTCACCCTGAATGGGCAGGGTGATGCGAAACATTTGACAGGCTCCATCGTGAGCGCCGACTTCTTCCGCGTGCTGGGCATCCATCCGCAGTACGGCCGCGACTTTCTACCCGAAGATGAAAAAGCCGGCGTGCATGTGGTCATGTTGAGCCACTCCCTCTGGCAAAGCTCGTTCGGCTCCAATCCCGACATCGTCGGTAAAACTATCAGCCTCGGCGGCACCGGATACGTGGTGGCCGGGGTGATGCCGAAGGATTTCAGCTTCCCCGTACACGTCCCTGCTCCGCAGATTTGGACCAGCACCGCGGATGACGCGTATGCGGGAGACGGTGACAAGCCGCTCACCATACAGCGCGGCGCGCACTTTCTGGAAATGGTTGGACGTCTGAAGCATGGCGTGAGCCCGGACCAGGCACAAGCCGACCTCGCCGTGATTGTGCGCAATCTTTCACAGCAATATCCGGACACAAACAAGCGCAACACGGGCGCGGAAGTGGCGCCGGAACTCGAGCACCTGGTGGGAAACACACGCCCAGCGCTTCGCGTCTTGTTCTGCGCCGTCTTTTTCGTACTGCTGATCGCCTGCGTGAACGTGGCCGGACTGTTGCTCGCGCGTGCCTCGAAGCGGCGCCCTGAGATTGCAGTGCGTGCAGCCCTCGGCGCCAGCCGTCTGCAACTCCTGCGACAGATCCTCGTGGAATCACTGTTTATAGGCCTTTGCGGCGGCATCGCAGGCGTCGCGCTCTCCGTGCTTCTTTTGAAGCTTGCCATGCGTTTCGTGCCGGAGCACCTGCCACGGCTTGACCAGGTCACGACGGATAGCCGGGTCCTGGCGTTCGCCATCGTGCTTTCCCTTCTGACCGGAATCGTCTTTGGCATCCTTCCCGCACTTCGTATCTCCAAGATGGATCCATCCACGAGTTTGCGCGAAGGCACGCGGACGTCGAGCGGCGGCCGTCACCAGCACCACGTGCATGGTGCACTCGTCATAATCGAAACTGCCGTCGGACTGCTCCTGCTTGTCGGGTCCGGGCTGCTGATTCGCAGCTTCACCCGCATCATGCACGTTGACCCAGGTTTCGACAGCCACCATGTCCTCGTTGCCAGTATCGACCTGCCCGGGAATCGCTACACCAATGAAAAGAACGTCCGGTTTTACAACCAGCTCCTTCCGCGAATTGCCGCAATCCCCGGTGTGCAATCGGTAAGTGCCGGGTGGCCGCTGCCCTTTGCTGAAGGCATGATGACCATCACCTTTCAGATCGAAGGGCGTCCGTTGCCGCAGAGCGAGTTGCCCTCCGAAGTCGTCAGCGAAGCGACTCCCGGTTTTTTTAAGACGCTCGGCATCCCGGTGAAACTGGGCCGCGAATTCACCGAAGCTGACACCCGCGATTCGACAAACGTAGTCGTGGTCACAGAGAGTTTCGCTCGCAAATACTTTCCCAACGAAAACCCGATCGGCAAACGCATCAAGCCGGGCGTGGGCGACGGCACTACCAATGACGTATTTCGCGAAATTGTCGGGGTCGTTGGCGACATCAAACGAGGCGACCTTACCTCGGACGCGCGCCCCGAATATTACGTACCGCACACGCAAGCCACACTGTCGTCGCCTACGCTGGTACTACGTGCCTCCGGCGATCCCACGGCGGTTGCCGGTGCCATCCGGGGAGAAGTTGCCGCACTTGACAAGACCGTTCCCGTGTACGATGTTCACCGCTTTGACGACATGGTGGAGAACAGCGTAGCGCAGCCCCGTTTCCAGTCGATATTGCTCACTTTTTTCGCGACCATCGCCCTGTTGCTTTCCGCCGTCGGCCTGTATGGGGTGCTCTCGTACATGGTGGCGCAGCGCACTCTTGAAATCGGCGTTCGCATGGCTTTGGGCGCTCGCCGTACCGACGTCCTGCAGCTTGTGCTGCGTCGCGGCCTTAGTTTGGCCTTGCTCGGGCTGGTCATCGGCGTGCTGCTCTCCGTGGCATTAACCCGGTACATGGCGAGCATGCTTTACAGCATCAAGCCGCTTGATCCCGTAACCATGCTGTCTGTCACAGCCATCCTGCTGTTGGTGTCGCTGCTGGCGAGCACTGCTCCCGCATGGCGCGCGGCGCGGCTCGATCCGATGAAGACTCTTCGCGATCAGTAGTCGCCGGGGTCAAGAGATTGTTTTCCCCAGTGCGCCGAGGTCGGTGTTTCCCTCGGCGCCATTTTTGCTCCCAGTCGGTGCTCCAGCGTTCTAGACCCTCCGCCGAAATCCTGTTATTCTTATACTTTGCCGTTAAGAGAGCGTTCCCGCCTGGGTGTCTCTGCCGGAAAATCCTGCCCGAAGTTCGCCTGAAAAGCTGCTTTCGGAAGGGGAAGGCCTCGAAGCCATGTTAATTCGAATCAAGGACTTGGAACTCCGGCCGCTGGAGTTCAACGAGGCGTTCGAGCCGGGGTTGATCGAGCTGGGCAATGAGCTGCGGCAGGTCGCGCCGCTGAGCACCAGCGGCAAGGCAGACTTGATCGAGGAGAACCGCGGGCACAAGAACATTCTCGACGACATTCGTCTTGTCGGGAAGCTCGCGACCGAGGTCGAGTCAGCCTGTGCGCGTTGCCTTGAGCCGGTTCGGCAGCCGGTGACCCGGGAATTCGAGTTGTTGTATCGTCCGCAAGGCGCGGACAAAACGAAGGAAGAGGCCGCGGTCTCGAAAGGCGAGACCGAGATCAGTTATTACGAAGGCGATGGCCTTCTGTTGGAAGATGTGCTGCGCGAGCAGGTGCTGCTGGCAGTTCCCTATAGGTTACTTTGCCAGGAGAATTGCAAGGGCCTGTGCCCTTCCTGCGGACGCAATCTGAATTCTGGGACGTGCAGCTGCGAAGAAGCCCGCCCCGATCCGCGCTGGAATCCCTTGGGCGGCCTGCGCGATAAGTTGAAGAGCAACTAAGCCGGGTACGCCCGGAGAAATTCTGGTTCGCGTTTGCGGACCGTAGTAGAGGAACTGCAATGCCTAATCCAAAACGGCGACACTCAAAAGCACGCACCGCGAAACGTCGCGCTCACGACCACCTTTCTGCTCACTCGCTGTCCGAGTGTCCGAACTGTCATTGGAAGAAGATGCCGCATCGCGCCTGCCCGAAGTGTGGGTATTACAAAGGCCGCGAAGTCGTCGAAGTCGAAGACAATAAGTAATTTCACGAGTTCGCGAAAGGTCCGCTGCGGCGGGCCTTTTCGTACTTTCGCGCAAAGTGCAGCCGCAGTAGGTGTATACGCGAACTGTCGGCTCTCGACCACGTTTCTGATACCATCGTCCCGCAATGCCCATCACCATCGCTGTTGACGCCATGGGCTCTGATAAGGCCCCCCTGCCTGAAATTGAAGGCGCGCTGCAAGCTGCGCGCCACTACGATGTGCGCGTACTCCTCGTCGGTAAACAGGATGTTCTGCGAGCGCATCTCGGCGCCCACGCCTCGGCGGGCAAGTTCCCGGTCGAGATTATCCACGCGAGCGAAGTCATCACGATGCACGATAAGGCCGCGCAGGCCGTGCGCAGCAAGCGCGACTCCTCGATGAGAGTGGGCCTGCGCCTTGTACGCGAGGGCCGTGCCGCAGCATTCGTCACGGCCGGCAACACCGGCGCCGCCATGGCAACCGCCAAAATGGTCCTCGGCGCTCTTCCCGGTGTTGATCGACCAGCGCTCGCAGCGGTCTTCCCCACAGAAAAACGCACCGCCGCGATCCTTCTCGACGTAGGCGCCAACGTAAATTGCAAACCGGAAAATCTCCAGCAATTCGCCATCATGGGCGAGGTTTATTTCCGCACGATATTTGCCGGTAAGTTCGCAACTGCCCGCGCGCCGCGCGTCGGCCTGCTCTCCATCGGCGAAGAAGAAAGCAAAGGCAACGATCTCACCCGCGAGTCGTTTAAGCTCCTCAAGGTGCTTCCCATTAATTTCGTCGGCAACGTCGAAGGACGCGACCTGTTCAACGGTTCGGTCGACGTCCTCGTCTGCGACGGCTTCGTCGGCAACGTCGCGCTCAAGATTTCCGAAGGCGTAGTAAAGACCGTGCGCGAAATGCTGAAAGAATCCCTGCAGCAGACCATCGCCCGCCAAGTCGGCTTCCTGCTTTCGCGCCAGGCCTTCGTCGATTTCAAAAAGCGTCTTGATTACAGCGAGTACGGCGGCGCTCCTCTGCTCGGCCTCAAGGGCGTCGCCTTCATCGGCCACGGCTCATCCAACGCCAACGCCATCAAGAATGCCATCCGGGTGGCGGCGGAGTACGTGGAACACAACGTGAACCACGCCATCAGCCAGGAAATTGCCATCGCTAACGAGAAGCTGAACAACCATCATCAGAGCGCCGATCCCCCGAGCGACGAAGCAACCGCATAGCCAGCGCCGCCCGCTAGCTAGCAGATTACAGCCCGCGTAGCGGGCCCAGAGGTTAGCCCGCCACGTGCGCGGTGGGAACGCGCGACCCAACAAAGGACTCCGCTTCAACTGAATGGCACCACTTCTCGATATACCCACGCATCACGATTCCGGGAACAACTTCGGCGCCCGATCGTACCGTCTACATCGAAGGAGACCCGAACATTCACTTTGCAGTCGTGGCCATTGCCATCGATGCCGCAAAATCCTCCTACGCGTCCCGCGTGGTGCTCGTAACGCCCAATTGTGGAACCGCGCCGCGCGCGAAACCCTAGCCCATCATCGCCCTCTTCCTCCACATCATTTAGAATTGCTACCCGCATGACCTCTACATCCGTTCTGATCCGGCGGGGCCACGTAATTGACCCCGCGAATAATATCGACCGCCCCATGGACCTCCTCCTGCGCGAAGGCCGCGTTGCGGCCATCACCGAACCAGGCGGCATCAAGAACAAATACGACGAGGAGTTTGACGCTAACCACCTGATCGTTGCCCCGGGCTTCATCGACCTCCACGTGCACCTGCGCGAGCCCGGCCAGTCGCACAAGGAGACCATCGCTACCGGCACGCGCGCGGCGGCCGCGGGAGGATTCACCGCCATCTGCCCCATGCCGAACACGAATCCGGTGAACGATTCACCCGAAGTCACCGCGTGGATGATGAACCCGGATCGCGGCGCGGTCGTCAGTGTCTTCCCCATCGCCGCTGCCACCATCAGCAGCGCAGGCGAGAAGCTCACCAACTTTCGCGACCTCCAACGAGCCGGCGCAGTCGCCGTCAGCGACGACGGTCGCCCCGTCCTCGACGACAACCTGATGCGTGAAGCCCTGCGTGCGGCCGCGCGTCTGGAACTCCCGATCGTGCAGCACGCCGAAGATCCGCGGATGCATCCTGGCGGCAGCATGAACTACAGCGCGACTTCCTTGCGACTCGGCCTGCGTGGCATGACCAACGCCAGCGAGACCAGCGTGGTGCAGCGCGATATCCGCCTCACTCGCGAGTCCCGCGGACACTTGCACGTGGCCCACATCTCCACTGCGGAAGCGCTGGAAGCTGTTCGCCGTGCGAAAAAAGAAAATCTGCGCGTGACTGCCGAAATCACGCCGCATCACTTCACCCTGCTGGATGAAAACGTCGGCCACTACGACACCAATTACAAGATGAACCCGCCTCTGCGCTCGGCTGCCGACCGCGATGCCATGATCGCCGGCCTGAAAGACGGCACGCTCGACTGCATCGCCACCGACCACGCGCCGCACGCGTATCACGAGAAGGAACAGGAATTCGATCGCGCGCCGTTCGGCATCGTTGGCCTTGAGACCGCCCTGCCATTGGCGATCACGGTTCTTCACCAGCACTTCGAGCTGCCGCTTACGCGCATCGTACAACTCATGAGCACCAATCCCGCGCGCCTTTTCCAGTTCATGCATCGCGGCACGCTGGCGGTTGGCGCACATGCCGACGTCACCGTCTTCGACCCCAAGCTGAGATGGAAATATGAAACTGCAGCCGGCTACTCAAAGGCGCAGAACACGCCGTTCGATGGTTGGGAATTTACCGGCAAGGTGATGGCGACCATCGTCGGCGGCAAACCGGTTTATCTCGCCTGACGCTTCTTCGCCGGTTTCTTCTTTGTCGGGTGTGCGCGCTTCTTCTTTACCGGTGGCGCCGCCACGCGCGCTTCCAGTTCCGCAAGCCGTCGCCGTAATTCGTCGGATTCCGTTGCTTCCGGCTTCTCCGGCCCTCGTAGGAAACTCCGCAACGTATCCACCGGCGACATAACTCCGGTGAAGCCCGACTGCAACGCGCCTTGCATCTTCTGGTAGGCCTCGAATGCCGAACGCAAATACCACATGATGAACTCCCGCCCGGCGTGGTCAGAGGCAACGATCAATTGCTTCAGGAGTTCGAGCGGCAAGCCGCTGGGCTGGTCTTTCGCATCTTCCACGATGATCTGCGTCAACGTAACGCGAGTGAGGTCTTCCCCGCTGGAGGCGTCCACGACTTTCAAGTCCGTCCCGTTTCGGACCATCTTCGCGAGGTCCTCGAGATTGACATACGAACTGCTGGAAGTGTCGTAGAGTCTACGGTTTCCGTACTTCTTGATGATCACCGGTCCAAGGGCCATTCGCGCCTCAGTTTGTTGCATCGCAAGATAACACAAATCCAGCTTGACTTGCGGTGATGGCGGTCCTACCTTTTATTTGATTGCTGCACTGCAGCAAAGAGAAACGGAGGCAGTATGCCGACAGAAACACATGATCCTATGGCGCATGCCCGCCCCTCTTCCATCGTCTCGCTGCTCTCCGGTTGGGTCCAGCAGGGGATGGAGAGCTTCTTCGCAACCCAACGCATCCTGGTCGATGTAGCAATGCGCCAGAATGCCAGCGCGATGAAGGCGATGCGTGAGAGCCTGTCTGATCCGGAGCACAGCCCGGTAGCGTTACTCACCGAACTCGCGGTCGAAGGCACCGCCAATTACATTGACGCACAACGCATCCTGCTCGACCTCGTCCAGCAGGAGAACGACCTTCTGATGGAAGGCGTGAAGGAGCGCGTCATCGGCTCCAACCCCGCCACCGCGATGGTGAACCTTGTCCGCCGCAGCGTGGACGGATTCATCGAGATGCAGCACGAGTTCCTCACCATGGCCAGCAAGCATTCCGAGTCCTGGATGGAAGACGTGAAGCATGGCAAACCATTCGACAAGGACCGCCTCGTCGATGTGGCTCGCGAGGGCATGGAGAACTTCGTCAACGCACAGAAGAAATTCCTCGATGTGATCGCCGAGGAAACCACCCTGGCCACCAGCGACAAGCCCGAGAAACCGGGAAAGGCCGGCAAGAAGACGGACATCGCAGCTTTGGCGCGAGAATCAGCCAATGCCCTCGTGGATGCCCAGAAGAAACTGCTCGATGTCGCGTCGGCCCAGATGAAGATCAATCTGAAGGTCGCAAATCGGAGCGCTGACATGCTGGCGCCCTTTCGTCTGCCCATTGCGAAGCTCACGGGCGAAGGCGTCAAGACCTTCGTTGATGCCGAGAAAGCGATGATCGACAACATGATGAAGCGCAACCATAAGCCAGCCGCGACCTCCCGCAAGAAGCCGCGCAAGATGGCGAAGGGCCGCAAGACCACAACCATCACAGCAGAGGTCTAGTTCACCAGGAGTCTTGCCACGTAGACTGTTGCATTTTTAAACACACGCGTGCCACCTGACGACCCGGTGGCACGTTTTTTGTTACGAGGGTGCAAATCGCACAATTTCAGTTGCATACTTACGCAACTCTTGCGTTTTAGCTGTTGCGTAGTCATCGGAATGCAACATAGTATTGCCCCACATCATCGAAAATTCAGTTCGGCAATATTCGGTTTTTTGATCCAAACAGGGTTGGGGGCTAAACAGACACATGGGTTCAGGGACGCGTACACCGACTATGCCTTCACGGCGTTGTCAAAGTCTCGAAGATCACGCCGAAGCCGATATTTCGATATGGAAAGAAGCATTGTTCGGGGCCGAACTGCTTCTCCTGCACGCCTCTCCGGTCTATTACGGATTCGGCATCCCGCGCGGCAATGGTGAAGGGATCGTCGTCATACCCGGGTTCCTGGGTAACGACGAATACCTCGCCCATCTCAATGGCTGGCTCGAACGCATCGGCTACAGGACCTACGTTTCCGGCATCGACCTCAACGCTGAATGCCCGAACCTCCTGATCCGCGATCGCCTCTCGAAGACCGTCGATAAAGCCGTCCGCGCAACCGGCAGAAAGATTCATCTCGTCGGCCATAGCCTCGGCGGAGTCATCGCCCGTTCCGTGGCCCAGCAGCGGCCAGACGACATCGCTTCCGTCATCACCATCGCGTCGCCATTCCGCGGCGTCGTGGCGCATCGCGCCATTCTTACCGTCGCCGACGTGGTTCGCAACCAGATCCTGAAAGATCACGGCGAGCGCGTTCTGCCCGATTGCTACACCGCCCGCTGCACCTGCGAATTTATCTGCTCGCTCAAGTCGAGCATTCCCGAGTCGGTGCTCGAAACTGCGATTTATACGCAGGACGACGGCGTGGTCGATTGGCGCTACTGTGTCACCGGCGACGTTGACGCGAACTTCGAAGTCCCGGGAACCCACATTGGGTTGGCGTTCAACTCGTCGGTATACAGCATCGTGGCCAAGCGCCTCTACCAGGCCTGCGCCCAGTAAATTCCCACTCTGAACGAGCGCCGGACGATTGCCGCTCGGGCGCGCTTGCGTTGTGATAAACGCAAGCTATGCTCCCGCTCCCGCGGTTCCATGGCCCCGTCGCGTACCGGTCGAAGTCTGCAATGGTGATGGCGCGCAGCATCGCCGGCGCAACCGCGCGACGGCTTCGCCAAGGCCCCCTGTTGCCGTCGTGGAACTGGGCGGTAGAACTCGGTACTGCCGCGATCCGCGGTCAGTTGCTTACTGCATTCAAGCTCGATAGCCCCGTGGAGCAGCGGCGTTTTCTCGATGCCCTCGTCATCGCCAGCGGCCCGCCTGCGGGCGTCTCCACGAAAACTGTCGACCAGGGCGGCATTCGCGGCAGATGGCACCGGCCCGCAAATCCTGCGCACGGCAAGCTGCTCTACCTCCATGGCGGAGGCTTCGCGGTTTATCCGCAGGCGTCCTACCGAAGCTTCATTTCGCTAGTCGCCCTAACCACTCGTCTGGAAACCTTCGCCGCCGATTATCGGCTCTCTCCCGAGCATCCTTTCCCTGCCGCCCTCGACGACAGCCGTGCCACCTATCTCTGGCTGCTCGATCAGGGCATCGACCCCGCACACCTCGCCATCGCCGGTGATTCCGCAGGCGGCAATCTCACGATCTCGCTGCTCTGCGATCTACGCGATCGTAAAATTCCTCTTCCTGCCTTGGGCATTGCACTCTCGCCGGCCACAGAATTCGATACCATCCGTGCCAGCATGGCCACCAACGATCCTTACGACTGGATTACCGGAATGATGGCCCTGACCTGGCGCGATTGGTACTGTCGCCCCGACGAGCGTTCCCTGCCACTCGTCTCTCCCATCCACGCCGACCTCCGCGGACTTCCGCCGATCTACCTCCAGGCCGGCCGCGCGGAGATCCTGTACGACAGCATTTGCACCTTCGCCATCACCGCCAAAGATCAAGGCGCAAACGTCCGCCTGGATACCTGGCCCGACATGAATCACGTCTTCCAGTTCTTTGGCAACGATGCGCCGCAAAGTCGCGAGGCCCTCGGAAAAATCCGCGAACTCGCTGAACGAATATTTCACTGATCGTTAAAGCCGGGCTGCCGATAACCCAACGTGGTGGCTTCGCTATGTTGCGTTATATTGCCCGGCAGCCGATCCTCAATGCCTCTGAACAGACGTTCGGCTACGAGTTGTTGTATCGCGCAGGTGCAGAAAATTTTGCCCGGATCACCAACCAGAACGACGCTGCGCGGCGCGTACTCGACGACCTGTTGACCCTCGGCATTGGGGAACTCGCCCGCGGCACGCGCGTCTTCCTGAACTGCACCAACGATCTTGTCAGCGAAAACCTCGTAACGCTGCTCCCTACCGAGAACGTTGTGCTCGAACTCCTCGAGACTGTCGTTCCGGACCACGACCTGCTTCGAAGCTGTGCCGAATTGAAGGCTGGAGGGTACTCCATCGCGCTCGATGATTTCGTTCCGACCCCGAACACGTTACCGCTGGTCGAGTTCGCGGACTTCATCAAAGTAGATTTCCGCGCTCTCGCTGTCGAGGAATGTAGTGCATTGGTGCAGCAGTTTGGATCGCGCATAAAGTTCGTCGCCGAAAAAGTCGAAACCCGCGCCGAGTTCGCCTCCGCCCATGAGATGGGCTGCTTGTATTTCCAGGGCTACTTTTTCGCCCAACCGACATTGCTCGCCGTGAAACACATTCCGGCGCTCTACGCGAGCTACTTGCGCTTGCTGGCGGCTACCTGCACTCCCGATTTCGATTTTGCCGAGATCGAAGCCATCATCAAGGCCGATGTCTCGCTCTGCTACAAGTTGTTACGTTATTTAAATTCAGCCGCGTTTTGTCTGCACTCCGCGATCACTTCGCTGCGCCAGGCGCTCGTGATCCTTGGCGAAAACGCCATCCGGCGGTGGGTATGTGTGAGTGCGGCTGCCACCGCGGCTTCAGGAAAGCCGCCAGAACTCCTCACTGCCACGCTCTTGCGCGCGCGTTTCTGCGAGCTACTGGCAGTCTTCGCACATTGCGATCCATACAACGCATTCCTGGTTGGCCTGTTTTCGCTGATGGAAACGTTGCTCGACATGCCCCTGTCACAAGTGCTCGCCAATGTGCAGTTTCCGGGAGAAACGCGACATACGCTGCTCGGCGCAAACAACCGACTCCGCTCGCTCTTCGAAATGGTGTGCGCGTACATCCGCGGCGACTGGAATACCATGAGCGCAAGATCGCAGGATCTCGCACTCTCACACCAGCAGATTACAAGTTGTTATCTCGAAGCCGTGCGCTCGGTCGACGCCATAATGGCTGTCGGCTAACGGGTCGCCATCTGCGGCTGGTCCACCCGCACTTCGCGCAGAAACCGCGCTGCTTCTTCCGGTGGTGTCGGGTTGATATAGAATCCCGTGCCCCACTCGAAGCCGGCAGTCTTCGTGAGCTTTGGCATGAATTCCAAGTGCCAGTGATAGTGGTCGAGTCCCGGCTCCTGTAGCGGCCCGGTGTGGATCACTAAATTAAAGGCGGGGGTGTCAAGCACCCGGTCCGATTTCATTAGCAGATTCTTGAGTGCCTTCGCCAAATCCTCATAAGTCTTCGACGACGCATTCTCAAACGCCGACTCATGCCGCTTGGGGAGGACCCATGTCTCGAACGGAAAACGTGGAGCGTAGGGCGCAAGCGTGACGAATCCATCGTTTTCGGCAATGATTCGGACGCCCGCTTCGCTCTCCTGCCGGATGATGTCGCAATACACGCAGCGCTCTTTCATCAGGTAGTACTGCTTCGCGCCTTCCAGTTCCTCCACCACGTGCTTGGGCAAAATCGGCAACGCGATTAACTGTCCGTGCGGATGCTCCAGCGATGCGCCCGCCGCCTCGCCGTGGTTCTTGAAGATGAGGATGTACTTGAACCGGCGATCTTGCTTCAGGTCGAGAATGCGGTCACGATACGCCCACAGTACATCTTCAATGCGTTTCTCCGGCAACGTCGCCAGAGTGGCGTTATGGTCCGGCGATTCGATGATGACTTCGTGCGCACCGATGCCGCTCACCTTATCGAACATGCCCTCTGCTGAGCGATTGAATGAGCCCTCGATGCCCAACGCCGGAAATTTATTCGGCACCACGCGAACCGACCATCCGGGCGTATTCGGTTGCGGCGGCGCTCCGCCGTTCTGCGGACGATAGGCCAGGATCTCCGGCGGAGTCTTACTCTCGTTGCCGTAGCAGAACGGGCAAAATCCACCCTTCTGCACGAATGGTTCCCGCAAGAAGTCGGTAGGACGCTTGGCGCGGTCGGTGGAAATAATGACCCATCGGCCGACGATGGGATCTTTGCGAAGCTCAGGCACGGCGAATTCCTCTCGTCGAATCTACAATCTTACCCCTTGCCCGTCTCGGGCGGTACCCCAACTGTCGCGCTCCCGTTTTGGCGAAAATTCGAAACCCAGAATGCCCATTCTGGATTCAGGTAAAACGTCGGCTGGCAAAAGGCGCTGCAAGCTTGGGATCAAATTCACGCGCTCCGCCAGATGTTCTATCCTAATAACTTCATGGCTACTGTTTCCGCCGCCATTCCCCGAGCGCCCGTGTTGCATCGCCGCCTCGCCCAGTTTGCGTGGGGGACGCTGGCGTACAACGTCGCCGTAATCGTCTGGGGCGCGTACGTACGCGCGACGGGAGCCGGGGCCGGTTGTGGCAACCATTGGCCGCTCTGCAACGGCGAAGTCATTCCCCGGGCCGCACACATCGAAACGCTGATCGAGTTTTCCCACCGCGTCACCAGCGGAGTTGCGGCCGTTCTTGTCGTCGCCCTCTGCATCGCGTGCCTGCGCGTTCTGCCCAAGCGACATCCCGCTCGCGTTGCGTCGATCGTCGCAGCGATCCTCATGTTCACCGAGGCCCTCATCGGCGCCGCGCTGGTGAAGTTCGAACTCGTCGCGCAGAACAAATCCATCGCGCGTGCAATCTCGTTGCCCATCCACTCGACGAACACCATGTTGCTATTGGCAGCTATCGCAGTCACCGTGCTCTGGCTTCCGCTGGAAGATCCAATACTTCATCGTGCGAAGAGCACGTGGCTTGCCGTTGTGACCTTGGTGATGTTGTTGATCACCACTGCAGCCGGCGTCATCGCAGCCCTTGGCGACACCCTCTTCCCGAACGCCGGAATGGCTGCCGACTTCTCCGCCAGTAGCCACTTCCTGTTGCGCCTGCGCGTGCTGCATCCGGCCCTCGCCGTCATCACCGCCGTAGTTATCGCGTTTTTCTGCGCGCGCGCCAGTCGTGAGAATGAACCCACTCGACGCTTTGCAGGCGTAGTCGGGCTTGCTGTCGTCACCCAGTTGTTTCTCGGCATGATGAACATCTCGTTGCAAGCGCCAGTCTGGCTCCAGATGCTGCACCTCGCCGTGGCGGATGTGGTTTGGATCGGGACAGTGCTGGTCGCTGCTCAGAGCCTCGTAGTTCGGCAACCCCTTTCTTCTTAGTTGTCGCGCCGATATCGGCCCAGTACACTCGCCGGATGAAATTTTTGTTCTTCATGCTCGCAGTGGTCACCGCCGCGTCTGCCCAGGATACTAAGCCCCTCTCGGCGTTCCTTGGCCATTGGGAGAGTTCCGCCACCTTTTACAAAACCACGATGAGTGAAGCGAAAAACATGAGCGCGAAGATGGATTGCAATTGGTCGCCTCAGGAGCGCTATCTCGTGTGCGAGCAGACGGTGAATGACGGCAAAGATACGACGGTACAACTCTCGATGTTTACCCCCCTCGACGGCGAGACGTTTCGCTTTTATCGACTAGCCGGCACAGGTGAGCCTCACGCCGGAAAAGTCACGATCAGCGGGAAAACCTGGACCTGGGACGACACCTACGATAACGGGAAGGGAGGAAAGACGGAAGTCCGCACGACCAACACGTTCAACGGAGACGAGGAAATCTTTAAGACGGAATTCTCTGCGGATGGCGGTCCTTGGACGACCATGCTCGAAGGCAGAGCTCATCGAGCGAGCAAATAAGCACACCGTTGCCTGCCTAAAGAACGGCGGTGTACTCCCCGATCAGCGCATCGAGCTTCGCGAACAGCGCCTCATTCCCTTGTCTCGGATACTTTGCCAGCCGCTCGCGATACAGCGGCAAGTTGTAAAGAAACGACTCGATACGCTCTTTATTCAGGTCCTCCCACCACGCACCGTACTCCATCCGCGCGAGGTAGTACGCATTGAATGTCTGCTCGAACTGGTGCGCAACTGGCACAGCGAGATAAGGTTTACCCAGGTGCAGCGCCTCGGTCACGAGCGAAAATCCCGCATTCGCAATGATTGCTTTCGCGGTGATGAGGTCTTTTAAGAAGCCTTCCATGCTAGGCCTCTTAAAAATGACGTTGCCTTCACGGCCCTCACGGCCAAAGCCATATGCAATGAACTCCGCACGGACGCTTCCGAGAGCGTTTGCCAGGGCGGGGGCCGGAGACGTGACGTAAATCAGCACCGCATCGCCGTCAGTCGGCTTCGCCCGCAGGATTTCCTGGCGCAGGATTGGCGGAAACAAGAACGTTTTTGATTTCCTGACATTTGGCATGAAAAACGTAGTAACGAGGCTGGCTTCCGCTCGAGGCGTCATCAGTCGGCAGACGAGTTTCGCGGCGGCTGCGTCCCGACGAAATTCCCTAGGAATCGCCACGTCTGTGTTCGTCAGGCAATGTTGATTGTCGATGGTAATCACGGGAAGGCGCTTCCGATGCGCCACATGGCAGGTGATCGGCTCGAAATCGGTGATCACCAGGTTCGTCTTCCATTCCTCAGTCAATTCCATCAATCGCCTGACGCTCCGTGCTGCTTTTGGCGCGGTAAACAGGTTTTTTGCAATCGTGCGCTTATAGCGGACGCGGTTGTTCACGTATTCGAAGCGCAGACCGAAGATTTCGGTTACATCGAAGCCGTCGCGAAGGTTTGCAAGGCCGCGGTCAAACGACGCAACGTGCACTTTGTGCCCCATTGCGACCAGGTGCGTAAGGACCTCTCGCGAGCGCGTGGAATGTCCAGCCCCTTCGCCGTTTACTCCGTACAGGATGTTGGCCATTGCTGGAGAGTATGCCAGATACCAGGCAATCTCCAAGTCGGGAAACTGGACCAAAGCAGAATTCGGACTGCAATTTCGATAGCTGTTTCTGCGGCACTCCTGCTGCAACACGCCTACGATTCTCTTTTCTAGTTCTGCGAGGTCGTAATGAAACCTGTCCGAGATTTCACCGTCGTTCCGAATCTTCCTGCCCCCATTGAAGCTCTGCGAGAACTCGCGTTTAACCTGCGCTGGTGTTGGAGCCATGACACTGTCGAGCTCTTCCGGCGGCTTGATCGCGACCTCTGGGAGTCGACCGGCCACAATCCAGTGCAGATCCTCGGCTGCATCGAACAGGAAAAACTTCAGGCGGCCGCGGCCGACGACGCATTCCTCGCGCACATGCAGCGAGTGAAGGCCAATCTCGACGAGTATCTGAGCAACGAGAGCACTTGGTTCAACAAGAACTATGGTAGCCATACGGAGAAACCGTTGATCGCGTATTTCTCCGCTGAATTTGGTCTCACCGAGTGCCTCTC
>DASYAU010000134.1:0-108059 GCA_036501185.1 Candidatus Korobacter sp. | reverse complement strand
GATCTTCCTCGCTGTCGTCAACAACCAGCCCAAGGAAATGGGCCTGGTGCAGGCGCTCAACCACTTCATCGATCACCGCATCGATGTCGTCCGCCGCCGCACTTTCTTCCTCTTACAAAAAGCGAAGGACCGCGAGCACATCCTCGAGGGCTACCAGATGGCCCTCGATCACATCGACAACGTGATCGTCATCATCCGCGGCAGCGCCAACCGCGCCGACGCCCGCGAAAACCTCGTCGCCTACTTCGGCGGCAAGAAAATCACCATCAATACCACCGGCCGGCCCCCCAAGATCGATCCGGAAAAGCCCTTCAGCACCAAGCAGGCCGACGCCATCCTCGAGCTCCAGTTGCACCGCCTCACTCGCCTCTCGATCGATGAGATCACCAACGAGTTGAAGGAAGTGCGCGACCGCATCGCCGACTACGAATCCATTCTCGGCAGCGAGAAAAAGCTGCGCGCGGTCATCGTCAAAGAACTCGAGCAGGTGAAGAAAGACTACGGCGACGAGCGCCGCACCATCATTCAGGACGAAGCCGCCGAGCTTAGCCTCGAAGATCTCATCGCCGACGAGCAGGTCGCAGTCACCGTCAGCCACAGCGGCTATCTGAAGCGCACCCCGATCTCCACCTACCGTCAGCAGCGCCGCGGAGGCACGGGGCGCAAGGGCATGACCACGCGGGACGAAGATTTCGTCGAGCTCATGTTCGTCGCCTCCACCCACGCCTACCTGTTGATCTTCACCAACACCGGCCGCGTCTACTGGCTCAAGGTCTACGAAGTACCGGAGATCGCCGCTGCGGGCAAGGGTAAGCACATCGGCAACCTCGTTTCCCTGCAACCGGGCGAGACCGTCCGTGCCATCCTGCCGGTGAAGAGTCTCGAAGAGGAAAGCAAGTACGTCTTCTTCACCACTCGCAAAGGCACCGTAAAGAAAACCGCACTGGGCGATTTCTCCAACGTCATGGCGCGCGGCATCATCGCCATCGGCATCGACAAAGACGACGAGCTAGTCGCCGCTCAACTTACCGACGGCCAGCAGATCGTCTTCCTTGCCTCGCACGAGGGTCTCGCGATCCGCTTCAATGAAGAAGACGTCCGCGTCATGGGCCGTCCCGCCTACGGTGTTCGCGGTATGGACATGGGCGCCAAGGACCACATCGTCGGCATGGCTGTGACTCCCAAGGAACGCAAGAAGGGAAAGAACGGCGACGGTGACGCCCCAAGTCTCATTCTCAGCGTCACCGAGAATGGCTACGGCAAGCGCACCGATGTCGACGAGTACCGCCTCCAAACCCGCGGTGGCAAAGGCGTCATTAATGTCAAGACCACCGAGCGCAACGGCAAAGTTGTTGCCATCATGCTCGTCACCGAAGACGCGGAAGCCATGGTCATCAGCCAGTACGGCAAGATCATCCGCACCTCCACCGACTCGATCCGCGAGGCCGGCCGCAGCACGCAAGGCGTCCGTCTCCTCCATCTCGAGCCAGGCGACAAGGTCGCGGCTGCTGTCGTCATTCCCGACGAAGACAAAGAAACCAACGGCAATGAACCAACTCTGTTGCAGTGAGACTAAAGTCTCAAAGCTAAGAAAGGCCGCTCTTCTCGAGCGGCCTTTTTCATTGCCTGCTTGCAAGCTACAAATTCGCGCCCCGTCCCGTTCGCGCGTACGTTCACGCTTCTTTCTATGGCGGTCACATCAACTCCGGGGCTTCACTCTTACAAGCTAAGCTCGTGAAAAGGCGACAGCCTTTACAAGCGGGTTCCGCGTAACGCCCTAATTCCCTCGTAATCCTCCATATCAAGAAACTTTCTTAAAAAATTGTCATCTAGCAGCAATTCGGGACATCCAGCAGCTTAGAATCGGTTTCAAAGTCTATACGCACGAAAGTGGCTGCGTACCACACCTATTTACGGGGCCCTACCCGATGTTTGCTCGCCGCTTCTGTCTTGTCGTTCTCTCCGCGTTGACCCTTTGTTTCACCATTCAGGCTTCCGCGCAGGCCACCTGTCGGCTCAGCGCCACCAATCGTACCGTCACGATTTGCACGCCGTCGACTGGCACGACGGTCTCCACAACCTTTCATGTGAACGCAGGCACCACCGACAGCTCATCCATTCAATACATCGAGCTCTACGTCGCGAATGTGCGCTACGTCATCCAGCACACGAATTACCTCGACGCGACCGTGACTGTCCCTGCCGGGTCGAACCAGAATCTCACCGTCCAGGCGCACGACGCCGGAGGTGTGACTTTCAAAGCAACGATTCACGTCAACATCTCCGCTGCTGCTCCGTACTCGATCTCGCCAGCGAACCCTACGGTTAGCGAAGGGGCCACCCAACAATTCACGGGCAGCAGCGCATCGACCTGGTCAGCCTCTTGCGGATCGATTACGTCCGGCGGGCTCTTCACCGCGCCCCTCGCGCAAGAGTCCTGCACCGTTACCGGCACCGCCACAAACGGAAGTGGCAGCGCATCCACCAGCGTGAAGATCACCTCGCCCATCACGATTACGCCTTCCTCGGCTACAACCCAGGTCGGAAAGACGCAGCAGTTCACCGCGAACCAAGCCGTCACATGGTCCGCGTCGTGCGGCAGCATCGACACCAACGGTCTCTACACCGCGCCTTCTTCCGCAGAGACTTGCACGATCACGGCCACCGCATCCAGCGGCAGCGCCTATACCGCGACCGCAACCGATACCGCAACTTCTTCCACTGGCAATGCGCTGAACTACACCACGTGGAAGTACGACAACTCGCGTGACGGGCTCAACTCGAAAGAAACGATTCTCACTCCAACCACGGTCTCCAACAATTTCGGACAGCTCTTCACGGCCGCAGTCGATGGCAAAATCTGGACGCAGCCGCTTTACATCAGCAACGTTACTGTCGGCGGGGTGAAACACAACCTCTTGTTCGTTGGGACCGCTAACGATTCCATGTACGCCCTCGATGCCGACACCGGCAAGCAGGTCTGGAAAAAGAGCCTCCTGCCCTCCGGCGAAACTTATGCCACCGGCGACACCATTCACAGCTCTGTCCTGCCTTACGTGGGCGTGACCGGAACTCCTGTCATCGACCCGAATACCAACACCATTTACGCCGCTGCCGAATCCGTCACCTCCGGCGGCACCTACTATCACCGCCTGCATGCGCTCGACATCACAACCGGCGCCGAAAAATTCGGAGGCCCTGTCACCGTCACCGCAACCGGCTTCGACCCGAAGATGCAGCTTCAGCGTCCGGCTCTGCTGCTCGCCAACGGGAACGTCTATATCTCATACGGCAGCAACGACGACCATCTGCCCTACCACGGCTGGATGTTCGCCTATGACGCCGGCAGCCTCGCGCAAGTTTCGGTCTGGAATACAACCACCGAGGCGGATGCGGGAGCTATCTGGATGGGTGGCGCTGGTCCCGCAGCCGACTCCAACGGCAATATCTATGTCAGCACCGCCAACGGCGATTGGGACGGCTCTCAGCAGTTCGGTCAGAGCATCGTCAAGCTCAGCCCAACGCTCGGCATTCTCGATTACTTCACCCCCATCAACCATGTCACCGAGACCAACAACGACAAGGACCTCGGCTCCGGCGGCGTCACCCTGCTCGATTCCACCGGAACCAATCCGCATGAGCTCATCAATTGCAGCAAATTGGATGTCATTTACATGCTGAGTCGCGACCACATGGGCGAGCTCGGCAGCAGCTCCGACAATGTTGTCCAGCAGGTCACCGGACAGCTCGGTGGCACCACCGGCATCCAGGTAGGAGATAAGTGTTTCACCACCGCTGCCTACTGGAACAACAACCTGTACTTCGGCGGCAACAACGATGCCATCAAGCAGTTCTCGTTCTCGCAGAGCACTGGCTTAATGTCCACAACTCCCACGCACAAAGATACTCATACCCTGGCATTCCCGGGCGGTCAGCCGGTCGTTTCGTCGAACGGAAATAGCAACGCAATCGTCTGGGCGATCGATTTCGGCACCAAGACGCTCCGCGCCTACGATGCCACCAACGTGAGCAACGTTCTCTATGTCAGCTCGAGCCTCGGGACTGCCGTCAAATGGGGAGTACCCACCGTCATCAACGGAAAGGTCTACGTCGGCGTAAATCAGAAGCTGTTTGCGTTCGGTCTCACCTCTTCCGGGTCCTCTTGCACTCCGCCGTCTTCGCCTGGCGTGAACCTCTGCGCGCCTTCGGCGGGAGGCACGTACTCCTCGCCGGTCGCGGTGAAGGCGGGCGGAACGCCGAGCAACGGCACACTCAACCGCATGGAGCTTTGGCTCGACGGCAAGAAAGTGAACAACTATTACAGCAACCAGATCAACACCACCGTTACCGCAAGCTCCGGTTCGCACTACGTCACCGTGCAAGTCATCGACTCCGCCGGCACGGTCCTGAAGTCTGCGCAAACCCATTTCACCGTCAACTAACTTTTCCGTCTTGGCTGGCCTGCTCTCGCAAGAACAGGCCAGCCTTTAGCTTCATCACACGCCCGTCCCACCTGCTTCGCAGCGCCTCGACGATTCCGGTTCGGCGCAGACCTGAGAAGGACATCTTCTTCGGTTCAGCAGCTCTCTCACAGGTTGCGACGTTCGTGGTTGCCTCGATTCCACGTTGGGGATTTCGTATGATTCGGCCCTTCCGCCACCTGCCCTTCCTCCTCGCCTTCACCCTCGTCTCCACGATCTCAGGACTTGCCCAGGC
Source organism: Candidatus Korobacter sp. (assembly GCA_036501185.1). GTDB lineage: Bacteria > Acidobacteriota > Terriglobia > Terriglobales > Acidobacteriaceae > Korobacter. The sequence continues at coordinate 103,343 of DASYAU010000134.1, read as the reverse complement.
GACTTGCAAACTGAGCACCACCAATCGCACGGTGACCATCTGCACGCCCGCGAAGAATGCGACGGTGAGCACCACCTTCCACGTCAACGCCGGCACCACCGACACCCTGGGTATTCAGTACATCGAGCTATATGTGGCCAACGTGCGCTACGTCATCCAGCACACAAATTACCTCGATGCGACCGTCACTGTCCCCGCAGGGTCCAATCAAAATCTGACGGTGCAGGCGCACGACACGGGTGGCGTGACCTTCAAAGCCAGCATTCCCGTCAACATCTCCGCTTCTGCCACGTACTCGATTTCGCCCACGAGTCCCACCGTCACCGAAGGCGGCACGCAGCAATTCACCGCCAGCACAGCATCCACATGGAGCGCCACCTGCGGGACCATCACCTCCGGCGGACTGTTCACCGCGCCCTACTCGCAGCCTTCTTGCTCCGTGAAGGGAACGGCGAGCAACGGAAGCGGCAGCGCCTCCACCAACGTAAAGATTTCGTCTCCCATCACCATCACACCTTCGTCTGCCACCACCACCGTCAACGCGACGCAACAGTTCAGCGCCAACCAAGCCGTCAATTGGTCCGCATCGTGCGGCACGATCAACAGCAGCGGCTTGTTCACTGCGCCAGCCACGGCGGGGTCCTGCACCATCACAGCCACCGCATCTAGCGGCAATCCATACACGGCGAGGGCAACCGACACGGTCACCAGCAGCGCACCCGCCGCCATCAACTACACCACTTGGAAATACGACAACTCTCGCGATGGACTGAATCCGAACGAAACCATCCTCACGCCCACGAACGTGAAGTCATCCTTCGGAACCCTTTTCACCGTCAAAGTCGATGGCAAGATCTGGACCCAGCCGCTCTACATGAACGGCTTAACAATCGGCTCTGCCAGGCACAATGTCGTCTACGTCGCCACCGATCACGATGATCTGTACGCGCTAGACGGCGATTCCGGCGCAACTCTGTGGCATAAGAGCTTGCTCCCCACGGGCGAGTCGCCGGCGAACTCCACCGCCATTCACAGTGACGTGCAGCCTCTCGTCGGAGTCGTCGGAACTCCCGTCATCGATCCCGCCAGCAGCACGATCTACTTGATCGCGCAGTCGGGCGATGCGAACGGTAATTACTTCCATCGTCTCCACGCACTGAGCCTCACCTCCGGCGCAGAAAAATCTGGCAGCCCGGTTCTTCTCAGCGCCTCGGGATGGGATTCGGCGCAACACCTGCAGCGGCCCGGCCTGCTTCTCGCTAGTGGAAATGTCTACGCCGCCTTCGGCAGTAACGACGATCAGCCGCCGTACCACGGCTGGGTCTTCGCCTTCGATGCCGGTACGTTGCAACAAATCGACGTCTGGAACAACACGCCCAGTGCAGAGGGAGGGGGAATCTGGATGGGCGGCGGCGGCATCGCTGCCGACAAGTTCGGCAATCTTTTGCTCAGCACCGGCAACGGCGACTGGGACGGCACCGCCATGTTCGGACAAAGCATTGTCGAACTTAGCCCGACCCTTGGCATACTCGATTACTTCACACCGATCGATCACGTCAACGAATCGAAAGGTGATAAGGATCTCGGCTCCGGCGGCTTGCTGCTTCTTCCCACCAACGGTGGTCCTTACCCGCACGAGGCCGTGAACTGCAGCAAGCTGAACGTGATCTATGTCCTCAACCGCGACCACCTCGGTGAACTCGGCAGCTCGTCTGACAATGTCGTGCAGCAGGTCACCGGCCAGATTGGCGGCGCCAGCGGAACCCAGAACAACGACAAGTGCTTCACAACGCCAGCCTACTGGAACAACAATCTTTACTTCGTCGGGAACAATGACGGGGTCAAGCAGTTCACCTGGTCGCCCAGCACCGGCCTGATCTCCACCACCCCGACACACAAGGACACCTATACCTTTGCGTTCCCTGGTGGACAGCCTGTGGTTTCCTCGAACGGAAACTCCAATCCGATCGTTTGGGTGCTCGATTGGTCTAAGTCCACTCTCCGCGCTTACGACGGAACCAACGTCAGCAATGTCCTCTACACCAGCCCCGCTCTCCCGACCGGCGGCGGCGTCAAATTCGATCCGCCGACCGTGGTCAACGGTCACGTCTACGTCGCGCTCGGCACCGAACTCACCGCCCTCGGACTGAAGAGCACCAGTTCCTGTGCCGCGCCATCGTCACCTGGTGCAAAGATCTGCACGCCCGTCGCAGGCGGTAGCTACTCATCACCGGTGACGATCACCGCCTCCGGAAGGCCAAACAGCGGAGCCACCAGCACGCGCATGGAGCTCTGGGCCGACGGGAAGAAATTGGGCAACTTCTACGCGACCCAGATCAGCACCACGGCGACCCTTGCTACCGGCTCGCATGCTCTCACTGCCGTCGAGGTCGATTCCACCGGCGCCGTCCTCAAGTCGCCAATCATTAACTTCACCGTGAAGTAAGCACCGCCTCCTCGCAGCGCCGGCCCGCATCTTAGAAATGCGGGTCGACGCTTTTGAACTCAAAGACTCCAAATTCGGCTGCTCCCATCCAGCACGGGTTCGTTCGCGTACGCGGTGCTCGCGAGCACAATCTCAAGAACATCGACGTCGAGATCCCGCGTGATTCCCTCGTCGTCTTCACCGGCGTCTCCGGTTCGGGCAAGTCTTCTCTCGCCTTCGGCACACTTTACGCCGAAGCCCAGCGCCGCTATCTCGAATCCGTGTCCCCGTACGCCCGCCGTCTCTTTCACCAGATGGGCGTCCCCGAGGTCGATGCCATCGACGGTCTTCCTCCCGCCGTCGCTCTTCAACAGCAACGAGGATCCCCGACCACCCGATCCTCCGTCGGCAGCGTAACCACCCTCTCCAACTTGTTGCGCATGTTGTACTCGCGCGCCGGAGACTACCCTCGTCACCAGCCTCTGCTCTACGCGGAATCGTTCTCCCCCAACACGCCTGAGGGCGCTTGCCCTGAGTGTCACGGCCTCGGCCGCATCTACGAAGTCACCGAAGACTCCATGGTGCCCGATCCTTCGCTCACCATTCGCGACCGCGCCATCGCCGCATGGCCTCCCGCTTGGCAGGGACAAAATCAGCGCGACATCCTCACCACCCTCGGTTACGACGTCGATAAACCCTGGCGCGACCTCCCTAAAAAAGATCGCGATTGGATCCTCTTCACCGAAGAGCAACCCGTCGTTCCCGTCTATGCCGGCTTCACGCGCGCCGAAGTCAAGCAAGCCCTCAAGCGCAAGGAAGAACCCAGCTACATGGGCACTTTCACGAGCGCGCGCCGATACGTGCTGCACACCTTCGCCATCACCGAAAGCGCCATGATGAAGAAGCGCGTGGCGCGATTCATGCGCAGCACCGAGTGTCCTCTTTGCCGCGGAAAGCGCTTGCGCCGCGAATCGTTGTCCGTCAAGTTTTCCGGTTACGACATCGCCGAACTCTCGCGCCAGACCCTCGAGCATCTTGCGCAAATCATGCATCCCTACGTCACCAGCGCGAATGAAAAGCTCGCCAAACAGCACCCTGAAAAAGCCGAGGTCATTCGCCGCATAGCGCACGATCTTTGCTCGCGCCTCGAAGTCCTCCTCGATCTCGGCCTCGGATACCTCGCTCTCGAGCGCAGCACTCCTACGCTTTCCCCAGGTGAGCTCCAGCGATTGCGCCTAGCAACCCAGGTCCGCTCCAACCTTTTCGGCGTCGTCTATGTTCTCGACGAGCCCTCTGCCGGCCTCCATCCCGCCGATACCGAAGCCCTCCTGCGCGCCCTCGACCGCCTCAAAGCCTCCGGCAATTCGCTCTTCGTCGTCGAGCACGATCTCGACGTCGTTCGCCGCGCCGATTGGATCGTCGACGTCGGCCCTGCCGCCGGGCAACACGGCGGGGACATCCTCTTCAGCGGACCTCCCGGAGAGCTGCGGCGCGTCCGCAACTCGCAAACTCGCCGCTATATCTTCGATCCTCCCGCTCTGCCCGAACGCGAACCGCGAACGCCCAACCATTGGCTGGAACTAAAAGGCGTCACCCGCAATAACCTTCAGAACCTCTCCGTACGCTTTCCGATTGGCGTGTTCACTTCAGTCACTGGCGTCTCCGGCTCCGGAAAATCCAGCCTCGTTAGCCAGGCCCTAATCGAACTCGTCGCAGACAAACTCGGCCACTCCTTTGAAACCGAAGTGGAAGAAACCGACACCCTCGGCCGCGAAGCCGTCACCAAGTCGGAAGGTAAAATCGTTGCCGGCCTCGAGCACATCAAGCGTCTCGTCGTCGTCGATCAGAAAGCCATCGGCCGAACGCCTCGCTCCAATCTCGCCACCTACACCGGCCTGTTCGACAATGTGCGCAACCTCTTCGCTTCCACTCCCGAGGCCAAGGCACGCCGTTACGGCGCCGGTCGCTTCTCCTTCAACGTCGCCAGTGGACGCTGCGACAATTGCAAAGGCGAAGGCTTCGTCATGGTCGAGTTGCTCTTCTTGCCCAGCGTCTACACTCCATGTCCCGCCTGCCACGGAGCTCGCTATAACCCAAAAACTCTCGAGATCCGTTATCGCGGCAAGAATATCGCTGAGGTCCTCGCCCTCACCGTCGACGAGGCTTACGCATTCTTCGCCGCCGATCCGCCCACCCGTCGCGCTCTTCACGTTCTCCACGAAGTCGGCCTCGGCTACCTCCGCCTCGGCCAGCCGGCAACTGAGCTCTCGGGTGGGGAAGCCCAGCGCATCAAGCTTGCCACCGAACTCCAGCGCAACCAGCGCGGCAATACCCTCTACGTCCTCGATGAGCCCACTACCGGACTCCATCCCGCCGATGTCGAACGTCTCGTCGCGCAACTCAGCGGGCTGGTCGACTCCGGCAATACGGTCATCGTCGTTGAGCACGATATGCGCGTTGTTGCCGCCGCTGATTGGGTTATCGATATCGGCCCGGGAGCCGGAGAGCGTGGCGGCCGAATTGTTGTTGAAGGCCCGCCCGATAAGGTCGCTCGCTCGCATGAGAGTCGTACCGCCCGCTACCTGGCAGCATTCTTGAGCGATGCCAGCCGCACCCAGCCCTCCATCCTCAAGCCCCTCGAAGAGCGCACTGCGTGAAGCTCTTGCGATTCACACACCTTTAACACAACTTCAAATTTCAGCTCTTATCATTCGACCCATGGATACCACCCTTGAACTCACCGAGATCGGCTCCGATTCCGACCCCAACAAAGTCATCCGGCTCAAGGGGCCCCTCGTTATTTCCAATCTTTTCGATTTCCAGACGAAGGTCCGAGCCTGTAAGTCGCAGAACCTGATTATCGACATGACCGAGGTCCCCTACAGCGACTCCGCAGGCATTGGTGTTCTCATGGGCGCCTACATCAGCCGCGAAAAAGTTGGCCACAAGCTTCTGCTGGTCGGAGTGAACCAGCGCGTCCGCTCCGTTCTCCAAGTCACCCAGGTCGAGCGCTTCTTCCACTTCGCCGACACCATGCCCGACCTCTCCACCGGCGCCTGATCCCACCAAAATTTTCCGCAAAAAAATCGGGGACGCTGTCCGAGCGTCCCCAGGTCACAGCAAAGGGAGGTTCACCTTCCCGGCGTTCGTACGCCGGGCACCCCGGAGGGCGAGCACCCTCCGAAGATCTCGTTTACATGCCGGATCCGTTGCTCCCGTGATCCAGCGCAAAATGCGCACGACGGTTCTGCTGGTAGCAGGTTTCCGCATCCTGTGTGCAGAACGGCTTTTCCTTGCCGTAGCTGATCACTTTGATCCGGCCCGCATCTACGCCCATCGAAATCAATTGCTTCTTGGCAGCCTCGGCGCGGTTGTCGCCCAGGGCAATGTTGTACTCGTCCGAACCGCGCTCATCGCAGTGGCCCTCGATCACGAATCGCAGGTTCGAATGTTCTTTGAAGAAGCTAGCGTCGGCGCTGATGTCGGCCTGCTCGTTGGAGCGAACCTCATACTTGTCGTAATCGAAGTACACGTCCTTCACCAGCCTCGCGAACAGCTCTTCTTCCGTTGGGCTGACGCCGGCCGCTACCGACTGGTTCACCGTCAATCGCGCCGTCGCATCGGCATTTCCGCCCTGCCCCTTCGCAACCAGGTGATAGCTCGTGCTCTGGCTCGGCGAAACCTGTTTCGAACCCGAAGCTGCTACGTCACCCACGCCATCGATTGAGATGTTCGTGGCATTAGCGGTCGTCCAGCTCAGCGTGGCGCTCTGGCCGGCTTGCACATCTTCAGGCGAAACATGCATCGTTGCCGTCGGTGAAGGCGGCGGAGGCGGAGTTGGTGGTGTGTTTTTGGCGACGGTTTTATGGCTACATCCGGCAAGGACCAGCATCCCTGCCACGAGGGAATACAACAATGGACGCACGGGATTGTGCGACATGACTCATCTCCTGCTACTGATTTTTGATTTTTTTGGTTCGAGCCGAATCGATAAAAAAACAGTGCGCTAGCAGCGCAGCGGCTCAAGAGCAGGAGTAAATCCGCGAAGGATTGGGACTGGCACGCGCAACGCCATCTTTCTTGAAACCACGCGGCCCAGCGCTTCATGCGCTGCCAGCACGAATCCCAGGAACAGGACCTGCACCAGCAGCCACGCCTTCAGGGTCGTCGCGAAATGAATAATCACGAATGGTCCCCTCAGGGTCGGAGCGCACAAAACCGCCAGCACAAAGATGAGCATCACCAATGCGCTGATTTTCACGATTTTGACGAGCAGTTCCATGGGCTCCAGAGTAGTTGGATTCTACCACCGCGCCGTTCATTCGCAACAAATATGGTCGGGGTGAGACACTATTTGCCATGATTACGAAGGTAAGCGTCGGCGCCAAGCTCTCGCTCTTCAACGAGTTCTATAGCCCCAAAATCATCGGCGAAGTCAACGACCTCTATGTAAAGGTCGCCAAGCTCCAGGGCGAGTTCATGTGGCACCACCACGAGAACGAAGATGAACTCTTCTATGTCGTGAAAGGCGCCCTGCGCATGCGCGTCCGCGAAGATGGAAAAGAGAACGAGTTCCTCATCATGCCCGGCGAGTTCATCGTCATCCCCCGCGGCATCGACCACCTTCCCTCCGCCGACGAGGAAACCCACATCATGCTCCTCGAACCCAAGAGCACGCTCAACACTGGAAATTTGAAAAACGAGCGCACGGTCAAAGATCTCGATCGAATCTGAAATAGCCTCGCCTAGATTCCCCAGGGACAATGTGGGAAGTCAGTCGTGCACTTAAGCTTTGTATCAGGGCACGGCTTTAGCCGTGCCGAATGACAAACGAAGAACCGGGCTCTAGCCCGTGTTCAAGAATTCTTCAGCCGCTCCAGCACCTCAAACACCTCTTCGTTCGGCGGCTGCTGCCCCAGGTCGTAGACCTTTGCAAACTGGATCACGCCCTCCTTGTCTACCACGAACACTGCCCGCTCATTGATCCCCGGAATCGGCGGCTTCTCGCGGAAGACGTCATATTGCTTCGCCGTTCCGCCATGTGGATAGAAGTCGCTGCACAGCGGATAATCCAGCCAGCCGGTATCTTTCTGCTGCCACGCCATGTGGCTGTAGACGGTGTCAATGCTTATGCCCACGACCTGGGCATCATAGCCGGCGAACTTTTCCAGCTCCGCTTGATACGCCGGCATCTGCGCCGTTCAAACCGGCGTCCAGTTCAGCGGATAGAACGCGAGCACTGCATTTTTCTGCCCGCGTAACTCGCTCAGCTTAAACGTAACCTGCCGCTCGCGAATTACGCCCTTCAGCGTGAAGTCCGGCGCGATCTCTCCAACCTTGAGTGCCATGTCCCATTGATTCTATTTGTCCATGGCGCGCACCGGCAACCGGGCGTAATCTGATTTTCGAAGCCTCGTAAAACCTTGCCCACCCTCGCGCATCGAATTAGTTGTCGTCGTGTCCCCGGCGTCGGGGCATTCAGGTCCCAATTTCCTACGGAGGTCGCCTTCATGTTCGGATTCACGCCTTATAACTACGAAAGCTTCCGGCGCAACCTGCTCATCAAAGACATGGTCGTTACCAAGTTCCTCGGCGCTCCCAAGCCTGGAGACAAAGCTCCCGACTTCGAGGCCCGCACCATCGATGGCGACCGCATTCGTCTCAGCGACTATCAAGGCGAGTCCAACGTCGTCCTCACCTTCGGCTCCGCCACCTGTCCTTTCACCGCCGCTTCCATCCGTGGCCTCAACGATCTTTACGAGGACCTTGGCGATGATGTCGAGTTCCTTTTCGTCTACGTGCGCGAAGCTCATCCCGGCGAAGAACTCGGCCCGCATCGCGACATGCGCGACAAGCTCACCGCCGCTGAACTCTTTCGCTCCGAAGAAAACGTTGAAATGCCGCTCATCGTCGACGACCTCAACGGCCGTATCCATCGGAAGTACGGTAAAGCCCCGAACCCTTCTTACTTAATTGATCGCAGCGGTCGTATCGCATTCCGCATGCTCAATACCAATGCGCGCGTCCTGGGCGAAGCGATCGAAGAGCTCATTGACCTCCAACACGAACGCGCGGTCGATCACGTCATCGTCCATGGCGGCGAATTTCACGGCATTCCCAAGGCTGGCGCGCTTCTCCACACTCACCGCGCGCTCAAACGTGGCGGTCCCAAGTCCATTGACGATTTCAAGCAGGAGATGGGCTGGCCTGGTCGCCTCGCTGTCACCGGCAGTCATGCCGTCGAGCCCATCGTCGAGCATCCCATCATGATGCTCGCCATGGCTGGCGCAGCTGTCGGCGTCATCGGGCTCGGCGTCTGGGGTGGACTCGCTTTGCGTCGCCGTCGTTTCCCAAATTACCGTCGCAATCCTTACGACTACGGTCAATTCAAATCTTACAAACGCGCTGAGAACGACTACGAAGCCGTCGGAATTTGAAGTTCGCTCGAAATTTGCATCACCCTCAGGGCAAATTCCCGGATTTTTTTTCCCAGCGTCTTCGCGAAACTCCACTCTGCGTGTACAGTGAGGAAACCGGATCAGCGGATCCAATTTCAGAGTTGCACCAAGCTCGTTGCGATTGACAAATTGCTGTTGACGAATCTCGCGGAACGCGCTAATCACGCGGGTTTCCTGAACGTTGCACTGTGACGGCAAACCTTGCAACGATGTAGAAATCTCAGTTACTATCCGCTTCGTTTGATCGCATAGCATTTGATTTTCGTCACCGCTTTGCGTTGCGCGTCAGTTCAGGATGCAAACGGAAATGTCCAGCCGCCGCTCGAGGAGTTCTCGCCGGCAAGTTTCCGAAGAAAAAGCTTTTTGACTTGCGCTGAAGAGTTGGGCTCGAACCCAGCCGCGCTTTTTGAAGAAGGCCACGGCAACGTGGCTGGATGAGAAATATTTCTATGTCACTTTCCACCGCTACCGCATCGTCTCCCAACCCTTGGCTCCAAGTCCTCGATGCGCTCGAGAAAAAAGTTAACCGACTCTCCTACGACACGTGGCTCAAACCCACCCGCTTCAGCCACTCTCAGGGCAATAAGATTTTCGTGCGTGTGCCCACCCCTGAGTTCCGGCTGATCGGCGAGAAATATGCGGATCTGATCCAGGAAGCCCTCGACTCCCTCGGCCTCGGCTTTGAGGACGTCGAATTCGTCACCGACGAGCCCGTGGCTGCCGAGCCCCCGATGCGTCACGATGGCGGTTTCCCGGCGCAATCCGCCCCGGCCGCTCCCGCTTCCGCCTCCCGCGGCCAACAAGCTCGCTTCGATTGGGACGGCGCCGCTCAACTCAACCCGAAGTACATCTTCGACAATTTCGTCACTGGCCCAGGCAATCAATTTGCCAACGCCGCCGCTCGCGCCGTCGCCGATCGCCCCTCCAAGACCTACAACCCGCTTTTCCTTTATGGCGGTGTAGGCATGGGCAAGACCCACTTGATGCAAGCCATCGGCCATCATGCCAAGCGCAATAATCCCGAGTTCTCCATCTGTTACGTGTCGAGTGAGAAGTTCACCAACGACATGATCAACTCCGTCCGCTACGACAAGATGACCAGCTTCCGCGAGCGCTACCGCACCGTGGATGTCCTGCTCATCGACGACATCCAGTTCATTGCCCGCAAGGAGCGCACCCAGGAAGAGTTCTTTCACACCTTCAACGCCCTCCACGAGCAGCAGAAGCAGTTGGTGATTGCCAGCGACCGACCGCCTAAGGAACTCGCCGAGATCGAAGACCGTCTTCGCAGCCGCTTCGAATGGGGCCTGATCGCCGACATCCAGCCGCCCGACCTGGAAACTAAGGTCGCGATTCTCCAGAAGAAGGCCGAATCGGAACGCGTGCAGCTCCCCACTGACGTTGCCCTCTTCATCGCCTCGAACATCCGCAGCAACGTCCGCGAACTCGAAGGTGCTCTCATCCGCCTCGTCGCCTACTCGTCCCTCACCGGTGGCGAGATGAACCTCATGACCGCCCAGCAGGTCCTGAAGAACATCATCGACCAGCAGACCCGCAAGGTGACCATCGAATCGATTCAGAAGGCCTGCGCCGAGCAATTTGGCCTGCGCGTCGCCGAGATTAAGGCCAAGAACAACTCGCGCGCCATCGTGTATCCGCGTCAGATTGCCATGTACCTGGCCAAGCACCTTACCGAAGCATCGTTGCCCGAGATTGGCCGCCAGTTCGGCGGCAAGCACCACACTACCGTCCTTCACTCGGTTGACAAAATTGATGAGGCCCGCAAATCCGACAAGGATTTAAACAGGCTCCTCAATAAACTCACCGAGAGTTTGAGCGGTTAGAACGCGGCTCAGGCCGCGTTTTCCACTTCTGGAGCCACTTTTCCTTCAACGGTTTTGTGGATGCCATGTGGAAACGGTGGGAGACTCGACCGAATCCCAAAACGGGGTTCCAGTTTTCCGACTTTACCGCCGATCCCGGGACTGGAACTCCAGAGGCATAAATCGTGATCAGCGGCGTGGAATGCGGTTCAGGCACGTTTTCCACTTTTCCGCAGCGCCTACTGTTACTACTGTTCTATTAAGTTGTTTTTGATATATAAACCAAAGCAGTAAAACCGGGGTCCAGAGCAGCACTTCCAGAGATCCCGAGTCGCGACCAAAGGGGGAGGCGGATCGACAACGATCTGCCGGTAAATCACATGGCGGCTATGGCTGAAACCACAGGCACAGCGCAAGGAACGACGATGGAAATCACGGTCAACAAATTTGATCTGCTCAAGGAACTCACCGCCACTCAGGGTGTAGTCGAGCGCAAGACCACTATTCCCATCCTTTCCAATTTCCTCTTCGAAGCTGCCGGCGACAAGCTCACCATCACCGCCACCGACCTCGACCTCAGCTTGCGTACCTCCTGTCCCGCTAAGGTCAAGAAGGAAGGCTCCTGCACCATCCCCGCGCGCAAACTTTACGACTACGTAAAGCTCCTCCCCGACGGCGACATCACCATCAAGTTGCTCGAGAATCACTGGGTCAACATCCGCAGCGGCCGCTCCAACACCAAGATGGTCGGCATGGCACGCTCCAATTTCCCCAGCCTTCCCGTATTTCCCACGTCCGGCATGGTGAAGATCCCCGCCGCGGCGCTGCGCACCATGATCGGCAAAACCATCTTCGCCATCTCCAACGAAGAATCCCGCTACACCCTCAACGGCGCGCAGATGATCCTCAAGCCAGAGACCCTCATCATGGTTTCGACAGACGGTCATCGCCTCGCCCACATCGAGCGCCAAGGTGGCAAGTTCGAACTCAGTGGCGAATTGAAAACCCTCGTTCCCAAAAAAGCGATGAGCGAGCTCTATTCGCTCCTGCAATCCTCCGAAGTCGACGAAATCGAATTCGCCAAAGACGAGAGCACCCTCTTCTTCCGCATCGGCGGCCGCCTCCTCACATCGCGCCAACTCACCGGCCAGTTCCCCAACTACGAGGCCGTCCTTCCCAAGGACAACGACAAGTCCGTCACCATTCGCACCGAAGAATTCATGCAGGCCATCCAGCGCGTCGCCCAGTTCGCCGACGAGCGCTCCCAGGCCATCAAGATCAAACTCGAGAAAGACGAACTCCGCATCTCGTCGTCCTCCACCGAGACCGGCGAATCCGAAGACTCCATCGTGACTGCCTACACCGGCGAAGCTGTGACCATCGGCTTCAACTCGCAATATCTGATTGACTTCCTGAAAGCCGCCGGCAGCGATGACGTTCGCCTCGAATTCAAGAACTCCCAATCCGCCGGCCAGCTCCGCCCCGATACCACCAGCGAAGAATTCAAGTACCGCTACGTCGTCATGCCCATGAGGATCTGACGGATTCAGTAAGGCTTCTGTATCAGGGCGCGGCTTTAGCCGTGCCGTTCTCGTTTGCGTAGGACCCGGGCTTTAGCCCTGCCCGCTCGTTCTACGCGAGTCCCGCTTGCCCCTTACTCTCCCCTCGCGTACCCTGTTCCCCACGCCACTCCCTGGGAGGTCCCATGCTCAAAGGCTTTAAACAATTCATCCTCCGCGGCAATGTCGTTGATCTCGCCGTCGGTGTCGTGATGGGCGCTGCTTTCGGCACCGTCGTCACCTCGGTGGTGAAGGACCTGCTCACCCCCTTCATCGCCGCCATCGTCGGTAAGCCCGACTTCTCCGCCATCGCGCTCGAAATCCATGGCAGCAAGTTGATGATCGGCAATTTCATCAACGCCGCCATCTCATTCCTGCTCATTGCCGCCTCGGTGTACTTCTTCATCGTGGTTCCCGTGAACGCGCTCATCGCCCGCGCCTATAAAGAACCTCCGGCGAACCCGACGACCAAGAAGTGTCCCGAATGCCTCAGCGAAATTCCTATCGACGCCCGCCGCTGCGGTCACTGCACCAGCGTCCTCACGCCAGCAATCGCCAAAGCCTGAAGTAGGTGCCCCGTCCTTATCTCCTGCCTTTGGAGATAGGGCGGGGTTATTCCGCATCGAGCACGCCGCTGCGCTTCGCCCTCGCCCGCGCCTCCATACAACACCCTCGCGGATTCACGCGTCTTTTACAAAGGTGTCCGACCTCCTCCTCCGGTTCTTTATTGGCGGTGCCATCGTCTCCCTCTTCGCGTTGGTCGGCGACCTATTCACTCCTAAGTCCTTCGGAGGCCTCTTCGGCGCCGCCCCCTCGGTCGCACTTGCCACCCTCGGCCTGACACTTCTCAAAGAGGGCCGCGCCTACACCGCGCTTGAGTGTCGCTCCATGATCATCGGAGCCATTGCGTTGTTCTTCTACGCTGTCCTGGTCTCGTGGCTGCTCATGCGTCGGCGCATTCCTGCACTGCGCGCCACGCTCTTTGCAATGCCTCTCTGGTTCATCGTTGCGCTCGGCGGATGGGAGCTCCTCCGATGATCATCAAGGCTTCCGCCTCCACCCTCCGACGCACCAGGTGGCACCAGTACGCCGTGCGCTTCTTCTTCGGTGGCGCGATTACCGCCATCGCCGGACTCATCGCCAAACACTACGGCCCTGAACTCGGCGGATTGTTCCTCGCATTTCCCGCTATCTTCCCCGCCGCCGCCACGCTCGCCCAGCAGCATGAGGAAGAAAAGAAAAAAGAGAAAGGTCTGCCAGGAAAACCGCGCGGCATCCTCGTCGCCGGCGCTGAAGCCAATGGCACTGCGCTCGGCAGCATCGCTCTCGCCGCCTTCGCGGTGCTCTTCTGGCTGACGGTTCCCCAGATAAACATTGCCTTGCTTTTCCCGCTCTCCATCGTGCTCTGGCTTGCGGTAGCCATCGCCGCATGGTTCCTGCGAAAGCGAATTCATCTCTTCCACCGTCCGCGTCGCACCACCGCCGGAGCTCCCGTCTAGCGCCGTTTCCCCCAGTATTTCTTGTCCAAAACTGGGGTATAATCCACCTCCCACAGGAGTTGCCCCCATGTCTTCCAGCTTTACGCCGTTTGGTGCCGCCGCTGCGGCAGCCTCCTCCGCTTCTTCCGTCGGTTCCAATCTTGGATCATCTCCTGCTCCCGCAGGATTTGCCGCTGCCACCTCTGCTGCTTCCATGAGCGCCACCAGCGCTTTGCCTCCCACGTTGGAACACGAAATCGTCACCCAGGGCGGCGTCAACTCCGCCGTCGACCCCGCCATACTCAACGTCTGCCTAACCATGGACGCCGTACACTTAGGCGGCGCCGGCGTCGTCGGCAACAATCTCGTGTTCCTTCCCGGCTCCTACGATCCCTACAGCGAAGCCGGACGCGACCTCATCTTCCAATCCGCAAACACTGCTAACAGGACTGTCATGATGCCGGGGTTGCCCCCCTTGGGAGCCCCCACCTCATCCGTTCCCCTCACTGCCGGTGACGAAGCCGGAACCCTCGGCGGCGCCAGCGGTGGCTTTGGTGGTTTTGACGCGGCTGTTGCGGGCGCCGCTGCAGGCCTGTTCCGCCGCTAGAAATTCGCGGGCTTTTCGGGCAAAAAACTCGTCTCCGGAAAGCCCGTTTTTCCTCTTTTCCCAATCTCTCCAGCTACAAAGTTTGGTGCTGCGTAACCCATTGAAATTGTGTTGGTTACGCCCCCGTTCCCGCTTCCGGAAATACCCTCTTTTATGCTAAAATCATAATGCGTCGAAATCTGGCTAAATGACTGTATTTCAATCAGATGGGTTGCCCTTTTCCGTCTGAATTCGCCGCACCCGGAATGGAGCAGGATGGCTTCCAAGGAAACTGTAGGTACCGCAACCGCCCTCGATAAAGACAAGAAAGCCCAAGTGGACGAGCCCAAAAAGAAAAACGGAAACGGCAACGGCGATTCCGATTACAACGCCGACTCCATCAAAGTTCTTGGTGGCATGGAAGCCGTGCGCAAGCGTCCCGCCATGTACATCGGTTCCACCGGTGAAATGGGTTTGCATCACCTCGTCTACGAAGTCGTCGATAACTCCGTCGACGAAGCGCTCGCCGGTCACGCCGATAAAATCGATGTCACCATCCACATCGACAACTCCATCACCGTCGTCGACAACGGCCGCGGCATTCCTACCGGCGACATGGATATCGACGGCGAACAAATTCCCGCCGCCCAAGTCGTCATGACCGTCCTCCACGCCGGCGGGAAATTCGATAGCTCTAACTACAATGTTTCCGGCGGTCTCCACGGCGTCGGCGTGAGTTGCGTCAACGCCCTCAGCTCGCTCCTCGAACTCGAGATCTGGCGCGACGGTTTTGTTTGGCAGCAGGAATATTCCGAAGGCGTGCCCACCACCAAGCTGAAGAAGGCCGGCAAGACCACCAAGCGCGGCACCAAGGTCCACTTCGTCCCCGACCCCACCATCTTCACCGTTTCCGAGTACAACTACGACACGCTTGCCACGCGCTTGCGCGAGCTCGCCTTCCTCAACAAGGGCCTGCTCATCACCCTCACCGACGAGCGCGCCACCGATTCCAAGACTGGCGAATCGAAGCACCAGGATTTCAAGTACACCGGCGGCATCGCCGAATTCATCAAGCACCTCAACCGCGGCAAGAGCGTCCTCCACGAAAAGCCCATCTACATGGAAGCCGAGCGTGACGGCGTGGCCATGGAGATCGCGCTCCAGTACAACGACAGCTACTCCGAAACCGTCTTCAGCTTCGCCAACAACATCAACACCGTCGACGGCGGCACTCACCTCCAGGGCTTCCGCACCTCGCTCACCCGCACCGTCAACTACGCGGGCCAGCAGCTCGGCCTCTTCAAAGACGTCAAAGAGAACCTCAGCGGCGACGACGTTCGCGAAGGTCTCGTCGCGGTCATCAGCGTGAAGCTCTCGCAGCCCCAGTTCGAAGGCCAGACCAAGGGCAAGCTCAACTCCGATATCGCCGGCATCGTGCAGGCCTTCATAAACGAGCGCCTCGGTGCCTTCTTCGAGCAGAACCCTCCTGTCGCGAAGAAGATCATCAACAAGGCCATTGAAGCCGCCCGCGCGCGTGAAGCTGCCCGCAAGGCCCGCGACCTCACCCGCCGCAAAGGTGCGCTCGATGGCGGCGGTCTCCCCGGCAAGCTCGCCGATTGCTCCGAGCGCCAGCCCGAACGCTGCGAGGTCTACCTCGTCGAGGGTGAAAGCGCCGGCGGCACCGCCAAGCAGGGCCGCGATCGCCGCTTCCAGGCCATCCTCCCGCTCAAGGGTAAAATTCTCAACGTCGAAAAAGCTCGTTACGACAAGATGCTTGGGCACGAAGAAATTCGCGCCATGATCACCGCTCTCGGCACCGGCATCGGCAAAGACGATTTCGATATTGCGAAACTCCGCTACGGCAAAGTCATCCTCATGACTGACGCCGACGTCGACGGCTCGCATATCCGCACCCTGCTGCTCACGTTCTTCTTCCGCCACATGCAGGAGCTCATCAAGCGCGGCAACGTCTTCATCGCGCAGCCGCCGCTCTATCGCATCAAGAAGGGCAAGTTCGAACAGTACATCAAGAACGAAGGCGAGTTCGTCAAGGTCATGGTCAAGCGCGCCTCCGATGGCATGATCATTCGCTACGGCGAAGGCGCCGCCAAGCTCGAAGGCGCACAGCTCACCCGCTTCATGACCTCGCTGAACGAGTACATCGGTTTCCTCGACAAGGTAGTCAAACGCGTTCGCAACGAGCGCGTGGTCGAACTCATGGAGCGCCTGGAACTCAGCAAGAAAGTCGACTTTGAAGGCGAAGCCAAGAAGCCAACGCCCAAGATTGCGCAGCTCGAAAAAGAGCTGAAGTCCATTGCCAAGGAGCAGAAGTTCATGTCGGTCGAAGCCAAGTTCGACGACGAGCACAATCTCTGGGCCGTCAGCTTCGTCAACGACCAGGGCGCCGAGCACCTGCTCAACTGGGAACTCGCGACCAGCCCCGAGTACCGCCAGATGATGTCGAAGTTCGCGCAGATCAAAGATTTCGTGCAGCCGCCCTTCGTCATCGAAACCGCTTCGAAAAAAGGTGCTAGCGCCTCCGAAGCTGCCGAAGACCTCAGCGATGCCGAGAAGGCCGACCTCGAAAAAGCCGAGCAGAAGAGCGCCAAGGTTGCCGTCCGCCGCACCAAGGCCAGCGAACCCGAAATCGTCGAGAAGACCACGGTCCGCGAGCTCTTCGACTACGTCCTCAGCGAAGGCAAAAAGGAATACAGCGTCCAGCGCTACAAAGGCCTGGGCGAAATGAGCGCCGAGCAGTTGTGGCAGACCACCATGGATCCCGAGAGGCGCACCCTGCTCGAAGTCAAGCTCGAAGACATCACCGAAACCGAAGGCATCTTCAGCACGCTAATGGGCGAAGACGTAGAAGCCCGACGCAAGTTCATCGAAGAAAACGCCCTCGACGTAAAAAACCTCGACATCTAATTCTTGGCAGTGAATACCCCGTCGTCATCGCGACCCGATACGACGGGGCTTTTCGTTGCGCGGAAGCCCACAACACTCTTTCCTTCACTTCGCTCTCTCTTGTCATCCAGAGCGCAGCGAAGGACCTGCTGTTCGCGAGGGCCACCGTCACTTCATCTCCGCAGGAACTCCCGCACCACATCGCTCGCATCCCGCTTCTCCCCATCCACCGCATAATTCATCCGCCGCATGTCGTCGGTCGAAATCCTTCCCGTCAATCGATCGAGTGCCTCTCGTACGCCCGCGCGCGCCAGTGCCTCCGGCCGCACAATCGGCACCGCGTCAAACGGCGGGAAGTAGTGCTTGTCGTCTTCCAGCACCACCAGCCTGAGCGCCGCGATCAATCCATCGGTATTCGATCCCGCCACTACATCCACCTGCTTCGATTCCAGCGCCCGGTACAGCAGGCCCAAGTCCATCACCGCCGGCGCCGCTGCAAATTTCAAACCATAAGTCTTCGCCAGCCCCGGAAAACCATCCTCGCGCTCAAGAAATTCATAGCCCACGCCCAGCCGCATCTGCGGAGCGTACTTCGCCAAGTCCGAGAGCGTCCGGATCCCCTTCGCCCGCGCTTCATCTCCCCGCATCGCAATCGCAAACGTGTTGTTGAATCCCAACGACGGCAGCACCGTGAGATGAAATCGCTTCTGGTACTCGTCGCGCACGGTCTCGAACACCTGCCGCGAATCCCTGCGGATCGGCAGCTTCAAAATCGCCGCCAGCGCCGTTCCCGTGTACTCCACGTACATATCAATCCGACCCGACAGGATCGCCTGGTGACAGATATAGCTTCCGGCTAAATAAAACCGTCTCTCCACCGCTGCATGTGTCTGGTTTTCAATCGACTGCGCCAGCAACTCGCCCAGCACCAGTTGCTCGGTGAAGTTCTTCGTTCCCACCGCGATGCGCTGCGGTCCCTTGCCGCATCCCGCCAGCAGCAGCGCGCCGCCCGCGATCACGAACGTTCGCCGGTCCATCATCGTCTTGGCCGCTGCAGCAGCCTCTGTAGTCCGCCGATCGCCCCATCCGCCGCCAGTGCCATCAACGCCGCCGGAATCGCCCCCGCCAGGATCACGTGGTTGTCCACCATCGCTAATCCGCGGAAGATGAACTCGCCGAGCCCACCCGCGCCAATTGCTGCGGCAATCGTGGCCACCCCAATCGTGATCACCGTCGCCACGCGCACGCCGCCCAAAATTACCGGAGTCGCCAGCGGCAGCTCCAC
The DNA here is from genome assembly GCA_036501185.1 of Candidatus Korobacter sp. GTDB lineage: Bacteria > Acidobacteriota > Terriglobia > Terriglobales > Acidobacteriaceae > Korobacter. Next base: position 84,825 of record DASYAU010000134.1, on the reverse strand, counting down.
ATTCCACAGCACCTGCCGCGGCGTCAGTCCCATCCCCGTCGCGACTTCCAATACCGTTGGGTCCACTCCGCTAATCCCCGTATAGGTGTTCCGCACAATCGGCAGCAGCGCATACAGCGCCAGCGCCACAATCGTCAGCCGGTCGGCGCGTGCTCCCAGCCATGGCACCGGCAGCAGCAATCCAAACAGCGCCAGGCTCGGGATCACCTGGATCACGTTGTTCGTTCCCAGCACCACCGCCCGCCACTTCGGATGCCGCGTCAGCATCACTCCCAGCGGCAACCCAATCGCTAGCGAAATCGCCATCGCCCACACCACCAGCCACAGATGCTCCGCCGTCAGCGTTGCAATTTCCACCCGATGCTTCACCACGAATTGCCAGAACGACGTCACCGGCTCGCCTCCGGATGCAAGCTCTCCCGATACGCCCTCACCCGCGCATCCCCCGACGTCTTAAACTCCGCGGCCGTGAACACGCCCGCATTTCTGCCGTCTTCAAACAGCGCAATTCGGTCCGCCAGCAGCAGAGCTTCACCGACATCGTGCGTCACGAACACCACGGTTGTTCCCAGTCTCTTTCGCAAATCCGCAAATTCCTTCTGCATCTCCGCCCGCGTGATCGGGTCCAGCGCCCCGAACGGCTCGTCCATCAGCAGCATCGGAGGCCGCGCCGCCAGCGCCCGCGCCAAACCGACTCTTTGCCGCTGCCCGCCCGAAAGTTCGTGCGGATACCGTTTCGCAAACTCGCTCTTCGGAAGCCCCACCAGCGCCAGCATCTCCTCTACGCGCTGCGCCGTCTTCCCCCGGTCCCATCCTTCCGCCCGCGGAATCAGCGCCACGTTCTTCTCCAACGTGTAATGCGGAAACAGTCCAACCTCCTGCACCGCATACCCAATCCGCCGACGCAGTTCAATCGCATCCCACGCCATCGTGCTGCGGCCTTCCACCAGCACCTCGCCCGCGCTCGGCACCAGCAATCGGTTGATGAGTTTTAACGTAGTAGTTTTGCCCGAGCCGCTTTTTCCCAGCAGCACGAACACTTCACCAGTAGCGATTTTCAGATTGAGGTCGTGCAGAATGGCGCGCGAGCCGTTCACGGCGTAGTGCACACCGCGGAACTCGACGGCAATGTCGGAGCGCTCCGGCATGAAAGAAGCGAGCGCCGGATCGATTCTCAACTAAGAATCAACGTCGTCCGTACGCCACTTCAACAGATTGTAGCCGTAGATTGCCAGGCAAAAGACATTCGCGAAGATAAACCCAGGCTGCTCTGCCCGCAGCGCGATCACGCAGATCAGCAGGCTATTCAAGCCCGCAACCACCCATCCCTGCCAAAGTCTGCGGCCCAACATTACCGTCGAAAGCACCGTCAGCAGGCACGAGATGTAATCCAAACGCAGCATCTACTCTCATTCATACCGCAAACTCCTGGGCTGCGGTATCCAACAGACGTTGTAGCTCCGCACGCAGGTTCCATTACCGGCTAAGGTCTTCCTCTCAAAGCAGGAACTCTGGATTTTTCCGCCTGTCCTCCACTGGACGAACCCACTCCTTCGGAATATTCTTCGCCAACATGAGCACCTTCGACGCCTTCCTCCAGCCCGTGCTCCTCGCCCGTGAACCGCGTCTGAATTCCTATCTCACGCGCCTCGATGCCTTCCGCCACTGGGTCCTCACCGACGTCGAAGCCCAGGCCAACTACACCGACCGCTACGCCCCCGCCGCTCTCCAGGCCTACGATCGCGAAGGCCGCATCCTCAACCGCATCGTCTCCAATCCCCAGTACAACGAGCAGCATCAGGAGTGCTATCGCCGCGGCATCATCGCCCTCCCCTACGACGAAGCCGCCCCGCATCTCGTCAGCTTCGCCATGGGCTACCTGCTTTCTCAAGCCGACATCAGCCTCCACTGTCCGGTCACGCTCACCGGTGCCGTCGCCTATGTCATCGGTTATCACGTCAGCGAAAAGCTCCGCGCCGAATATCTCCCCGAACTGACTCGCATGGCCGGCGAAACTAAAACCGGCGGCACATGGGCTACCGAGAAACACGGCGGCAGCGATGTCGGTGCCACCACCACAGTTGCGAAACCAAGTAAACAAGGCTTCACCCTCCACGGGCTCAAATGGTTCGCCAGCAACGCAAACAGCGGTCTCGCCCTAGCCACCGCCCGTCCCGAAGGCGCGCCAAAGGGCAGCGCCGGATTGGGTCTTTACCTGGTCCCCAGCCATCTCTCCACCGGCGAACCTAACCACATGTTGATCCGCCGCCTCAAAGACAAGCTCGGCACCAAGGGTCTTCCCACCGGCGAAATCGAGCTCAATGGTGCCGAAGCCATCGAAATCGCCGCTCCGCCCGCGGGTTTCAAGCTCATGATGGAAGCCCTTGAATATTCACGCGTGCACAACGCGGTGGGCTCCGCGGGAGTGCAACGTCGCGCTCTCACCGAAGCCATCGCGTGGTGCAACACCCGCGAAACCTTCGGCGCAAAGTTGATCGACCGGCCAATGGTCCAGGATGAGCTTCTCCGCCTCCAACTCCAGTTCGAAGCCGGCTCGCTTCTCGCCTTCGAATCCGCGCTCACCTTCGACGCCGCTCTTGCCGACCCGACAAAGCGCACCTGGCTTCGTCTCGTCACCGCGCTCGCGAAATATCTCACTGCCGAGTACGCCATCCAATCCTGCCGTGCAACACTCGAACTCATCGGCGGTAACGCCTACACCAGCGACTACCCTATCGCTCGCCTTTATCGCGATGCCCAGGTTCTCACCGTGTGGGAGGGCCCCGCCAACATCCAGGCGCTCGAACTCCTCCGCCTTCTCTCCTCGAAATATCGCGGTGCAGAAATCTACGAACAACGCATTCGCGGCATCATCGAACGCACGCCCGATTCTCTCGCCACGCTCATCCGCACGCTGAAGTCGCGCCTCGCCGAAGACATCTCCGACATCACTCTCGTCGCCCGTGACCGCGAAAGCAGTGAGCGTTACGCCCGCAAACTTCTCCACCGACTCGCTCAGAGTCTCGGCTATGCGCTCCTCTGCGAGCACGCCGCGGAAGATCCGCACAACGAGCTTCGTCTGCTCGCGGCGCAGCGCTACCTCGAAGACATCGATCCACCCAAGCTCGGCGCCGAAGATCCGCGCATCCGGAAAGCCGCATTGCAATTAATCGATGCACCCAATGCAGATCTTCTCAGCCGCGGAACCGCCCACTGATTCCGTCGCAACCCGACACTTCCTTACACTTCCGCGCCCTCCGCGCCATCAAACTCCATAGATCGTCATTCGAGATATGGAGGTATTTGTTGTGCGCAACTTGTTGTCCGGTTCGCTTCTCGCTCTCGCTTTAACCTGTTCCATCGCGGCGCTGCCAGCTAGCGCGCAAGACACTCAGCCCACGTCCCAGGCAACCATGCCGGACCGTGCCGAACGCACGCTCAATCTGCTCTCCGAACGGCTTTCGCTCACCGATCAGGAAAAAGATCAGATCAAGCCCATTCTTGAAGACCGTCAGCAGCGCTTCCAGGAATTGCGTTCCGAGTCCGGCCGTCCGCGCAAGAAGAAGAAAGAAGCCCAGGAAATCCTGAAAGATACGGATGGCAAGATCAAGGGCGTCCTCACCGCCGACCAGTGGACCCAGTACCGGCAATTTGAGAAGCAGATGCAAGAACAGATGAAGGAGCATCGCCAGCAGCAGTAACCCGAAAAATTTCCTGCAAGCGCCGTCCGCATCTCCGTTCTATCTCCGTAGGCGAAAGCGCCCTCGCCTCAGGAGATCGAAATGCGCAAGCTCTTACTCTCATTCTTACTCACGCTGAGCCTGGCGGCTGTCGCGCAAGACAGCCCCTCGCTCACCATCTACAACGGAGGCTTCGCCGCCGTCCGCGAACGCCTTCCGCTCGACCTCAAGTCCGGCGTCAATCCGTTCACCTTCCAGGACGCCACCAGCACCCTCGAGCCCGAGTCTGTCATCCTGCGCGATCCTGAAGGCAAACATTCGCTGCAAATTCTCGAGCAGAGCTATCGCAACGATCCCGTCTCGCAAGGTCTCCTGCTCTCCATGTTTGAAGGCAAGACCATCGACTTCCTCGTCCATCGCGGCCAATATGGCGAGCGCGACGAATACATCCAGGGCAAAGTCATCCGCAGCGGATACGTCCATCCTAATGCTCAGAATCCGTACGGCGGCGCGCAGCAGCCCGTCATTGAGGTCGATGGAAAACTCCGTTTCTCTCTCCCCGGCGAGCCCATCTTTCCCGATCTCGGCCAGGGCACCATCCTCAAGCCGGCACTCAACTGGCTTCTCGAAACCGATCGTCCCGGCCAGTTCAACGCCGAGCTCACCTACATCACCAACGGCATGAGCTGGAACGCCGACTACAACCTCGTCATCCCCGAAACCGGCAACACCGCCGATTTTGTCGGCTGGATCACCATGCACAACAACTCCGGCAAGACGTTCGAGAACGCCCGCATCCGCCTCATGGCCGGCGACGTCAACAAGATCCAAAGCGGCACGCAACCTCGCAGGGACTATGCGATGAAAGCCGCAGTGGCCATGAACGAAGCCGCCGCGCCCCCCGTCGTAACCGAGAAGTCCTTCGACGAGTTTCACCTCTACACCCTCGAGCATCCCACCACGTTGCACGAGGAAGAGACTAAGCAGGTCGAATTCGTTCATGCCCTCAACGTGACTTCGCAGCGTATCTACGTTTACGACGGCATGCAGGGCTATTACTACTACGGCAATTACGTCGGTGATCAGCCCAGCTACGGCACCCAATCGAATAAGAAAGTGTGGGTGATGCAGGAATTCAAAAATTCCAAGGACAACAATCTCGGCATCGCCCTACCCAAAGGCCGCGTGCGCTTCTATCGTCGCGACTCCGACGGGTCGCTCCAGTTCATCGGCGAAAACGAAATCGACCACACGCCCAAGGACGAAACCGTCCGCCTCTACACCGGCAACACCTTCGATGTCGTCGGCGAACGCAAGCAGACCGACTTCCACGTCGATCGTGGCGGTCACCAGGCCGACGAAACCTTCGAAATCAAGGTCCGCAACCACAAGAAAGAAGCCGTCACCGTTCGCGTCGTCGAACATCTCTATCGTTACAGCAACTGGAAGATCGTGAAGGAATCCGGCGAGTACAAAAAGACCGACTCGCAAACCGTCGAGTTCCGCGTCAACGTCCCTCCGGACCAGGAAAAAGTCGTAACCTACACCGCCCACTACTGGTGGTAGACCAATTCCGGGTGCCCCAGGTTTGGCGGTCTTCCAAACCTGGGGATTTTCGGCGAAGCACCTTCTGTTCCCACTCTCGTTCCGCCATCTCTCCGCGCCTCCGTGGTAGATGTCCTCTCGTGATAAAACAGAATGTTCATGCCACGTCTCTTTGGGGAACGAATCCGGCTTCCGCAAATCTTCGCGGCGATGCTGCTCGGATTCTTTCTCACCCAATGTCTCTGGTTCGTCTCCCGCGTCAATCTCGCCGAGAACGAAGGCCTTATCCTCCAGTCCGGCGCTGCCCAACTACGCGGCCAGTGGATGGCCAACACCGAGCAACACTCCCCGCTCGTCAGTCTGCTCGCCGCCCTCCCCGTTCTCGGCAAAGACACCACCAACGCCTACGAGATGGGCCGCAACCGCTGGCTCATCCGCGCTCCCTTCCTTTTCATGGGCATCATGCTCGGCGGTTCGCTTTGGTACGTTGCGCGCCGCCTGTACGGCAACGCCGGCGGATACATCGCCCTCCTGCTCTACATCTTTTCCCCGTTCATTATCATTCGCAGCTCGCTTCTGCAGCCCGATATCGCCGCAGCCTGGGGCGTCTTCGGTCTGATCTTCACCGGCATCGCCGTGGCGCACACGCTCTATGCACCGCGGGAAGTCGTTCTCTGGAACTGGAAGCGCATTCTCCTTCTCGGCATCTCTATCGGCATCGCGCTCGCCGCCCAATATTCCACCGTGTGGCTGCTCGTACTCGCACTTGTATTCATGCTGTGGCTCGCGCCCGTGCGCCGCGGAGCCGCCATCACCATCTTGTTGTCAGGATCCCTCGTCGGCATCATTGTCCTTTCGCTCACCTTCGTTCCGCATTCCCTCCAAATGTTCGCCGCGTTGCGACATTCCGTTTGGGGCGAACTGGATTTCCGCGACTTCTTCCGTGCCGGCTCTTGGCGCCTCGTCGGCCATTTCTACTGGGACAACAGCGCTCCAGCCCTGCTCCTGCTCCTCGTCTCCCTGATCGGATACGCCGTGTGGCCCCGCACCCGCTACTTCGGCACCACCGCGCCTCTCCTCTCCGCCATCGCTTGCGTATTCCTCAGTCTCATCATGCCTAACGTCGGCGGGCTGATTTTTCTTTTTGTCTCCCTCCCATTCATCTACGTGTTCATCGCGGGCATCTTCACCGACCTGTTCGATACCCGCTACTCCATCGCTTTCGCCGGCGCACTCGTCGGCGCCCTCTTAACCCATGGCATCGCCAGCGCCATGGGTCTCGTGCAACTCACTCACCTCACCCGCTAGTGAGTTCTGTTCAATATTCAGAGCTGATATTTGAAACTGTCATCCTGAGCGGAGCGACCGAACGTCGCGAAGTCGAAGGACCCCTATCGTCCCACCTCCACCTCGTGCCAGCCACCCCCGCTCCCCGCACTTCTCTCTCTTGTCATCCTGAGGAGGGTGTTAGCCCGACGAAGGACCTGCTTTTGATAACCATAGTTACATTGTCACGAAACTTTACCGAGCGGCCCTCGCCGCCTTCGCAGTATCATGAAACGCTAGCCAGGAGGCTCAGATGAGCTCCGCAACCAAGGCATTCATTCTCGCTGCGGCACTTGCCGCGGCACCGCTGCTCGCGCAACAGGACCACAGCAGTCATGCTGCCGCTGCTGCGCCGCACGCCTCCACGCCGTCGTTGTCGGGCACCGGCGGACGCTTCACGTCGCCCGCTACAAACCAATCGAGCCACGCAAACACCAACCAGCACACCCGTCGGCAGGTCTACGGCCGTTACCCGGCCGGATACGTCTATGGCACGCCCTACGCGCTGCCCTACGACAGCGAATCCGACCAGCTTCCCGGCCATGGTGAACTCGACCAGGCGCAATCGCCCGAGGCCGCCGACAATCACGTCGGTCCCACGATCTTCGAACACAATGGCCGCGCCCAGTCTCCCGGCTCCGCGGAATCTCCAGCCGAGGGCACCGACAGCGCCGTCGACGCCGTCTCCGAAACCGTTCTCATCTTCCGCGATGGCCATCAGCAAGCCATCGGCAATTACGCCATAACGCCGACTAAGCTCATCGTCCTCGGCGAAAATTCGCAGAAGATCGAACTCAGCGACCTCGACCTCGATGCCACCATCAAGGCCAACGCCGACCGCGGCGTCAACTTCAAACGCCCCGCCCAGAGCTGATCAATTTGTTCTCGCAACACAAAGGCCACCGCTCAGGTGGCCTTAACTTTTCTCACTTTCTCTAGCGGCTGTCATCCTGAGCGAAGCAGCGCGTGAGCGCTGCGCAGTCGAAGGACCCCTATTCGCTACGTGATCTCTACCCCGTGCAGCTCCAGCACAATCAATTCCGCAAAATGCTTCTTCACCGGCTTCAGCTGCAAATACACCGCGGGGATCGCCAACAGCCCCGCAATGCTCAGCGCGATGAGCCCGTCGATGATGTCACGCGATAATCCCGATAGTCCGAGCAGCGTCGCCAATCCCGCCGGACCGGCAAACATGCTGAACGTTGCCCAGCGCGCATCTTCATCCAGGTCCCACAGTTCATACGCGACGAACCCAAACAACATCAGTCCGAGTAACAGCTCAGCCATGCCGACAATAAACATCGGATTCCCCGTGAGGTGCCCAATGTGTGCTGCCCATGCGCCAAACGCCACGAACCCGCCCGCCAGGCACGAAAATAAAACGGAGAGAAGGACCACCCCTAAAGGTCGCTTCATACTCGCCTCCGAGTACCTTGGACTACTAATGACAGCGAAAAGCATCGCAGGGTTCCCAAATTATTTCAATTCGAACAATAAAATGTTCGGGCCGAAATTTTTTTCCGGCACTGGTACATTTCGTGCCCCTCGTCCTTACCTCCCACGGAGATTTTCCGCCTGCGCATGCTTCCGGAACACCACCCGCACGCCATCTCTCCACCGCTCATCAATCGCCAGCAGCGTCCACTCAATCTCCCGCGAAACATACTGCAACACCGCATCGGTCGTCGGATGGATCCGCAACGCCGGAGCTACCAGGAACAGCAACGGATTCCCCTCTGCCAACTCTCGGCCCGCAAAGTACCCGAATTTCTGGAACTCCCCGCGCTGGTGGTGCCACTTCACCCGCGCCCAGTAATCCAGCCCTTGCAGCGGCAAATGTATGTCCTCGTCCGCCTTCAACTCCACCACTGCCAGCCGCCCATCGTGTGTTGCCGCCAGCACATCGATCATCGCGCGATCGCAAGCCGCGAACGCCGGCACCTGCGAGTACACATGCTGCCCGTCAATCCGCGAGTCCAGCACCGTCACATCCTTCACGATCAGCGACTCCATCCACCGCTCCGGCACAGCGCGTTGGATTGGGTCCGACCGGTCGCGTCCGCATCGCCGATCGCGCACATGCAGCAGGTAATCCCGGAACGCCTCCTGGTTTGTCTCCTCGACCGCGAACTCCGCCGCCCGCACGCCAAAGTACAACTGCTCCTCGCTCCGGAACGACCCTCGCGCCGCGCCCGCCCTCGCTCCCGCAAACTGCAATCCGTGCAGACGAAACGCTAACTCCGTCGCTGTCACCACCACCGGCTCCGCCTCCGGCACAACTTCTAACACCTGCGCAATCGAAGCCGCGAAGCGTTGTAACGCCAGGTGTTTATCCGGCGCATGCACCAGCCGCGTAGCGATATTGCCGGCATCGCTCGTATCGAACGCGGTCGTCTGTTCCGAGCGCTCGTCCAACTCGTACAACTCCCACTTCGCCCGCTCCCGATCGAGGTATGCCATGCGCTGCCGCAGCACCGCCGACATCCCCACCGGCACGTACACCCGCAATCCTTCGACGAGAAAATCCCTCCGCGAGCTCCTGCAAGCATCCAGCCACAAGATTCCAAATCCCAAGGCCGAATCAATCGATGCCTGCATCTCCGTCGCGTTCACGCCGAGTACGGCCAATGCCGAATTCCCGCGCCTGACCAGCGCCCGCGTATAAATCGGGCTGAACGAACGTTCCAGGTCCATCGCCGTCGACAAGGATTCAATTCGGCTCCCCGGATTTTGTCCGGCAATCACGCGCTGCAATAATTTCGCGTATTGTGCCCGCGCCGCTTTCTTAGCCGACGCGCCCCGCCTGTCCCCCGTCGGGCAAAATTCCAGTTCCACCGCCTGCGTTTTGCCGAATTTTTGCACCGAAAACACCAAGCTCCGGTGCCGCCGCTCCGCATCCACCACTCGTCGCACGATATTTCGGTTTTCCGACCATAAATGCAGCAGGCACTTCCCATTGCTTTCGGCTACGGAGTACTTACTTTCCTTTAGGTCGAAGAGTGGAACTCCCTCTTCCAACATCGAAACAGCCTCTTCGGCCGCGAGGTACTCCTCAAGCAACTGCCCTACCGAATCCGCCGAAATCGCTGTAACCAAAGTCATGTCGGAATTGTCATTGTGAGCGCAAAAATCCGCGTCCGCAGCGGCTTCCGACACACTTCCGTGTGACATAATCATTAGCTACTGAACGGTCCTGAGTGCTCCCCTCCAGCAGCTTCGGTCATTCTTGGACCATTCGCCTGCCGCGGGCCATCTAAAGGGTAGTGAATATTATGGATAAGCAGTTCTTCTTCGCGAAATACGGGCTCACCGAACAGAACGTCGAACGCTACCTTGGCGCTGCTCTTTCCGCCGGCGGAGATTACGCCGATCTCTATTTCGAGTACCTCACCTCGACCTCGATCTCCCTCGACGAATCCATGGTGAAATCCGCCTCGCAGGGAATCTCTGCCGGATGCGGCGTTCGCGTCGTTGCTGGCGAACGAACCGGATACGCTTATACCGACGACCTGGCGCCCGAAAAAATTCTCCACGCCGCTAAGACCGCCGCTCTCATCGCCAGCGGTCCCGCAAAAACTCCCATCGTCAATGCCAACGCCGTGGGCAAGCGCGATCTTTACCCGCTCACCGACGGCGTTCTCGGCACCGAAATTCTCGGCAAGCTCGAACTCGTGCAGCGCGCCGATCGCACCGCCCGCGATTACGACTCTCGCATCCAGGAAGTCCGCGTCAGCTACGCTGACGAACTTCGCCGCATCCTTGTCATCGCTTCCGACGGCACCTTCGCCGAAGATACCCAGCCGCTCTCGCGCATGAGCGTTTTCTGCATTGCTAAGAACGATGCAGGCTCTGCACGCGGCTCCAGCGGTGGTGGCGGCCGCGTTGGCATGGAGTATTTTCACGAGCAGGCCACCCCCGAACACTTCGCCAAGGAAGCCGCTCGCCAGTCCATTATTCAGCTCGACGCCCGCGAAGCTCCTGCCGGCGAAATGGAAGTCGTACTCGGTCCAGGTTGGCCCGGCATCCTTCTCCACGAAGCCATCGGCCATGGTCTCGAGGCCGACTTTAACCGCAAGAAAACTTCTGCCTTCGCGGGACTGATGGGCCAGCGCGTCGCCAGCGACAAATGCACCGTCGTCGATAACGGCACCATGCCCAATCGCCGCGGCTCCCTCAATGTCGACGACGAAGGCAATCCCACCAACAACACTGTTCTCATCGAGAAGGGCATTCTCAAGGGCTACATCACCGATAAGCTTTCCGCCCGCCTCATGAACATGCCCAACACCGGCAATGGCCGTCGCGAAAGCTACGAACACATTCCCATGCCGCGCATGACCAATACCTACATGCTCGCCGGCCAGGATTCCCCCGAAGACATTCTCAAGTCCGTCAAGTACGGCGTTTACGCCGTGAACTTCGGCGGCGGCCAGGTCGATATAACGAACGGCAAGTTCGTCTTCTCGGCCAGCGAGGCATATCTCATCGAGAACGGCCAGATCACCGCGCCGCTCAAGAACGCGACCCTGATCGGCAACGGGCCCGATGTACTCACCCGCGTCTCCATGGTCGGCAACGATCTTCAGCTTGACGAAGGCGTGGGCACCTGCGGTAAGGACGGCCAATCCGTTCCCGTCGGCGTCGGCATTCCGACTTTGAAAGTCGATCGCCTCACCGTCGGAGGCACCGGCCGATGAGCACCAGCACCACCGCACAAAATCTCACCCTCACCGATCTTCGCGAAATTTCCGTCGATATCGTGCGTCGCGCCATGAAAGGCGCAGCCACTGCCGCCGAAGTCGTCGTCCGCGACGGCTCCGAGTTTTCCACCACCGTTCGCCTCGGTGAAGTTGAAACCCTCAAGGAATCCGGCTCCCGCGCCATCGGCGTTCGCGTATTCTTCGGCAAGCGTTCCGCCAGCACCTGGTCCAGTGATTTTTCTTCCACCGGTATCGACCAGATGGTCCGCGCTGCCCTCAATCTGGCCCGCATCACCTCTGAAGATCCGTTCTCAGGGATTCCCGAGAACGAGCAGCTTGGCCAGATCTCCACTGACCTCGATCTTTATTACGACGACGTCTACTCGCTTTCCACCGAGGGCCGAATTGACCATGCGCGCCGCGCCGAGAAGGCCGCCATGTCCGCCGACCCGCGCATCCACAACTCCGACGGCGGCAGCTTCGATGCCGCCACGGGCGTGAAAGTTCTCGCCAATTCGCACGGATTCGTCGGCAGCTATCGGCGCTCGTACTGCTCCGTCGCCGCCGTCCCCATCGCCCAGCAGGAAGGTTCGTCGATGCAGCGCGACTACTGGTTCTCCGTCGCCCGCACGCTTTCTCAGCTCGAGTCGCCCGAAGACGTTGGCCGCGAAGCCGCGCGTCGTACCTTGCGCCGCCTCGGCGCGCACAAAGTCAAAACCCAGCGCGTGCCCATCATCTTCGATCCGCTCGTCGCGGGCGCACTTCTCGGCCACATCTTCGAGGCCGTCAACGGCGACTCCATTTACCGCAGCGCCTCATTCTTGGCAGGAAAAATTGGCGAGCAGATCGCGGGCTCCAACATCACTATCGTCGACGACGGCACCATCGTCGGCGGCTTCGGCTCTAGCCCCTTCGACGCCGAAGGTGTCCCCACCCGCCGCTCCGTCGTTATCGATAAAGGCAAGCTCAACTCTTACCTGCTCAACACCTACACCGCCAAGAAATTGAACATGCAGACCACCGGCAATGCCTCGCGCGGCCTCGCCGGAACCCCTGGCATCGGTGCCGGCAACTTCTTCATGGAGCCTGGCCAGCGCGACCCCAAAGCCATGCTCGCCGACGTGAAAGACGGCTTCTACGTCACCGAGTTCCTCGGCTTCGGCGTCAACCTCGTCACCGGCGACTTCTCCCGCGGCGCCAGCGGCGTCTGGATCTCCAACGGCGAACTTACCTTCCCCGTCGAAGAAGTCACCGTCGCCGGCAATCTCAAAGACATGCTCAACAACATCTCCGAAATCGGCAACGACCTCGAATTCCGCGGCTCCGTAGCCTGCCCCACCCTGCGTATCGATGGCATGACCGTAGCCGGCGAATAACTCCTTCTTCATCCGCGCGCTCTCACCTGTGGCACGACTGCCGGACCTCAACGCCACAACAGGCCGGAGGCCGGTGAGGCTTCTCAGCGCGACACGAAAGCGTCGTGAAAGGCTTCACGAAACGGGATTTCCCTTTCGCAGCACCTGGATCAGCGGCAGACAAACGTACTGCCACGTCAGCACGACGACTAGCACACCGGCGGAAACCACGCGCACCGTGTGATCGTGCGTCGACATCATGAGGGCTAGCGAAAGAACTACAAGGATGGGCACAGCCAGCGCAAAATAGAACCGAGAAGATGATTTACGCTTTGCCTTCACAACGGGTTTGTACTTCTCCAATGCCGTGCGCAGTTCATCGTATCGCGCCACATCGCGCGGCACAGGAATTCGCCATCCCGTCGAGGCCATCACGTTCAACCACTCGGCGCCCTCCACGATCGACGTGATCTCGTCGAACCGGACGATGACATCCACATCGTTAAGCCGATGCCAGGTGAGCGCATTGTCCGTGAGGTGGTAGCGCGACTGCTCCCGCCAGAGCGCCCATTGCTCCCGTGTCCTCTGCCTGATCGCGAGCGATACTCCTCCAAAAGTCGAGGTCATAATAACAACGACCATTAAATAGCTCAGGGCGTGTCTTAATGACGAGGACTGGAGAGAGTCCATGAGTGCCGCGCCTAGAATCAAGAGGGCGATGCATAGACACACGCCGCATGCCACGAGCCACAGCGAGAGCCGGATTCGTCCGCGGGGCTTAAGCTTGTCTAACGGCACTCCAAACGTCTCCATAAGTTCGACATCCTAATCCGATTCTGTTCATCTATACACTTCTAAAGTATCGCCAAGGAGCCCCACGCCCATGCCTCACTACAACCTCCTCGGCCGCAGCGGTCTGAAAGTCTCCCCGCTCTGCCTCGGCACCATGACCTTCGGCACCGAGTGGGGCTGGGGCTCCGCCGAAGATGCCGCTCGCCAGATCTTCAACACCTATTGCGACGCCGGCGGCAACTTCATCGACACCGCCAACGGCTACACCGGGGGCAGCAGCGAAACCTTCCTCGGCCGCTTCATCCGCGAGCGCGGCGACCGCGACAAGATCGTCCTCGCCACCAAGTTCACCTTCGCCACCAGCCAGGGCGATCCCAACGCCGGCGGCAACGGCCGCAAGAACATCCACGCCGCCCTCGAAGGCTCCCTCCGCCGCCTCCAGACCGACTACATCGACCTCTACTGGATGCACAACTGGGACACCTTCACTCCGGACGAGGAAGTCCTCTCCACCCTCGACGCGCTGGTCCGCAGCGGCAGGGTGCGCTACATCGGCATCTCCAATGCACCCGCCTGGTACCTCGCCCGCGCGCAAACACTCGCCGAGTTTCGCAACTATGAGAAGTTCTGCGGCTGGCAGCTCGAGTACTCGCTGCTGGAGCGCAACATCGAGCGCGAACACATTCCCGCCGCACTGGAGTTGGGCCTCGGCATCACCCCCTGGAGCCCGCTGTCCAGCGGCCTGCTCTCCGGCAAGTACAAGCGCGAGAAAAACAGCGCCCGTCCCGAAGGCGAAGGCCGCCTCACGGTAACCAAGGAGTCGGGCAATCCCGCGTTCCTCAAGCTCTTCACCGAGCGCAACTGGAAAATCATCGACACGCTGAACGACGTTGCACAGGAAATCGGCAAACCCGCCGCGCAGATTGCACTGAACTGGGTCACAAACCGCCCCGGCGTCAGCTCGACCATCATCGGCGCCAGCAAGCTCAACCAGCTCCAGGACAACATGGCGTCCCTCGACTTCAACCTCCCCGAGCCCGCCCGCAAAAAGCTCGACGAAGCCAGCGCCCCCGAGTCGCAATATCCGTACCTGTTCTTCGGCCCAGAGATGCAGAATGGCGTGACCGGAGGAACCGAGGTACGGAGGACGAAGGGGCTGTGAGAGCATTGCCTGATTGAGATTGCAGCCGCAGGGCAAACGTCCTCCCGCTACTCCCCTTTCCTGTCAACCACCCACGAAAGCCCGCCATCCCACCCTCTATAACCCAAATTTCCAAGTTTCAGGCGGAGGACAAGGATGGCAACAAACCCCAGAATTCCTGAACAACGAGACCCTAATCCGCGCGGGCCGGTGCTGCTCCGAAATCCAGAGCCGCCGCGCAGTGCGGTTCCCGGCGTAGTGCTCGCGATCATCACCGCTGTGCTCCTGCTTGGAGCAGTTTTGTACTTCATGCCGCGCGCCCCGAAAAAGGTCACAACCCCCTCCGCGGCGGAGGTGCCGTCGCAGCCGGTTCCGGGTCAACTCCAGTTCAGCGACATCACCATGGCCCCCGACCCCACCGGCAAGTCCGTTAACCTCGACGGCCAGATTACCAACGACAGCGACCAGACCGTTACCGGTATCCTGACGGAAGTGCGGTTCACGCTGAAGAACGGTGGCACGGCCTCGGTCAACGAACCGGTGCAGGCAATTGAGGCTGGAAAGAAGGCGACGAACACGGACGCGAGAAACGGCTCCGTGCAGAACATGGTCAACGACCCGATTAAACCCGGCGCGCAACGCGCGATCCGGATCCAAATAACCAATGTTCCCGCCAACTGGAACCACACCTTGCCCGAGCTGAACGTGGTGACCACCACCGGAACGCAGGACACTCCACCGGTGAGGTAATCTTTGCGTAAGAGCAGAGAATTGGGAGCGGCCGAAACCGCTCCCTTTAGTTTTACCGTCCACGCTCAGGCTGCTTGATGGCCACCGGCGTCACCTGCGCCGAGGCGGTCAGCCGGACATTGGCCTTGGCGGCTGCCTGTTGCAGGTTTTCCCGCCGCCCGTGCGTCCCGCTCAGGTTCAGGCAAACCACGCCCGCAATAATCAGCAGGATGGAAAAAACCTTCAGCGCATTCGCCGGTTCGTGGAAGAGCAGGATGCCGATCAAAGCCACGGCGGCGGTGCCCAAGGCCGACCAGATCGCATAAACCGCGCCCACCTCAAGCTGCTTTAGCACGCGGGCCAAAGGCGCCAGGCTAAGTGCATAAAGAACCAACATCCCCACAGTCGGGGCGAGACGGGTAAACCCGTCGGTATATTTCATGAGGATGGTCGCTGCCACCTCTAAGGAGATTGCCAAAAACAACCATAGCCAGCACATAACGGCTGCCTTCTGGTACGAGCATAGGTAAAAGGGAAAGCTCGTCCGCGATCCGCAGGGCGTGTGTTCGTACCAATACGGCCACGCCTGAAGACGTTACGGGCGAAAAGTGTTCAGAGCTCGGACCGAAGGAACCCTAATGGTCTGGGAGGGAGAACTGGACGGGAGTGCGTTCTGGGGTTAACCAACCTTGCGGATTGTGCGATTTCATAAACGCCTCGCAATAGCTATTCTACTCGGATGCGAGTGCCTGCGCCACTGTTTGCCATATTACAGGCTGATTAAAATCAATAACTTGCGGGCTTTCAGAGGCTTAGGAAGCTAGCAACCTGCACCTAAAAGAGGGCATTCTGGACCGTCTGCGATAATGCCTTGCGAATGCCAACCGAACTCGATAAGTTGCTAGCCAGGATGAAGGCCGAGCCCCCGGCGGAGACCGCCGAGCGAGCGCGATGGACCTTCGACAATCTCGCACGGCCCTTTGTCGACAACTTTGTGCTGTTTGGCGCAGGCCCCCTGGGCAAACTGATGCTCCGGCGGCTGCAACAGGCCGGGGTGGAACCCGTCGCGTTCGCCGACAACAATCAGAAGCTTTGGGGAACGCGTATCGAGGGAATCGAGGTCTTTTCCCGCCCTGAGGCCGTCGAGCGTTTCGGGAAGCACGCGGCATTCGTGGTGACGGTTTATAACGGGGCAGCACTACGGAAACAGCTTCGCAACGACGGATGCCAACACGTAGTGCCGTTCGCGGCGCTGTGGTGGAAGTACGCGGACGCATTTCTCCCCGACTTGGGCGTCGATTTGCCACAGAACCTGCTGCCCCAGGAAAAAGAGATTCAGGCCGCCTACGAGTTAGTAGCAGACGAGGCCTCCCGGAAAGAGATTCTCGACCAGCTTCGCTGGCGCTTCTGGCTCGACGACTCAGAGATGTCGCCTCCCCTTCCCGCCCGCGACACTTATTTTCCCAACGAGCTGATTGCCCCGCCGCCGGACGGCGAGGCCTACGTGGACTGCGGGGCCTTCGACGGCGCGAGCATTCGCGACTTCCTCGCGCATGCGCAGGGTCCAGTGCGGCACATCTATGCGACCGAGCCCGATCCCGGCAGCCGTGAGCTGCTAGCAAAATTCGGCGAGACTCTGCCCCCAGAGCTGCAACGGGAGTTCACGGTCTGGCCCTACGCTTTGGGTTCCGCGCCCGGCACGGTGCGGTTTGCCGCCGTCGGCGACGTGACGTCCAAGGTGGGTTCAGGCGAACTCGAAGTGGAGTGTCGAACTTTTGACGACCTTCCGTGGTCCGTCCCGCCAACCTACATCAAGATGGACATCGAGGGCGCCGAGCCGGACGCCATCCGAGGCGGGAAGAAGCTGTGGAACCGCGATAAACCAGTGATCGTGGCTTGCTTGTATCACCGCAGCGAACACCTATGGCAAATCCCGCTGCTGATCCACGAGCTCGCTCCGGAATACCGGCTCTACTTACGGCGATACGCCGAGGAAAACTGGGAGACGGTCTGTTACGCGGTGCCGCCCGCGAGAGTGCGGCCGTAGAGGTTCAAGGCAACAAAAAGCCCCGGGTTCGGGGCTTTTCTATTTCCCAATAAGTTCCTAGTGTTTGCTGGAGCTCTTCGGCGCCGGAGCCACCGGATCCGACTCGGCCAGCATAGCGTCGATCTGGCTATAAAGCTCGCTGCGGTCCACAATCTCCACAAAGGGCGTGCCGCGCGAAGTATTGCTCACCACGTAGAGCGTGGGCGTGTGCACAATGCCCACCCGCTGCCCGAGATCGTAGTCCCCCTTCACCTTGGCAGCAAGTTCTCCCTTCGGATCCACAAACATAGGCAGCGTCAGTTTGTGCTCGGAGGCGAACTTCTCGGTAATGCCGCGCAGGTTCTCGGGCGTGATCTCCGGCTGGCGCTGGAAGATGTAACTCCGATACGCGTCGCCGACCGCTAGCGACTTGCTATCGAACCAGCGGGCATCGACCGCGGCGTCGAACGACCAATTGTGCTGTGGCAACGGGAAGTCGTGCTGGATGAGCGGGATCTTGTAAGTCTTCGCGGCCTCGTGGACGAGCGGCGCCGCCCGAGCGCAGTCGGGGCACTGCAAGTCTTCGAACACGATAATGGCGATGCGCGCACCCTTGGGCGGACGCAGCGGCGAGGTATCACCAGCCAGCGCGATGGCGGTGGCAACGGCGAGGAAGAGAGCTAATTGGGAAATGCGGCGGAGCATGTTGGAACTATGTTACCCGAACTGCCGAGCTCCTGCCCAAGCTCTGTGATTCACATCATTTGTCGGTGTATGGTCGGTGTAGTAGTATTTTTCGGCTGTACAAGCTCTCCGGTCCCGCATGGATTGCGGGTTCCCGCCTTTCGCCTCACAGGCAAACCTCGGGGCTCTTTCGCTCATCGGTATCGAGCGTCCCGAGATCTAATTGCCCGAGCTTGACACGCGCCCCCCGCGGCTTAGAGGACGCGCGGTTCACGAGGTCCCTGCAGTTGGGCCTCAGACGAAAGGCTACTTTCATGAGGAGTTATTCGTGAAGAGCTACGAAGGCGCAAGTATCCGCAATGTGGCCCTGGTCGGCCACTCCCACTCCGGCAAAACCTCGCTGGCCTCAGCCATGCTGTACACCTCCGGCGCCGTCCCCAAGCTGTTGCGCGTGGACGAAGGCAATACCACCACCGATTACGAAGAAGAAGAAATCGCCCGACTGATG
Organism: Candidatus Korobacter sp.; assembly: GCA_036501185.1. Taxonomy (GTDB): domain Bacteria; phylum Acidobacteriota; class Terriglobia; order Terriglobales; family Acidobacteriaceae; genus Korobacter. The sequence continues at coordinate 66,339 of DASYAU010000134.1, read as the reverse complement.
ACCCTCTCCGCCGCCACCGCCTATTGCGAGTGGCACAACTCCAAGATCAACCTGATCGACACGCCTGGCTTCAACCTGTTCATCCACGAAGCCGAGATGGTGCTGCCCGTAGTCGATGCCGCCATGGTTGTGGTCGACGCAGTAAGTGGCGTGCAGGTCGTAACCGAGAAGATCTGGCAAATGTGCGAGGAGCTAGCCATGCCGCGCACCATCGTCTGCACCCGCATGGATCGCGAGCGCGCCGACTTTGTGCGCTGTATGAATTCCCTAACGACGGCCTTCGGACGCACCGCCGTTCCCGTGCAGTTGCCGATTGGGGCGGAGAAGAGCTTCACCGGCGTTATCGACTTGGTGAGGATGAAGGCTTATACCTACGACCTCGGCGGCAACGGCAAAGCCAAGGTCGGCGATATCCCGGCGAACATGGCGGAACAGGCGAAGGCCGCGCATGAACGTCTCGTTGAGCTGGTGGCCGAGGGCGACGACGTGTTGATGGAAGAGTTCTTCTCTACCGGCACAATCGGCGAAGAGCACATCGTCAGCGGCATCCACAATGCCATCCGCGACGACAAGATCTTCCCTGTGTTATTCGCTTCCGGACTCGGCAACGTCGGCACCGACGAAGTCCTCGACTTCATCGTGGATTACATGCCCACCGCCGTGGAGCGCGGCACGGTGAAGGCCGAAGCGAAGGCAGGCAACGGCACGCCCGCGGAGCGCAAGATCAGCGACAGCGAACCCGCATCCGCCTACGTCTTCAAAACCGTGAACGATCCGTTCGCGGGCCGCATTTCCATTTTCAAAGTGTTCTCCGGCGTGGTGAAGAACGATGCCACGCTGCAGAACTTCACCCGCAACACCAGCGAGAAGCTGGCGCACATTTCCGTGATGCAGGGCAAGAACCTGACCCAGGTGAACGACCTGCATGCGGGTGACATTGGCGCGGTGGCGAAGCTGCGCGACACGCTTACGGGCGACACGTTGGGCGACAAGGCTTCGCCGATCCAGTATCCGATGGTGAAGTTTGCCGAGCCGGCGATCACCTACGCCATCGAGCCGAAGACCCGCGCCGACGAAGATAAGCTCTCCAACGGCATCCACAAGATGATGGAAGAGGACGCGCTGCTGCGCTTCTTCCGCGATCAGCAGACCAAGGAGTTCCTCATCGCCGGCACCGGCCAGCAGCACATCGAGGTCGTGGTTTCCAAGCTGAAGAAGCGCTACCACACCGAGGTTGTGCTCAAGGCGCCGAAGGTTCCGTATCGCGAGACCATCCGCGGTAAAGCAGACGTGCAGGGACGCCACAAGAAACAGTCGGGCGGTCACGGGCATTTCGGCGACTGCAAGATCAAGATGGAGCCTTTACCACGCGGCGGAAAGTTCGAGTTCGTCAACGATATCTTTGGCGGCTCGATCCCGAAGAACTTCATTCCTGCCGTAGAAAAGGGAATCGTCGAAGCGGCTGCGCGTGGCTATCTTGCGGGCTTCCCGGTCGTGGACTTCCGCGTGATTCTCTACGACGGTTCGTACCACGACGTGGACTCGAACGAAATGTCGTTCAAGACCGCCGGACGTATCGCCTTCCGCAAAGCCATGGAAACCGCCAAGCCGACGCTGCTCGAGCCGATCATGAACGTGGAAATCACCGTGCCCGACGAGTTCGCCGGCGGCATCATGGGCGACCTCAACTCCCGGCGTGGCCGCATCCAGGGCATGGACAACAAGGGTGGCTCGACCGTCGTTAGAGCCGAAGTGCCCATGGCCGAGATGCTGACCTATGGCACCGACCTCACCTCCATGACGCAAGGCCGCGGCAGCTTCACCATGGAAATGAACCACTACGACATCGTCCCTTCAGCCATCCAGGAGAAGGTCGTCGCTCAGGCAAAAGCCGAACGCGGCGAGGTGGTGGAAGAAGAAGAGTAAACGTCTCGCAGCTAACAGATCGGGGCACGAAATGTGCCCCTTTTTCTTTCCTAGCCCGCAGCCAGGGCGTCGAGCACTGTCTGCGTTTTCACGACGGTTGCAAATTCATTGTGCAGGGCCGCGAGCTCGGCCTCATGCACTTGCGCTGCGGGAATTGTCCGGCCGTCGTGCGTTTTGCGGTCGTGGCAGGCGCAGGCGTCGTCCACCAGGTAGATCGTGAAGCCCATATCCGAACCCATGCGTGTTGTCGTCGAGACGCAGTGGTCTGTCGTCAGGCCGCAGACGACGAGGGTGTCCTGCGCGGCGGCACGCAGCGTTCGCTCCAGTGGAGTATTGATCCACGCCGAGTGGACGGTCTTCTGGAAAACGCGCTCACCCCGCGGCGCAATCTCCGGCTTGATCGCGTTGCCAGGCTCACTGGCGCGCAACGGCGACTTCGGCTCCTGCGACATGTGCTGGATAAAGATCACCGGCCGTCCCACCTCGCGAAAGGCGCCGAGCATCCTGGCGATGTTGGCTTCCGCACCGGGATTGTTGCGTGGTCCCCAATGGGCTTCGTTGTCAAAACCGGATTGGACGTCGACGATGAGAAGGACGGCGTGGCGGGGAAGGATCATGGCTTTATCTCCGCAAGCATCTCGGGAATCGTGACGAACTCGAACCCTTCATTCTTATACTTCACAATCAAATTCTCCGTCGCCTTCACCGTGTGCCTGCGATCAGCCCCGAACTCCAGATGGCCGCCGTCGTGAAGCAGGATCACGTCTCCACCTCGGATCTGCCGGGCCGCGTGGCGCTCGATGTTCTCATGGCTCTTCGCGTTCCAGTCGTAACAGGTCACGTTCCACATGATGGGTGTCATCCCCATCGCGCGCGCAGCTTGCAGCACGCCGGGACGCCGCCCCCCAAACGGCGGCCGAAACAATGTCGGCTTCTGGCCGCAAGCGTCGAAGATCTGTTTCGAAGTCCGCTCCAACTGCGAACGCAGCGACTGCGGCGTGGAGAAGACCAGGTTCGGATGGTCCCACGTATGGTTGCCGATCGCATGCCCGAGCACGACGTGCCGCCGAACGAGATCGGGGCGCTGGCGAACATAACGGCCAATCAAAAAGAACGTGGCTTTCACGTTGTGCCGGTCCAACACGTCGAGCAGGCTTTCCGTGTACGGATCGTTGGGTCCATCATCGTAAGTAAGCGCGAGTTTTTTGCTGCCGCGCGCCAGCCCCGTAAAGTTCCGGCCGTAAAGCTGCGACGTCGGACCCATGGTGTGGTATCCGGCAACGCTCGCTGCGACCGCGCCCAAGCCTAGGATGGGAAGAAGCACGCCTTGATTTTAGCTGCGTTCACGGGCCTGAGGAAAACTCCGCGCTGTTAGCAAAACCTGCAATTGCCGATTCGGCGTTGCGGGTTTATTCTGCGCTCTACGTTCCGCTGAAACTTTTGACCCATGGCGAAGCTTTTCGAACCTCCCCGTTACATAGCCATTGAAGGCCCGATACGCGTCGGCAAGAGCACGCTTGCCAAGGTCGTGGCTGAAACTCTGCGTGCCCAGCGCATCACCGAGCCCGAAGACAATCGTTTCCTCAAATCTTTCTACGAAGGCGAGCGCGGGGCCGCGTTTCAGGCCCAAATGGCATTCCTCATCAAGCGCTACGAACAACTACGCACGCTCGAACTCGGCGGGAATCCGAACAAAGTAGTGGTCGCAGATTACATTTTCGAGAAAGACAAGATCTTCGCATCGCTCAACCTGGATGACATCGAGCTCGAAGTTTACGACCGCTATTACAAAATGTTTCACGACCAGATTCCCGCGCCGGATCTGGTGATCTATCTGCAGGCGAGCCCCGAGGTGCTGAAGAAGCGCCTGAAGAAGAAGAACGCGCCGGGCGAAGTGAAGATCAGTGACGATTACATCGAGGCCGTCCACGAGGCTTACGAACACTTCTTCTTCCACTACACCGCCTCTGACCTGCTCATCGTGAATACTTCTGACATCGACTTCGTAGAGCGCAGCGAAGACCTCCAGGCGCTGCTTCGTCGGGTCTCAGAGCCCATCCGCGGGACCCAGTATTTCCTCCCGCTCGGCCAGGACGCGGCGAACGCCGGCTAAACTCGCCTCGCTTTCAGGAACAAACCCTGCTTAGAGTGTGGCCCCGGGTGCCACTTCGGAGAGCGGAGCTGCGGGAGTTCTGAGCGATATACCACGTTTTGGCCTGAGTTCCTGCGGAATCTGAATTGCAACGGTGAGAGAACGAGCCGACATCTGAGAAGAAGTGGATGTCTGGTCTCAAAGGGTCCCCATGTCGCGCCGTTCCCCCCTCCTGGTCCTCGTCTGTGGATTACTGTCCTCTTTCTGCGTTTCCAACCTTGTAGCGCAGAGTTACGGCGATCTCCCACTCAGTTTTGAACCTAACCGCGGCCAGGCTCCGCCGGTCGTTAAGTACGTGGCGCACGGCAACGGTTATGCCTTTGAACTCACAGCCGACGCTGCCGTGCTCCGCTTGGGTTCGCAAACGCTGACGCTGCACGTTGCCAATGGCCAGCAACCGCAACACGTCTCTCCGGAGAACCTGCTGCCGGGCAAAGTGAATTACTTCCAGGGCTCAGACCAGGCACGCTGGCTGCACGAACTCCCGACCTATGCACGAGTGCGTATGAGCGACGTATATCCGGGTGTGGACCTGGTGTATTACGGCAACCATCGCGAGTTGGAGTATGACTTCATCGTGCGCCCCGGCGCCAGTTCCTCGCAGCTCAGTTTGCAGGCAATCGGAGCTGATGAGATGAAGCTGACGGACGATGGCGGGCTCAGACTGACCGTGGGAAATCGCCAACTTCATTGGCATGCGCCCGTCGCCTACCAGGAGATTGCTGGCCAGCGCCGCGTGGTGGGTGCGAGCTACGAGATCCGCGGATCGGAGATCCGGTTCCGCCTCGCTGATTACGACCACTCGCGAGACCTCGTGATCGATCCGGTGCTGCTCTACTCCACGTACTTGGGCGGAAACGGCGGCGACATGGGCGATGTAGGCAACGCCATCGCGGTCGATTCCGCAGGGAACGCCTACGTTGCGGGATTGGCGGCCTCTACGAACTTTCCCACCACCGGCAATGCCGAACAGCCCGCGACGAAAGGGAACGATGACGCATTTGTGGCGAAGCTGAACCCAGATGGGACGGCGTTTGTCTACTCGACTTACTTGGGTGGCGGAGGGCAGGACATTGCCTGGGGCGTTGCCGTGGATTCCGCGGGCGAAGCTTACGTCACCGGGCAAACCGGCTCCGGGTTGAATGGGACATCGTCGTTTCCCACTACCGCCAATGCCTACCAGCGCACTCCCAACCCGGCAACGCTGAACAACAGCGTGTTCGTGGCGAAGCTGAGCTCCGACGGCTCGGACTTGCTGTACTCGACTCTCCTCACCGGAAGCAACGATTCGTCAGCCACGGGAATTGCCGTCGACAGCGTTGGTAACGCCTATGTCATCACCAACACGGCAGGCGGCTTCCCGGTGACCAGCGGTGCCTACCAAAAGACGGCGGGAACGGATTCGTGTCCCTACGAGCAGTTCGCGGAAGGACAGGCGCAAGTCGTGACCAAGTTGAACGTCACCGGAACCACGCTGCTGTACTCCACCTACGTTGGGCATGGTTGCGATTACGGAGCGGGCATCGCGGTGAATGCCTCGGGCGATGCCTTCATTACCGGCAGTACGGAGGACTCACGTTATCCGGTGACCAGCGGAGCAGCCCAGGCGAAGTTCGGCGGCGTGGTAGATGCATTCGTCACCAAGCTGAACGCGACCGGCAGCGCACTGTTGTACTCCACCTTTTTGGGCGGCTCGCAGGCAGACCAGGCAAACGCCATTGCGGTAGATTCTTCCGGCTACGCGTACGTGACTGGAAACACGGACGGCAGTTTCCCGACAACCTCAGGTTCGTACGAGCCGACCGCCACGAGCAATGGCTACAGCAAGGGCTTCGTCTCCAAGGTCAGTCCATTGGGCAAGGCTTGGGTGTACTCGACGTACGTTCACAGCTCAGGGAACGTCTCATTCAACGGAATTGCCGTCGACAAAAATCACTACGCCTACCTCACAGGCTACTCCGATGGAGCGAAGTATCCGGCCACGAGCAATGCCGAGCAGGCTACGTGTCATACGAGTGCAGGCGCATGCATGACCCAGGCGGTAGTCACAAAGCTAAATGCCACCGGCAGCGCTTTGATCTACTCCAGCTACTTCGGGGCGAGCGACGCGAGCAACAACTACTTCCCCGGAAACATTGGCAATGCCATCGCCGTTGATGCGGACGGAGGCTTCTACATCACCGGACGCACCAGTGCGGGCCTAAAGACGACGCCCGGCGCGGTGGAAGCCAGCTATCAGGGGAACTCGAACAGCACGAATGCGTTCGTAGCAAAGTTCAATGCCGCTGGCGCAACCGCCAACGCCACCGCGGTCAGAATCGTGACGCCGTTTAACGGGAGCGCTGTGATTTCTCCGGTCGTATTCTCCGCTGCGGCCACGGGCAGCCAGATACGAGAAATGCAGATTTATGTGGATGGAGTGAAGAAGGACCAGGTTTCGGGAGGTGTCATCGTGGCTGCCCTCAAAGTAAGTTCGGGGAAGCACCGGCTTACCGCGCAGGCGGTGAATACGGATGGATCGCTGGCCAAAGCTACCGTCTATGTCACCATTAAGTAGTATTTGGGCCTGCCCGAGGAGGATGTAGGCTTTTTGCCGAATCCCGGCGACGGACGACGCCATCTTAATTTGGACGGCGATTGTTCGGCGGGGTTCCGCGGAGTTACAATCAAGCCGGTTCTAATCCCCTCCCGGGGACGAGGAACCGCAAGCCGTGCCTCCGGCGGGCGAAGTCCGCTGGGGATCAGGCGGTATCCGTGATTGCGGAACTGCACTGGAGGCAACATGAGCATTACGACGGGCGACTTCCGCTCGAAGATCACCAGTTCCACACTCTTCGACAAAAAAGCAAAGCACGAACCCATTACCTGCCTCACTGCATACGACTACGCTACTGCGCGCCTTGTCGACGAAGCAGGCATCGACATGATCCTCGTCGGCGACTCGCTGGCGCAGACCATGCTCGGCTACGAAAACACCCTTCCGGTCACCATGGAAGAAATGCTGCACCACACCAAGGCCGTGCGCCGCGCCGTGAAGCATGCGTTCCTGGTAGCCGATATGCCGTACGCGTCCTACCACGTGGGCCTGAAAGATACCTTGCGGAATGCGTCGCGCTTCATGAAGGAAGCCGGCGCCGAGGCGGTGAAGCTTGAAGGCGGCGAGAACCGGGCAGCGCTGATCCACCGGTTACAGGACGCCGAGATTCCCGTAGTCGGCCACATCGGGCTTACTCCGCAATCTGTTCACCGCATGGGCGGGTACAAAGTGCAGGGCAGGTCCATGCGCGACATCGAACAGCTCATGCGCGACGCCACGGCACTCGACCACGCCGGCGTAGTGGCGCTGGTGCTGGAAGGCATTCCCCGCGAAGTGGCGGCGATGATCACCAATGAAGTGGAAGCCCCCACGATTGGAATTGGTGCGGGTCCGGATTGCGACGGCCAGGTGCTGGTTTTCCACGACATCCTCAACCTGACCTTTTCGCCGCCGGCGAAGTTCGTCCGTCGGTATGGCGATGCGGCCGAGCTGATTACGAACGCGGTAAAGAACTTCCGCGACGACGTGAAAACGCACAATTATCCGAACGATGCCGAGAGCTATCACCTCCCGAAGGAAGCGCAAACCACGCTGGAGATCGTGAACAACCGCAAACACGCCGTCAGGAAATAGCCCGGCCTCCTTGCCAACCGGTGAAAAAAAGGAAGAAGATAAAAGGTTGCGCCAAGAGACTTTCTCGGCGCGCAGGAGACTGCTTGTGACAAATATTTCGATTCATGCTCCACAACGTTATCTCTGGGGACCGGGGCCCACCCAGGTCGCGCCCAGTGTGTATGCGGCAATGGGCCAGCCGATCGTCAGCCACGTGGACCCGTACTTCTTCAAGACCAGCGAAGGCATACAGGAGATGCTGCGCACCGTGTTTGGGACGAAGAACCCGCAGACCTTCGCGATCTCAGGCACTGGCAGCGGTGGCATGGAGACGGCGATCTCAAGTCTCGTGGAACAGGGAACGAAGGTCTGCGTCTTCGCCAATGGCTTCTTCTGCGACCGCATGACGGAGATGGCGAAGCGGCAGGGCGGCAACCTCGTGCGCCTGGAAAAGCCTTGGGGCGAAGTCTTCAGTGACGCCGAAGCAAAAGACTTCATCGACCGCGAAAAACCGCAAGTCGTGATGTTTGTGCAGGCAGAAACCTCGACCGGCGCTTTCCAGCAGGGAACTGGTATCTGCAAGGCCGCCCATGATGCCAGCGCGTTGGTGATTGCCGACGTAGTCACGTCATTGGGCGCCATGCCAGTGAAGGTGGACGAAACCGGTATCGATATTGCTTATAGCTGCACGCAGAAGGGTCTGAGCTGTGTCCCTGGACTGGCGCCGATCACCGTCTCGCCACGCGCGGCCGAGCACATCGAGGCGCGCAAGTCGCCGAACCGCAGCTGGTACTTCGACCTCAAGCTTCTCAATGACTACTACAACGTCTCGCACCGCTATCACCACACCGCCTCGGCTACGTTGTTCTACGCGCTGCACGAGGCTCTGTCGCTGATCATGCAGGAGGGTGCAGAGAAGCGGTGGGCGCGTCACCTCGAGATGCACCACGAGTTCGTGAAGGGCGTGGAAAAGCTCGGAATGAAGATGCACGTCAAGTCCGGGCACCGGATCGTGAACCTCAACACGCCCGTGGTACCGGAAGGCGTGGACGATGCCAAGGTCCGCAAGCTCCTGATGGATGAGCACGGCATTGAGATCATGGGCGGCTTCGGTCCGCTGGCGGGCAAGATCTTCCGCATCGGCGTAATGGGACCGCTGGCCACGCATGAGAACGTGCAAAACTTCCTGAAGGTATTCGCACAAGCGCTGGAACGTTCGCGCACGGAAGCGACGGTAGCAAAGTAAGCTCGTTTCAAACTCAGTAATTGGCCGGGCAACGTTGGCATACGTTGCACCGGCTTTTACTTTTGCGAGGAAAGCACTGGACGAGCGAATACAATCCGGCGAATGGAGCAGCGGACCGCCAAAAGCAAAATCATTCTCACCGGCGCTGTGCTGTTCTTCTGCACACTCGTGCTGTTACTGTTCCGCGTCCATCATCCTGACGGCCCAATCTTCGACGAGAGCATTTACATCGATCTGGCTCGAAGCTATCTGCACAGAACCCTCGCTCCTCTGGATACCGAACCGATCGCATTTGGCCGCCAGCACCCGCCGATGGGAATGTATTTGATAGCCACCGGCATGCGAATTGCCGGCGACAACCCTCTTGGGTGGCGCCTGGCGAGCGTACTGGCAGGAAGTTTCACCGCGTCCGCGATGTTCCTGTGGACCTGGACGCTATTGTCTGACTATGAATTAGCGCTGATGGCGGCCCTGCTGACGCTGTTCAACAACTTCCTCTACGTGATGTCGCGGGCCGCAATGCTCGACGGATTGATGTTCGCCTTCGCCATCTGGGCGGTGCTGGCATTTACCGCCGCAATCCAGCGGGAGACGGGAATCACGAAGCGCAGGTGCTTGATAGTCGCTTGCGGCCTGCTGTTTGGACTGGCGGGTGCAACCAAGTGGAATGCAGTGGATTGCTGGGCTGTCGTGGTTGCCATCGCTATGCTGCTGTGGTTCACGTCCGATGTGCGCGTCCGTGAGATTGGTTTGCGGACGCTTCTTTTGGGGCTGATAGCGGTTCCGGCGGTCGTTTACCTGGTCACTTTTTTACCGCTGTTCCATGCGATGCAGACGACATTCTCGTTCGATGGCTTGATCTCGCTGCATAAGACGATGATCTCGATGACCAAGGCAGCTCACGGAAACCCGACGCAATTTGCACCGTGGTATACGTGGCCGCTGCGCACCCAACCCATGCGGGCATTCTCGTACCTGCTCGGCAATCCGGTGGTGATGTGGGGTGGACTGGTGGCTGTCGTCATCTGCGTGGCTCGGTTCGCGAAACGACGCGCGCTACCCGAAGCTATGGTCGCCGGGCTCTACGCAGCGAACCTCCTGCAATGGGTCGTAACGCCGCTGAAGGTCCCGAACTACTACTACTATTTCTCAGCAGCGATGTTCCTGGCACCGATGCTGGCGGTAGCGCTTAGCGATCCGGCGCCGCGCCGCATCTGGAGAATGCGGCCGGCGCTCGTGCTGACGATCGCTTCGTTTGTTGTGTTCTTGTATTGCTATCCGCGCATGGCGCACCTCGATGCGCCATGGGATTGCATGTTCGGCTGCTGGAACTAAGCCGTCTTCGCCTTTTTCAGGGCCGGCTGAGTTTCCGCCACTTCCGCCTCAAATACGGTGTAGTAGATCACGCCGCCAATTGCGCCACCCACGATGGGTGCGACCCAGAACAGCCATAGCTGACTCAACGCCCAGCCCCCGACGAACAGCGCCGGACCTGTGCTGCGCGCAGGGTTCACCGAAGTATTGGTGACTGGAATGCTAACCAGGTGAATCAGGGTAAGGCAAAGCCCGATCGCGATGGGCGCAAACCCTTGCGGGGCACGCTTGTCAGTGGCGCCGAGAATCACGAGCAGGAAGAACATGGTGAGCACGGCCTCGGCAACGAAGCAGGCGAGCAGCGAATATCCGCCCGGCGAATGCGCACCGTATCCGTTGGAGGCAAAGCCTCCGCCGAGATCGAAGCCGGCCCGTCCACTGGCGATAACGTAGAGCACGCCCGCCGCGGCGATCGCGCCGAGCACCTGCGCGACGACGTAGGGCAGCAGCTCCGACGCTGGAAATCGTTTGCCCGCAACCAGGCCAACGGAAACGGCCGGATTGAGATGGCACCCGGAGATGTGTCCAATGGCATAAGCCATTGTGAGGACGGTGAGGCCGAACGCAAGAGCGACGCCGGCGAACCCGATGCCGAGAGATGGAAAGGCGGCGGCAAGGACGGCACTCCCGCATCCACCGAAGACGAGCCAGAAAGTTCCCAGGAATTCCGCGGTTGCCCGCTTGCTAAGAGACATAGATCCTCCGCTGAAAATGTGGGCCGTTGAGCGAAGGAATCTTACTCGCGGGACGGGCGAAGTAGCGAAAAATTCTAGTGAAGCTTTGTCGGCGTCCTATTTTGTGACCAGCTTGAATGCGTGCGTCCACTGGTTGCGGGTGAAGCCGGGAATGCACCAGAGCATGCAGAGCGGCTCGATAGCGCGCGCGGCAATCAGGCCGCCGCAATCGAAGGCCTCCCAACCGAACTCGGTGATGACCTTCGCCACCTGCGCTTTGGCACCGTCGTCATCACCGCAATAGAACATCGTAGGCATGCCCTCCGTGTAATGAGGATTCACCATGCGGGGCGCGCCCACGGAATTGAAGGCCTTCACAAAATGCGCCTTGGGAAATTTGCGTTGAAGCTTTTCGGCGAGCGAATCGTTCGGCCCGGTGAAGAACTTCAGAACACCCTGTTGCGGGGGCGTGCTGTCGTCGATCGGATTGCACGCATCCATGATCGTCTTGCCCGCGACATTCGCGAGCCCGGCCAGTTCGAGTGCATGCGCGGCCGCGCTACCCACGATGGCGAGAACCAGGAATTCACCGAAAGCAGCAGTGTCCCCAAATGTGCCAGCCGTCGCGCCGGAGTTAGCACTCACCCACTTCTGCACGTCGGGCTTTTTAGGGTCACGCGCGCCGAGCATGACCTGGTGCCCGTGCTTAAGAAAGCCTGCGCCAAGCGTCTGCCCGACCATTCCGGAGCCGAGAATTCCAACTTTCATGAGGGAGAGCCTCCGCGGAAACAGATGCACAGCGAGCAGGTTCGGGATTCACAGAAATGAGACTACGGTTCCGGAATCTTTTCCTGGTCCAAGCGGCGCTCCAGCACGTATGGGTCATACGTAGGCTTGGCGGTGAACAGCGAATCGGGCGTGGCTACGTTGTACGTGACGCTCTTGATGAAGCGCTGGCTGGCGTAGTCGCCGTTGTGGGTGCGCACGATGCTGTGTGGGGTGTTGATCGTGCCTTCCATCCGCCAGTTACCGTAAATCTCACCTTCCTGGTCTTTCTGCTTATCGTACGGATCGCGATAGGAATAGGTGTTCTTGATCGGCAGGTGCGAGGTTTGGTCAATGTAGATGGTGGCCGACTCGTTGCGGCCGTTCATCAGCGAAACCACATCGGCCATGCGTTGTTCAGAGATGGCGGTACCTTCGTAATAGATCTGCGTGCTGGGCTGCTTCAGCCAAACCCGCAGCATGTATTCGAGCGAGAAGTTCCGGCGGCGAGAGTAATCGCGCCATGTCTTCGGATCCTGGAGAGTGGTGCCCTTGTACGTCACTTCCCACCCTGTCTTGCCGTTGGCAATGTACACGACATCGCGCTGCTTGGTGAGCTCCACCCGTTCTTTGTCTGGGTATTTAATGACGCGGCGAAAGTCGGTGCCGAGACTGTTGGGTCTCCCATTGTAGAAACTATAGGTGAGGCCGATCTGCTCCACGCTGTTGAGATCCATGTAAGCCGCGCCGCCCATCGCTTCGATCATTTGCGTCAGCAGCGTTCGGGCTTTCTTTACGGTCGCGTCTTCGTTCCCTGTGAGCGGCGGCAGCCAGTTGTTCTGCGCGGACGCCGCCGTAGCAGGCGCGGCTGTTGCGGGCGAGGGCGCGGTGGTCTGGGCCGCGGCCAGCGCGGTGAAAAGAAGGATCGAGATCCACTTGAGCATGCTTTTCATTGGACGTTCGAAGTACATGGGCGTTTATCCGGCGAGGACCGCGCCCCCGTTGACATTGAAGACTTCGCCGGTAATGAATGATGCCATCGGCGTGCAGAGAAACAGTACTGGGGCCGCAATTTCTTCAGGCTTGCCGACCCTGCCGAGCGGGATCTGCTGAAAGATGAGCGCGTCCGCTTTCGGATCCACCAAGGTCGAGGCAGTCATGTCGGTATCCACCCAGCCCGGGGCAACGCAGTTCACGTAGATACCATAGCGGGCGAGTTCGCTCGCCAAGCCCTTCGTCATCGAAATCAGTGCGCCCTTAGAAGCTGAATAATCGCAGTGCAGCGCTTCGCCGCGCTGGCCGGAGGTAGAGCTGATCAACACAATGTGCCCGCCATGCTTCTGCTGCTTCATTTGGGCCACCGTGTACTTGATGAGCCCGAAGACGGCGTCGAGATTGATGGCAAGCGTGTTGCGCCACTGTTCCTCGGTGATCTGGTCGATGGGAATGTCTTCTGGCGGCCAGACGCCGTGATTGGCCACCATGATATCGAGCTGCCCGAAGTGTTTCACCGCAGCTTCCACGAGCGGCTTGGCCGAAGCCGCTGTGCCCAGGTCCGCCTGTACGGCATAACAGTTGGCGGCGCCTAGTTCCTTGACGAGCCTGTCGGCCGCGGTTAATGCCTTCTGATAGGTGAAGACCACCTTAGCGCCAGCCGCCACGAACAGGCGCACGATGGCCGCCCCGATGCCCCGCGACCCTCCAGTGACCAGCGCGACTTTTCCTGCGAGCGACATGGGAACGGACATAGTCAGCGCACCGCCTCGAAATCGTTTCGCTTCGCTGCAACTTGTTCATGCCAGCGCCGAGCTTCCGCGATAAACGTCTCGAAAAGCAGGCGCGAAAATTTGTCGTCCTGGTACGTGCGTTCGGGATGCCACTGCACGCCCACTACCCATTGGTCGGGAGCAGTGCCTTCGACCGCCTCGATGACGCCGTCCTGCGGAGAGGTCGCCGCAAGTCGCAGCCCATCGCCAAGCACGGCGAGCGACTGGTGATGTGAAGAGTTGACCCAGTGTTCCTCGATCTCCAGCTCGGCCTCAGCAGCAAGCTTGGCAAGCAGCGTACTGCCTTGCACCTTGATCGTGTGGGCCCGCGCTTCGTGCTTAACTTCGTGCGCCACCTGGCTTTCGATGTGCTGAACGAGCTTGCCGCTCCGCCAAACATTCAGCGACTGCACTCCGTAACAGATACCGAACACCGGCTTGCGCATGTTGTACGCGTCTTGCAGTAAGAGTTCGTCCGCATTGTCGCGCGCAATGTCAGCAGCAGCCGTATGAGGATCGCGCGCCTCGTCATACTTTTCCGGATCCACATCGGCGGGGCTGCCAGGCAGCAGCACGGCATCGCAAGACTTGATCAAGTGAGCCTGCTCCGATGGTGACAGCGCGAGCGGGATAACTACAGCTTCGCCTCCAGCGTCCACGATCGGCGCGATGTAGTCGGCCAGTCGCTTGCCTGTGTACTCGCGGGAAGAATGCGGCTCGGGGATCGCGATGCGCGGCTTCGTCATTGTCCTTCCGGAGACTCGGTGAGTTGCGTATGCCGCAGTGCATCCTCAGCGGGTGCAGCAGCGGGACGAGCCACGCCCGCGCGCCGATAATAAAGTTCGGCGACCGCGGCTTCGGCCTGCGCAGCCAGTTTATCCATTTGCCGTGGCGCATAGCCAGTCGTCGGGATGGCATCGCCAACCACCAGTTGAAACGGCCGCGGACGCACGTGAAAACTGTTCATCGGCAACGCCTCGTAAGTGCCAATCAGTGCCATCGGGACAATGGGCGCTTGCGCCTTGATAGCCACGTAGAACGAGCCGCCGAGGAAGGGCTGAAGCTGGCCGTCAGCAGACCGGCCGCCTTCAGGAAAAACGACCAGCGACATCCCATTCTTCAACGCCTCACTGGCACGCACCAGGCTCTTCAGCGAAGACCGCGCATTATCGCGATCAATTGGGATCTGCCCGGAGCGGGTGAGGTGCCAGCCGAGCACGGGATACCGGAACAGCTCCTTCTTCGCCATGATGCGGAACTGGAATGGCAGCGCGGTGTACAACGACGGGATGTCGAATGCGGAGAGATGATTGACCACGTAAACCGCAGGTCCCCCGGCATTGAGCTTCTCAGGATTGACAATGGTGATCGGACATCCGGTGGTCCCCAGGATCATCCGCGACCAGGTACGCGCGAACCAGTGCTGGATCCGCCCATCGCGATCGAATAGCGAAGCAATAAGCGAGCCGGTGCCCATCACCGCGGTGTACAGGTACACCAGCGGAACGTAGACGCAATAAGAGCGAAGGCGGCTCACCAGGTCGGACATCGCTGTAAATAGCTTATCGCAACGGATGCGGCGCCGTTTATGTGGAGATATTCAGTGCCTGCATTGCTTCGCCCACCACGAATATCGATCCCGTGATCACGATGACTCCGGAATCCGGAGTCATCTCTGCAGCATGGCGAAGCGCGGCTTCGACCGTGGCCACCTCGACCACATCGGTTCCCACTTGCTGGGCAGCTTGCGCGAGGTCGGCAGTCGTGGCGGCGCGTGGGTTGTGCGCACGCGTCACCACCACCTGCTGCGCGATCGGAAAGAGGATCTGGATCATCTCCTCAAAGGCCTTATCCTGCATCGCTCCGAAAACAAGAGTGATCGCTTTTTCGCCAACTCGTTCGGAGAGCACGGAGCGGAGCGCCCAGGCGCCATCGGGGTTATGTGCCACATCGAAAATGAGCTCGCGCTGCAGCTCGTTCTGGCCGGCTGGAACAACATGGAACCGCCCCGGCCACCGGGTACTGCGAATTCCCTGCTCGATTTGGGCTGGCGTGACCGGAAAACCGGCGCGCCCGAGTTCTTCGGCGGCGGTAATCGCCAGCGCGAGATTGCGCAGTTGGTGACGCCCCGGCAGCGGCGAATCGATGGAGATGACCTGTCCCATCACCTCCAAAGAATATCGGTTTCGGCCTTCCTCCTCCCCAAAGTCGGAAGCACCGGGCGAGACTGGCGGCATGTGCTTTACAGCACTGATGCCCGTGGCGTGCTGCGCGAGAATCGCGTGGCCAATAGCATCGTTGGCTGCGGGATGCTGCGGCAGCGTGATCACCGTTCCCTCACTCTTGATGATCCCTGCTTTTTCCACGGCGATTTCCGCGATCGTGTTGCCGAGAAACTTCTGGTGATCGAGCGAAATGTCGGTAATCACCGAGATCAGCGGCTGAACGACGTTGGTAGCGTCAAGGCGACCACCCATGCCAACTTCCAGCACCGCGATCTGCACACCCGCCCGCGCAAAGACCTCGAAGGCCATCGCCGTCAGCATCTCGAAGAAACTGGGATGCCAGGGCAGTGTTTTCGCATGAACAAGCTCGCAGGCGAGGTGTTCCACGTGCCCGTAAGCGGCCGCGAACTCAGCGTCACCAATGTATTCCCCATTCACCCGGATGCGTTCGTTGATGCGCACCAAATGCGGGGACGTATAGAGCGCGGTTTTGTATCCGGCGGTGAGCAAGATCGACGACAGTGTGGCGGCAGTCGATCCCTTGCCGTTCGTCCCGGCAATGAGCACGCTCGGGAATCGTTGCTGAGGATTTCCCATGGCGTCGAGCAGCGCCCGCATGTGCGCGAGATCGAATTTGTGCGAGGGCGTTCCGGCAAGCTCGTGGCCGAGCTTGTACAGCGCCTCGACGGCAGCCTGGTAGGTCATGGAAGGCACCGAACAGCTTATCGCAACTTTGTTATCACTTGAGGGCGCCGACTGCTAATACCGCGGGTTGTCCACCATCGTGTGATTTTCCCCAGCAACTATGCGGGTCCCAAGCGGGTTCTAATCCAGTAGCAAGTCTGCTGGAAGCTGCCTATCAAAGAAATTGATGGGGATCATCCAAAGATGCACTTGCGGCGGAGGAAGAATGGCGGTATCTCTCCGTCTAAGTTTTCGCTGTGGGGAGATGACAACGTGGGCCAACTCGCAGATTCTCGACCTTTGCAAGAGCTCTTCCTTAACCTTGTGGATCGCCATTTCGACGACGATATCGGCTTGCGCGATCCCGATGTGAAAGAGTACGTCGCGGCGATGCTCACCGAATTTAGCGACGTTGAGAATTTGTTCCGCGTGAAAAACGCCGATGGCCGCCCACTCCAGGATGTCGGCGAAATGCTGCTGGAGTCGGACCCGATTTACGGCCCGGCGCCGTCGTTCGATCGCGAACGCCAGGTGCGCAAGCACATCGGCGATTACACGCTCTTCTTCACCGGCATGTTCCCCGAGAGCATCAATCACTTCCGCCTGCGCCGCGAGCGCCTCGAGAACCTCGTCGACTTTATGAAAGCCGGCAAGGAAAGCTACTACATCGTCTCGAAGTTTGAGCACTTCGAGTATGCGAAGGTGGCGCCGCTATTCGCCAAGCTGGCGAAAGAGTTCGAAAGCTGCGTCTACGGCCTGAATTGCGTGAAGAATGAGTTGCAGGAGATGCAGCACCCGATCGTGCGGAGCACCCGCGAACTGATCATGTAGCTCGCTTATAAAAGCTCAGCACTGCGTCGCCCTGTTTCAGCGAGCGGTAGCGCGTCAACTTGCCTACGCCATCCCCCGGATCGAAGTGCTTGGTGTGCTCTGCAATCACGATGGATCCTTGCTTCAGAACCGGTGACTCGGAAAGAATGCGCAGCACTCCGAGATAAGCGCCTTCCTCGCGGTAGGGCGGATCAAGAAACACGAACTCCACCGGGTCGATGCCTTCCAATTGGCGTAAGCCGGCTAGGACGTCACTCGTAAGAATTTGCGCCTGGTCGCTTGCCCCTACGCTACTGATGTTCGCTTCCGTGACCCGTGCAACCTTCGACACTTTTTCCACGAAATAAACGTATCCCGCGCCGCGGCTCAGCGCCTCGAGGCCAACCGCACCGGTTCCTGCGAAAAGGTCGATCCAGCGGGAATTTTCCAGCTCGTATCCGGCAGTGAGCACGTTGAAGAGCGTCTCGCGAAGTCGGTCGGACGACGGCCGGACGTCAAGTCCTTGCGGCGTCTTCAGCGGCCGGCTGCGGAATTTTCCAGCAATAATTCGCATCGAAGGTGTTAGGAACGTGAGTGCGCTTGCGCGCGTCTAAGAGTGTATAGAATGTGAGTCTGCGATTCTCTATGAGAAGCTGGTCCATTCCGATCGGTCGTTTGTTTGGCGTCGAAATCCGCCTGCACCTCACGTTTTTCTTCCTGCTCATGTTCGTGTGGTTTACGCAGACAAGCGCTAATGGCGTGCAGGTAGCCGGGCGTGGGTTGGCACTGGTAGCGCTGGTCTTCGGGTCGGTGGTCCTGCACGAACTCGGACACGCTCTGGTGGCCATGCGCTCAGGCGTGAAGGTGCGCGGCATCGTGCTGCTGCCGATTGGCGGCATCACCTTCATGGACGACAACGGCCCGCACACCCGGCATAACGCGGCGCGCGACATTCGCATCAGCGCCGCTGGTCCGTTGATCAACCTCGGCATCGGGCTGGGCGCGGCACTTGCTTGCGTCGGCCTGCTGCACATGAACTTGCTCTCGCGGCCATGGATCACGCCACAGAACCTGCCGAAGAGCTTCGTTTGGAGCAACCTGCTGCTCGGCCTTTTCAACCTTCTGCCCGCTTATCCCATGGATGGCGGCCGCGTGCTGCGCTCCATGTTTGCGCAACGCATGGACTATGTACAGGCCACGCGTAAGGCGGTCACCGTCGGCCAGATCTTCGCCGCGCTCTTCATGGTCGCTGGCATCTCCATGCCCTGGCTCATGATGATCGGCGTGTTTATCTTTGTCGGCGCGCAAATCGAGGACCGTACCGCCATCTTCCAGGAGGTGCTGGAGACCGTGCGCATTGAAGAAGTCATGCTCACCGATTTCTCTACCCTCTCGTCCGCGGATACGCTCGAAGACGCGCTCAACAAGGCCGTCCACACGCTCCAGGATGAATTCCCGGTCATTCGTGGCAGCGATTTAGTGGGCGTCATCTCGCGCCAGAAGATTCTCGACGCGCTGCGCAGCGGCAACGGCTATGTACAGGGCGTAATGAGCCGCGGCTTCCAGATTGCCCAACGCAGCGAATCACTCGCCGCAATCTTCCGGCGCATCGGAACAAAAGGACTCGGCCTGGTTCCGGTGGTGGATGGCGGCCGCCTGGTCGGGATCGTGACCATGCAGAACCTCACCCACTCCATGGCCCTGCTGGCGGAGACGCGAAAGTTGCAGCGGCTGGAAGAATAGCTTTCTCAAAAGAAAAGCCCTGTCTCGTGAAGACAGGGCCCTATTCAACTCTATCTAGAACTGCACCACGTTCGCTGCGAGGATCGCCTTCGCCTGCCGCAATCGTTGCAGCACGGCTTCGGTAATGGCGCCATCCACCTGCACCACCGCCAGCGCGTTGCCGCCCGTATTGCCCGAGGCGCGGCCCAGCGCGAAGTTCGCGATGTTGACTTCATGGTCGCCGAGAATGCTGCCCACGCGGCCCACGACGCCTGGGATGTCTCGATTGCGGATGACGAGCAGCGTGTTCTCCAGCGGCGCCTCAACATCGATGCCGTCGAACGAGAGCAGCCGCGGCGAGCTCCCATGCAGCACCGTTCCACGCGCGGAAAATACGCCCTTTGGGGTTTGCAGCGTCAGCCCAAGGACGTTCGCGGCGCCGCCGCCGGAGGGCTGCTCCTTCTTCGACTCGAGCACGCGGATCCCGCGCGTTTCTGCGACGGAGTTGGCATTGATGAGGTTCACGCTTTCGTCCGTCGTGTTCTGCAGCAGCCCCTTGATTACCGCATTGCGGATGAGCTCGGTCTTCCACCCGCCTACCGCGCCTGTGTAGCGGATACCGATCTCTTCGTAACGAGACTCGCTGAGCTGAGCCAGCAAGCTGCCCAGTCGATCGCCGAGGGTAATGAACGGCTCCAGCGCAACGTACTCCTGTTCCGTCAGAGATGGCATGTTAACGGCGTTCTGCACCACGCCGCGCTGCAGGTAGTCGCGTACCTGCTGAGCGATCTGAACGCCGACTGCATCCTGCGCTTCGGCCGTGGACCCGCCGATATGCGGCGTAAGAATGACGTTCGGCACACCGAAGTATGGCGAGCTCTTCAACGGTTCTTCGGCGAACACGTCGAGCGCCGCGCCGGCGACGTGGCCGGACTTGATAGCTTCGACCAGGGAGGCGTCTTCAATCAGCTCGCCACGAGCGCAGTTCACAATGCGTACGCCTTTCTTCATCGTCGCGATCGAAGCGGCGTTGACCATGCTCGCGGTCTGCGGCGTCAGTGCGACGTGCAGCGTAATGTAGTCGGCGGTCTTCAGCACCTCGTCGCGATCGGCAAGGCGGATCTTGGCATCGGCAGCCACCGTCGGCGAGACGTAAGGATCGTGGGCGACGAGCGTCATGCCAAAGGCCGCAGCGCGGCGTGCAACTTCCATCCCGATCCGGCCAAGCCCGATGATGCCGAGCGTTTTGCCGCGCAACTCCGTTCCCTGCAAGCTTTTCTTTTCCCACTTGCCGGCGTGCATCGTCTCCGTCGCGCGCGGAATGAAACGTGCCAGAGCCAGCATCAGCGCCATGGTGTGCTCCGCCACCGCGACGGCATTGGCGCCTGGAGTGTTCATCACGGCGATGCCGTGACGAGTGGCCGCTTCGAGCTCAATGTTGTCTACCCCAACGCCGGCACGCCCGATCACGCGCAACTTGTCGGCATGCTCAAGCAGGGCGCCGTCAACGAACACGGCGGAGCGCACGATGAGAGCGTCCGCCCCTTTCAGCGCGGCTTCGAGCTGTTCTTTCTTGGCGACCTGGTCAGGAGTGACCACCGTCCAAGTCGGATCCTGGCGAAACAAATCAACTGCGGCGGATGCGATTTTCTCAGCAACAACAATTTTCAAGATGGTCTTCCTTATATAAAGTGGTGGCCACCCGAACACACGGGTAGGCTCCGAGTTATGCGTTTCGAAAATGGGGTGAAATGCCCGGCGAATGCACGCGATGGCACTCGCCGGGGAATGGAATGGCTAAACCGCAGCCGCAGCGAACGTCGCGCGGCGAGCGTAGATCATCTGCGCGGCACGAAGACCGGGGCCAAACTCCACATGTGCGGGCTTCGAAATCGAAGCCAGCACATGTTCGAGAGCACCGATTACCGCAATCGTGTCGAGATAGTCGTAGTAGCCGAGGTGCGCGACGCGAAAGATCTTGCCCTTCATCTCGTCGCCCTGTCCATTGGCCACTACGGCGCCGAACTGGTTGCGGAACCCCTTGACGATCGCTCCGGAATCTATGCCCACAGGAGCGCAAATTGCCGTGACGGCCGCAGCCGGCGAGGCCTTCGCAAACATTTTCAGCCCGAGCGCTTCAGCCGCAGCCCGCGTCATCTCAGCCGCCGTCTCAGCATTCTCTACGAGCTCATATCGCCCGGCAGCGAGATCACCGTTGCCCATCCCGCGGATAAAATCCAGCGCCGCACCGAGTCCGGCGATGAGCGACGTAGCCGGCGTGTAAGCCGACTCGCCCTTCGCCGCCGACTTGCGTTCTTTCCGCAGGTCGAAGTAGAAGCGCGGGTTCGAGCTCTGCTCTATCCGCTGCCAGGCACGCTCGCTCACCGAAAGATACGCCAATCCCGGGGGGATCATGACCGCTTTTTGCGAGCCGCCGATGAGCACGTCCACGTCCCAGTCATCCACGTTAAAGTGCGTGGTGCCGAGGCCGGTAATGGCGTCTACGACGAGCAGCGTATCCGAGCCCTTGAGCAGGCGCGCCACCCCTTCGACGTCGTGGCGGACCCCAGTCGAGGTCTCGGTTCCTTGCATGTAGACGACACGATGTCCATCGAGCTTCTCGCGGACGGCGTCGAGTGAAATCGTCTCGCCATACGGAGCACTCACGACGTCGGCTTTCACTCCGTACGCCTTGGCAAGGCTTGACCAGCGCTCGCCGAACTTGCCCGCCGAAAGCACGAGAACACGGTCGCCCGGCGAGGTGAGGTTAGAGACGGAAGCTTCCATGGCGCCGCTGCCGGAGCAGGCCATAAGGATGACATCGTTCCGGGTGCCAATGAACGACTTTAGATCAGCAAGTGTGCGTACATACAGGTCACGAAACTCGGCGGTCCGGTGATGCATGGTGGCCGCCGCCATGGCGAACTGGGCCGCAGGGAGAAGTTGCGTCGGACCCGGCGTGTACAACCGGTTCTTATGAAGCATGAGTCACTCCAGCTTGGGTGCAGGGTTAGGAATTCGGGATTGATGGGGCGAAGCTCTATTGAACAGCAGCAGCGGCACGGATGGCAAATCGGATTTGCTTATAAAGCCATAAAGTTTCCCAAAGAAACAGCGGCAACCGGACGCTCCGTCCCTCGCGGCTGCAGCAACTCTTGATTCGGCCGCCGGTTACGCCTTCTCGAAGTAGGTTCCCTGCTCCAGATCCGCGATCAATCTGCGTTCCTGCGGCTTCCACCCGAGCACCTTCTGCGTTTTCTCGCTTGAGGCCGGGCCGTCGATCGCAGCGAAGAGCGCCATCCAGCCGAAGTGTGCGGCAGCCTCTTCCTGCGACTTCGAGACCACCGGAACTTTCAGCTTGCGCCCGATGACTTCGGCGATCTCGCGGAACGGGACGGCCTCGTCGCCAACGCCGTGGAAGACGGCGCCCGGCGTCCCTTTCTCCGCCGCCAGTCGAAAGAGCCGAGCCGCGTCGAGCCGATGTACGGCGGGCCAGCGGTTCTTGCCCTCGCCCACATATGCGGCCGCGCCCTTCTGCCGCGCGAGGTTGATCAGCATGGAACCCATGATCGCCATCGCCATGCACCGAGGGCGAAAGTCGCACCACCGACGCACGGACCCCACGCGACGCGAGTGCCAGCGCCGCATCTTCCGATTTCCGCGGAAAATTACTCGCCGGCGGCTCATCTTCCAGCGCCAGGGCCCCTCGCCTCTGCACCAGCAACGTTCCCGAGGTCACCACCAGCGGCCGGTCCGATCCCGCCAGCGCCTCGCCCATCACCTCGATGGCGCGCTGGTCCTTTTCAGCCGCTGGCCCGTAATTATTGAAATCGTGAATGAAGGCGAGGTGAATCGCGCCATCGGATTTCGTCGCGCCTTCGCGAAGGCTTTCCGGGTCCTCGAGCGACCCACGATGCACCTCCGCCCCCGATTTCTTGAGTGCTGCGGCACCGTCATCCGAACGTGCCAAACCGAGCACCTGGTGGCCGTTGTCCAGCAGTTCGCGAACCACCGCCGAACCCACAAATCCCGTAGCGCCGGTAACAAAAATGCGCATAATCTTTTCTCCTGCGAAACCCTCGATGAAAAGCGGAGGGGTTCTCCGTTTTGCTTAGATCGATAAGCTGATTCGTCGGGTGCAAGATTTTTCTTTCAGCGCGCCGCCGCCTCGAATTTCGAGTGCCTTTCGCGCCGCTGTCTATAATCTCCCCATGAGCTTGAGCGAACAGATTCAGAAAGATATGGTCGCCGCCATGAAGGCGAAGGACGAAGAGCGCCTTTCCACCCTGCGCATGATGAAGGCCGCCGTCAAGAACAAGGAAATCGACAAGCGCGCCTCGCTCGACGACAAGGAAGTCCTCGCCGTGCTGAGCACCATGATCAAGCAGCGCCACGACTCCGTCGAGCAATTCACCAAGGGCAACCGTCCGGAGCTTGCCGCGAAGGAACAAAGAGAGATCGTGCTCATCGAAACCTACATGCCGAAAACCGCCAGCGAAGACCAAATCGTCGCGACGGTGAGGGCGACCATCTCCGAGATGGGTGCGCCCACCATGAAGGACATAGGTTCGGTGATGAAGGCCGTGATGGCCAAGTTCGCCGACCTCCGCGTCGATGGAAAAGTGGTCAGCGAGACGGTAAAGAAAGAGCTCGCGGGAAAATAAGCAGAGAGCTGACCAAGGCACCGACTATGGTTTTGTTTGGTCGTCTTCGCGGGGAATGCTCAATCTGCTTCCAGCATGCATCTGGCGAAACTTGGCGAGGTCCTCCTGCACCTCCGCCCATTTCTTCGGATCGCGCTTCGTGGTGATCGGCGCGTTCGGGTCGGCGTAGTAACTCAGGATATCCTCGCGCAACCCAAGCGGGATGGTCATCGTCGGGCGAGTCACCACATCATGGAGCAGCGCGGCGTAGGTCTCGTCCGTCAGCGCGTACCCGCCCGGCCTCACTTTCGCTCCGGTGTCGAGATCGCGATCGGCTAGCGTGAACTGGCCGATTGGTTCGGTCTTTAATTCGTTTAGGTGGCTCCGGAAGTGTTCAAGCGTGGTGTTCATACTCTGCACGTAAAGCTGTTGGGTTTCGGCGTCGGGAATCTTGATGCTGAGAAGAGACACGGGCCCGATTTTCGGCAGGAGCACAATGAGCGCAGCAGAGAGATATCCGCGGAAGCCCGGCCCGTGATAAGTAGCGGCCCAGTGCCGGCGAAACGCCTGCCGCGAGACTTCCTTTTCGTAAATAACAAAGTCCCGGGTCGGGGTCTCAGGCACAAACTGGTGCCGGTGCAGCACAACCTCTCCGCGAGCAAAAAATGGGATAAAACTCCGCACCGCCGAGCGATAGCTGTGGGCGGCTGAGCGTTCGTGGCCAACCAGGCTATACAGCGGGATCCCATATATCTCGAAGAATGCCGCTTCGAGCAGACGGGTTGGAACTTTCAACCCGACGTGCTCCTTGAAAACCTGTGGCGCGAATCGCTTCTTCGCAACCTGGTCGATATCGAAACCGAACTCTGTCCGCACGTGCGCATGAGGATTGTTTTCGTAGGTGACGATCGGACCGTACCGCTTGCCGAGCTTGGGAAAAGCGATGGCGGTAGCCTGGTTGACGGCAATCGAGTGGCCGGAAGAATCGCCGATGTAATGGGAAAGCGCGCCGGCTGCGAAGGCGAGCTCGTTGGCTGTATGCGCATTGCGAATCAGCGCCGCGACGAAATCGCCGGAACGAACGTAATGCGTAAGGTCGCTGAAGAACGTGGTGCCGAACGGGTAGTACCCCATGTCCTGGATGGCGCAACCACCATAAGCAAAGGCGTGCGCGTCGCGAAGCTGGGCTTCCGTGAGGTTCGGATACTTGCTCAACAGAAGCGGCTTGATGGAATCATCCCAGGCAAGATCGACGATCGCCTCGTGGGTCAGAACGGAGTAGGCAGAGCTTTGACGAGGTACGGCGAGCAGCAGGACCAGGAGAATCAGGACGAATCGCGAGCGGCAACGGATCAAGCGATAGCTCCTCTGCCTACCGGACTTCGATTTTTACTTTGCTCTCCGCCAGCGCCTCGCCGATGCGAGCGGCGACGACATTGTTCGTCGCGAGAGCTTTGGTGAGGCGATCGGCATCCGTAGCGGCGACCGAAATCAACAGCCCGCCCGCCGTCTGCGGATCGTACAGCAAGGTCCGCAACTCCTCCGGGACGCCATCCCCATAGCTCACCAGGCATTCGGCGAAATCGCGATTATTCTTGAGGCCCCCGGGAATGAATCCCTGCTCCACGCACTCCAGCGCTCCGGGAAGTAGTGGAACCCGCTCGGCGAAGATTCGCAGTGCAACCCCACTGCCCAGCGCCATCTCCCGCGCGTGCCCGACGAGCCCAAATCCGGTGATGTCCGTCATCGCGTGAACCGCGTAATCTCCTTCGCCGAGAACTTCGGCAGCGGCTTTATTCAGAGTCGTCATCGACTGCACTGCCGCATCGATCCACTCGGGTTCGGCCTTATCTTTCTTGATCGCCGTCGAGATCACGCCCGTTCCAATCGCCTTCGTGAACAGCAGCGCATCTCGGGCCACCGCCCCCGAGTTCTTGTAGATCTTTTTCGGGTGGATCGTGCCCGTCACCGAGTATCCAAACTTCAGCTCTTCGTCGCGAATGCTGTGGCCGCCGATCACCGTGCAACCGGCCTCGATCATCTTCGAAAGTCCGCCGGCGAGAATGCGTTCCAGCACCGCCGGATCGCCCTTGTCGGGGAAGCAGACGAGAGCCAGCGCGCTCACCGGCTTCCCGCCCATCGCATATACGTCGCTCAGCGCATTGGTCGCGGCGATCTGGCCGAAGGTGTACGGGTCATCCACGATCGGGGTGAAGAAGTCGACCGTCTGCACCATCGCCAGCTCCGGCGTCAGTTGATACACGCCGGCGTCGTCGGCTTTGTCGAAGCCAACCAGGACGTTCGCGTCATGTTGCCGGGCTAATTTCCCAAGCACCGAGTCCAGCACCGCCGGACTAAGCTTCGACGCTCAACCGGCAGCCTTCACCGTTTCGGTGAGGCGGACTTTTTTGGCCACTTCCGTCATCAGGAAAGCGTAGCACGCAGCGGGCGCTTTTATTGCGGCCAGAGGAACAGCATGGCCTTGGGAAAACGTTCCGCCCAGGCATGTTCATTGTGCTGGGCGCCTTGCTTCGCCACGTACTTCAGACGGTCTGGACCCAGCCCCTGCTGCCGCAGCGCGCGTTCAAGCCTGAGCGTCCACTGCACATGTTCGGCCGCCATCGCGGGGCTGTTGGTCTCTTTCGTGCCGATGCCGAGGAAGATTTTGTCGGGCCATTGCTTCGTCGCTTCGGCATCCTGAATGAGCCGGCCATTCTCGATCTGTAGCGGCATGCTCTCGATGAGCAAGTGCCCGAAGATGCCGGGGTGCTGCATGACCGTGTAGAGGCTCACGAGCCCGCCGTACGACGAGCCGCCAAGGCCGGTATTCTCGGGACCTGTTTTCACCCGGTAGTGCTGCTCGACATAAGGCATGACCTCTTCGATCAGGAAGCGGGCGTAATCGGCAGCGCGAGGCTGCGTCACCTGTGGCGAAAACTTCTCGTCGCGATACGGAAGATATTCCTCGGCGCGCTTTTCCCCGGCGTTGTCGATGCCAACAATGATCATCGGGGCGATTTTCTTTTCGGACCACAGGAGCTGAATGGTCTCGTCCACTTGCCATTCCTGCCCGAACGGAGTGGTGGCGACGTCGTAGAGGTTCTGGCCGTCCTGCATGTACATCACGGGATAACGGCTGTGGCGGTTCTGCATCACGCGATAGCCGGGTGGCAGCAGGATACGCAGATTGCGCGTATTGCCGAAGATCTTGCTGGTAAATGGAACGATCTCGACGTCGCCGGTGACAGTGTGTTCAGGCTCGGTGGCCGCGGCGAACGAAATCAGCGCGAGAAAAACGAGCAGCAGTTTGGTCATCACTTGTACTGCAGGTTAACCAATTTCAGGTCAGGATAGTTCTGGTTCCAGTCGGCTGAGACGTGCTCGAATGTGAGGCGAATGGTGCGAGTCTTGCCCGGTTCGAGCGGAGCCCGTGCCAGCGTGGTGAGGTCAGGATATCCCCCAAGCTGGTTCGGAACGAGGACGGTTGCCGGCAGCGTCTCGCGGCCCACGACCTCTTTCAAATCGTTGTGGAACTCGGCCACCACTTGCGCCCCCGTCACGGTTTTATCGCCCGTATTTGTGATGGTGAAATCGACGTAAGTGACGGCCGCCCCCACGTAATTCTCCGACTTGCTCATCTGGATGTCACCGACCTGCAGCTTCGCGGCATACGGATCGACGGTGGCCTGCTTCGCTCCGCCGTGGTGATTGAAAACGACGATCAACGCAACCACGATGATGACGACAATCGCGCCGACGATCATCGGCGTCCAGTTACGGCCTTCCGGTTCACTCGGGGCGTGCAGGATCGGTTCCTGATCGGTATCGGCCATGGCCGTGATTCTATGACAAATCGAACCGCAGGGACATCAAGGACCCCGGGGATTTCCCGGTGGGACGGATGGATCAGGGCTGCATCCGGCTCACGCGGCGATTCTTTTGGCGAAACGATTCGTTTCGAGAATAAGGAGGCCCCGGTGGGCGCCTGAACTAGGCGATTCCACCGCGGCCTTTGTTCTTTAATGCCGGTCAGGCTCGAAGCTGATTTTCAAAATCGAGCCATTGTTGCCAACGAACCATCCCGTCTGTGGATTGGCGAAGGCGACCGACCAATAGCCGCTCACCCTCGGGATCACGTACCAGGTGGTGCCTTCGTCGGGACTCCACGCCGCTTGCCCCGTACTGAAGTCGGGCAAAGCCTCGGAAGTGACCACCACCCGACGGTCTTCTTCACGGCCAAAATCGCCGAACCAATCGTCGCCGCGATGTTCCACGCCGCGCGTGTAGGCGAGCGCAAAAATCGCTCCCGTAACCGGCGGCTGTGTGGTCAACGTCCACGTCCGCCCGCCATCGTGAGAGACCGCAGCATCCGCATCGGCGTTGGTCGAGAGGTCACCACCGCCCACCATGCCGTTCCACGGATCACGGAAGGCGACCGACAAACCGCCTCCGCTCGGCGAACTGATCAGCGGTGTGTCATAGGCGTTCCAGGTGTTTCCGCCGTCGCGCGTGGCCAGGATGCGCGCGATCGTCGATCCGCCCGTAGCGATCCAGGCATTGTCATGTCCCTGCGTAGTAATGCAAGTTCCGCTCGATGAGAACGAAGCTTCGCCGGCAAGTGCGGGAGGCATGCGGTTCGCGATCGAGTGCCACGTCCAGCCATTCTCGGTGCGCAGCTCAGGGAACACGCCGCTCACCGAGTCGCTATGCGCCAGTCCGCGGGTGGGCGACCAGAAGGCAAAGCAATCGTAGAAGGCGTTGGTGGTTTCATTGGTGAATTCAATGTGCCAGTGTTTGCCACCGTCGAACGTCTTGTAGATTTTGAAGTCGGTGGTGTTGTCACCGATCGAGAGCAGGTACGCGATCTTATCGCTGACGGCGTACACGTCGCGGAATTGGAGAGCTTCCGCGCCCGGGACCACGCCCGCGCGCCAGTGCGCTCCGCCGTCGGTGGTGACGACGTACGTGCCGCCCGTACCGGAGGCCCATACCACGCGGGAATTGACTGGGCTGACGGCGATCAGGAGTTGCGTGGTGCCGCTGTTCTGCGGCGTCAGAACCGGTGGATCGATCTTGCGAGGGGCGGCGAATAGCGTTGGGCTGAGAGTGGAGGCAAACAATAGGACAGGTAACCAAGAACGCTGGGCCATTCGAGCATCTCCTGGGGAGGGAGAATTTGTTGGCGTGAAGTATGAATCGGAAAGATCGCAGCGGTCAAATCACGACGGAGGAAAAATCGAAGAAAACGACAGGCGGGAACTCTGAAAATAAAAACAAGAAATCCCGAGGTTGTGAAGACCTATTCGTCTCGACCAGCGGCTCGCTTAAGACCCTTGCCGACCTACCCAACACCGTTTCCTTGCGGTCGCGATGCTCGATCTTCGCTTGGGCTCCGGGCTTGCCGCCAACCGGATAAACCGGTCAACTCCTCGGGATTCCATCTTGCCTTCGAATCAGTTCTCGTTCGCCTCAACCAGCAACTCGCTATAGACCCTTGCGGCCCCTCTCGTAGTCAGATCTCCGGATTTTGGCTAGCGGGATTCCTTTTCGCTGCGACCTCGCGGCCGTTGTGAGAAGGATCGGATGCCGTCGCTTCCGACTTGGGGAACCGTCGCTCCCCATCAGGTCTGCAACCCTTGCGGATTGCAGCGCTTCCCGTAGTTTCTTTCCGAAGTTGGCTACCGTGAGCTTGCTTGAGCCCCGGACTTATCGCCAACCGGGAAAACTTCAGAACTGTCAAAGAACGAGTGTGAACATACTCCCGGAGTAAATTAAGTCAATGCGAAATCGTGTTGCTAAAACACCCGCATTTTCAGCGAGTTAGAGAGATTCCACAGGCGTCCTGCCCGAAATTTGTGCAGCAGAATTTTGTGCCGAACGTAGAAAGCCGCGACTGGCGCGGATTTCCGCGCCATCCCGCGAGAAACTTCAATTCTCGTCCGGATGCGGAAAGGTGAGGCGATTGTGAATATCTTGAGACTTTCCACTATTGGCGCGGCTTTTCATGGAACGCAAAATTGCAAGAAGTTCGTTTTCAGAGCGGATTTGAGATCAAATTTCGATATTTTTCGTGCTGTTAACATCGCTTCGTGGCCGATTTGCTCACACTTCGCGACCTCAAAATCGAATTTCCGGGGCCGAACGGGTGGCGCGCGGCGGTCCGTGGGGTGAGTTTTTCGCTGCAAAAGGGCGAAGTTTTAGGCCTCGTGGGCGAGTCTGGAAGCGGAAAATCCGTCACTTCTCTCGCCATATTGCGGTTATTGCCGCCGCAAGCGCGCGTTACCGGTGAGGTCGAGTTTGAGGGCAAATCGCTGCTCTCGCTGGATGGCGAAGCATTGCGCAGGATGCGTGGAGCCGAGATTGCAATGATCTTCCAAGAGCCCATGACAGCGCTGAATCCCGTGATGACAATTGGCGATCAGGTAGCCGAGGCTTTGCTCGCCCACGAAAAAGTATCTCGGAAAGAAGCGTTGCGCCGCGCGGTGGAATCGCTGGAGGAAGTTGGGATTCGCGATGCAGAGAAGCGGGCGCGAGATTATCCTCACCAGCTGTCGGGCGGGATGCGGCAGCGGGCGATGATCGCGATGGCGATCGTGAACCGGCCGCGGCTGCTGATTGCCGATGAGCCGACGACGGCGCTCGATGTGACGATCCAGGCGCAGATATTGGAGCTCCTGAACGAACTCCGACAGAAGCATGGGCTGGCGATGTTGTTCATCTCCCATGACCTGGCGGTGGTGTCGCAGGTGAGCGATCGCGTGGCAGTGATGTACGCTGGACAGATCGTGGAAAGCGCCGCGGCGCAAGAGTTATTCCGGCGGGCGGTGCATCCGTACACGCGCGGGCTCTTGCATTCGGTGCCGACGTTAAGGACGGACCGTTCGCAACCGCTGCGGACAATTGAAGGCACGGTGCCGTGGGCTGAGATGCCGGGCTGCAGCTTTGAGCCACGCTGCGGTTCCCGGATAGGAAACTGTGCGCTTTCGGCTCCGGAGCTGGAAGAAATTGTCCCCGGACATTTTGTGCGCTGTCCGGTAGAGGCGGAACGTTGTAAGATCACACCACCCGATTCAACAAAAGCCCGCTGACAAAATGCCGGGCTTTTTTCGTGAGACATGCGCTACCTGATCATCAGCGACATCCATAGCAACCTGGAAGCCCTGCAAACCGCACTGGCGGCGGCGCCGGAGCACGACGTGGTGCTGAACCTCGGCGACATCGTGGGCTATGGTGCGAGTCCGAACGAAGTGGTGGAGATCGTGCGCGAGCTGGAAGGTCCAATTGTTCGCGGCAACCATGACAAAGCCTGCTCGGGGTTGACCGACACGTTCGGCTTCAATGCCGTGGCGGACAAAGCGGTGAGCTGGACGATGGAGACGTTGACTCCGGAAAACCGCGAATGGGTGCGGCGGCTGCCGATGGGTCCAATGGAAATCCCGGGATACCAGGACGGCCAGTTTGCACATGGGTCGCCGATTGATGAAGACGAGTACTTACTGTCGAGCGCCGCGGCGTTCGAAGTGTTCCGTGCGCAAAACTTGCCGGTGACATTCTTCGGCCATACGCATGTGCAGGGCGGATACATGCTGCGCAAGGGATACGTCGAAGCGATACGTCCGAAGTACCGGAGCATGACGGAAGAAGAGACATTCGATCTGCCGTTGCTGCCGGATGGTCGCTATCTTCTCAATCCCGGCTCGATCGGGCAGCCCCGCGATGGCGACTGGCGGCTGGGATTTGCGCTGTTCGATTCCGATGCGAACGCGATGAAGTTCTATCGGGTGCCCTACCCGGTCGAACTGGCACAGCACCGCATCATCGCCGCGGAGTTGCCTGAATACCTCGCGGTGCGGCTGCGGATGGGGAGATGAGCACCGCCGTTGCGGCCCGGGGCAGCGAAGAAAAGCCCCTGGCATCCTGGTTACGTGTTCCCCTCGCCGTGTTGCTGGTAGTGCTGCTTTACGGAATTGCGGCGAGCGGTTTTGCTTATTCGCATTATCTGACTTCGCCTTTTCTCGCTTACGGACTCGCCGGAACCGCCTTCGTCGTCGCACGAGTTCGCCGCTCGTGGATGGACCTGCTCTGGTTGGTTGTGGGCGTTTGCTCGATGGTCGCGCTCGACCAGGGAATTCTGCGTTACCGCTTTTACTTCCTCGCGCTCTGTTCGTTCCTTGGATTGAGCAGCCTGCTCGTACTTGGTGTACGTGCGCTGTGGCAAGAAAATCGCCGGTACATCGCGTTCTATGCATTTTTGCCATGCGCGCTCCTCGCTCTCGGCGCCGTCGCGACAACGTACTTCCTGACGAACAGCACTTATCTGCATCCGAAGACGATGGACCTCTACCTGCTTTCGGCGGATGGCAGCTTGGGATTGCCGATCAGTTTTTGGGTAGGACAGCTCTTCGATGTGCCGGGTCCACTGCGCACGCTTTCCGTGGCTTACGACATCTTGCTGTTGCCGATCGCATTGGTTTACGCCATGCAGCTGCCGGACCTGAAGCGGGCACGGAATGCATTGCTGGCCTTCGTACTCGCCGGACCGATCGGCGCATTGTGTTATTCCATTGTGCCGGGAACGGGACCGTTATTTTTGTTCGGCAACCAGTTCCCCTGGACACCGCCTCCATTCTCTTTGTTGCGCGCCATTCCGCCGCACCCGGTGGTGGTGCGTGGCGAGCGCAACGCGATGCCATCGCTGCATGTGGCATGGATGCTGCTGGCTTACTGGAACACCTACAAAAGCGCCACATGGCTGCGGGTCGCAGTTGGCATTCTGCTTTTTCTTACGCTGCTGGCGACGCTCGCCTTGGGACAGCACTACTTCGTGGATCTGGTCGTCGCGGTGCCGTTCTCGCTGGCGATCCAGGCGGTCGCCTCGGTTGGAATGGGAACTCCTCGCAGAGGGTGGAGCGAGCCGCTGGCGATTGGCGCCGCCCTGGTCGCGCTGTGGATGGCATTGATCACTTACGGCACCGGCTTCCTCTGGGTGTCGCCTGCAATTCCGTGGCTGCTGGTGGCCGGTACACTCGCCGTGTCGCTGTGGTCGTATTCGAAATTGCGAAAGCGCGAGGACCAATGGCTTAGCTCGCAGGCGTGAGCCACGATTTGATTTAGACTCGCTGCATGACGCCGAATACGGACTCGCTTTTCCCCACAGAAGCCGCGCCGAAAAAGCCGGAAAAGTTATTGGTTGCGCACGTGGACGGAGGCGCGAGGGGAAATCCCGGTCCAGCCGGATTTGGTGTGGTACTGGAAGACGAGCGCGGGCAGAAGGTGGACCAACTCAGCGGATATCTTGGACACCAGACGAACAATGTCGCGGAATACTCGGGACTGCTGGCGGCGCTGGATTACGCGGTCAAGCACGGGCATCGGGCGATGAGAGTGGTGGCGGACTCTGAGCTGCTGGTGAAGCAGATCAAGGGCGAGTACAAGGTGCGGGCGCCACAGTTGCAGGATTTGTACTCGAAGGCGCGGGTGATGATCCGCTCGTTGGAATGGTTCCGCATCGAGCACACGCTGCGCGGCGGCAATAAAGAGGCTGATGCACTGGCGAACGAGGCGATGGATCGCGGGATGGGGCGGAAGTCCGGCGAGAGCCCACGGCCGAGCGAGGCGCGGCAGTACGAGAAGCAACCCGCGGAAGTGAATGGCATTGTGAAGGACGGCGTGGTGCAATTCCTTGGGACGAAGCTGCCGGATGGGACGTTCGTAAAGGTTCGAGTGAAGTGAGCAGGGGCTAAAGCCCTGTTTTATCGCGGCGATTTCGGCAGCGCTGAAGCGCTGCCCTGACACAAAGCTTACTTACGTACAGAACGTGGAAGCTTACTTGCCGATGCAGAAGGTGGAAAAGATGAGGTTGAGGATATCGTCGGCGGTGGTGGCGCCGGTGATGTCGTCGAGCGGGCGAAGCGCGTTGTAGAGGTCCATGAGGACCATTTCGTGTGGGACCTTGAGTTGAAGCGCGTTTTCCGCGGAGTCGAGCGCCTTGAGGGAATCAGTGACGAGCTGATGCTGGCGCAGGTTGGTGAGGAAGCCGCTCTCTTCGCGGCCAGATTCGCCGGAAACCATTCGCAAAATTTGTTCGCGTAATTCGGCGATGCCCTCGCCGGTGGTCGCCGAAGTGTGCACAACCGGGATTTCTACTCCGTTGGTTGTGGTATGGCGGCCCAGGTCAATTTTGTTTTCGACGACGATGGCGCTGCGTGCAGAGGCGGCGCTGATGAGTTGGCGGTCGACGTCATGTGAGGACTGGTGAGCATCGATGACCACGAGAACGAGGTCGGCATCGGCCATGGCTTCACGTGATTTCTGGATGCCGATGCTCTCGGCTTCGTCATGCGCCTCGCGAATTCCGGCGGTATCGACGAGGTGGACGGGGATCCCGCCGAGGGAGACGGTTTCAGTGACGAGATCGCGGGTGGTGCCGGGAATCGCAGTGACGATGGCGCGATCACGCTCCACGAGCTGATTGAAGAGGCTCGACTTCCCTACGTTCGGACGGCCAACGATAGCGAGCGTGAGGCCTTCGTGCACGACCTTGCCGAAGGCGAAACCCTCCTGAAGCTTGGCCAGGGGCGCGCGGATGCCGGCGATTCGAGCGATGGCCTGTTCCGCGGGGAGGACGGAGACGTCGTCCTCGGCGAAGTCGATGCCAGCTTCGAGGACGGCGATCAGATTCACAAGTTCCTGCTTAATGGGCTGGATGCGGCGCGAGACGGAGCCTCCGAGCTGCTGCGCGGCGATCTTGGCCTGGTAGAGGGTTTGCGAGTCGATGAGATCGCGGACGGCTTCGGCCTGGGTGAGGTCGATGCGGCCGTTGAGGAAGGCGCGCATGGTGAACTCGCCGGGATCCGCGAGGCGCAGGCCGCGTGCGAGACAGAGTTCGACGATGCGGGCGAGCAGGACGGGTGAGCCGTGACAGGAGAGTTCGATGATGTCGTCGGTGGTGTAGGAGTGTGGCTTGGCGAAGTATGTCACGACGACTTCAT
Source organism: Candidatus Korobacter sp. (assembly GCA_036501185.1). Classification (GTDB taxonomy): domain Bacteria; phylum Acidobacteriota; class Terriglobia; order Terriglobales; family Acidobacteriaceae; genus Korobacter. Next base: position 31,712 of record DASYAU010000134.1, on the reverse strand, counting down.
CGAGACGGTCGCCGGATTCGGGGTCGATTAGCTCGGTGAAATGCGCGTGCTGCGGGTTGAACTCTGGGGCCTTCAACATCGATTGCGCGACGGCGCGAGCTTCGGGGCCGGCGAGACGGACGACACCGATGCCACCACGTCCGGGCGGAGTGGCGATGGCGACGATGGTGTCGTCGAGGTTCACATAGTTATCTTACGGGAGCTATTGGATGGTGGTGGGTTTGGCGTTTTCCGCGCGGCGCAATTGCTCGGCGAGGAGATCGATTTTAGCCTCGAGAACGTGACGGATGGAGAGCACACCAAGGAGCTTGCCGGCTTGGTCGACGACCGGAAGATGACGGTGGTGCGACTGCACCATGGTTTCGAGGGCCTCTGCGGCGGTGGTTTCGGGCGACGCCATGACGACGTAGTGGCTCATGTACTCGAGAACCGGTGCCTGGTCGGCGGCCCGCCCGGAGAGGGCGAACTTTCTCATGACATCGCGCTCGCTGAACATGCCGGCGACAACGTTGTCGTGGTCAACGATGGCGACAGCGCCGGTGTGGCGATCGATCATGGTTCGGATGGCGTCGGCAACGGTCGCGTCGATGGAAACGAAGGCGGGCGGCTGGTCGCAGAGCGATAGCAGGGACATGATTGCGCCATTGTACGACTTCTACGTCGCATCGTTCAGTGCGCTTCGAAGTGGCCCTCAGACTTGTAGACTTTGCCGTCCTTCATGACGAACTGCACATTTTCGAGCAAATTGATTTGCGAGAGCGGGTCGCCGTTGACGGCGATGATGTCAGCGTAGGCGCCGGGGGCAATGGTGCCGATCTGGCCTTGCATGTCGAGCAATTCAGCAGCGTGCGAGGTGGCGCAGCGAATGGCTTCCATGGGGCCCATCCCGAGGCGGACCATGACGGAGAATTCCTGGGCGATGGGCTCCTTCCAATCGAAGCCGCCGATATCGGTGCCGAAGGCGATCTTCACGCCGGCGGCCATGGCTTTCTTGAACGAGACTTCGTGGGCGGCCCAGCGGGCGCGATCGCGGCGGCCGTCGGGCGTGTTGGGATCGGCATTGTCCTTGTAGTAGATGGCGAGGGTGGGAACGAACCAGGTGCCCTGGCGCTTCATTTGCGCGATGTTGGCGTCGCTAAGATCGAGGCCGTGCTCGATGGAGTCGCATCCGCCGTCGAGAGCGCGCTGAAGGCCGATGCCGCCGTAGGCGTGGCAGGCCACGTGGCGTCCCCAGCCGTGGGCTTCATCGCTCACGGCCTTGATTTCGTCGAGGGTGAGCGTGGGCTGCGAAACGAGATGGCCATCTTTGTCCACCCAGGAGCGATGAGTCATGTAGACCTTGATCCAGTCGGCGCCGCGGCTGAGCTGTTCGCGAGCGGCCTTGCGGGCTTCGACAGGACCGTCGATGAGCTGCGCGCCTTTGGGGATGATGTCCATGATCTCGGGCGCATAGCCTTCGAGGGGATAGCCGCCGGTGGTGGAGATAGCGCGGGTGACGATGAACATGCGCGGACCGGGAATCACGCCTTCGTTCACCGCCTGCTTGATGCCGACGTCACCGTAGCCGGCGCCTTCGGTTTCCACATCGCGAATGGTGGTGAAGCCTTCTTCGAGAGCACGGCGTGCAGAGATGGAAGCGCGGACGGCACGATAAGAGGCGGGAAACTTGAGGAGCTGGGTGTCGTAGTCGACGACCTTAAGATCTTCGCCCTGGAGAAAGATGTGAGTGTGGCTGTCGACGAGGCCGGGAAGCACGGTGGCGTTGGAGAGCTCGATGATCTTCGCGCCGGCGGGAGCGGAGGTGGAGATGGAGTCGATGCGGTTGCCGCGGATGACGATGAACTTGTTGTGGAGCGGCTGGTCGGAGTGGCCGTCGATGAGCGAGCCAGCGTGGATGGCGGTGACGTCTTGGGCGAAGAGGGCGGCGGAGAAGAGGAGAAGGAAGAGCGGTTGGAGTTTCATGGTGCCTCGCGAGCAGCAACTATACGCAGCGCTCGCGAGGCTGCCAAGAGAAGCCGAGAACTAGAAGGCGGCCGAGGCTCCGACGGCGACGAGAACGGTCACGATCCACCAGCCAAAAACGATCGCGAAGGAGGTTCCCTTCTTCACCTTGCAGATATAGGTAAAGCCGAGAGCGACGAGACAGAGGGTCCAGATGGTGATGATGTCGAGCTGACTGCAAAGCGAATACAGAACTTTGTGTTGTGTCTGATCGACGAGTACTGCGAGGTTCGTAGCCGCCGGGTTTTGCATGTTGAAGGTGTCGGAGTCGGCACCCGCCATCAGGGCAATGATCGCGAGTACCGGTTTGAAAATACCGACAAGGTTGCTATAGGTCACAACTGCCATCGATTTGCCGAAGCTCACCTGGGCACCGGCTCCAAAGCTGTAACTACCCCACAAGATCAACGAGGAGAGCAAAAGGAAAACCAGGGAGATCGCCGGAACCGAGAAGGCGATGTATCGCGTGATCTTCACACCGATTTCCACTTGCTGCTCACGCTGTTCCGGGGACAATTGATCGAGCCGCTCGGAAGCGCGTTCATTCAGGCGGATGGCATTTTCGTTGACCTTGTCGAAGCCAACCTTTTTATCGACCGTGAAGACAAATGCATAGCTGAAGATCGCCATGATGACGAAGGGCAGCCACCAACGGGCGCTTCGGTTGATGTCGGTGAAGGTCTTGCTGGGAGCAATGAAGGTGTTGACGACGCGTGCGCCTTCGGAAAGGCCTTCGCCGGCCGGAGGAGCGACTGCGGGAGTAGACATAAGAGAGTCTCCAGTGCTGATTCTCGGCGGATTCTAGCACTCAATTTTAATTGCTCAACGGTAATATCGGCGGGCGAGGAGTTAGCACCGGCGAGCGGCGTTAATCGGCGGCGATTTCGGGGGTGGCGGCGAGAAGAGACCGGGTGTACTCGCGCTGGGGCGATTGGGTGATCTGTTCGGCGGCACCGATTTCAAGGAGTTCGCCATTGCGCATGACGGCGATGCGGGTTGCGAGATAGCGGACGACCGGCATGGAATGCGAGATGAAGAGGTAAGTGAGCGAGAACTCGCGCTGCAATCGAGCGAGAAGATTGACGATTTGTGCGCCGATGGAGACATCGAGGGCCGAGACGGGCTCGTCGGCAACGATGAGCTTGGGACGGAGAGCGAGGGCGCGGGCGATGCCGATGCGCTGGCGCTGGCCTCCGCTGAACTCATGGGGGTAGCGCGGGAGGGCGGAGGCGTCGAGACCGACGGCGCGAAGGAGTTCGGCGGTGCGAAGGCGAACTTCGTCCGGGCGGAGATCGTCGTGAACCTGGAAAGGCTCGGCGAGGACCTGCTGCACGGTCATGCGCGGGTCGAGAGAGCCGAACGGATCCTGGAAAATGATCTGCATGTCGCGACGAAGGGTGCGCATTTGTGATGAGTTAACACGGGTGATGTCGCGGTCATCGAAGAAGATTTCGCCGCTGGTGGGTTCGATGAGGCGCAGGACGATGCGACCGAGAGTGCTTTTGCCGGAGCCGGATTCGCCCACGAGGCCGAGGGTTTCGCCGCGTTCGATGGTGAGAGAGACGTCGTTGACGGCGCGGACTTCGCTGCGCTTCGCGCCGAAGATGGATTCGGAGCGGAAGACTTTGGTGATGTGGCGAAGCTCGACCAGGGGCATGGGGAGATGGTAGCAGGGGCTAAAGCCCGCGTGGCGGGCGGTGTTGTACGGCAGCGCTGAAGCGCTGCCCTGATACAAGCCTCTTTGTACGACCGCGATGAGACGCTGCCGTGATGCAAGCCTCTTTGTACGACCGCGCTGAAGCGCTGCGCTGATACAAGCCTGTTTGTACGACCGGCGCTGAAGCGCTGCCCTGATACGCAGCGTTGTTGGCGACGCGTAAGGAGACGAGCATGCGTCGGTGCCCTTAGCGTCCCTTATTGGCGACGTTTGTAGTAGACCGCGAATTCGTAGCTGGGGTTTGGGGGGAAGATGGCATTTACTTTGCGGAGGCGCTCGGCAAGTGCGTTCGGGGCTAGGAGCGGGTAATCGCGCTCGCGGAGATCGTAGTAATCGACATCGATGTAGAGCGAAAGCAGGTAGATGGCGATGGAATCGGCGAAGACAGCAGCGAGGTAGTCGTTCTTGGCCTTCTCGGCCTCGGTGCTGGAGGACGTTGCGATTTTGCGGAGCTCGTAGGCATCGAGACTGGTTTCGCCGCGGACTTTGTCCTGCACCTGCTTCCAGGCGAGCTCGGCGAATTCGCCTGAGACGCCGGCCTGATCTACAAAGCCATGGCCGACGTTGATGAAAAACTCGAAGGCGATGGAAAAGCGGTCTTCCATGAGGCGGGTGGAAATGAAGACGCACTCGGAGTCACCGACTTTGAAATTGCGATGGCAAGTCGCCTGATCGCTGAGGGTAACGTCGTAGCGGTCGGCGACGAGGGTATCGTCGCCCTGCCCGATAGTGAGCGGAACGAAGTAGTAGGCCTTGCGTGACAAAGCCTTCGCGATAGGACCAGGAACCGCGCTGACTACGCGCTCGAGCTCGAGCGACGGGACATTGAGCTGGCCGAGGGAGGCGAAGAGGATTCCGTTGGGCGCCTGGGTAACGGGCGCGAGGCGCACGACTTCGGCGGGGGTATGAGTAAGGGGATGGGCCAGTTCGCTCATGGAAACCTCGATTTTACTCCAGCCGAGGCGCGGAGCTGGGACCAGCTACAAAGGAATTGTTGTACCCTTTGTAGTGATGTCCAGCGCGGTTTCCAGCCCGGTGAAAGTACGTCGCGGCAAGGCTTCGATCATTAGTGTAAGCGTGGTTCGCGTGATTGTTTTTACGATTTGCTGCGCGGGACTGGGGATGGCTTTCGGACTGTTCGGGGGGATCCTGGTGCAGGTGGCACGTAGCCTGGTTCATCGCGGGTCGGCGGGGGACATGACCGTCGCATACCGGTTCGTGGGGATTCCGTTGGCGGCGGTGTGTGGTGTCGGTGCTCTCATCGTGTTCACAGTTCTGGAGACACGAACAGCGCGGCGACTGCTGGCGAAAAAATAGCGCCGGAGTCGCGTTCCTCGCCCGCTCACCCTATGCGATAAACTCAAAAGGTTGTGCATTGCCGCCCACGGCACTTGTAGGTCGTGTGGCACCGCGCGTAAACGCGCGAGAAAGCCTGGTTATGTCTGAGAACATCAAGGTAAAGCTCCCCGATGGAAGCGTGAAAGAGGTCGCGAAAGGAACGACCTCGCTGGAGATTGCGAAGGGCATCAGTCCTCGTTTGGCCGATGCTGCGCTGGCGGCGAAAGTCGCGCCGATCAGCCACAACGGCGATAAGGCAGAAGGGACGCTGGTGGATTTGACGCGTCCGTTGGAGAACGATACCGAGCTGAAACTGCTGACGGACCGCGATCCCGAGGCGCTGGAGGTGTATCGGCACTCGTCGGCGCATTTAATGGCCGCCGCGGTGCTGGATTTGTTTCCGGAGACCAAGCTGGGGCACGGGCCATCGACCGAGACGGGTTTTTTTTACGATTTTTATCGTCCGACGCCGTTTACCCCGGAGGATTTGCAGAAGATCGAGAAGCGCATGCAGGAGCTGGTGAAAGAAGACGTGCCGTATGCGCGGGAGTTCCTGCCTCGCCAGGAGGGGCTGGAGCGGTTTAAGGGCGAAGGCGATTTCATGAAGTGCCATTTCATCGAGCAGTTCACCAAGCCCGACGAAAAGATCTCGATCTACAAGACCGGCAAGTTTACCGATTTCTGCCGCGGACCTCATATTCCGTCGACGGGGAAGATCAAGGCGTTCAAGCTGCTGAGCATCGCGGGCGCCTACTGGCTGGGCGATGAGAAGAACCCACAGTTGCAGCGCATCTACGGGACTTCTTTTTTTTCGAAGAAAGATATGGACGAGTACTTCGCCAAGCTGGAAGAGGCGAAGAAGCGCGACCATCGCGTGCTGGGAAAGCAACTTGATCTGTTTTCCATCCAGGAGCTGGCGGGACCGGGGCTGATCTTCTGGCATCCGAAGGGCGGGATCATCCGTAAAGAGATGGAGGACTGGATGCGCGCGGAGTACCTGAAGCGAGGGTACTCGCTGGTGGTGACGCCGCATGTGGCGCGCACGGATCTGTGGAAGATCAGCGGACACACCGGGTATTACAAACAGAACTTCTTCACGCCGATGGAACTCGACGACGCCGAGTACATGCTGAAGCCGATGAACTGCCCGGGGCATGTGCTCATCTATCGCGACCAGTTGCGTTCGTATCGCGATTTGCCGATGCGGCTGGGCGAGATGGGAACGGTTTATCGCTACGAGCGTTCGGGCGTAATGCATGGCCTATTACGCGTGCGCGGCTTTACGCAGGACGATGCGCATATCTTCTGTACGCCGGAACAGATCGAAGACGAGATCAGCGGATGCATCGATTTCGCGATTTCCGTGCTGCACACGTTTGGGTTTGAGAAGTTCCAGGTAGAGCTCAGCGAGTGGGACCCGAACGACCGCAAGAGCTTTATCGGGACCGACGACCAGTGGAACCTGGCGCAAGGCTCGTTGAAGAAAGTGCTGGACGCGCGAGGCATTCCGTATAAGTGCATGCCGGGCGAGGCCGCGTTCTACGGGCCGAAGATCGACGTGAAGCTGGTGGATGCGATCGGGCGGTTGTGGCAGCTTTCGACGGTGCAGTTCGACTTCACCTTGCCGCAGCGGTTCGAACTTGAATACGTCGGCGAGGACGGAAAGCGTCACCAGCCATTGATGGTGCACCGCGCGCTGTATGGGTCGATTGAGCGCTTCTTCGGCGTGTTAATTGAGCACTACGCGGGCGCGTTCCCGGTATGGTTGTCGCCAGTGCAGACCGTGGTGGTGCCGATCGGCGAAAAGCACGTGGAGTATGCGAACAAAGTCGGCGAGGCGCTGAAAGCCAAGGGCGTGCGGGTTGAAGTGGATGGACGCAACGAAAAGATGAATGCGAAGATCCGCGAACACGCGATGCAGAAGGTGCCGTTCATTCTCGTGGTCGGCGACAAGGAAGCGGAGTCGGCTTCGGTGAATGTGCGCACCCGTGGCAAAGAGAAAACGGAAACGGTTTCGCTGGATTCGTTTGTGGAGCGGATCGGCGGACTGATTGCGGAGCGGAAGGCGACGCTGGAATAACGCACTATGAACTGATGAAATGGGGAGGCCAGGTGCGTCCCCATTTTGATTCTTCTTCGAAGAAACTACACACCGGCCGGTCCATAGAAAATCACATACGGAAAATCGGTACGGAACCACGTGTACTGAATGCGTCGTTGCATGAAAAGCTGTGTCTTAACTGCTTGTAATCCATCGTGGATTCTGTGGATAACGTCATTCTGGTAGCGAATTACGTGGTCCTTTGTTGCCGTCCGCAGCTGTTCAGTGGCGGCTTGCTCACGATACTGCCGCTGGTCCTTTTCATAGTCGTCGGGATTATCGTAGTGCGGTGATGTCGATTTGTTGGCTGCGTGAGAAATCTCGGCGCGTGCGTGGTCGACCTGATCCATTTCGTCCTGATACCAGTGTTTCAGCACAGGTTCCATGTCCGCAGGCTTGTGCATATCTGAGTACTTAAAGATCGCGGCAATGATCTCGTCGGAGTTGTCGACGCCATTCGTCTGGATTTGAGGAAAGACCTGGCCGTGAAGGGTGGGATCGTCGTCGGTGATGACCTTCTTAGCGTGAACGGCAGCCTTTTGCTTGGCGACTTCGCCCAGACTTTGATCGCCGGAGTTGCCAAGGATGAGCGGATCGCCCTGTGCGAAAAGCATTCCGGAAAAGCCAAGACAGGCGTACACAGTAGCGGTAAAAAAGAGCCAGTTGAGCTTCACGTAAGACCTTGATCAGTTTTGCTAGATCGGATAAAGGTAGAAATTACGACATAACCCTCGTGGATACAACGGAAATCCTCATATACCTGCACTTGGGGCGGTTCCAAGCCTCCATTCAAAACGGGAATCAGAGCTAGAGATTTTTCGCGTTTCCTGAATCGTGGGGTCGGGGATACCATCCTTTGTTCCATTGGTTCGGAAAGTTTCCGAAGCCTGCAACTGAGATAACTGAATCGCCATTCATTTTTTGCTTGGATACGGGCGAAAAATTGCTATGATCTTCATCCCCGGAGAGCAATGTCTGAAAGCCTCAAATTCGATATCTGTTGCGCTGCACGTGTGCTCTATCGTGCGGGGCTCAGTGTGGCGAATGCGGGGCACATCAGCCTGGCGATCGGCGACGATCGCATGCTGGTAAATCGCTTCGGACCGTCGTTTGCGACGCTTCAGCCCATCGACATCCTGACCTGCGATTTCAGCGGGAAGATTGTGGATGGCGAAGGCTGGGTGAATGAAACGATCCTGCTGCATGGATTTATCCATCAGCATGTGCCGGACTTGGTGGCGCTCGTGCACACCCATCCGCCGGCGACGGTGACGTTCAGCGCATTCCGCAGGGTGCCTGAGGTTTACGACCAGGAGAGCTGCATCCTTGCCGGGGACATCGCGGTGGTGGAAGACGACTATGCCGGCCTGGCGTCAACCGCCGAGCGGGTGCAGCCGATGGCGGATGCGCTACGGGAACATCGCGCGATCCTGCTGCCGAACCACGGCGCGATTACGCGGGGGCCGAATGTGCAGTTGGCCACGGTGGCAATGCTGCTGCTGGAAGGAATGGTGCAGCGCAATTTGTCGGTAGCGGCGGCAGCACGCGCCCTGGGCGCGGAGCCGAAGGCAATCGCGATGGAAGCGGCCATGACCGCCAAACGCGAGATTTCCAAAATTCCGTTCCTCCAGCCGCTATGGGCCGATCTATTGAGCCGCTTGCGGCAAACGGATGCGGAACTGTTTGAGGCGTTCGCTGGGGCTGCGAATGCGTAAGTTTCAACTCTTCGGAAGAAGTTAGCGACAACCGGGCCGAAAACGAGGGTAGCTCCCCGAGCGGAACAGTGTTCCCAAAGGACAACCGGGGTAGCACGGGTGGCATCTGAAATGCTCTCGTGCGGGGCGAGTAGCCCCGGAGTTGCGCGAACGGCAGTTTGGTTCGCGATGAGGTTCTTCCGCAGGAATGCGGAAGGCGGCGAGGAAAGGCAGACAAGATGCATTCCTTAGCCGAGCAGTAAAGAAGACCCGTCCGTTCGAACCTTTTGGGTGCGGATTTGGCGGGGGCCGTGGAGTTCCTTGCGACCGAATATTGGCGAAAGGACCCCGCGGTGGCTAGCAGCATGACGAAGAGCGTCGGTGCTGCGAAGCCTTGGGCGCGAACATCCGCCAACGCGGAGTGCGACGCCATAAAACCCAAACGCAATGCGCGTTCGTCGAGGCCTAACCGGGCAGGCGAAAGCACACATACAAATTCGCTATCGAAAGGACACACTTCATGGCAACGAGCAAAACCGCTGCTGAAATCCGCAATGATTGGACCACCAGCGAACGCTGGAAGGGCATAACCCGGCCGTATACGCCGGAGGACGTAGAGCGTCTTCGCGGCACCATTCGAATTGACTACTCGCTGGCTCGACTGGGCGCAGAGAGACTTTGGGAGCTCCTGCATTCGGAGAACTATGTGAACGCGCTGGGCGCGCTGACCGGAAACCAAGCCGTGCAGATGGTGAAGGCCGGGCTGAAGGCGATCTATGTTTCCGGCTGGCAGGTGGCGGGCGACGCTAACGATGCGGGGCAGATGTATCCGGACCAGAGCCTTTACCCGGCTGACAGCGTTCCGAACCTAGTGCGGCGGCTGAACAATGCGCTGATCCGCGCGGACCAGATCCATCACTCGGAAGGCAAGAACGGGATGAACTTCCTGGCGCCAATGGTTGCTGATGCTGAAGCCGGCTTTGGCGGCAACCTGAATGCGTTCGAGCTGATGAAGGCGATGATCGATGCCGGCGCGGCCTGCGTTCACTTCGAGGACCAGCTTTCTTCGGCGAAGAAGTGCGGGCACTTGGGCGGCAAGGTGCTGGTGCCGACTACCGAGGCAGTGCAGAAGTTGATTGCCGCACGATTGGCAGCTGATATCTGCGGTGTGCCGACGCTGATCCTGGCTCGCACGGACGCCAACAGCTCGCATTTGCTGACGAGCGATATCGATCCCTACGACCGGGAGTTCTGCACGGGTGAGCGGACGAACGAAGGGTTCTACTGCATCAACGGCGGGTTGGATTCGGCCATTGCGCGCGGTTTGGCATATGCGCCGTATGCGGACCTGATCTGGTGCGAAACGTCGGAACCGAACATCGAGGAAGCGAAGCGATTCGCGGATGCGATCCACGCGAAGTTCCCAGGCAAAATGCTGGCGTACAACTGCTCGCCATCATTCAACTGGAAGAAGAAGCTGAGCGAGGCCGACATCGCGCGGTTCCAGCCAGCACTGGCGGAGATGGGCTACAAGTTCCAGTTCATCACGCTGGCGGGATTCCACGCGCTGAACCTGAGCATGTTCGAACTGGCCAAGGGCTACAAGGCTGCGGGCATGACAGCGTATTCGCAGCTCCAAGAAGAGGAGTTCCGGCTGGAGAAGGATGGCTACGAGGCGGTGAAGCACCAGCGTTTCGTCGGCACCGGATATTTCGATGAGATCCAGCACGCGGTGACGAGCGGGAAGGCGTCGACCAAGGCGCTAGACCGTTCAACGGAGGCGGAGCAGTTTCATGCCGAGCCGGTGAATGGGAAGGCGGCTGGGACGCAGATTGCCGCGGATTAGTTAGGGTGGGTGGTTAGCAACGACGGCGGGGACGTGTCCCGCCGTTGTTGTTTTTGCACAGCAAATCGTGCTCTTGAGCTGGATTTTTGCATCCTACTCGGTTGGACCCGCTGCATCTCCCCATGGACCGATATCTCTGTATTCATGCCCATTTTTACCAGCCGCCGCGGGAAAATCCGTGGCTGGAAGCAATTGAGCAACAGGACTCCGCTTATCCGTTCCATGACTGGAATGAGCGCATAACGTCCGAGTGCTACGCGCAGAATTCGGCGGCGCGCATTCTCGGGCCGAACGGCCGCATACACCAGATTTTCAGCAACTACGCGCACATCAGTTTCAATTTTGGTCCGACGCTTCTCTCGTGGATGGAAGAGAAAGCGCCGAATGTTTACCAGCGCATTCTGGACGCGGACAAGCAGAGCGGGGAACGATGCTCGGGCCATGGAAATGCGATCGCGCAAGCCTACAACCACATGATCCTGCCGCTGGCGAGCCGTCGCGACAAGCAGACGCAGGTGATCTGGGGGATCCAGGATTTCGAGAAGAGGTTTGGTCGGCGTCCGGAGGGCATGTGGCTTCCGGAGGCGGCTGTGGATGTGGAAAGCCTCGAAGTGCTGGTGGACCAGGGGATCGCGTTTACCGTGCTTGCGCCGCACCAGGCGGGGCAAGTCCGCAAGCTGGGACCAGGCGGTCGTTGGAAGAACGTGGAGGGTGGTCATATCGACCCGACGCGCGGATACCTATGCAGGCTGCCGAGCGGAAAGCAGATCAGCCTGTTCTTTTATGACGGGCCGATTTCGCGGGCGGTGGCGTTCGAGGGGCTGCTGTCGAATGGCGAGACCTTCGCGAAGCGCCTCCTCAGCGGCTTCAGTGGAAACCGCGACTGGCCGCAGTTGATGCACATTGCAACCGATGGCGAAACCTACGGCCATCACCATAGACACGGCGACATGGCGCTGGCTTACGCTCTGCATTACATCGAAACGAACAATCTTGCAGTGGTCACGAATTACGGCGAGTATCTCGAGAAACATCCGCCAACCCATGAAGTGGAGGTCGTGAACAACACCTCGTGGAGCTGCGCGCACGGCATCGAGCGCTGGAGAAGCAACTGCGGTTGCAATTCCGGCATGAAGCCGGGATGGACGCAGGAGTGGCGAGCGCCGCTGCGCAATGCCCTCGACCAGCTTCGAGATGGATTGGCGCAGCCTTACGAGGAAGGTGCAAGGCGGTTGCTGAAGGATCCTGCCGTGGCTCGAGACCGGTACATCAGCGTGATTCTCGACCGGTCGAAGGGAAGCCTCGACAGCTTCTTTTGCGAGCAGCAGTCGCACGAATTGAACCGTGAGGAACGGGTGCAGGCACTGAAGCTGCTGGAAATGCAGCGCCACGCCATGCTGATGTACACGAGCTGCGGATGGTTTTTTGATGAGCTCTCAGGGATCGAGACGGTGCAGGTGATCATGTATGCCGGCCGGGCGATTCAACTGGCGCAAGAGCTGTTCGGCAACGGCTTCGAGCATCAATTCCTGGAAGCTCTCGCGCAGGCACATAGCAACCTGCCCGAGATAGGCACGGGCGCAGACATCTACCAGCGTTCGGTAAAGCCGGCGCAGGTGAACCTGCTGAGTGTGGGTGCGCACTACGCGATCGCTTCGTTATTCGATGGGTACGCCGAGAAGAGCTCAATCTACTCCTACGATGTGAACCTGCTGGAACACTCGCAGCAGGCTGCTGGGCGCACGCGGGCCGCTGTGGGCAGGGCGACGATCTGTTCGCGAATCACCCTGGAATCGACTGAGATGACCTTCGGCGTGCTGCACTTCGGCGATCACAACGTGAATGCCGGGGTCCGCTATTTCCGCGGGGAGGAAGATTACGATTCGCTTCAGAAGGAGACAGACCAGGCTGCGTCCGCCGGAGACATTGCGGGAGTGCTGAGGGTTTTCAACGAGCACTTCGACAACACGACGTACAACTTGAAGTCGCTCTTCCGCGACGAGCAGCGGCGGATTGTAGATGAGGTGCTGCGATCGACGTTGAATGAAGCGGATGCAGCGTATCGGCAGATCTACGAGCATCACGCGACACTGATGCAATTCCTGGCGAGCATTCGGGCACCCCTGCCGTACATCCTGCGGGTGACGGCGGAGTTCGTGCTGAATTCGCGGTTGCGAAGCGCATTCTCGGGCCCAGAGCTGAACATTGGCGAGATCCAAGAGCTGCTGAGCACGGTGCGGCGGGAGGAGATCGAGCTGGATTCGGCGGGACTTTCCTTCGTGCTGAAGAAAACGATCAATCGCATTGCCGAGGACCTGGAGAGCGACCTTACGCTGGGGAAACTGACGCGCTTTGACAACGCATTGACCTTGCTGAAGATGCTGCCGTTTGAGGTGGACCTGTGGCGAACCCAGAATATGTTCTTTGACCTGCTGCAACGTGCGCCGGAGATCGCCGAATTCCAGAACGAAGAGGCACAAAGGCACCTCATCTCAATTGGCGAACGATTGGGGCTGCACGTCGACGTTTTCCGGGCGACGGTGGCGCAAACACCTCCGGCGAGCGAGCCGGTGCCAGCGGTGGCCTAAGGGCACTTACCCGGAAACCAAGGCGGAAAGCGGCAATTCGCGCCCCGGGCAAAAAATAAACCCGCTCCGGGCTATTGACTTCGTACTGCACGCGGGATAAAAACCTCCGCGCAAGTCTTCGATCGTTCCCGCGCCGCAGTTGGTGCGGGATGTAAGAACTGGAGATTGCAAGGAGGTTTCATGAACAAAGCGGACTTGGTGGACAAGATCTCGGCAGCAGCGAGCATAAGCAAGACCGGCGCAGCGGAGGCAATTGACGCTTTGGTCGACGGTGTAACCGGCGCTTTGAAAAAGGGCGAGCGGGTTACATTGGTGGGGTTTGGAACATTTTCCGTGTCGCAGCGGCGCGCACGTAACGGACGCAATCCTCAAACGGGCAGCGTGATTAAGATCGCCGCACGAAAAGTTGCGAAGTTCACGCCGGGAGTCGAACTCAAAAAGGCTGTGAACAAGTCGAAGTAGACTCAGGGCAGAAACAAACGAAGGCAGGGAGATTCCCCTGCCTCTTGTTTTTTTGGAGAGCCTAGCGCTGGCTGGCTTCGCCGCGTTTTACCTTCTCATTGAAATCCGCAGAGCTTTTACGCGGCACGGACAACGACTTCCAACCGTCCGCCTGAAAGTGTTTTGCCAGGAAAACGATCTGGCCAATGTGGTAGCAGTAGTGCGCAAGCTGACGGTTTATAGCCTGCATGACGGAGTGCGGTTCAGTGCGGATCGTGATCTCGCGGGTGAGGTCAGCGTCGGTGAGCGGCTCGAGAGCGAAGAAGACTCGGGCCCAGCCGTCTTCCCAGAGCTTCATGATCTCGGCCCGCGTTTTCGGCGGCGCTTCGAATTCTGTATCGCGATTGCGGTTGTTTTTTTCGCCGTCCGAGGTGAGGAAGTCGGTCCAGCGCGAACGCATGTTGCCGGCCATGTGTTTCACGATGAGGGCGATGGAGTTCATCTCGGCGTCGAGTTGCATCGCAAGATGCTCGTCTGCCACTTGGGCGATGGCGCCTTCGCCCAGCTTCTTGTAGTAGCGGAAGAGCGAGATCGAGTCTTCAATGTAGGACGTAGAGAACTTGTGAGCCATGCAACGATGGTAACGCGAAGATGCAGCCTCGTGGCTTTGCCATTTACAATCAATGATTCGCCCTGCGGGGCGAGCGCTCTATGGCAGACGTACGCAAGGGACTGATCATCGTGAATACTGGGCCGGGCAAGGGCAAAACCACCGCGGCCATGGGGACGGCGTTGCGCGCCGTCGGCAACGGCATGAAGGTACTGATGCTGCAATTCCTGAAGGGCTCGTGGCACTACGGCGAACTCGACGCGGTGCAGGCCTTCGGCGACAAGTTCGTGATGAAGCAGATGGGACGCGGGTTCGTGAAGGTCGGCGGCGCCGAGACCGATCCTGAAGACATCAAGTTGGTGGAAGAGGCATGGAAAGAAGCCGCGGAGGCGATCCTGTCGGGCCAGTGGGACCTGATGGTTCTCGATGAGATCAATTACGCAATCAGCTACAAGATGCTGGATGCGGAGAAGGTAGCAGAGGTGCTGCGGCGGAAGCCGGAGATGGTGCATGTGATCTTGACGGGGCGCAATGCGCATCCGACAATCGTGGAACTCGCCGACACGGTGACCGAAATGCGCGAGGTGAAGCATGCCTACCAAAAAGGCATCCTGGCGCAACGGGGCATCGAATATTAGCGGATCGGGGCAGCGACGATGAGTTGGTTCAAGCGGGAAAGCGGAGAGCTCGACACTTCGGGTGAAAAGAAAGTAAAGACCGAAGGGCTGTGGGTGAAGTGCGAGCAGTGCCGCCAGATCATCTGGAAAAAAGATCTCGAAGAGAACCTGAACGTGTGCCCGAAGTGCGATAAGCACTTCAGGATCGACGCACGCACCCGGCTGAACTACCTGTATGACGATGGCAAGTACGAAGCCTTTGATACCAATCTGCGATCCACCGATCCGCTGAAATTCACCGACCTGAAGCCGTATGCCGCGCGCCTGAAGCGGGCGCAGAAAGACAGCGGGCTGAGCGATGCGGTGATCAATGCCACGGGCAAGATTTATGGGCGCCCGGTGATCAGCAGTGTGATGGAGTACAGCTTCATTGGCGGGAGCATGGGGTCGGTGGTCGGGGAAGTGATTACCCGCGCAGTAGAACGCGCGACCGGCGAACGGACGCCGCTGCTGATTGTGTCGGCGTCGGGCGGAGCGCGCATGATGGAAGGCGTGATCAGCCTGATGCAACTGGCGAAGATTTCGTCGGCATTGGCGCGGATGGAAGCCGCGAAGGTGCCGTTCATCTCGCTGCTTACGGACCCGACGACGGGCGGCACAACCGCGTCGTTCGCCATGCTGGGAGACTTGAATATCGCCGAGCCAGGCGCGCTGATTGGGTTCGCGGGGCCGCGCGTGATCGAGCAGACGATCCGGCAGAAGCTGCCTGAAGGATTCCAGCGGTCGGAGTTCCTGTTGAAGCACGGCATGCTGGATGCAGTGGTCGAGCGCAAGAATTTGAAGGCCTATATTGCGCGGGCGTTCGATTTCATGACGCCGAACTAGCGATCGGTATTCACTTCCCCCATCTCACCTGCCCGGAACCATTTGTCGTCCATCTTCGGCGGCTCGTAGTTGTCGATGTATGTGAATGCCGCCGGCACATCATTCGCGAAATGGTAGACCTGCCGCATGGCTTCCTTGGCGAAGTGGTGCTGAATCATGTGTTCGAAGAGACGTTGTAGCGGCCGGTAGAAGTTATTGATATCGAGGAAGACCACCGGCTTGGTGTGCTGACGGAGCTGCTTGAGGGTGATGATCTCGATCATTTCTTCGAGGGTGCCGAAGCCGCCGGGCAGGGCGAGGAAGGCGTCACTGCGCGATTCCATGGTGGCTTTTCGTTCGCGCATATCCTTCGTGACGATGAGTTCGTCGGCGCTCGTATAGGCGAGTCCTCTCGCGCGCATGAATTCGGGAAGCACGCCAACGACGTGTCCGCCGTGCTTTTGCGTGGAGCGCGCGACGGCTCCCATGAGGCCTACGTTGGTTCCGCCGAAAATCAGTGTGCCGTTGCGCAGGGCTATTTCCATGCCGACTTCGAGAGCGTGGCCGAAGAAGTCGCGGTCGATGGCGTCGCTCGAGGAGCTGAAGACGCAAATTGCGGGTGAGGCTTTCATCGGCGGGACCTTGGATGGTAGCTGGCTTTCATGAAGATGAGCCAGAGAATGAGGCAAAAGCTGACGGTGTTCGGCAGGATGATGGGCCAGCGGTGAAGCATGACGCCGTAGACCGCCCACAGGGCTGTGCCGGTGCCCATCACGAGGAGCATGGCGTAGGAAAGATCGCGGCAGGAGCGCGAGCGGAGCGAGTGCAAGACCTGCGGCAGGAATGACGCGGTGGTGAGCGTTCCCGCGATGTAGCCGACAACTGCGCTGGAGATCACGAGATCAGGGTAACGCAAAAAGGCCGCCGAAATCGGCGGCCCTCGTGATCGAATTCGTCCTAGTGGCGGTCGTCGTGATGTTCTTCCCAATCGCGCTCGGTGTGCCAACGGTTATCGGCACCCCAATAGCCATGTTCGCGGTTCCAGCAGCGATCGCGTTCGGCGTTCAGGTTCTGGCGGGCATGATCGGCCTGCGGACTGTGGTCGCCGTGACGGGCGATTTCTTTTTCGAGTCGCGCCTGGGCCTTGGTGACGTGCTCCCGGCACTCGCGGTGTTCATCGTCGGCTTTCGCCTGCGGCACGGCCGTAAACAGCATCATTGCTCCCATGGCGAGAACTGCCGGCGCGACGCGCAGAGATTTACGAATGTCCATTTTCCCTCCCGTTTTGTGGTGTTCGACTATTGGAGCGGAGATCAGGGTACGGGGTTGCCACAGAGTCTCAGTGCAAAGAATTGTGAAGAGACGTCAAGGCAAAGCGGATCGCACTCGCCGGCTGAGAGATTAAAGCGGGATATTCCCATGCTTTTTGCTCGGGTTTTTGTCGCGTTTGGTGTCGAGCATTTCCAGGGCCTGGATGAGTTTTTTGCGGGTGTCGCGGGGACGAATTACAGAATCAACAAAGCCGCGCTCGGCGGCGACGTAAGGATTGGCGAAGCGGTCCCGGAACTCCTCGACCTTGGAAGCGCGATCGGCAGCGTAGTTCTGTGATTTGTCGAGTTCGCGTTTGTAGACGATATTTACCGCGCCTTCCGGGCCCATGACGGCGATCTCGGCAGTCGGCCAGGCGTAATTCACGTCGGTGCGAATGTGTTTTGACGCCATCACGCAATACGCGCCGCCGTAGGCTTTGCGCGTGATCACCGTGATCTTCGGGACGGTCGCTTCCGCAAAGGCAAAGAGCAGCTTTGCGCCGTGGGTGATGATGCCGCCGTGTTCCTGGGTTACGCCCGGAAGGAAGCCGGGCACGTCTTCAAAAGTGATGAGAGGGATATTGAAGCAATCGCAGAAGCGCACGAATCGCGCTCCCTTGATGCTGGCACTGATGTCGAGCACGCCGGCCAGGAAATTCGGCTGGTTGGCGACGACTCCGACGGAGCGGCCGTTGAGACGCGCGAAGCCGACGACAATGTTCTTCGCGTAGTGTTCCTGGACATCGAAAAAGTAGCCATCGTCCACGACATTGGTGATGACGTCCTTGATGTCGTAGGGAACGGAACTGTCGGCGGGGACGAGGGTGTCGAGTTTCTCTTCCACGCGATCGATGGGGTCGTTGCAGGCGCGCCGCGGCGCATCCTCGAGATTATTCGAAGGAACGAAGCTCAGGAGTTCGCGGACCATGCTGAGGCATTCGGCGTCGTCGTGTGCCATGAAGTGAGCGACACCGGATTTTTCGTTGTGGGTGGCTGCGCCGCCGAGTTCCGCCTTGCTGACTTCTTCGTGCGTCACGGCCTTGATGACGTCGGGGCCGGTGATGAACATGTACGAAGTCTTATCGACCATGAGGATGAAGTCGGTGATGGCCGGAGAGTACACGGCGCCTCCGGCACATGGGCCCATGATGGCGGAGATCTGCGGAACTACACCGCTGGCAAGCGTGTTGCGAAGGAAGATGTCGGCATAGCCGGCAAGCGACATTACGCCTTCCTGAATGCGGGCGCCGCCGCTGTCGTTGAGGCCGATGACTGGCGCACCGACACGCATTGCCATGTCCATGATCTTGACGATTTTGGAGGCGTTCGCTTCCGAGAGAGAGCCGCCGAACACGGTGAAGTCTTGCGCGAAAACGAAGACGAGGCGGCCTTCGATGCGACCGTAACCGGTGACGAAGCCGTCTCCGAAGACCTTCTGTTCGCCCATGCCGAAGTCGGTGCAGCGGTGAGTGACGAACTTGTCGGTCTCTTCGAAAGTGCCTTCGTCGAGGAGGAACTCGATGCGCTCGCGCGCCGACATCTTGCCCTGCTTGTGTTCGCGTTCGCGACGCTCGGGGCCTCCACCGGCCTCGGCGAGATCGTCGCGACGCTTGAGTTCCTGCAGCTTCTGTTCAAGATTCATGGCCGCGATTATATCGGGAGAAGTGCGGCGCGGGATGACCGGAAAGTAGCGTCACAAATGCAGGTGATGCGCGTCATGGACGGAGCGGCATGGCGTCCGGCGGAAGTTTCAGATATTGACAAAAATCGATACGAGGCTATTCGTCGACGTTGCCGAGCTGGATGAACTTGTAGGTTTTGCCGTTCCAGAAAACCGCACCCTGCTGGCCATCGGTTTCGAGAGTAGCGATGGCGGCGATGACTTTTTTCTCCTTGCCCTTCTTGAAGTGGCTGGCGCCGAGGGTTGTGGGCGTCAGGGAAATTTGCTTGAAGGGCAGGTTGATGAATACGTATTTTGCCTTGGCTTTTTCGCCGCGCCAGTCGTGCGAGATGAGGACGAGATAGTGCGGACCGGGATCGGTCTGGGTGATGTGCGCGTTCAAGTTCGGATCACCGAATGACCAGTAGCCATCGTAGGGATCGAGGACGGTGTAGCCGAAGGCGCCAGCACCCAGCAGCGGATTGCCGCCGGTGACGATGAATACGGCGTCTTCGAGGCCGTCGCCATCGAGATCGCCCAGCAATACTGGCATGTTAGCCGCGACTATGTAGCCGGGACCGAACTCACGCGTGATGTATTTCTGCGCATCGGGGAAGTTCTTGGGATCGACGGAGACGGTGGTGGGGACAGTTTTGCCGTCCACTCGGAGGGTGAGCTGCGGGTTGTGGGGATCGGCCGGTTGAGCAGGGGCCTGCACCGCGGGAGCCGCGTTTTGCGCACCGGCGAGACAAGCGGAAAGCAACGACGCCGAGGCGAGTGCAGCGCAGCGGACCAGCGGGGATTTCAGCATGGTGAATAGACTACCGCGAAATTGCCGGATTGCAATTGGGCATTCGACCGATAGCGTGATTGCAAGGGCACTCCCGTTTGGTGCCGTCTACTGGATTTTCAGGTTATCCGTGCGATCCCACATTTCATTGAAATCCTTGCGGAAGGCGGCGACCTGCGCGGGATCGGTAGAGAAGTGAGCGTTGTTGTCCTGACGTTTTTCGCCCGAGGGAGACCAGTTGGCACTGCCATCGCGGAGCAGCGAGTCGTCGATGAGATAGGCCTTGAGATGCATGAGTTCGCGATGGCCCTTGACGCGGATCTGGACGTTCGCCTCGCCGGTAAGTAGCGAGGTTGTGGATTCGTTGTCGCGCTTCGAGGCGTGACGCTGTTCCTCTTCGTACTGTTCCTGGTCACGGTAGATACGGATCTTCACGCCGCGTTGGGCGAGACGCTTCACTTCGTCGGCGAGGTAGCGATCGGTGAAGGCGTACATAGCGATGTCGACGGTGCTCCTGGCTTGGTCGAGGCGAGTGATATCGATGCGCTCGATGTCTTCGTCGGGCGAGAAGTGGTCCTCGGCGGAGACCGTACCAGCCTCGGCGGCGCGGGTGAGTTCTTGCACGTGGGTCGCCGGGCGCTTGTTCTGCATGCGACCGAGCAGGAGCAGGACGAGCGCCAGGAAAATAAACGTGAGAACTGCACTTGAGAAGGAGCTTTTGCGCATGAACTATTTTCCAGGTTCGCGGAAGTGTTCCCAGCCGCGAGGTTTGAGCGTGGTGCGGCGGCCCGTGGCGTCGGTGAGCCACATGCCGCGCCGGGCGATGATTTCGCCGATAGGGGTGATGGAGACGCCGGAGATTTGTTTGGGCATTCGGGCGCGTGATGGAGCGGTGAAGAGCAGTTCGTAGTCTTCGCCGCCGTGGAGCGCGAGGTCGAGTGAGTATTGGTGCGGGACCGATTCACCGTAGACGACGGCCCCAACTGAGCTTTCGTCGCAAATGTGCGAGAGATCGGTGGACAGACCGTCGCTGAGGTCGATCATGGCGCTGGCGAGCTTGTGGTCGCGAAGATATTGACCGATGTCAATACGGGGCTCGGGAAAGAAATGACGCGGCGCAGTGCGAGGGGTCGGCTTCTTGCCGCGGCGGAAATCTTCGAGGGCGCCGGAGGAGAGGCCGAGAATGCCGGTTACGTACATGAGGTCGCCGGGGCGGGCGGTGGAACGCAGGATCGCTTTGCCTTCAGGCACGGAGCCGAGGACAAGGATGTCGGCCATGACGCCTTGAGGCGATTGAGCGATATCGCCACCGGCGAGAGGTGTTCTCCAGTGATCGGCCAGGGCGAGCAGCCCAGTGAAGAAATCGTCTACCCAACGCTGCGGGAGATTTGCAGGAAGGGCGAGCGAGAGAAAAGCGGCGATCGGAGTTCCCCCCATGGCGGCGATATCGCTGAGACCGCGGACGAGGCAGCGATGGCCAACGGCCTTCGCCGGGTGCCACGCGCGACGGAAGTGGACGTCCTCGAGACAGAAATCGGTGGTGACTAGAAGTTCGTGACCACGCGGCGGGCTGAGGACGGCGCAATCATCGCCAATGCCGCGCGCGAGGAATGGCGACCTGGCGCGAGCGGCGCGGCGGCGGATGCGATCGATCATGGCTCTTTCACTCAGAGGCACGACAGCAGTTTAAATGTTCGTGCGAAGAGCGGTTTGCAACAACGCTTGGACGAACGGTATGCTCTCGCATT
Organism: Candidatus Korobacter sp.; assembly: GCA_036501185.1. GTDB lineage: Bacteria > Acidobacteriota > Terriglobia > Terriglobales > Acidobacteriaceae > Korobacter. Next base: position 10,387 of record DASYAU010000134.1, on the reverse strand, counting down.
CCCGAGGAGCCAGACCTTCATGATTCGTAAGCTCAACCGCCTTTTTGTCGTGGTTTGCGTGTTCCAATCCATTTTCTTGTGCGCGCAAATCGATCCTGCACAGTTTTCAGCGATGAAGTGGCGCAACATTGGGCCGTATCGCGCGGGGAAGGTGAATGCGGTGTCGGGAATCCCGGGTGATCCGGCGACATTTTATTTCGGCGCGAGCGGCGGCGGCGTATGGAAGACGAGCGATAGCGGAACGACATGGAAACCGCTGTTCGACAGCGAGAATGTCTCGTCCATCGGAGCGATGGCGGTTTCCCTGTCGAATCCCAAGGTGATTTATGTGGGAACCGGCGAAAACGACATCACTTCAGAGGTGGCGTTCGGCGACGGAGTCTACAAGTCCACTGACGGTGGAGCGACGTGGAAGCACGTTGGGCTCGAGGATACGCAACACATTGCGCGGGTGAGGGTGGATCCTAGAAACCCCGAGATTGTCCTCGCAGCGGCCATGGGACACACCTTTGACGCAAATCAGGAGCGCGGAATCTTTCGGTCCACGGATGGAGGAAGAACGTGGAAGAAGACGCTTTATAAGGATGACGTGACGGGTGCGGTCGATATCTGTTTGGCGCCGGACGATGCACACATCGTGTATGCGTCGCTGTGGCAAGCCGTTTATAGGCCGAGCGATCCGGAGGCACGGTTCGGTGCGGGGAGCGGGATCTACAAGTCGACCGATGAAGGCGCTACATGGAAGCAGGTTGGTGGCAAGGGACTGCCGAGCGAGCCTCTCGGGCGAATTGGAGTTGCTGTAGCGCCAGGCACTCACGGACGAAAAGTCTTCGCAATTATCGAAGGGAAAGAAAAGGGCAGCGGACTATACGTAACGGCCGATGGCGGTGAGACCTGGCAACGGGCGACCACTGACGAGCGCATCGTCGGATTCTGGTATATGAGCGAGATTTTTATCGATCCGAAGGACGCGAACGTGGTGTACGTGCCGCTGCAGTCGCTTTATAAGAGCGCGGATGGAGGGAAGACGTTCACGGTTTTGAAGGGTGCGCCGGGTGGAGACGACTATCACACGATGTGGATCGATCCGATTAACTCGAACCACATCATGCTCGGGGTGGACCAAGGGGCGACGATCAGCCTTAACGGCGGCGCAGACCTGGAGCACCTGGTACAACCAGCCGACGGGGCAGTTCTACCGTGTGGCGACCGACCACTTCTGGCCGTATTGGATTTATGGGCCGCAGCAGGACAGCGGCACGGCGGCCATCGCGAGCCGCGGAAACGATGGGCAGATCACGGAACGCGATTGGTTCCCAGTTGGGTGGGGCGAAAGCGGGTACACGATCCCGGATCCGGCCGATCCGGATGTTGTGTTCAACGCAGGGCCGGCGGGATCGATGGTCCGCGTGTCGAAAAAGACAGGACAGGCGCGGGATATATCGCCTGCGCCGATCCCGTACGGAACGAAGTACCGGCTGAACTGGAACACGCCGCTGGTGTTCTCGCCGCAGGACCCGCACCTGCTTTATGTCGGTACGCAATTAGTGATGCAGACGACGGATGGCGGGACGACGTGGAAGGGGATCAGCCCGGACCTGACGCGCACTCCTCCGGACGAGAAGAACCCGAAGAAGATGGGATCGCTGATGACGGTTGCGCCTTCGCCGGTGCAGGAAGGCGTGATCTGGACAGGCTCGAACGACGGGTACGCGCAGGTAACTCGCGATGGCGGAGCGACGTGGAAGAACGTGACGCCCGAGGCGGTGACGCATTGGAGCGCGATTCCGCTGATTGAGGCGTCGTCCTTCGATGCCGCGACGGCCTTCATGGCTGTGGATGGAATGAACCTCGGCGATCTTAAGCCGCACATTTATCAGACACATGACTTTGGGCAGACCTGGCAGGAGACCGTCAGCGGGATTTGCGACAGTTGCCTGGTGCGAAGCGTGCGACAGGACCCGGAGCGCGGGACCCTGTTGTATGCGGGGACGGAACGCGGCGTGTATTTCTCAATGGACGCAGGGGCGCGTTGGCAGTCGTTGAAGCTGAACATGCCGATGGCAGCGGTGCATGACCTGGCGATCGAACAGGGAGACTTAATCGCGGCAACTTATGGACGCGCGTTGTGGATCCTGGATGATCTGTCGCCATTACGTCAGTACGAGGCGGGGGACTTTGGGTCAAAGGCGGAACTTTATCGGCCTCGGGCGGCGATCCGCGTGCGGAGGGACGAGAACCAGGACACTCCGCTTCCGCCAGAGGTGCCGGCCGGAAAGAACCCGCCGGATGGAGCGATTCTTTATTACTCGCTGCCGGCAGGCTCGAACTCGGATGTAAAGCTGGAGATCTATACGCAAGACGGGAAACTGGTGCGAGCGTACTCCAGCGCTTCTGAGCCAGAGAAGAAGGAGCAGCCGCTTCAGGTGGCGGAATACTGGGTGGCGCATCCGCAGCCAATGCCGAAAGGGCCCGGCCTGCACCGATTCGTGTGGGACCTGCGGTACTCGACGCCCGAGGCGGTTCACGTGATGACGCCTTACAACTATCCGATGGGAGCGATTGTGGGCGAGACTCCGCTGCCGCCGTTTGGGCCGTTGGTATTGCCAGGCAGGTACGAGGTTCGCCTGACGGTGGATCGCGAACTCTTGAAGCAAGCGATGGAAGTGAAGATGGATCCGCGGGTGAATTACAGCCGGAATGCTCTGGAGAATGCGCTCAACCTGCAGCGCCAAATTTCCGAAACGCTTGGCCGGAACTATGCCGCCTACGAGCAGATGAAAGACCTGCAAGACAAATTGGCGGCCTTGGGGAAGGCGCAGGATGCGACCGGGAAGGCAGCTCTCGAACTCGACAAGAAGGTGGCGGCGCTGCTCGGGGGATCGGCGTACATCCTCGATATACCGACCGAAGGCACGGTGATGACTGTGAATGACAGCCTGGTTTCCCTGGCGGGACTGGTGGATGGGGCAGACTTCGCGCCATCCGCGCAGTCGTTCACGGCCTTCGAGCGGGTATGCGGAGCGCTGAACACGACGCTGGCGAAGTGGGAAGAGCTGAAGAGCAAAGAGCTGGCGGAATTCCGCAAGACGGCAAATGATATTCCCGAATATCCGGCATTGGGCCAGGACAAGAGCTGTAGTCAGTGATGTAAGTTGCTGGAAAATAAGGAGTGAGTTGGGGAACACCTACTCCGGGCAACTCGGCTTGAGCAGGTAGTCTCCTAATTATCTGTACCCCTGAACAGCTCTGGCCAGGCCAGAAGGACCTCTGCCCACTATGGACGTAGGTGACCTAGGGGCAGGAGCGGTTCGGGTTGACAATGAGGAACACAGGTTGTTACCGTTGCCTAAGTTGATTACCTAAAGTTACTCGGAATTTGGGAGAGCATGCCCAGTTCCAAGCGGCAACGCTGGCGCAAAAGTGCTGCCGAGCTCTTCGCCCGACCCGGCAGTCGCAATGCCGGATTGAAGTTCTGGCCTAAGGGGTGAGAGCAATATTTCCCGCCGAAGGACGGCGGATTCGAGGTTCGCAAGTTTTGCGAAAGCGCTTCTACATCTTGTTTGTGGCCCGTGATGCCGAGGGCCAGCTGCGCAAAATCCCCATTCCAATCCACTATCTGTATGTATTCATGGTGGGTGCGCTGATCGGGATGTTCACGATTACAGGCATGGCCGGCTCATACACCCGCATGCTGCTGAAGGTGACCCGATTCAACCAGCTGCGCAGCGAAAAAGAAGCCCTGAAGTCACGCTACAACCAGCTGGAACAGGTTTCGAAGGAAAAGGACATCCAGGTCGCGTCGCTGGGATCGGTGGCCAATGAGGTTTCGGTTCTATATGGACTGAAGCCGGATGCCAAGATCATGACCAGCCCGAAAGACGCTGACAATCCTGAGATGTTTGCGGCGTCGTTGAATAAGCTTTATGCCCTGCGGGATACCGCGATGACCGGAGTTGCGACCGCGGGGATCAGCAATGGATTTAACCGCCAGGCGTCGCTGACTGACTGGGTCCGGGCAGCAGACGCTCCGCAGTTCTGGCCGGTGATGGGACCGATTACCGGCCCATTCGGCGAACGAACTGATCCATTCAATGGTGAAGGAGCGTTCCATGCCGGGGTGGATATCTCTTCGACGTACGGACAGCCGGTTCTGGCCCCTGCCGATGGGGATGTGACTTACGCCGACTTTTACAACGGTTACGGGCGGCTGATCGAGATCGATCATGGTCACGGGGTGACCACGCGCTACGGACACCTCTCGGGCTTCACCGTGATTGAAGGGCAGCACGTGCAGCGCGGGCAGGTGATCGGGTACGTGGGCATGACGGGACGCTCGACCGGACCACATCTGCACTATGAGGTGCGGATCAACGACACGCCGGTGAACCCGACGAAGTATCTGCGGAAACTGGCGCCGCGCGAAGATGTATTCGGCGGCAATTAGCTCATTTGAGATTTGAAATGGAAGGCGCTCAATTGAGCGCCTTTTGAGTTTACGTGACGACTCCGGCGACCACGCCGCCGAGGTGTGCGGTGGCGGCGACGACGGTGACAGTCACGAATTCGAATGGCAGCCGAAGACGCGGAGCCCGCCGCGCGATCGCCCACGTCACGAGGACGAGAACGGCCGAGGTGATCCCCAGGATCAGGTGAAGGCGCAACGCGCCGCGAATGGGGGCTGCTTCGAGTTGCCATCGCCATGCGAGAAGGCCGGTGATGATGACCGGAAAAACGGACAGAGCCGCGATGGAGAGGTTACAGTACGCGACCCTGTCCCATGCGCGATCGCGCCAGCGCAGGGCGAGGAGGTCGAAGAGCAGAGCCACCATTACCAGAGCGATCGGGAAATGGACGAGCACGATGTGTTGCGCGTGTTTCGCCAACAGCGTGTGTTGAAGGTCGAAGAAACGCATTACTTCACCACGATCTTGCCGGTCATTTTCGGGTGCACGGAGCAGTAGTACTCGTACGTGCCCGGCTCCGAGAAGGTGAAGGTGAAAGTGCCGTCGGTATCGATGGCGCGGGATTTGAACTTACCCGTGGTGGACGCGACCACGTGGGGGATGTCGTCTTTATTGATCCAAGTGACTGTCGTGCCACGTGGGATTTCGATGGTCATCGGCTGGAAGACGAAGTTGTCGATGGTGACCGTGTTCGCCGTCGACGTAGAGGTTGGAGTTTCGGCGAACGCGAAGGCGCTCACGATCAGCAAAGCGAAAAACAATTTCTTCATAAATCCTCTCTAGTGATGGAGCGTTTAGGCCAACGTCGAATCGACGATGGCGAGCGAGTGTTTGCCGCGCACGAAGTTGACATCGGTGAGGCCGAGCAGGCTGGAGAGCTGGTCGGCGGGGACTTTCATCGGTCCGGGACCGGCGGCTTTGCCGGGTTCAGGTTGCGGGAATGCAGTGGACATGGCGGTGTGGAACGAGACGCGGCCTTCGACCTTCTGCATGACCTGGTGAATGTGACCGTTGAGGACCGTGACCGAGCCGAAGCGCTTGAGATAGCCGAGCGCTTGTTGGCTGTCGTCCGTGCCCCAGCCCCAGTCGGGATAGACCGTCCAGAGCGGAATGTGGGCGAAGACGACGAGGGGAGTGCTGGATTTGAGGTGACGCACGTCGTCCTCGAGCCATTCGAGCTGATCGTGGCCGAGCGATCCGAGGCCGCCGGCCTTGAGGTTCATCACGTTCACGAGGCCGATAAAGTGCACGCCGTTGTGGTCGAAGCTGTACCAGCCGTCGCCCTTGGTGTTTTTGCCGTAGCGCTCGCGATATTGCGCGCCGTTGTCGTTGAGGACGTCGTGCTCGCCGGGGACGTAGAAGATCTGTCCGGTGTTTATAGACTTGAGCGCCTGGTCGAGGGTGTCGAATTCGCCGGGCTCACTCAGGTGCGAGAGATCGCCGGTGTGAAGGATGAACTCCGGGCGCACCGGCAGAGCGTTGATCTTGGTGATGGCATGGTTGAGTGTGGCGGTGACGTCGGGATTAGCGGCCTTGTTGAAGCCGATGTGGCTGTCACTGATCTGCGCGAAAGCGAAGTCGCCTTTGTGGATTTTGATCTTGCCTGCGTCTTCGGCGGCGAAAGATTTCAGGATGCCGCCCTGAAGAATGCAGACGGTGGCCGTGCCTGCCCACGCCATGCACTTGAGAAAGCCGCGGCGGTCGATGCCGTCGGCGGATTGGATTTTGTCGATGAGACTGTGGTCTTCCATGTTTATCTCCTCACGCGTACAGACCGCAGGCACAGTGCGAATATTCCGCATGGGTGCTAAATTTCTCGGGGAATAAAACGTAGAGACTCGGAGTCTTTGCTACATAGGCGATGGAATCTCAGGAACGAGTTCACCAATTCGATCGGGTGATCGCTCCGCATTTGTCGCGGGCATATAACCTCGCGCGTCTTCTGGTGGGTAACGCCGCGGATGCCGAAGACCTGGTGCAGGAAGCGAGCCTGCGGGCGTTCCGTGGATTGGACAGCTTTCACGGAGGCGACAGCAAAACGTGGTTGCTGGTGATCGTGCGCAATGCTTGCTACACGTTCCTCGGGCGCAATCGGCGAACGCAAAATGAGATTGAGTTCGCTGAGGAAGAACATCCGCAGACGGATCGGACGCCCGAGGTACAGGCACTGGCGACGGAGGATAGCGCAGCGGTGCGGAAGGCGATTGAGGAGTTGCCGGCAGAATTTCGCGAAGCGGTTGTTTTGCGCGAGATGGAAGAACTTTCTTATCGGGAGATCGCGGAAATTACGGGAGCGCCGGTGGGGACGGTGATGTCTCGACTGTCGCGAGCGCGGGCACATCTACGCGCGCGGCTTCAGACGCAGTCGAGAAGAGGGGCAAGACCATGAACTGTGAACAAGCGCGGGCGCTCATCGAGCTGTATGCCGATGACGAACTTGATTTGGCGCAGAGCCTCGAACTGGAGCGGCACGTGGAGACCTGCGTTGCATGCGCCGCGATGTTGGCGGACGTGCACAAGCTGAGCCGGGCGGTGAAGTCGAGCGGAGTGTATGGCGAGATGCCGTCCGCGCTGCATGGACGAGTTCGCAACGCGGCGCTGGCGGATGTAGGGATTCAGCAGAGAGCCGTGGTCGTTCCCGCGCCGAGACGGCCCGCACCGGTGGCGTGGTGGAGACCCTTGGGGATTGCGGTGGCGGCGATGCTCATTCTCGGCGTGTTTGCGGTGCGGTGGCTGCCCACTGCTCATCGAGCGACGGACGAGAATACGCTGCTCGCGCAAGAGGTACTCGACAGCCACGTGCGATCGATGATGGCGGATCATCTATACGACGTCCCTTCCACGGACCAGCACACGGTGAAGCCGTGGTTCGATGGGAAGCTCGATTTCGCGCCGCCCGTGGTCGATCTGACGAGCGAAGGATTTGAGCTCGCGGGAGGCAGGCTGGATTACATCGCTGGCCGACCTGTGGCTGCAGTGGTGTACCGGCGGCGGAAACACGTGATCAATTTATCCATGTGGCCTGAGCACGGGACGGAGGCGGTGAACGCAATCATGCGGAATGGTTACAACATGCTTTATTGGAAGAGCGGATCCCTGGAGTTCTGGGCGGTGTCGGACCTGAACGCGCAAGAGATGCGTGAGTTCGTCGCGCTGATACAGGCGAGAACGAACTCGCGCTGATCCTATTTTGATTTTTTAGGCGGCGGCGGGTGCACGGCGACCGGCGAAGTGGGTGCAGGCTGCGGAGCGGGCGCGACTTCCGCTGGCGTTTCCGCGAGCAGCTTTTTGAAAAAATCAAATGGCACGACAACGCTGAGCGACGCGCGAGGTCCGTTTTGCTCCAGCTTGATGTTGTCGAAGAGCGCCTTCACATCTTTATCGTTGCCGCCGGGCTGCACGTTGGTTTCGATTGTTTTGAAAAGCGAGAGGAAGACGTCCATCTGCTCTTTGAACTTCTTGGCGTCAGCTTCACTTGGGGTGAAGAGCTCAGCTTTCAAATGAGCTGAGGTCAGCGCGCGCGCCGATGTCACGATGACCGTGTTCGCCGGAACAAAGAGCGAGACATCACCCGGAAGGAACGGCGAGCTGTGTTCGCCGGCGGTAGTGGTGCGCAGGATACTCCACGCAACGCTGCCGAGCGGGACGTGCTTGTAATACTGGCGGACGAGGTCAGGGCCGCCGAACGGGAGCGCGGAGGCACGATAGCGGTCGATCATGCCGTGAATGTCTTGCGAGCCGTCGAGATTGGAGGCAACAACCGTGTCCACAGAAAGAATGCCGACGCGGACAGTGCGGCCTTGGAGGGGGACGCTGTAAACCGAGACGCCGCGGTACTGGTCGGTGTCGTTCGCTAGTGTTTTCAGGTACTTAGTGAGCTTATCGCCGTTGAAATGACCGACGATGACCCAGGAGAACCGGGTAGTTGGAATGCCTGATCCCATGGCGCCGGCGAGTTCCCCGTGAACGGAAACAGCCGCTTCCTCGAGGTCGCGTTCGAATTGGAAGCCGGTCTGTTGAACGAAGTTCTGATATTCGGGATCACCGACGGTATGCGGATTTTTGCCAAAGTCGCTGAAGACGCGGACGGGCCTGAGGTTGACGTAGAGCATGGCATCGCCGTCGGGGAGCAGGCGGGCAGGCTCGGGAGGGGCATTTTTGCGCAGGAAGATGGCGCCGACAATGACGGCGATGACGACAAGAACGACAGTGCCGATCCAGATTTTCGCTCTTCGAGATCTCATCGGGACAAGCGCCGGGCGGGTGCAAAATTAGCCTCGGCAGCGGGTAGTCAACTCTGCGGCTTTTGGGATAAAATCATTAAGTACCCGCATCATAGCACTCCAGCTGTTGGTTGGAGAGCTCTCTGCAGAATCCGGATTATTTCCGCGAGTGGCGAGATTTGCGGTAACAACTGTCGGTTCGGTGCGACGGTGTAGAGCTGCGCTTTGCGCAGCCTTATGTCCGTGTGTTAATCTTTACTCTTTGCCCGTGCTTTGAATCGTTTACAGGGAGCTTCTGCCGACTTTCGGTAGGGTGTTCCGAGGTGCTGGCGTAGCTCAGCTGGTAGAGCATCTGATTTGTAATCAGAGGGTCGGGGGTTCAAATCCCTTCGCCAGCTCCAAAGATCGAGGTCCGGCAATCCGGAGTGTAGTGGTAAACGCGCAGCGCTTCAAGAGGACGCCTCCAGTAGAGAACCTTCCGGCAGCACCAGTTGCATGCGGAAGTATGTGATCCGCGGTAACTGGCATGACTCCCAAACGTTCACGCGAATGGCAACAATACGCGAAGCGCGTCTTCGCGGGCCGCAAGGCTGAGTGGTCTTTGAAAGTACGAATGAGTCCGTGTTCCCGTCGCCGCTCGTTTAGGGTTTGTGCACAGGTGGCCGAGTGGTTAATGGCAGCAGACTGTAAATCTGCCGCTCCCAGGAGCTACGGAGGTTCGAATCCTCCCCTGTGCACCAGGATTTTGGTATGAGCCGGCTGCAAGTTGCGCTCGGGGTTTACGCGTTGTTGGCGGTGGCGGCATGGTTCACTTTGCCTGAACCGCGCTTCCGTTACCTGACGATCGCATTCCTGGCATTCTTCGCGCTTCGCGTATGGACGACAAGCGCGCGGCAGAAGTTGAAAGAGCGCGACGAGGGCGCGAAAGACGAGAAAGATCCGGACAAGTGAGTGGTAGACGGGCGGGAGTAACTCAGTGGTAGAGTCACAGCCTTCCAAGCTGTTGGTCGCGGGTTCGATTCCCGTCTCCCGCTCCATGAGCACCGGTTTTACAGGGCTCAAGTTGGTTTTAATTGGAGGCCGATGTAGCTCAGTTGGTAGAGCACTCCCTTGGTAAGGGAGAGGTCACCAGTTCAATCCTGGTCATCGGCTCCAGAGTTTTGCAGTTGCAGTACACATCCCCACGGCGCCAGTACAGCGGCGGTCACGGAAACGAGATAGATGTCGCAAGTGGGCTTTGAGCAGGCAGGAATTGAGATCGAGCGGCCCGAAGAATTTGGGGCGCTCCGTTCGTCGGTTGAGAGAGTTTTTTCGGCGGCGAGCGTTGAGAAGTTTTTGAAGAAGCTGGTTTCGAATAGCGTGAACGTCCGCGATTTCGAGACCGTGTTGAACAAGAAATTGCTCGAGCAAGTGGATGGCAAGCTGACCAGCTCGGGCACAACGGCTTTAGGTTTGTGGCAGCAATTAACGGTCGCTGACCAGGGTCAGATGCGCGAGTTTTACCTGACCCGGCTCGAGGAACTCGATCTCGGCCTGCGACAGAAGTACAACAAAATTTATCGGTATTACTAGGTGACAGACGATGGCGAAAGAGAAATTTGACCGCAGCAAGCCGCACGTGAACGTAGGCACGATCGGGCACATTGATCACGGGAAGACGACCTTGACGGCGGCGATCACGAAGGTGCTGCAGAAGCA
>DASYAU010000133.1:0-1522 GCA_036501185.1 Candidatus Korobacter sp. | reverse complement strand
GCCGGCCACGGCTTCCGCGTCATCTCCGGCGGCACGGACACCCACCTCATGCTCATCGATGTCTTCGCCAAGGGCATGTTCGGCAGCGAAGCCGAGACCGCGCTCCACGCCGCCGGTATCACGGTCAACAAGAACGCCATTCCCTTCGACACCAACCCGCCTATGAAGCCCAGCGGCATCCGCATTGGCACCCCCGCGCTCACCACCCGCGGCATGGGCCATCAAGAAATGCGCACCATCGCCCGCTGGATCACCGAAGCGCTCGACAAGCGCAGCGACGAAGCCGCACTCGCCCGAATCCGTGGCCAGGTCCGCGAGCTGGCCGACAGCTTCCCGCTCTACGACTGGCTCCGCGAACCGCAGCTGGCCGGCGCGCGATAAAGCCCTCCAGCCAATTCGTCATCCCGACCGAAGCGGAGGGATCTGCTGTCTTCAGAGCTTGATACAATTCGCCTCTGTTTGCGGGAAGGCCCACCGGTCTTCCCGCTCTCGTACGAGGTCAATAGACAGTCATGACGAAACTGGCTTTTGCCACACCTATCGTTACAGATAGAAGAACTTTCCTGAAGCACTCCACCGTGTTGAGCGCCGGCCTCTGCGGATTTGTTGGAGAGATCCTGCATCCGGAGTCAGCCGCCGCGGCAAAAGATCCAGCCGGCCTCGATATCATCGGACCTAAACCGGGCTACTCCACGCAGGTAGGAACATTCGTCTCCATGCTCACGTGGATGCGCGAAGCAAACGGCGTCATCAGCGCAACGAAAGGTCTCACGCAGGCCGATCTGGATCATCTCTTCGACGCTAAAGCCAACACCATCGGCGCGCTGATGCTCCATCTCGCAGCCGCCGAGACTTACTACCAGATGAACACCTTCGACGGGATGAAATGGGGCAGTTGGCCCGACTCGGTGAAGAAGCAATGGGACGCGGCGATGGACCTCGGCGACGCCGGCCGCAAGACGATCAAAGGTCACGATCGCGACTACTACTTGAACATCCTTCAGGAAGTGCGGGCCAAGTCGCTCGCCGAATTCAAAAAGCGCGATGACGCCTGGCTGATGGCGGTCGACAAGGACTGGCCCTGGGGTCCAACCAACAATTACTGCAAATGGTTCCACGTCTGCGAGCACGAAGCCCACCACACCGGCCAGATCGCGCTCCTGCGCAAACGCCTCCCAGGAGCCAAACCGGACTCGGAGTAGGTGGACGATCTGACGGCGCCGGCAGCGGAGAGCGGCAGGCAACAGATAGCATTGGTGTGTCCGACGATCGACCGCGCAACTTTCTGGAGGCACAGCATGGCTGACCCGGTTGTTCACTATCCGTATGAAACCCGCCTGAACCTTTTGCACCAGCCCCTCGAAGTGATCGACGTACAAGCGTTGGCTGACACCTGCGAATACAAGTGGTTCAACCAGACCCTATGCAAAGTAAACGATTCGGTCGTGCGCGTGGGCATCGTCGAAGGCGAGTACCACTGGCACAAGCACGATGACGAGGATGAGTTCTTCTATGTCGTGGA
>DASYAU010000132.1:0-13647 GCA_036501185.1 Candidatus Korobacter sp. | reverse complement strand
TGCAGACACCGGTGCCGGAGGAAAGTTCCTTGGTGTGGAATTGAGGGGTAGCGCCGCTCGACATGGGCGGAAGATAACACGAGAGTAGAAGCTGGGCTAGTACTTTAGCGAGACGAAGAGTTCCTCAATGGAACTAACAGTTTCAAATTATTCCCGGTATTGGAAGGTAAGCAATGGCGGAAAAAAGTGTCCTCCGGGCACGCGAGAGTCCTCGTTGGGATTCCCAGCGCAATAGGGCTGGGCTAAGAAGAAATGCCCTACGGGCGGCGATGAACGGAGGCTCGCGATGACAACAGTCGCAAAAGAAAAAGCCCCACCTTGGCGGTGGGGCTTTGTAGTTAACGCTTTCTATTCTTCGTGGGCAAAGTCTGAGCCGCTGGCTTCCTGGTCTTCGTTGGCCTCGACGGCGGCTTCCACGGGTTCTTCTACAGGATTGGCGTCGGCTTGGGGCTTCTTTAACTTCACGATGGTGATTTTGCTGAAGCCTTCTTCGAACTTGGGCGGGCGAAGCTTCTGCGCCATGCGGTGAATGATGTCGTCAGGGACGTTGCGGCCGCGTTTCTGGTTGCGTTCGATACAGACTTCGGTGGGGACATCGAAGAAGACGGCGTGGGCGTCGTAGCCGAAATCATGGGCGAGTTTGATCCAACTGCGGCGCTCTTTGGGCGACAAGTTGGTGGCGTCCACGTGGTTCCAGGGGCGCTTGGCGATCATGCGGGCACGCAGGAGCGAACGCAGGGTGGAGAAAACGAGGTCCTGGTAGCGCTGCTCGGTAACGTCGTCAAAGAGCAAGGTGCGCATGAGGTCGCTGGAGAGCGGGATGAGATTGTGGCGCTTGAACCAGGTGCTTTTGCCGGAGCCGGGCAGGCCGATTGCCAGCACCACTGCGCCTTTCGGCTGACGGGTGCGGGCGGCGGCGGCTTGTGCAGCAGCGGCGGGCGTCGGCTCGGCGGCTTCGGGAGCGTGCTCGGCGTGAGGCTCGGGGAGCGCGGGTTCGAGAATGTCGGCGGCTTCGGCGAACTCACCGGTCAATCCACCGGGAGACGGGAGCGAAGTCTTGGCCGGATTGCCGGGAACGGGAGCACCGGTGCGACCGCGTCCACCACGGCCACGGCGTCCACGACGACGGGAGGCGCCACGATCGTCGGCGCTGCGATCGGCGGTGCGAGGGGTTTCAGTGCGAGGGGTTTCGCTGCGCGGAGCGCGGGCGGGCTTGTTCTCGCGAAACGTGAGCGGGCCGGCATCATGAGGCATGGGGTTATCGAGGCGGTTGCCGATGTCGTCGGGGACGTCGGCGGGCTGCCCACGATCGAGGGATGGTTGCAGCGGCGGGGGCTGGTCGGCGGCCTGCTGTCCGGGAGTAGTTTTGCGAGTGCGCCGCTTGTTGCGGTCGCGCATCCACTTGCGCATAAAAGGTTTATACCACGTTCGCGGGGGCGGATGCGAGTGGCGGAAAGCAGGGGCTGAAGACCGCTTTCTTATCGGGAAATAGGCGGCAGCGCTGAAGCGCTGCCCTGATACAAAACGGGGTTCGGTGGCGGCTGGCGGCGAACGAACAGCAGGTCCTTCGTCGCTACGCCCTCAGGATGACAAGAGAGAGTGATGCGCGGGGAAAGCTTTGTTGGCTCCGCGAAGGACGTGGATTATGCGGGGCGGGGTTTGCGGATGTAGCGGAGCCAGAGGCGGACAGCGAGGGTGAGTGGGAGGTCGGGGACGGCTTCGTGGACGATGGCGCCGGCAACGAAGCGGATGAATCCTTCGAACGCGAGAAAGATACAGACAAAGGAGAGCGGATAGAAGAGTTCCGCGACGACCTGGATGGCGATGGCGGCGAGTTGCGTGCCTTCGTTGGCGGAGGCGAAGTGGTTGGCGACCAGGGCGAAGTGGTGGGCGAACTGCTGGGATTCGAGGTAGCCGAAGATTACAAATTCGAGAAAACCGGAGATGGCGGTGCCGTGGGCGAGTGCGGTGCGCTCGGTGGGATACCACCAGCGATAGGTTTTCTGGGGCCAGAGACTGGCGACTGTGGACCGAAGGAGATCCATGGCGCGAATGTATGCGTGGGATGCAGATTCGGCAATGACTATCCGCGACCGGAAAACAAAGATTTGTAATGTCCCCTAAAGGGGGTGGGGCGATTGCTGTTGTCTATCTCGGATGCTAGGATTTTCTGTTGGCCTCTGCGCATTGAGGCTCTCTGTAATTCCTGGCTTTTATCACATACAGCATTGCCGGAGGAAAAATGGCAATTAAGGTTGGCATCAATGGCTTTGGCCGAATTGGCCGTAACGTTTACCGCGCCGCTCTGAATGACAAGAACATTGAGATTGTGGCCGTCAATGACTTGACGGACCCGAAGACCCTGGCGCACTTGCTGAAATACGATTCGATCCTCGGCAATCTCCATCACAACATTTCCGCCACCGGGGACGGCATTAAAGTCGACGACAAGACCGTGAAGGTGTTCGCGGAGAAAGATCCGGCGCTGCTGGATTGGTCGTCGCTGGGCGTGCAGGTGGTGGTGGAATCGACTGGACGTTTTACGAAGGCTGCGGATGCTCGCAAGCACCTGAAGGGATCGGTGAAGAAGGTCATCATCTCGGCGCCGGCGACGGATGAGGACATTACGCTGGTACTGGGCGTGAACCAGGACAAGTACGACGCGGCGAAGCACAACGTCATTTCCAATGCATCGTGCACCACGAACTGCCTGGCGCCGGTGGCGAAGGTGCTGCAAGAGACGTTTGGGATCGTCACGGGATTGATGACGACGATCCACAGCTACACCAACGACCAGGTGATTTTGGACTTCCCACATAAGGACCTGCGGCGGGCACGCGCGGCGGCGATCAACATGATCCCGACCTCGACCGGTGCGGCGAAGGCGTTGAAGCTGGTGATTCCGGAGCTGGCGGGCAAGCTGGACGGGTTCGCAATCCGCGTCCCAACGCCGAACGTTTCGGTGGTGGATTTGACGTTCACGGCAGAGAAGCCGGTGTCGAAGGAATCGATCAACGAAGCGATCAAGAAGGCCTCGGAAGGCGAGTTGAAGGGGATTCTCGGATACGAGACGGCGCCGCTGGTGTCGAGCGACTTCAAGGGCAATTCCCTGTCGTCGATTTTCGACGCAGAGCTGACAAAGGTGGTCGGCAACTCGGCGAAGGTGATCTCGTGGTACGACAACGAGTGGGGATACTCCTGCCGCGTACGCGACCTGATCACGTTCCTGGGAAGCAAGGGGTTGTAGATTCAACGAAAGGCCCCACCCTACGGTTCCGATCAAGAGAAGATCGGAACCGTAGAATGGGACACCCGCAGTTTTCTACACGCAGTTCCTGAGCGCGGCGTCTCGCGCGGAGTCATTTCATGTCCAAGCTCTCTATTAAAGATTTGCAGCTCACCAATAAGCGCGTGTTCATGCGCGTGGATTTCAATGTGCCGCTCGATGAGAACGGGCGGGTCACGGACGATACGCGTATCCGCGAAGCTTTACCGACAATTGAGTATGCGCTGCGGCACGGGGCACGATTGATTTTGTGCTCGCACCTGGGACGGCCGAAGGGGAAGCCGAATCCGAAGATGAGTTTGAAGCCGGTGGCCGAGCGGCTCCGGATCATGCTCGATCACGTGATGGACCCAGGAGAGAACGTTGGGTTCTCACCGGACTGCATTGGCACGCAGGCGGTGGAGATGTCGAAGGCGCTGGAGAAGGGCCAGGCGCTGCTGCTGGAAAATGTGCGCTTCCACGAGCAGGAAGAAAAGAATGACGAGGCGTTCTCGAAGGAGCTGGCTAAGCTGGCTGACTACTACGTGAACGATGCGTTCGGGTCGGCGCACCGGGCGCATTCGTCGACGGTGGGAATTACGAAGTTCGTGGAGAAATCGGCAGCCGGGCTGCTGATGCAGAAGGAGCTGGATTACCTCGGGAAGGCGCTGACGAATCCGCAGAAGCCGTTCGTGGCGATCCTCGGCGGCGCGAAGGTGAGCGACAAGATTGGTGTGATCCAGAACCTGATAACGAAGGTGGACGCGATCATCATTGGCGGTGGAATGGCGTACACGTTTTTGAAGGCGCAGGGACACGAGATTGGGAAGTCGCTGTTTGAGGCCGATAAGGTGGAGTTGGCGCAGAAGCTGCTGGCGGAGGCGAAGGCGAAGAATTTGAAGTTCCTGCTGCCGGTGGATCACGTTGTCGCCGATAAATTCGACGCGCAGGCGAAGCCGGAGACGGTGACTGAGATTCCGGCGGACAAGATGGCACTGGATATTGGTCCGAAGACGGTAGCGTTGTTCTCGGAGGAAATTGCGAAGGCGCGGACGATTGTTTGGAACGGGCCGATGGGCGTGTTCGAGTTTGACCACTTTGCCAAGGGCACGCGCGCAATTGCGAAAGCAGTCGCCGGAAACGCTGGAGCGACCTCGATTGTGGGCGGCGGCGATAGCGTTGCGGCGGTGCACGATGCGGGTGTGTCCGACAAGATCACGCACATCTCGACGGGAGGTGGAGCTTCACTGGAATTTTTGGAAGGCAAGAAGCTGCCGGGCGTGGAAGCGCTCTCGAACAAGTAGATGGCCGAAGCTGCTTTCACTATCGTTCTGGAGAGCAAGAAGACGATTGGCTTTGAAGGGCCTTGCGACATCACGAAGCTGGCGGTGGATGCGATCGTCAATGCGGCGAACTCTACGCTGATGGGTGGCGGGGGCGTGGATGGAGCGATCCATCGCGCGGGTGGGCCATCGATCCTCGCCGAATGCGAACGCATTGTGAAGAAGATGGGGCGGCTGCCGGCGGGCAAGGCAGTGATGACTACCGCGGGACGTATGGCGGCGAAATACGTGATCCATACGGTGGGGCCGGTGTGGAGCGGCGGAAAGCGCGGCGAGGCGCAGACGCTGGCCAGCGCCTATCGCGAATCGGTGCGGATTGCCGATGAGAATTCTGTGACCACCATTGCCTTGCCTTCGATCTCGACCGGGGCGTATCGCTACCCGGTGAATGAAGCCGCGAAAATTGCGATCAAAAGCGTGGCCGATGCGCTGCAGAAGAGTTCCTTTGTAAAAGAAGTACGATTCGCACTTTTTGACAGCAGCACGCTGGACGTGTACGTCGCCGCAGCGCGCCAATGGGAAATGGAATATTTGAAATGAGCCGCAAGAAGATCATTGCTGGGAATTGGAAGATGTACAAGACACCGCAGCAAGCACGCGAGTTCGTGAAAGCGTTCCTGCCGCTGGTGGCGGGTCATACGCGAGACGAGATGGTGCTGTGCCCCCCGTTTGTTTCGCTGATCGCGGTGGTGGAGGCGTGCAAGGGGTCGAACGTGATGGTGGGCGCGCAGAACATGCACTGGGAAAAAGAAGGCGCGTTCACGGGTGAGTGCTCGCCGACGATGCTTGTCGCCGAGGGAGTGACACACGTGATCCTGGGACACTCGGAGCGGCGGCAGTACTTCAACGAGACCGACGATATGGTGAATCGCAAATTGGAAGTGGCGCTGGAGCACGGTTTGACGCCGATTGTTTGCGTAGGCGAGGTATTAGAAGAACGCGAAGCCGGGCTGACGGAAGATGTGTTGCGGCGGCAGTGTTCGGTGGCATTCCGAGGGATATCGGCGAAGAAGGCGACGAAGATGGTGATTGCGTACGAGCCGGTGTGGGCGATCGGAACTGGCAAAACAGCGACGCCGGAAATCGCCGAGGATGCGCACCTGGTGATCCGGCATGAGGCAGAAAAATCGTTTGGCAAACCTTTTGCGAATGTGTTGCGGATTCAGTACGGGGGCAGCGTGAAGCCAGACAATGCGCACGCGTTGATGTCGCAGCCGGACATTGATGGCGCGTTGGTGGGCGGAGCGAGCTTGGATCCGCAGAGCTTTGCGAAGATCGTGAAGTATTAGCAGCGGCTAAAGCCGGCCTTCATCCCTGCTTGAACGGCATGGCTAAAGCCATGCCCTGATACGAAGCGGCTTTGAAGGAGCGTTGGGCGGCTTCGAGAGAGTGTTCAAGCGATGGTGGGCGGTCGTCAACGTAATTAGTTTTCAGCGCTGAGAGGTTTAAAAAGGCGGGATTGGATCCCGCCTTTTTCTATGCGGCTTGATGAGGTTTGAATTTCAGGCCTTTGCGATAGAGGCCGTCACTTCCTACCTCGAAGACGCGGTTGAGGCGAGCGCGATAGTTTTCGAAGGCTGAACTGGCGGCGAGTTCCAGCAGTTGTTCTTCGGAAAAGTACTGGCGGAGTTCGGCATACAGCTCATCGCTGATGTTGGAAGGCGTGTCGCACATCGCGTCCGCCATTTTCAACAGAGCTACTTCCGCCGGAGCGAAGCTTCCGAAGTTCCCTTCCTTAATTGCGGCGATCTCGTCGTCGGTAAGGCCAAACATTCTGCCACCGGCAGAATTGGCATCGATTCAAAAGGGACAGCCGACGCGGACGGCGGTTCGCAGCACGACGAGGGAACGCAGTCGCAACGGGACCTTGGCTTTCTGGCCCAACAGCCATTCGCCGAGACTTCCGAACCAGAACACTCTGGGGACCCGCGCTGCCATCTTCATTGGGGTGAGATCGCGGCCCAGCATCTTGCGAACTTTATGGAAGACCTGCCGCATGAAGAAAGAGGTTTGTTTTGGCTCGATTCCGTGCATTCTAGCCATATCGGTTGCCATTTCTCCTTGCGATATAGATGTTCGGGGTCCGGCGACCGGTTCACGGCTCGCCCCACAGATCTCCTGCTTCGAACCGTTTCTTTCTCAACCGGCGCGACGGAGGTGCTCTTCGCTCTCCTGCTTAGCCTGGTCTTGCTCTTCCTCAATCGAGAGCGGTGAAAGCTGGTCCACGACGATGGCGGCAAACAGCAACATGAGCGAGAAGAAGAGAGAGCGCATTTGGAAGGGTGTGACGAGCAGGGCGCCGAGAACGCCGCCGAAAAAGTAGGCGATCCAGACGAGAGTCAGCATCCCGGCCTGCCGCAGGGCGTGGGAATCGGCGGGGCTGGTGTTGGTGCGGCCGCGGAACTTGTCCCAAAGCAAGAAGAGGACGATGGAAAGGCGCTGCGCGAGGCTGTTGAGCATGCCAGTGACAAACGTAGTGTGAACCGTGAGCGGGCCGATGCGGGTGAGAGTGGCGGTCTGCAGTCCCATGCCGAGAGCGAGGAGCATCAGCGAGGTCCAGAGAGCGGCAGTGGAATGACTAACCACGGTGAAGCCGACGGCTTCGCTGAGGGCCGCGGCTTCCAGCAGCAGGACGAGCGAGGCGGCGCGCTTGAAGCGGCGGCGGACGGCGAACTCGATGAGGCAGCGGCCGATGAGCGAGCCAAACAGGAAGATGGGGATCACCAGGCCCGCTTTTACGGCGTCTGTCCAATGGCGAGCAACAACTGACATGGCGAGGTGGACGGTGTTGCCCGTCATGTGGGCGGTGAAGGTTTTCCAACAGATCACGAAGCCGGCAACATCGACTTGGCCAGCGACGATGGTGAGCAGCACCGCGACGGTGAGCTTGATCGAAGCAGTTCGCGGATTGCGGCGTAACGGCATGGTCCAGGAACTAGGATGCGAGATGCCAGCGACAGGCATCTTTGCCCGGAGCCGGTCATCTTCCTTTAAGATAAGAGATAAGGAGATCGCGAATGAACCGCTGGTTACTGGCATTACTATTGGCAACCACGATGACGGTGGGGTGCACGGATAAGCTGGCAGGTGACAGCCCGAAGCTTGAGTCGACGGGTGCGAAAGCCTCGGGAAGCGAGGAGTACAGCCGGTACAACAAGGAGACGCCGGCGGCGCCGCCCAAGAGCTTCGAGCAGGGAACGGGAATGAACACGGGCGATGGCAAAGACAATACGCCTGACACGAATTCAAGCGTACCGGCAACGGTGAAGCCGGGTCATCCCCAGGAAAACGGACACCCGAACGAAACCGTTCCGGCGAAGGAAGAGTAAGCTGGAAAGAAAAGGCGCTCGAGGACGAGCGCCTTTTGCACGTTTGACAGTTCCTACGCGGCGCGAGCCTCTAGATTGACGCTCTCAGCGATCTGGTTGAGCGTCTGGTCGGCTTCCTTCTCTTCCTGCAAAGTCTGGTCGAGGAGGTTGGCGATGTCGGTACGGCCGAGCAGCTTGGCGTAAGTTTTCACCGTTCCGTAACCGGCGATCTCGTAGTGTTCCACGCGCTGCGCGGAAGCGATGATGACGGCATCGCGGACAGACATGTCCTTGGTGTGGCCGACGACGTCGTCGCCTTCAGCAATGACGCCCTTCATGCCTTTGCAGGTTTCACCGCTGCCCTTCACGTTGAGCATCTGGAAGATTTCGTCGAGCCGGCGGATTTGCTCGCGCGTGACGTCGAGGTGTTCCTGGAGAGCGTCCTTGAGTTCCTTGTTTGAGGATTTCTCAATCAGCTTTGGCAGGGCTTTCGTAATTTGTTGTTCGCCATCGTAGAGGTCGCGGAGTTGTTCAATGAAGAGCTCGTTCAGGTTTTCGGGCTTCATCGAAAAAAGTGGCATGAGTGTTCCTCCTCGGGGGATTCTTTACAGCTAGATGGCGAAAGCGCGAGACGCGTTGGGCGATGGAGGAGCGGCTTAGAAATTCACCTGTTGAGAACTGTGGCGGCGAAGATACCAGCAGGGCTGATCGCCGAGGTGAGGCAAAATCGAGCGGACGCAGGTCTGCATTTGCGGCTCCTGGGGGACGTACTCGGCCTTGTTTCCCTTCTGGGGAATCTGGTCGACGATCTCGACCTGCACAGTATCGAAGGCGGCGTTGCGGCCCACGCGGACGCGGAGCCAGGCATAATCGGCGGCGTAGAACAGTGCGGCAGCGAGCAGGAGCCCGGCGAGCATGCGGAGCAGAATGCGCTTCATCGCGAAAGATAGTAGCACCACGACAAAAGAAAAAGCCGTGGCGCGAAAGCCACGGCTCCGTCGAAATGCAGCTTCCGCTTAGCGCTGCGGCGGCGTGCTGCTGGTACTCGGCGTGGAGCTGCTGCCCGTGCCGGAGGTGCTGTTCGGAGTGGAGGTAGAGCTCGGGCTGGTGGAGCTGGTTCCGCTCATGTCAGGGCTGCTGGAGCTAGGCGAAGTCGAGCTTGGCGAAGTCGAGCTTGGCGAAGTGGTATCAGTTGAGCTGCTGCTGCTGGGACTCGACGGCGAAGTCGAATTCATGTCCGAGCTGCTCGACCCCGTGGTGGACGATGGCGAGGTGGAGGTGCTGGAGCCGGTCGGGCTCGAGCTGGTAGAAGGGGTGCTCTGACTCTGGGAGCTCTGAGCACCGGTGCTCTGGTCGGGGCTGGACGTGGAGCTACTCTGCGCCAGTGCGATACCTGTCGAGAAGATGACCGCGGTTGCAATCGTGAGAAGTTTTTTACTCATGCGTTTTTTTCTCCTGAGCGCTGGATAGCGTTCGTTTGACGGTTCGATGGCCGCGGCAACGCGAGGTTTGCCCACGTTCGAGAGCTGCCACAAGGCTTTTACAAATGCGCCTTAGTCAGTTCGGGCATGGCACAGCACTAAGAGGCAACATTGATGGGACGTTTAGCGGCGGCGGCAGAGACATCTACGCGATCGCGGATGGTTTGATAGATGCCGCTGGGAATGACCATACGGGCGACAAGATCGAGACGATGATGATAGGGCCGGTTGTCGATGATGCGGTCGACCAGCGAAGCGGTGAGACCTGGGATGGCGAGGAGGTCTTCGCGAGAACACTGGTTGAGGTCGAGTGCGGTGAGACGGCGCAGGGCGCGGCCTCCGCGCAGTTGGTTCACCGCCCAAAGTCCGAGCGCAATTCCGGCTGTCCAAAAGATGAGTCGCTTCATGAGTTCCCCCGGGGCATGAAAGAAAGATGGCCAACCTGATTAAGATGTCGGGAACGAAGCTCGGTTTGCCACGATCATGCAACGAGGACTGCCGGGGAAGCTACTTCTTGGAGGCGTTGACTTCAGCGACGTAGCGCTGGATCTCGCGATGGAGATTGAAGAGTCGCTGGAGCACCGCGGGGTCGCTGGTGGTCTGCAGCATATCGCGCAAGCAGGCTTCCACTTCGAGAAGATCGTTGAGAGCCAGTTGCTCACCCTTTGCGCGTTCGAGATCGGGACCTTTGGTCGTGATGTTCATGGTGGTCGCCACGGTGTTAGTGTCGAGCCGGGGCTCGGGTTTTGCACTCCCTCGGACGTGGGACTTGACCTTTGTGGGTTCCCAAAAAGTACACAACCTTTAGTTTCGAAGTTTTGAAAGTGATGAAGTCATTGCGTATCTCGCGGCGAGTCACAGGGAATGTGATAAGTGAGGGATCGCTCCGGGATTCCCAATTTGACTAACACGGTAGTGGGAGGGAGGGGCTGTGAGTGGGATAGAGGGAAAACGGCATGGCAATTAGGCTGGAAGCTGAGCGAATGAGGACCAGCACACATGCATGACATTTACCTGCTGCTTCGGACGATCAGCGATATGCGCGCGGAGTCGGCGCAACCGGAAATCGAGCTCCGGTTGAAGAAATTGGAAGAAGAGATTGAAGCGGAGCTGCTGGAATCGCAAGAGCAGCACGTGTGGGCGAGTTGTTAGTCGGACGGAGATAGGCAGGGGCTAAAGCCCAGGTTCGAGCCTCGCTTTTCGGCAGCGCTGAAGCGCTGCCCTGATACAAGACTGATCCTGGAGTCCCGAAAAGCATCTCCCTGCCCGCGCTGAGGCGCTGCCCTGATACGAAGCCCAAGAATTAAGGCATCAATCCCAGCAATCTACGGTTACGCGAAAGTTCAGTGGCTGGCGCCGGGAACTCTATAATGTTCAGAATTCCTGATTCGCATGACGAAGCGCGCGAGCAAAATGGCTTTGGCTCCGGCCGCCGCGAGCCCCTGGATCCAGAATCCGGTCGTGGACCTGATTGTGGGCTGTGGCGCGTGGTCGGCGCCGTTGCTTTTGCTGTCCTATTTCCTGGTTGGAGCGCATGCGGGTACATGGGCAATTGCGTTTTACCTGCTGGCGCTTTTTTTTAATTATCCGCACTACATGGCGACGATTTATCGCGCCTACCACACCGCAGAAGACTTCCAGAAATACCGCATCTTCACCGTCCACATCACGGGACTGGTGCTGCTGACGGCGATGCTCTCGCACTTTTACGTGCGGATGCTGCCGTGGATCTTTACGCTTTACCTTACGTGGAGTCCGTGGCACTACAGCGGCCAGAATTACGGCCTGTTCATGATGTTCGCGCGGAGGGCGGGTGCGTCGCCCAGCCAGGCGCAGCGCCGGGCGCTTTATTCAGTCTTCCTGCTGACGTATGTCGTGCTGTTTCTCAACCTTCATGCAGGGCCGTCGAGCGATCCGCTATTTGTGTCGTTGAACCTGCCGGTCGAATGGGTGCGCTGGGCGACCGCGCTGCTTGCGCTGGTTTGCGTGGCACTCTCGGCTTTCGGGATACGCTCGCTGTACCGGCAGATCGGCAAGCAGGCACTCATCGCGCCGGTGACATTGCTCTCCACGCAGTATCTATGGTTCCTGATCCCAAGCCTGCTGACGGTTTCGGGGCGGCTCGCGCTGCCGCAAAGCCGCTACAGCACGGGGGTGATGGCCATCATGCACTCGGCGCAGTATCTGTGGATCACCAGCTACTATGCGCGGCGTGAAGCATCAGGCTCGAAGAGCGGCTGGCGTCCATGGGCGTATTTCGCCATCCTCGTGGCGGGTGGGATTGCGTTGTTCCTGCCAGGCCCATGGCTGGCGAGTTACGTTTTCCATTTTGATTTCACGAGCAGCTTCCTGATCTTCACCGCGCTGGTGAACCTGCACCACTTCATTCTCGATGGGGCGATCTGGAAGTTGCGGGACGGGAGAATCGCCAACCTGCTGTTGAATTCGCCGGCCCGGATTACGCAGGCGGCGACGGATGCCGGCGGCGCCCTGGTACGCTTCACGCGCTGGACGGTAAGCGCAACGGCGGGAGCTCGCACGCTACGGGTTGGGAGCCTGTGCGCGCTGGTGGCGCTTGCAAGCCTGGACCAGGCACGCTTCGCGCTGGGGATGAATACGAGCCGTCCTACGCTGTTGCAGCGCGCTGCGTCACTGAATCCGTACGACGGGTTGGTGCAGGCGCATGTTGCGCGTGACGAAGCCGCCGCGGGGCACGCCGAAGAGGCCCTCGCCGCGTTTCGCCGCGCCAGCGCAGAGCGACCGAATGACGCCGCGATTCGCGACCAGTACCTGCAATTCCTAATTTCCCAGAAACGCTTGAATGACGCGTTCCAACTCACCAACGCGTGGATGCAGGGCACGCCGCAGGATGCAAACCTGCTTGTGAACCGCGGCATCCTGGCAAACTATCTCGGCAATGCGGCCGAGGCACGCGCGAGTTTGGGAGAAAGCGGTGGCGGTCGATCCTCGACAACTCAATGCACAGCTTTACCTGGCGGAGTTTTTCTGGGGCCAGAACAAACTGGACCTCGCGCTGCCGCATTACCAAGCGTTCCTGGGGCAGCTTTCGAAGGCGCATAGCGGCGCGATACCGCCGCCGAGCGTGGTGGTGAGTTCCCTGCTGCACATGGCGGATTGCCTGGTGAGCGCCGGGCACACATCGATGGCTTTGCACGCGTACGATTCCGCCGAAAACATTGCTACTTCCGCGAAGGACCCGCACCTGCAAAGCCTGGTGGCGAGCAGCGCGGCTGAGTTCCAGGAGCGACTCGGGAATTTTGGGGAGGCGCTACGGCTTTACCAGGAGGCGCTGCACATGGACAGCGCTTCGTCGCCGGATTTGGAGGCCACCGACCTGATCGGCTATGCGCAGCTTTTGCGGGCACATCACCTGGATACGATGGCATACGCATGCCTGTTGCGGGCGCAGCAGATGGTGGGCCGCAACCAAGCTGCGCCGGAGTTTTCGGTGGTTGATAAAAATCTTAAGAACATCGAAGCTGAATCGCCGACCGCTGAACTTGCTGCGGTGCGTCGCGATCCCAATGCCGCGCTAAGCCAAGCGCTTTCGCTGAACAAATAGCTCAGTACTCTCCGTAACGTCCGCGGACGGATTCGATGATTTTCGCGGAATCGTAGCCGACGCCGTCTTTGAAGACGATCTCTACGTTTTCGATGTCGTCGATCTTCGCGGCAGGATTTCCTTTCACCACCACCAGGTCAGCGTTCTTCCCTGCTGCAATCGAGCCGATCTTATCCTGCTTGCCCATGTAGAGCGCGCCGTTCCAGGTTGCGACCTTGATGGCTTCGAGCGGCGTGAGTCCTTCCTCGACCAGCAACTCGACTTCGCGCTGATCGCTGAAGCCGGGGAAAGTTCCGCCATTGCCGGTGGGATCGGGTCCAGCGAGCAGCAAGCCGCCGGCGCGATAGAAGGCGAGTTCGAGGTCCATGTCGCGCTTGAAGAGTTGGGCTTCGTTTCCCTTCGCACGACTGTAGCTGCGGTTGCGGTTGTACAGATAGGCGGTGCGGGCTTCGGAGGTGAGCAATGCCATGTTGCGTTCGGTGAGCGGCGGACGGCCGGGAACCATGTTTTCGAAAACAGGCAAGGTGGACGTGACCGCGACGTGATGGCTGATGAGTTTCTCGATCAGAGCTTTGGCGTCGGGACCGGCGGGATCCATCTTTTCGAGAGTGGGATTGCCTTCACCGTCGGAACACTTGTCGGGCGTCTTACCGGGATCGAGCTGGGT
>DASYAU010000131.1:0-1637 GCA_036501185.1 Candidatus Korobacter sp. | reverse complement strand
GACGATGGGCGCATTTACAAAAACGCTTTCGGACTGGATCCGCTGGTGGTCACGCAGACGATGGAAGAAGTGGCGAAGTGCAAGCGCGCCGGGATTTTGATCAACACGTTCATGCTGGCGAGCGACTACAGTCTGGTGCATTTCGTGCAGAAGATCACCGAGCTTTGCCGCGGCAAAGCGTACTTCACCACTCCGTATACCCTCGGACAATACCTCTTGATGGATTACGTGGGACGCAAGACGCGGAATATTCATTAGACGCGAGACACGTTACGAGGAGCACAAAACCGTTCAGGAGACTTCGCGCCAGATCGTCGGCCGTTTGCAAACCAGCGCGGTTCTCGCCTGCATCCTTGTTCTCTTCGTTCACAACGTCGAGCGCTGGAATCCCACCGTCTTCTTTGGCCGTCTCCACGATGACGGCATCTACTTCAGCACCGCCAAAGCTCTCGCTGACGGACAGGGCTACGTGTTGGCCAGTTTTCCCGGCACTCCGGCGCAAACGAAATATCCCATCGTCTACCCGTGGCTGTTGTCTTGGATTTGGAAGCTGCATCCGGCGTTTCCGGCCAATCTGATTGACGCTGTCCGCCTGACCGAATTCTTCGGCTGCTGGGCCTTGCTGGCCGCCTTTTTTCTGCTGCGCAAGCTGCCCGGGATCGGCCGCAACGTAGCGCTCGTTCTTACAGCCGTCTGCGCCTTCCAGCCGTTTCTCGTGCGCTTCAGTGGTGTCATCATGAGCGACGTGCCCTTCGCGGCGCTAGTCTTGACGGCCTTAGCACTCGCCGACCGCGCCGCGCGACCAAAAGCCGAAGCGTGGCTCGTCATTGCAACCGGTCTCGCGGCGGGTCTTTCCACCGGGATGCGCACCATCGGCGTCGCGGCGATCGGAGGAATCTTCGTTCTCGCGTTGTGGAGGCGAGCCTACCGCCAGGCAATCCTTCTTGGGATCGCCGCGGCGCTGGTCGTGGGAGTGGAATCCTGGCCCACCATGCTGCACCACGTCCCGGTAAAGCCGGTCGGGCCCGACTCGCCGGACTCCGGCTGGGTTTACGTGCTGGCCTATTACACCGATTACATCGGCTTCCACTGGCGCATGGGCGTGCCTACCTTCACCGCCTTGCTGGAAATGGTCAAGCTGAATTTGCTACTTCTGCTAAGTTCTCCAGGCTCCATCATCGCCGGCCTGACTGGCAAATGGGCGTCGACGCTCACTGCCATCCTCTCGGTACCCATCTGGCTGGGCATCGCTCGCCAGCGCAAACGCGAGGAGTGGCAGCCCATATTCTTCGTCCTCTTCTTGTACAGTTGTGTCGTGCTGGTGTGGCCCTTTCCTCAGCCGGAGCGGTTCTCTCTGCCGTTCATCCCGGTATTCTTGGCCGGTTTATGGCTCGAATTGCGCAGGCTGAGCGGCGCTCTCCGCGCGAACCTCTCCCCGATCGCGCCCCTCTCGCAACGCCTGCTGGCAGGAACCCTCACCATTGCGTTCGCCTCCGTGCTCGCTTGGGCCGCTTGGGACTATCTCATCCGCGATCCGCGTGACTTGCAGCTCGCTTCCGCTTCTCAAGCGCAGGCGCTCGAACAACGAACGCAAGTCTATGCATGGATTCGGCAGCACACCGCCGCGGGCGACCGCA
>DASYAU010000130.1:0-78942 GCA_036501185.1 Candidatus Korobacter sp. | reverse complement strand
CAGTCTCGGG
Organism: Candidatus Korobacter sp.; assembly: GCA_036501185.1. Taxonomy (GTDB): domain Bacteria; phylum Acidobacteriota; class Terriglobia; order Terriglobales; family Acidobacteriaceae; genus Korobacter. The sequence continues at coordinate 78,932 of DASYAU010000130.1, read as the reverse complement.
ATTGCCACGTCGCTACGCTCCTCGCAATGACAATGTCTCTGGTGGATTGGTTGATTTAAAATGGAAGGTTCCCTGATCCGACCAAATCCCTGCTGAGGCACTGATGGCAAAGATTCGTCGCGCAATTCTCTCGGTTACCGATAAAACTGGGCTCGCGGAGTTCGCAAAAAAACTCTCTTCGCATGGCGTTGAACTCATTTCCACCGGAGGCACGGCCAAGCTGCTGCGCGATTCCGGTATCGCGGTGAAAGATATTTCCGACCTCACGGGCTTCCCCGAGATGCTCGATGGGCGGGTGAAGACGCTGCATCCCAAGGTGCATGGCGGGATCCTGCATTTGCGGGCGAATAAAGAACATGTCGCGACGGTGAACGAGCATGGGATCCAGCCGATCGATATGGTGGTGGTGAACCTCTACGCATTCGAGAAGACGGCAGCGAAGCCGGGGGCGCACTTTGAGGAGATCATCGAGAACATTGATATCGGTGGACCGAGCATGGTGCGCTCGGCGGCGAAGAACTTCCAGGATGTCGCGATCGTGAGCTCTCCGGAGCAATACGCGACGATTGCGGAGGAAATGGACAAGAGCGGCGGTTCGGTTTCCGCGCAAACGCATTGGAAGCTGGCACAGCGGGCATTTGCGACCACCGCGGCGTACGATTCGGCGATTGCGACGGCGCTGGAGCGCGTTGGGCAAGACGACGCCGGCAAGTTCGATATTTCGAAGATCAATACGGGCGATGGGTTCCCGGAGACGCTGCGGCTTTCGTTCAGGAAGGCGTTCGACCTGCGGTACGGCGAAAATCCGCATCAGAAGGCGGCGTTGTATTCCGACGGAACCGGACTTGGCGTCGCCAATGGAAAACAGCTCCAGGGCAAGGAGCTTTCGTACAACAACATTGTGGATTTGCAGGCGGCGTGGGACCTGGCGCAGGAATTCACTGAGCCGGTGTGCGCGATTATTAAACACACGAACCCATGCGGGACGGCGGTCAGTTCGACACTTGTCGAAGCGTATAAACGTGCATTGGAAGCTGATCCGGTTTCGGCGTTTGGCGGCGTGATTGGCGTGAATCGTGAGATCGACGACGCCACCGCGGAGGAAATGGCGAAGCTGTTCCTCGAAGTTATTGCTGCGCCCAGCTTCAGCGAAGGGGCGAAGGCGGCATTCGCGAAGAAGAAGAATTTGCGGCTCGTCGAAGTGAAGGCCCTCCACCAGAAGTACACGCTGAAGAACGTTTCGGGCGGCGTGCTGGTGCAGGACAACGATGTGCGTCCGCTGACCGAGGCGGACTTGAAAGTCGTGAGCACACGCAAGCCTACCGAAACCGAGATGAAGGACCTGCTGTTTGCGTGGAAGGTGTGCAAGCACGTGAAGTCAAACGCGATTTTGTACGCCAAAGACGGGCGCAGCGTGGGCGTGGGGGCTGGGCAGATGAGTCGGGTGGATTCGGCGAGAATCGGCGCGATGAAGGCCGTGCTGCCGCTGAAGGGGTGCGTGGCGGCGAGCGACGCGTTCTTCCCGTTTCCTGATGGAGTTGAAGTCATCGCCGAGGCGGGAGCGACGGCGATCATCCAGCCCGGCGGATCGGTGAAGGACCAGGAAGTGATTGACGCGGCGAACCGATTGGGGCTGGCGATGGTGACGACGGGGGTGCGGCACTTCCGGCACTAAACCTGACACCTACCACGGTCAAAGGCAGCCTGATGGGAGGGCTGCCTTATTCTGTGAAGTTGAGAATCAAGAATTAAGAATCCCGTGTCTCCGTGTCTCCGTGGTGGGTGTCAGGTTTTCGGGCGACGACGACACGGGGGATGCCTTGGAGATCCGGGATGACTTTGAAGTCTTGCCAATCGCGCATGGCTTCGTGGACGGGATCGGCGGTGCTGTAACCGATTTCCATTAGGAACCAGCCGTTGGGTTTCAGGTGCTCGCGAACTTGGGGGACGAGGCGGTGGATGATGTCCATGCCGCGGTGGCCGCCGAAGACCGCGATGTGAGGCTCGAAATCGCGGACTTGTTTTTGAACTTTGTCGGCTTCACATTCGCCGACGTAGGGCGGGTTGGAGACGACTACGTCGAACTGGCGAGCGGGTTCGATGGCGCTCAGCAAGTCGCTTTGGCGGAACTCGACTTGGGCCTCCAGGCGGGCGGCGTTGGCTTGGGCGATCTCCAGGGCTTCGGGGGAGATATCGACAGCCATAACTCTGGTTCGCAGAAATTCTTTTGCGAGCGTGATGGCGATGCATCCGGAGCCAGTGCCGACATCGAGGATGCTGAGCCTGCCATCTCGCGGGAAGATTTCCAGGGCGGCTTCGATGAGGTGCTCGGTTTCGGGGCGTGGGATGAGCACTGCGGGAGTAACTAGGAAGTCGCGGCCGTAGAATTCCTGGTGTCCGGTGATGTATTGCGCGGGCTCGCCGGTGCAGCGGCGGCGGATGGCTTCGTCGTAGCGGGATTGCTCGTCGGCGGTGAGTTCGCGCTCGGGATAGGTGAAGAGATAGGCGCGGTCGCAGTTGAGGCTGAACATGAGGAGGAGTTCGGCACTGAGTCGAGGGGACGGGGTGTCGGCGGCTTCGAGTTTCTTTAGGGCGGCGTCGAAGGCTTGCTTGAGGGTCATCGCCTACGTTCAGGGTGTTTCTTCTGGACTAGAATCTGGTTTTGAATATGGGCATCAGCCCAGTTCATCTGGAAGTAGATCCGGCGCCACGGGAAAACGTACCTCCTCAGCTCGACAAATCCTGTTCCCTCAATGGCCGATTCGCCCATGCAAACTATTTCGGCCTTCGAGATGCGCACCCAACGAAAGAAACGTTTGATTTGGATCCCAGCTCCGTCGGTGCGGACCTGCGCCAATGTGGTCATGAATAACAGCGCAACGATAGCTGGAAGGCTAATGCACCAAGCGAGCAAGTTCGTCCTCGCGAATATCACGATCGCGATGCCAGCAAGCGTAGGCATCCAGACCTTCAGTAAGAAGGGAGTAAAAGACCTCAGCCGCCATCCCCGCGGGACCTCAGGCTTCACGATGCCTCAATGACTTAGCTTACCGCTGCCGACTGCTCCTTCAACTTTTCCGCCTGGTAGTGCGTAACCAGCGCCTCGATGAGCCCGCCAATCTTGCCATCCATAAACTCGCTCAATTGGTGGACGGTATACCCGATCCGGTGGTCCGTCACCCGGTTTTGCGGGAAGTTGTAGGTGCGGATCTTCTCGCTGCGGTCGCCTGAGCCGACTTGCTGCTTGCGTTCCTTGGCGAGTGCGTCAGCCTGCTTCTGCTGCTCGACTTCGTAGAGACGGGCGCGCAGGACGCGCATGCCTTTTTCACGGTTCTTGATCTGCGATTTTTCGTCCTGGCAGCTGACCACCGTGCCGGTGGGAATGTGGGTGATGCGCACCGCGGAATACGTGGTATTCACCGACTGGCCGCCGGGGCCGGACGAACAGAAGGTATCGATGCGGATGTCCTTGGCCTCGATCTTGATGTCGACTTCTTCGGCTTCGGGGAGCACCGCAACGGTGACGGCGGAGGTGTGGACGCGGCCCTGGGTTTCGGTCTGCGGAACGCGCTGCACGCGGTGGACACCGCTTTCATACTTCAACTTTGAATACACACCCTTGCCTTCGATGATGGCGATGACTTCCTTCACGCCACCTACGCCTGATTCCGAGGATGAGAGGACTTCGACCTTCCAGCGCTGGGTTTCGGTGTAGCGGTTGTACATGCGGAAGAGTTCCGCGGCGAACAGAGATGCCTCGTCGCCGCCGGTGCCGGCGCGGATTTCGACGATGATGTTTTTCTCGTCGTTCGGATCCTTGGGCAACAACAGGACTTTCAATTCTTCTTCCACCGTGTGCAGGCGCTGCTCGAGTTCCTGTAACTCCTGCTGGGCGTACGCCTTCATCTCGGGATCGGTTTCTTCGGCGACCATTTGGCGACTGTCGTTGATGCCGCGGGTGAGGTCCTTGTACTCGCGGTATTTCTGGACGCGCTGGGTCAGCTCGGCGTGGGCCTTGGCGGTCTTTTGATACTTGGCGGAGTCGTTGACGGTCTCGGGCGAGGCGAGGGCTTGGGTGAGCTCTTCGTACTTGGCTTCGATTTGTTCTAATCGTTCAAACATGGCGCGTCCTTCACGGGCGATTCGTTGATGGGAATTTCAGGCGGACGACGGCGATGGCGGCGGGCGCCCCTAGCCAAGCACGTGATGGAGGGAAAGCGTCATGCAGGGACTATCTTAACATTGGGCGCGAGGCTGATCGCCTCGCTGCAGAGGCGTGCCGCCCCTAAAGGGGCTCCGATTTTGTGGCGGCAGCTTTCCCGGGGCTGTCGCCCCGGGCTTTTACGGCGGGTCGGCCTTCGGCCTTGCATTTGCGTAGGTGCGGGGTGGAACGTGATGGCTTAGATCACCGAGGTGGAACGAATACAGCAGGTCGGCCTTCGGCCTTGCATTTGTGCGAGTGCGGGATGAAACGTGATGGCTTAGATCACCGAGGTGGAACGAACAGGGTGGGTCGGCCTTCGGCCTTGCATTTGTGCGAGTGCGGGATGAAACGTGATGGCTAAGATCACCGAGGTGGAACGAACAGGGGTCCTTCGACTGCGCGGGCTGCGCACGCTCCGCTCGGGATGACATCCAAAAAAGAAGCTAGGCGATGATTAGTTCGCCGCCGCGTTGCTTTTCTAGCTCCATGGCCTGGTCTAGGGCGCTGATGGCGCATTCGACCTGGCTATCGTCGGGCGGCTGGGTGGTGATGCGCTGCAGCCAGAGGCCGGGGAGGGTGAGCAGGGTGAAGAGCACGTTTTTGCGCTTGGCGGCGAAGCGGATGATCTCGTAGGAGGTGCCGGCGATGACCGGCAACAGAGCCACGCGCATGGCGAAGCGTCCCCAAAGCGGCCAGCTCACGGGGATGAAGAGGTAAACCACCATGCTGATGAGCATCACCGTCATGAGAAACGACGTGCCGCAGCGCGGGTGATAGGTGGAGTACTTCTGCACTTCCGGGTTTGTCAGCGGATCGTGGTTCTCGAAGGCGAAGACGGTTTTGTGCTCGGCGCCGTGGTATTCGTAGACACGGTGCAGGTCCTTCATCAGCGAAGTGGCCCAGATGAAGAGCAGGAAGATGGCAATGCGGATGAAGCCGTCGGCGAGGTTAAAGGCCAACTGGTGTCCGAAAAGCGGGTTGACGTGCTTGAGTTCGCGCGCGCCCATGAGCGGCAGGAACTTATACATGAAGATGAAGAAGCCGAGCGAGATCACGATGTTGATGGCCATTACCCAGCCACTGCTCTCGAGCTTTTTCTCTTCTGCGCCTTCTTCTGCCAGGGCGATGTTCGCGGAAAAGCGCAGGGCTTTGAATCCGAGGGCCATTGCCTGGCCGAGCGTCATGAGGCCGCGGACGAAGGGCCAGCCCATCCACTTATGCTTTTCGCTGAGGCGCTCGATGGGTTCGGTGTGATGGACGACCTGTTTTTGCGGGTTGCGCACGGCGATGCTGAAGGCGTGGGGAGAGCGCATCATGACGCCCTCAAGCACGGCCTGGCCGCCGACGAGAGTTTCCTCGCCGCCTTCCAAAGCGGGAAGCAGTTGTACCGCCGTCATGAACCGGAACCAGTGTCGCCAAAAACGCATGTAGGTTAGACGCCCCAGCGCCAGGAGACGGCGCACAATTCAGCATAGGGGCTTAGTAACTGATGCGTCAATTGCACACTGTTGGGATGAAGTCCCCCTCAGGGTCATAGCCCTCCATAGCCCCGAGCTATAGCCTAGGAGGTTGGCTGTACTATTCTCGAACTGCTAGGCCACCACCCATGGGCTCCGCTCCACTTCATATCACCCGTATTTCCGAAAATCTTAGACGCATTCAAAATGAAATCACTCTTTTAGCAGGCGCTGAAGTCGACGATCTCGACGAGCGGCTAGGCGAACCCGACGTAAGGGCATTGCGCAAAGTGAAATTGTCCGTCGATCACTTGCGGCAAGTGCTGCGAACCTACATCGACTTTGCCAACGCGCAGGTACAGGATTCAGAAGAGATTCAAGTCGCCCGGGTGGAACGCACAACCCAAATTTTGCGTTACGCGTGTGAAGGGCTGCAATTGCGGGAGCGTCTGAACCGCGAGGTGCCGGCGTCGTTGTTCGAACAGCTCACGGTGTTGGCATTTGCGGCGGTGGATCGACACATGGCGAGCCCGGTTGAGGAAGAACTGGCGCTCGCGGCGGATTAAGCCATCAGCGGTGCGGGTAGAATCGGGTGTCACGAAGCGGCATCCAACGCACCATGCGGCTACTTGCCGAAACCTGTGAGGCGGTCTCCGCCACCACCAAAAAGACCGAAAAGGTCGCTATCGTCGCGAACTACTTTCAGTCGCGAACGGTGCCGGAAGCCGCGCTGTCGGCGTTGTTTCTTTCCGGAAGAGCATTCCCTGCCTACGAAGAAAAGACCCTGCAAGTCGGCGGCGCTATCCTGTGGCGCGTGATTGCCGATCTTTCCGGCGCGAACGAGGCGCGACTGACGGCAGCCTACCGGCGTCACGGCGACCTTGGAAACGCAAGCTTCGACATCCTGAGAGCGAGTGCTCCGCCGGAGAGCACGCTGACGTTGCGCGAGGTGGAGTGGACGTTCGACCAGATCGCCGGGGCGAGCGGCGCGGGACCGAAGTCGCGGCTGACGATGGCGCTGTTTGCGCGTGCCACCGCGCTGGAAGCCAAGTACCTGGTGAAGATCATCACGGGAGAGCTGAGGATTGGGCTGAAAGAGAGCCAAGTGGAAGAGGCGATCGCGAAGGCGTACGGGCGCGAAATTGGCGAGGTCCGGCGCGCCAACATGTTGGTGGGCGACATTGGCGAGACGCTCGTGTTGGCTGCCAGCGACAAGCTCAACAAAGCCCACATGCGGCTTTTCCACCCAATTGGCTTCATGCTGGCCACGCCGGCTGAAACTGCCGAAGAGGCGTTCGCGGAATTCGAACACGCGATTGTGGAAGACAAGTACGACGGCATTCGCGCGCAAGTGCATGTATCGGGAAGTAAAGTGCGGATTTTCTCGCGAACGCTGGACGACATTACAGAGTCGTTCCCGGAGCTTGTGCCATGGCTGGCGGCGATTGGGCGCGAGGTGATCCTCGATGGCGAGATCCTGGCGTGGCGCGAGGGGCAGGCGCTGGCCTTCAACGAGTTGCAAAAGCGGCTGGGGCGGAAGACCGTCTCGGCGGCCATGCAACGCGATGTGCCGGTGAGCTACGTTGCGTTTGACGTGCTCTACGCGGGCGGGGAGTTGACGATCGATCGTCCGCTGCACGAACGGGCGGCGCTGCTGGACGAGATCTTCCTTGAAGCGGCGCCTCGACTGGCGAACCCGGAGCAGCATGGGCAAACTTCCCTGTTGTTTGCCGAGGTGGTGGCGGAGCAGCGAGTGCTGCGGGCGCCACAGGCACGAGCCGATTCCGCCGGAGACCTCGACCGGTTGTTCGAATCCGCGCAGGAACGTGGCAATGAAGGGCTGATGATCAAAGATGTGAACTCGACCTACGCCGTGGGGCGTCGCGGGAAATCGTGGTTGAAGTTGAAGAGAGAGCTGGCAACATTGGACGTGGTGGTGACCGCGGCGGAATTCGGTCATGGAAAGCGCGCGGGCGTGCTCAGCGATTACACGTTCGCGGTGAGAGATGGCGAGCAGTTGCTGAACATTGGGAAAGCCTATTCCGGGCTGACCGACGTCGAGATCGGCGAGCTGACGAAGTGGTTCACGGAGCACACCATCGTTGACCACGGATTTGTCCGCGAGGTGGAACCGCAGATTGTGCTTGAAGTGGCATTCAATGCGGTAATGAAGTCAGACCGCCACAACAGTGGGTTTGCGCTGCGATTTCCGCGGATTTTGCGCATTCGCGAGGACAAGCCGGTGAGCGAGATTGACACGCTGGCGCGCGCAGGAGAGATCTACCAATCACAATTCCATCAGAGAAAAAGGGCGGGATGATTACGCGTGCTCGTGGCCGTGCTCATGTTCATGCTCGTGATCGTGGGCATGGCTCACGGGGATGACGCAGCCGTGCGCGACTTCGCAGACTTCGTGCTCAAACTGGATCGTGGTGTGGTGGATGTGGAAGTCGTACGCCAGGCGTTCATTCACAGCTTTGAGGATCGACTCGCTCTCCGAGGCACGAAGGTCGGCGATGCGGATGTGGCAGGAGAGTGCGTGGGTCTCGCTTCCAAGGCTCCAGACGTGGAGGTCGTGAACGTCGATTACGCCGTCCACTTGCGTCACCGTCTCGACGATCTTGGCTGGGCTGATGCCGCGCGGCGTGCCTTCCAAAAGTATGTTGAGACTCTCGCGAATGATCCCGAACGACGACCAGAGCACGAGCGCGCCGATGCCGAACGAGAGGGCGGGATCCACCCACGTCTGCTTGGTGACCAGGATGACCCAGCCTCCGACGATGACCGCCGAGGTGGAAAGAGTGTCGCCCAGTTCGTGGAGGAAGGCGCTGCGGATGTTGAGGTCTTTGTGCGCGCGCAGCAGCATGAGCGCGATGAGGCCGTTCATGACGACGCCGCAGGCAGCCACCCACATCATGGTTTTGGGATCTACATTCGATGGAGCGTAGAGGCGATGAGCGGCCTCGTAGAAGATCAGGAAGGCGATCAGCACGAGTGAGGCGGCGTTTACGAACGCGGCCAGGACTCCAGCGCGCTGATAACCAAACGTCTTGGTAGCGCTTGGCGGGCGCGATTGGACGTACACGGCGACCCACGTGAGCAGGAGCGCGAGGAAATCTGAGAGGTTGTGCCCTGCCTCGGAGAGAAGCGCGAGGCTGTGTGAGCGGATTCCAGCCACCACCAGCAGCACGATATATAGCACCGTGACGACCAGCGACAAACGCAATACATTGGCGGTCTTCTGGTCCTGGAGGTCCCCCACGTGGGCGTGCATAAGACCAGTTTAAAGGCCAATTACCCGCCCATCAACTTACGGAGGTGACGGTTCTGTAACATTTTGCCCATTGGGCGAAACCTCCCTCCGGATGCGGGGTGCATCTGTTAAGGGAAGCAACGCGACTGCCGTCCCGCCTCTTCGTCACCAGCGGCAGCCGTGAGTAAGCAGGACGAACAAGAGGGAGAGCACTATGAAAAAACCCACGATGATCCTCGTGTTGGGCCTCGCCATGATCTTTGCCTATGCGAGCGCCAAGGCACAGCAGCCGACGAGTGGCAACTCCGGCGCGAATGGCCAGAGCGGCATGCAGAACGCGAACAACCAAAGCACGCCGATGAACAACACCGACGCGAGCACCAGTCCACAACCGAGCAGCAACACTGCAAAGGTGAGCGATAGCGATCTTCAGGAGGCGGTGAAGAGCAAGCTTGCTTCTGATCCGGCGTTTGCCAATGTGCAGGCGGCCGTTGATAAAGGCACGGTGACGCTCGATGGGACGGTGAACGCAAGCGCAGACAAGAAGAAGGCGAAGGATGAAGTGAAGTCGGTTGCCGGGGTGCGCAGAGTAAAGGAGCACCTGACGGTGAACGGCAACGAGATGAAAAACCAGCCGAAATCGAGTTCGGCGGCGGGCCCAACCTCTCAGTTCCTGAGTTCGCAAGATGCGGCGCAGGGCAATGCTTCGCAGAACACGGCGGGGAGCATCGCGGGAAATTCGCAGACGTCCGCGAACCCGTCGAGTTCGGCTCCGCAGGCCACTGCGCCGGAAGCGGGCAGCATGTCGCAGAGCGGCACACAGCCCAGCGGCACACATAACGATGTAGTCTCGCTGCAGAAAGCGATCGAGAAATCGATCAAGAACGATCCGTCGCTGACTGACAGCACGGTGACGGTGAATGTTCTGGGAGACTCGATCGAGCTAAACGGAACGGTGGGCAGCGAAAAGGCCAAGATGAACGCGGAACGGATTGCGCAGTCGCAGGCGCAGAACCGGAAGGTGACCAACAACCTGCAAGTGACCGGCGCGGGCAATAGCGATTTGAACAGCGGGCATTCGGCAATCAACAATGGCGCGACGACAACGCCTTCGAGTGCGGGAACGCCGCCGCAGCAGCAGACACAACCGCAGACGCCTCCGCGGTAGACTTTGCGTTTTGCTTGTGGGCACGCTTAGCGCGTGCCCTTTTTTACTGCCCGGACGACATGAGTTTCGATTGCAGAGATTGATGACTGTCGATCAGTCCATATCGCGCCAGTTCGGGCCGACGCCCACTTCCACCTTCAGTGGAACCGAGAGTGGATGGACGTTTTCCATGCGGTCCCGAACGAGCTCGCGTACCGCGTCCAACTCTTTCTTTGGCACTTCGAAGACGAGTTCGTCGTGGACTTGCAGCAGCATGCGGGTCTTGAGTTTTTCCCTGCGGAGATCTTCGTGGATGCGGATCATCGCCAGCTTAATGAGATCGGCGGCGGTACCTTGCAGCGGCGTGTTGGTCGCCGTGCGCTCGGCAAAGCCGCGGAGGTTCGGGTTGCGGCTGTGAATGTCGGGAATGGGGCGGACGCGTCCGAACAGCGTGTGGACCTTCTCGTTCTTGCGCGCCTCGTCGAGGGTGCGGTCGATCCATTCGCGGACGCCGCTGTAGCGCTCGAAATAGCTATCGATGTAGCGCTTCGCTTCCTTGGTGTCGATACCGAGCTGTTGCGAGAGACCGAAGGGCGAGATGCCGTAGACGATGCCGAAGTTTACGGCCTTGGCGCGGCGACGGTGCTCGGCGTCGATCATCATGGGTGGCACGCCGAAGACCTCGCTGGCAGTGAGTTGGTGGATGTCGCGATCGTTCTTGTAAGCGTCCACGAGAAGGCCGTCTTGCGAGAAGTGCGCGAGCAGGCGCAGTTCGATCTGCGAATAGTCGGCGGAGAGCAGGACGTGGCCTGGTTCGGCGACGAACGCGGCGCGGATCTCGCGGCCAATCTCGGTGCGGATAGGAATGTTCTGGAGGTTGGGATTGATCGACGAGAGCCGGCCGGTGGAAGTCGCAGCCTGGGCGAAAGTGGTGTGCAGGCGTCCGGTGCCAACGTGGCAGAGCGAGGGCAAGGCATCGACGTAGGTGGATTTGAGCTTGGTGAACTGGCGGTACTCGAGCACGAGCCGTGGCACTTGGTGCTCGGTGGCGAGACCTTCGAGGACATCGACGGCTGTCGATATGGTCTTGCCTTTCCCGTATTTCACGGGCTTGGGCAGGTTCAGCTTGTTGAAGAGGACGTCGCCGAGCTGCTTGGGCGAGTTGATGTTGAACTCGACGCCGCAGAGATCGTAGATGCGGCGGGCGAGCGCGTCGGCGTCGCGTTCCAAACGCTTCGACATCTGGGCAAGTACATCGCAATCGAGCTTCACGCCCGCGTGCTCCATGGCGAAGAGCACGGCGACGAGCGGGCGATCAATGTCTTCATAGACCTTGCGCAGGCCGCTTTCTTCCACCTGCTTGTACAGGCGCGTGGCGAGGCGCTGTGTCATGTCGGCCGCCTCGGGCAGCGTGCCCGCAAGCTTCAGGTTCAAGCGGCGGAGAGCGACGTCGGGCAGGCGATACGTGGTGTACGTGGGATCGAGCAGGTATTCGTAGAGCATGGTGTCGTGCTCCACGGAATCGAGCGGCAAACCAGCGTGCAGCGCGGCTTTGGCGTCGTGTACGGCCTTGGGAATGGTGGGATCGCCCAGGGCCCGTCGAACGAGTGCACCCATGTCGCCTTTTAGATCCACGCCGCGCGCACTTCCCTCTTGCGCGGAAATTGCGATGGAGGCGACTTGCGGAAGCTGCTGCGGCTCAGCCATGGCAAGCTCCAACTGCGGCGCATCCTCTTCCGGCTCTGCTTGTTCAGCGGCTTCGGCGGGCGCGGTGCTGGTGAAGGCGACGGCCAGCGGATGGTCGGCATTGATGTGCTTGAGTAGCGCTTGCACTTCATCGGCGGACCTGGCGTCGGCGTAGTCGGTTTCGCCGACAGCGGACCCCTCCGTGAGGAACTGCTTCAGCAGGCCCGTAAATTCGAGCTCGCCGAAGAGCGCTTTGCAGGCTTCATAGTCGGGATCCTGTGCCCGCATGGTTTCGGGCTCAAATGGAACGGCGACATCGGTGCGGATAGTGACCATGCGTTTGCTGAAAAGCACGGCATCGCGATTTTGCTGGAGGGATTCGCGGTAACGTTTGCTCTCAACTTCGTCGGCATGATCGAGTGCGGCTTCAACGCTGCCAAAGCGCTGGATGAGCTGGACCGAGCCTTTGTCGCCAATGCCGGGAGCGCCGGGAACGTTGTCGATGGAATCGCCGCGGAGGGCCATCACGTCGATGACCTTGTCGGGGGGAACACCGAGGATCTCTTCGACCTTTTTCGGATCACAGATGAGATTCTCTTTCGGAGGATTGAGGATGCAGACGCGCTCGGTGACGAGCTGCATCATGTCTTTATCGCTCGACACGATATAAACGGGATAACCGGCGTCGGCGGCTTTCTTCGCGAGCGTGCCGATGACATCGTCAGCCTCGAAGCCTTCGGCAGAGATCATCGGGATACGATAGGCATTGAGCGATCGCTCGATGTAGGGCATCTGCTGCTCGAGGTCTTCGGGCATCTCGGCGCGATTGGCCTTGTAGCCGTCGTAGGCGATTTCCTGGAAGGATTGCGATTTGATGTCGAACTTGCGGACGGAGGTGACTTCCTTGGCCTCGATGTCGCGGAACGTGGGACCGCCTTCGAAGATGGCGGCAATGTATTCGGGCGCGAAGTCCTGGCGCAGCTTGTTCAGCATGTTCACGAAAACATAGGTGGCGCTGGTGGGAATTCCGGTCTTCGTGGACATGGGGCGCTGCCGCGCCATAGCGTGGTAGGCGCGGAAAACGAAGCCGAACGTATCAATGAGGAAGATGCGGCCGAGCTTCTTGTCGTCGGCGGGAGGGGTGGCCTTGTACTCAGCGGGAGTGGCGGAGGCTGCAGCGGGGCTGCTGGCAGATTTCTTTTTCGCAGGCACAGGAAGATGCTAACGGAAGCGGTTGCCGCGCGCAAAAGGCCAACTTGCGGTATGGTGAGTGCGCCATGGAATACTCCGGTGAGCGGTATCTCTCGTTGCGCGATGCAGTTGCAAAACTTCCAACCAAGGATGGGAAACCGTTTGCGGAGCTATTCCGCCACGGATCGTTGAGCGTGGAGATTTATGCCCCGCGAGGGCGCGACACGCAGCAGCCGCACTCGCGCGATGAGGTATATGTGGTGGCTCGCGGAAGCGGCGTGTTTGTGAACGGCACGCAGCGAACACCGTTCGCGACTGGTGACTTTCTTTTTGCGGCCGCCGGCGAGGTCCACCGGTTCGAAGAATTCAGCGACGACTTCTATACCTGGGTGTTGTTCTACGGGCCGGAGGGCGGCGAAGGGGCCCAGGATCCTGACTGGGCGGTTGGCGAAGATTAGTTCCAGTGCTTTAGCCGCGGCCAGAATTGCTGGAGCGGTGGGCGCATGCCGCGGCAGAGATAGATGGTGTAGTGCTCCTCGTCCATGCTCCATGGATTGTCGAGGGTAGGGCCTTCGACATAGGTCGTGCAATTCTCCTTCACATCATCGAGCCCCCAGTGCAGAAGAATGACGGATTCGCCAGTGTAGTTCCGCGGTCCCCAGTACCAATAATTCTGGTGGGCACTGATGGATTTCGGCAGGCCATATTTCGGTCCGAAGAAATCGATGGCGCCGGCATCGCCGTAGCTTCCGCCGAGGATCGCCGTTTTGGCTTGCTCTTCCGGCGGTAGTGAGTGATAAAAATCGGCGGTCTTCTTTGCGAGCTCAGGCCAGCCGAATTCGTCGGCGAAGTGCTGCGGTAACCGCGAGTGCATGCCGGTTTCTGTCTTCTGCTTTGTCGCGCCTAAGGCTTGCGCGTAGGCGGCGGCTTTGGCGGGTGGCAGCAGTGGGAGCACGATCGGCGCGGAGATGGCACCGACGATGACCGCGTATACCGGAAGCACGTAGCGAAGTACGCGAAAACGGAGGCTACTCAGCATCTCCCAAAGAACGCCGCCGGCGGCGAAGACGATGGGGTAGATGGGCGCGACGTAATAATCCTTGCCTTTGAGGATGAGCAGTTCGAGGAAGAAGAAGAGGAACGTGAAGCCGAGGACGCGATAGCGTTTGCCTTCTTTCTCGAAGAACAGATAACCGACGCCCGGAATCCAGATGAGCGCAAAAAATGGGTTTAGCATCATGATCTGCTGCTTGATGAACGGGATCGGCGGCAGCTCGACGTTCTTGTGCATCAGCTTGACGTTGTGCAGATCGACGTACGTTGGAAAGCCGTGCTGGATTTGCCACACCAGGTTTGGAAGCGCGAGCGCGAAGGTGATGGCAGCGGCGATCCAGAGCCATTTGGTCGCGAACAGGCGACGCTGTGGCGTGAGCGCCAACGCGAGGAGCAATGCCGCGACGAAGAAGATTGTCGAATGCTTGTTCTCGATGCCGAGGCCGCAGGCAATGCCGAGCCCGATTAACAACTTTGGGTCGGCGCCATTGATGACGCGCGTGAGTAGATAAATAGCGCTCATCCAGAAGAGCGGCTCGAAGCAATTCATGGAATAGCGCGTGGCGCCGCCCAGCATTACCGGCGAAAGGCCGATGCTAAGCGCAGAGAGCAGCACGGCGAAGCGGCGTCCACCGAGTTCGCGGGCAATCATGCCGGTAAGCACGATGGTCCCCGCACTTGCCAACGCAGGCAGCCAGCGCAGCGCGTAAAGCGAATCGCCGAAGAGCATGCGATTGCCTTTCAGGATCCACGCGGCGAGCGGGGCGAAGTCGACGTAGCCGGCGGCGAGATGATCGCTGCAGGCGATGAAGTAAAGTTCGTCGCGGAAGTAGCCGTAATAGGGAGCGGTGACGATGTGCAGCACAAACACCGCCGCAGCCACACACCACGCGGGGAACAGCACGGATTGCACGAAGGACTCGGGCTTCACTTCTGCGGGTCGTGCGGACGCTGACATCCAGTGGCTCCGTTATTCGACGAACATGCAGTCGCCGTAGGAAAAAAAGCGGTAACGTTTTTCGACCGCATGATGATACGCGCGCAAGACGCGCTCGGTTCCGGCAAAGGCGCTGACCAGCATCAGCAAACTGGACTTTGGCAAATGGAAGTTGGTGAGCATGGCACCGACGACGCGAAATTCGAAGCCTGGGTAGATGAAGATATCGGCGTCGCCACTTTGCTCGCGAAACTCGGATGACGGTTGGGCGGCGAATTCCAGCGTGCGCACGGTGGTGGTTCCGATCGCGACCACACGACGATTTTCTTGTCGTGCGCGGTTCAGCTTTTCTGCGGTCTCGCGCGAGATGAAGTAGCGCTCGAGGTGCAGGTGATTCTCCTCGACGTTCTCGTGGCGCAGCGGCTGGAACGTTCCGAGTCCAACGTGGAGAGTAACTTCGGCGGTCTCGATGCCGCGATGGGCGAGATCGTCGAGCACCGGTTGCGTGAAGTGAAGTCCGGCAGTGGGCGCGGCAACCGAGCCGGGCTCGCGGGCGAAGATGGTTTGATATTGTTCGCGATCCTGGGGCTCGTCGGGACGGTCGATATACGGAGGCAGGGGTACGTGACCGATGCGATTTACCGTCTCCCAAAATTCGCCCGTGAAGCGCAGGGTGCGCTCTCCGAATTCGCCGCGGTCGAGGATCTCGGCGGTGAGATCAGGGCCGTCGCCGAAGAAGATTTTCTCGCCTACCCCAAGCTTCCGTCCGGGGCGCACAAGAGCTTGCCAAGTCGGCGGGTCGGCGGATAACTGCCTGGTGAGCAGCACCTCTACTTTGCCGGTCAGAAACTCGCGGCTGGCGGGGTTGTGGGCGCTCAATGGTTGGGAGCGGCGACCGCTACGGCGGCCAAATAATCGCGCCGGCAGCACGCGGGTATTGTTGAACACCACCAGGTCTGTGGGCCGCAGGAGTGATGGGAACTCGCGAAATTGGCGGTCTTCAAACTCCGGAACTCCGTCGCGCTGGAGGTGCATCATGCGCGTAGCGGAGCGATCGGCGAGCGGGTGCTGCGCAATCAGCTCGGGTGGCAGTGGGTAGTCGAAGTGGGAAACCCGCACATCCGGATTATAGAGAGCTGCTGGAAAACCGGGGGTAAACCAGTCGTCTCACGTGGTATTGTGAGCGGCAACCTTTCGACACTTTTCGTTGTGATATACCATTACCTACACCTAGGTGCCAGAGGGCAGTATTTGTATGAAGAGTTTGGAAGCGCAACGCGCAGAGATCGTTAGGCTTGGGCGCTTGCTTCACACCAAGGGGTACGTTGCCGCGATGGATGGCAACATCTCCGTCCGAATTGACTCCGACACTATTCTTGCCACGCCTACTTGTATAAGCAAAGGGATGATGGAGCCCGACGACCTGGTGCTGGTGGATCGTCTTGGGCGCAAGCTCGACGGCAAGCGCGCCGTGTCGAGCGAGATCCAGATGCACCTGCTGATCTATCGCCTGCGACCGGAAATTCGCGGCGTGGTACACGCGCATCCACCGACGGCAACGGGATTCGCATCTGCGGGGTTGGCGCTCGATCGCGCCCTGGTGTCAGAAATTGTTGTGGCTCTCGGATCCGTCCCGCTGGCCACCTATGGCACTCCGGGAACACCGGAATTGCTGAACGCGCTGGAGCCGCTGATCCCGCACCATGAAGCGATTCTGATGGCAAACCACGGGGCGGTTACCTTTGGCGAAGATGTGCTGCGCGCGTACATGCACATGGAGACGGTGGAGCACTTCGCGAAGATATGCCTGGTGGCGCATATGCTCGGGCGGCAGGAACCGTTGAGCTGCGAGAACGTGGATAAGCTGCGCGCGATCCGCGAGAAGTACCTGGCTATGCAGTACGTCAATAGCGCCGACTGATTACTCTCCTCCCAGCGTAAAGCGTAACCCCGCACGGAAGTTGAAGCCGAGCGCAGGGTATCCGACGACCTCGTTGTAATACTTGTTCAATAAATTCTCGACATTCACGTAAGCGGTTACGTGGCGCTGGATCTCGTAGTAGCCAGAGGCGTCCAAACGCGCGTAGCCGGCGGCGTAGCGGATGGGAAATGGCGCTTCGCTGAAATCATCATCGGCACGTCGTCCCACGGCAACGCCACCCAACTGTGCTCCCCATCGCGGCTTTGAATACGTGAGCAGTACGTTGCCGAAGTGGCGGGGCCGATGCAGTAACGGCGCCCCGGCAGCGAACAAAGAAGGATCACATCCGGCAGCCGACGAACAAGGCAGCGAATCGAGAATCTGCGATGAGGTGTACGTGTAGTTGGCGGTGGCGGAAATATCTTTGGTCAAACGCGCGCGCAAATCGGCTTCGGCGCCGTGCGCGAGTGCGCGATTGATGTTGCGATATTGCGCTTCGAAGGTGTTCTGGTCGAAGAAGTACTGGATCTGGTCGCGATAGATGCTGTTGTAATAGGCCGCGTAGAGCGAGACGCGATCGTTCCAGAAGCCCTGCTCGACGCCTGCTTCGAACGAGCGCGCCTGTTCGGGCCTCAAGCCGGGGTTGGGCAGCGTGAGGAAAGTGCCGGTGATTCCGAATGTCTCTTCGAAGCTGGGCTCTACGATTCCAGTGCTGTAAGCACCGCGAAAACGAGTCCCGCTGAAGAAATTGTTTCCCTTGAAAGCAAGAAAGCTGAGCGCAGCGCGCGGGATGGCTTTATCGCCAAAGCTGGCGTTGTGCTCCCAGCGCAATCCAGCCAACAGGCTGAAGCGCTTCCAGAGCAGCATCTGCTGTCCGAATATGGCCTGGTTGTTGCGTTCGCCGATGGTGAGGCTCGTCTCCGGAAAACTTAAAAAGGCGGAGTTATCGTCGATGTTGCCATTTTCTTTTTCGAAGTGATACCCGATGGAAGTACGCGTCCAGGAATGCGGCGCATAGTCGGATTGCCAATCGACGCCGGCGCGGTTGTAAAGAGCGATGGAGTCAAATGGCTGGTCGTCGATCGCCGGACGGCCGGGATCAACATAAGAATCGACGTTATGGCGATCGTGGTTGTACTCAAAGCCGCTGAGGTGGTGTTGCCAGGCGCCAGGGCCGGCGATGGTCAAATCGAGATCGGCAAGTAAGTTCGTCTGGCGCGCATACTGATCGCTATCCGGCGCGAGAAGCGCCGAGCCATTGAACCACCATTCGTTGGAAATTCCCGTGAAGCTGTTGGCGTGCCGCATGCGAAAACGCAGTTGCACACGCGGATCGAAGCGGTAACCGATGTTCAGGCCTTCGAGCCCGTTCGAGTAGTTGTTGTTGATTCCCTGCCCATTGGTGTTGAACTCTTCGCCGAAGAGATCGTAGTCGAGGCGTTGCCAGGCTCCGGCCAAAGAAGCGAAACCGTGAGCAGTGGTGAAATTGCCGCCGTCGGCGCCGAACTGGAGTTCGGGAACGCGCGTGCTTCCGTTCGCGCTCCACATTTGCACCACGCTGCTCATGGCGTCAGAACCGTAAACAGCGCTGTCAGAACCGCGGACCACCTCGATGCGATCGAGTTGTGCGGTCGGGACTACACCGAAGTCGAACTCGCCACCGGGCTCGTTCACTGGAACGCCGTCGATGATCACGTGGTTGTAGCGCGATTCTCCGCCGCGTACGTCCACGGTCGTCAATGTTCCGCGCTGGCCAGTCGAGGTAACCAGCACGCCAGGCATGAAGCGCAGAGCATCGCTGACGGCGGTAGGCTGCTTCAAGTTGAGCTGCGTCGCGTCGAGACCGGAGACCGCGGCGCCGGAATCGGCTTCTGTCACCGGCGTCGAGTCGGCCGAAACAACCACTGTTTGGCTCGTTTTCGCCACCGAGAGCGATACCGTGACCGCGTTGCCTTCTGGAAGCGTGACGCTTTGTTCCGAAGCTGCGAAACCTGGAGCAAGTACCTCCACGCGCGCGACGCCATCCGCGAGTTGCGCAAAGCGGGCGATTCCGTCAGCGCCAGTAAGCCGCACCGCCGAGGCATGCTCGGAATATATGGCGACGTGGGCGCGGTCGACGGGGCGTTGATCGGGGTCGAGCACGCGGACGGTGAGATCGCCGGCGATGAGGGCCGCCGGGAAAAGCACGAAGCAGAATAAGAGCAGGTGGCGCAAGCGCTCCTCCTTTACACGCGAAAGGGGTGAATACGGGCGTTCGCGCCGGTCTCCTGGCTATGCGAGCTTCGACCGCGAAGTCGAGTCCAACTTGGGAGGGCCTTCCCATCTTGCGACAGTGGCGGGTCCCATGAGCTCAGCAAACAGTTGCGCGGCAGCGCAGGATTCTCACCTGCTTCCCTTCAACACGCGAACGCAGACTTGAGAAAGATCGCCCGGAAACTGCGGGAGAAATTCGAGAGTACGTTTCGATGCGGAGGGTGTCAATGAGTTGCGTTTTCCTGTGAGGAAAAGCACTACCAGGGGCCGCACCAGGAAGCGTTTACGCCATAGCGCGGGTCATTGTAGGGCGGGGGTTGGACGAGTGGACTCAGCCTGTTCGTGCGCGTGATAGCTGCTGCGCACCAGCGGCCCGGACTCCACGTGACGGAATCCCATCTTCATGGCTTCGTCCTTCATGAAGAGAAACTCGTCCGGGGTGTAGAAGCGGGTCATGGGGGCATGATCTTTCGACGGACGCAGGTACTGGCCGATGGTGAGGATGTCGACGTTCTGAGCAGCAAGGTCGCGATAGACCTGCAAGAGCTCTTCGGTGGTTTCGCCCAAACCGACCATGACGCCGGTTTTCGTGGCCATCGTGGGATCGATCTCTTTCGCGCGGCGCAACAGGTTCAAGGTGCGCTCATAGCGTGCTCCGGAGCGCACCGCGCGATAGAGGCGCGGCACGGTCTCGGTGTTGTGGTTCAGGATGTCGGGTTTGGCGGCGAGCACGATGCGCAGTGATTCATCATTGCCCTGGAAATCGGGAATGAGCACTTCGACGCGGCAGCCGGGCTTTTGCTCTCGGATCTGCTCGATGGTCTGCGCGAAGACTCGTGCGGCGCCAAGATTGTCGTCGTCGCGGTTCACGCTGGTGACGACCGCGAAGTTCAGGCCGAGGGTCGCAACGGCTTCGGCCACGCGGCGAGGCTCATCGAAATCGATTGGCTCCGGCCGGCCCTTGGGCACTGCGCAGAAACCGCAGCGTCGCGTACACAGGTTGCCGAGCAACATGAAGGTCGCGGTCTTGTGGTTCCAGCACTCTCCGATGTTTGGGCACTGCGCCGATTCGCAAACGGTATGCAGCGACAGGCCTCGCGCGAGCTTTTTTAGGTCGTGATAGTTCTCGCCCATAGGCGCTTTGGCGCGCAGCCACGAAGGCTTGGGCGCGGGCCGCTTGGGTTCGAGATCTATCTGGATGAGTTCGGGAGCCATAGGCAACTTCCTATTGTACGATGCCGACCGCCTTCGCCGCGATTCAGGCGGCGGATCAGCTCAGTTCACCATTTATCCATCGACTTCGTCTTTCCAGCCGCTTCCTGGAAACGAGGATCATCTTTCCAGCGACGAAAAGAATCATCCTTCGTCGCGTCCGGGAACTTGAAGCTGTTGCGCAACTCCCAGGCGCGATTCAGGTGAGCCAGGGCTTTATCGAGATCACCCTGTTCCGAATAATCGCAGGCGAGGTTGTACTCGTACTCGCCATACTTAGGATCGTCCTTGATGGCCGCTTCGAGCACTGCGATCGACTTATCGTATTGGTGGCTCATCCCGTAGGCCACGCCGAGATTGTCGTTCACCTGGCGACGCTGTTCGGGCGTGAGTTCATGGGTCTTCGCGTCGAGTACCCGGGCATGTTCGTAGGCGGCGAAGGTCTCGTCCTGCTTCGCCTCGAGAAAATAAACATAGCCAAGCTGCGAGTAGGCCAACGCCCATTCGGGAGCATCCGACACCGTTTGATGCAGCAGTTTCTCGGCCTTGACGAGGTTATGGCGCTCGACCTCTTTCAGCGCCTTGTCGTAATTTTCCCGCGCCTTCGGGGACTGCGCGATGGCCACCGCCGATAAAGCAATGCAGGCCGCAATGCGTTTCCAATGCATGGTCCCTCCCGCGATTACAACGTGTGCATATATGCCAGCAGGTCCTGCAACTGCTCCTGGGTAAGCACGCCGCCGAATGCCGGCATCTTCGGTTTGCCGAGCATGATTACGTCGCTCACCCGCTCGTCGCTGGCGCGCATGCCGCTGGGAAGATATTGCTTCTTGAATACACCAACCATTGTCGGCCCGTTGAGTTCCTTTTTGCGGTAGGGTTCATGGCATCCGGCGCAGCGCAGGTCGTAAATTTCGCGGCCCCGGATTTGCTGGGCATTCAATCCGAGTTCGGCGTTCGATCGCAACCGCTCGGGCTTATCGCACGCGGCGAGCAAAATTGTGAGCCCGGCCAACGCGGCGGCTACCCCAAAAAAAATTTGCCCTAACCGGTTACCGACGTTCATCCGCAAGCGACTCTCCGGAGCTAGAATACTATCCGCCCAAGATGAATGTCGCCCTCAAGCGCGCCTACGAGCTACCTTCCCGCAACGATGGGAAGCGCTTCCTGGTTGACCGCCTGTGGCCCCGCGGGGTCAAGAAAGATGCATTGAAGCTGGAAGCGTGGCTGCGCGACCTTGCTCCCAGTGACGAGCTCCGCAAGTGGTACCACGAGCGTCCAACCCAGTGGCCACTGTTCCGGAAGCGTTATCTCGAAGAGTTGAATACGCCCGAAGCCACAGCGGCGCTCGAACAACTTTATGCGGCGCTCAGCGGGCGGGTGACATTGGTCTACTCTTCGAAGAACGAGACTCACAACAACGCAGTGGTACTGAAAGAGTTGATCGAAGGCGCGCGTAAACCGCCGACAGGAACTGGCCCCGTGCGCGCAGCCGCGCAGCGCCGCGCCCGCGCCGCCCAGCGCCCCTAGGTTTCCACTTGTCAGGGGCCGGGTAGCGGTGATGCAATACTCACCCGATGGCCGAAGCGATCCACATTTCGCCCGAGCTTTTCCAGGAGTTCCTCGAGGTAATGGCCGGAGTGGACCATTTGCCGCCGGAAAAGCAGCGGCAGTTGCTCGTCTCTTACGCCGAAGTGAAATATCGCCTTCGCGGTGGCGCCCGTTGCCCCGTGTGCCATACCCCCGTGCGCTACGTAATGCCGGTATATTCCATCCGCATCGACGGCAGCGAGCGCAGCTATCCCTGCTTGTGTACGCGTTGTTTCGAAGGCGAAAAAGGACTGTCGTCGAAGGTGGTGGTACGGCTGGGGCCGACGTCGCTGGTTTATGACCGCGACGAACGTGAACGCTTCGCGCTTTCCCTGATTAAATGCGCAGCCACCGGGTAGCAGCTACTTCTTCTTACCATCATCCACAACCGCCTGCACAATGGCATCGATGGTCTCGATCGCGTGCTTATTCGTGAGATTGTGATTGTTTGAGAGGATGGAGAACACGACGTGGTCGCCCTTCTCCGTGGTCAGGTAGCCGGAGAGCGAATTGACGTGATCGAGCGATCCCGTTTTCCCGTGCACGCGGCCCTGCGCATCGGTCTTCACGAAGCGATCGACGAGCGATCCATCCACTCCAGCGACCGGCAAAGTATCCGCGAAGCTCGAGCCCCAAGGCTGCTTCGTGGCGTAGCTGAGCAGCTTCACGATGGCATGGGGCGTGACGAGATCTTGCCTGGAAAGACCAGAGCCGTCGTAGAAGGTGTATTCCTCGTTGCGAATGTCGGCCTGCGCCAGGAAGCCGCGCTCCACTTCAAGTCCGCCCTCAACCGTGCCTGCCGTGCCCTTCTCTTTTCCGAGAAGACGCAGCAATAACTCGGCGTGCAGATTTTGGCTTACCTTGTTAATTACCCGCAGATCGGCCGACAGAGGTTGCGAATCATATTCTCCAAGAACAAGCGGCAGGCGAGTTCCCGGCGCGGAGAGGCGGTCGGAGCCTCCGCCGGCGGAGGCCATCGAAGTCACGCTGAAAGTGGAGAGGCTGGCGAGTTCCGTGTGGTGCGTGCGCGGACGGCCGTAAATCGTGACTCCGCGCTGCTCGAGCAACTGGCGGAAGAGCTTCGCTGTGAAGTCCGCTGGGTCTTCGATGGAGAGCGCCTCGTTCGCACCCTGGTCGTCGACCGGGATATTGCCCCAGAGCGTTAACTGGTTGGAACCCGGCTCACGATTGATATAGATCTTCCGCGGCCCAGTCCCCTGCGGCGTGGTGATGATCCGGTTGTCGATTTTGTAGTATTCAGGAAACGGATTGATGTCGACGAAGGCGCGTTCGCCGGCGCGGTCCGCGGGCTGGATGGTGACGAAGATCACGTTGTCGTTGACGGTAAGGGCCGATACCGGAGCGCCCCACTCCCACACAAGGTCATCCTGCGCCCAGCCTTCGCCGTAGCGCTCGAAGGCGTAATACGAGTCGTCGGCCACGATGTCGCCGTCGACGTAGCGCAGACCTTTTTGCACCAGTTGATCCGCGAGCTGTTCGAGCGCGTAGATGGGCGGCAGCTTTCGTTCGGTGTGCAAGTTATAAGGCAAAGTGCGGCCGGAAAGGTTCGGGTCGCCGCGACCTACGATCACCAGGTCGGAATCAAGACGGCCGTGCCTGTCGATGGTGCCGGCGGTTTCAATCGTCGTATGGAAGCGATAATCCTGGCCCAGCAGCGCAAAAGCGGTGGCCGTGACAAAGAGCTTGGCATTCGATGCGGGAACGAAAAGCTTCTCGCCGTCGTGAGAATAGAGGGTCTTTCCGCTGTCGAGGGAAACGATCTCGATGCCCCAGAACGCGCGAGCGACGTCGGGTTGCGCGAGAACCTTATCGATTTGCGCGCCAAGCGAATGTTTTTCGGATGCCTGCGCGGCAATGGCGACGAGAAGGAGCGCGAAGAATGCGAGCGTAGGACGGCGGCGGGCCATACAGCTGCTTGGAATTTTACACCCGATTCGGACGCGTTTTGCCCTGAAACACCGCGTTCGTCGAGCATGTGGCATACAATCGAGCCCGAATGCGACCCATCTTTCAGTGGAATGTCGGGCGGCGCCGGATCGAGCTCGGCAAGCGCACGCTCGTAATGGGCGTATTGAATGTGACCCCGGACTCGTTCAGCGATGGCGGGCAGTTCCGGTCGCCGGAAGAGGCTGTCCAATGCGGACTTCGGCTGCTGGACGAGGGCGCCGACTTGCTCGACATCGGCGGCGAATCCACCCGGCTCGGCGTTCGCGTCGGTAGCGATGCGAGTGTTTCCGCGGGCGAAGAGCTACGCCGCGTTCTGCCGGTCATCGAACGCCTGAAAACGGCCCGCCCTGACGTATTGATCAGCGTCGATACGTATAAGGCCGAGGTTGCAAAAGCCGCGATCGGCGCGGGAGCGGAGATCGTGAACGATGTCAGCGGGTTGAGTTGGGACCTGCAAATGGCGCACGCTGTCGGCGAACTTGGCTGTGGCGTGGTGGTCATGCACACCCGCGGGACCCCCGAGGATTGGCGCAACCTGCCTCTCGAGCCGCGGATTGTGCAAGTCGTGGCACAGGAGCTGCGCGGGTCGGTGCAGAAGGCCGCTGCCGCCGGTGTCCATCACGATCACATCGTCATCGATCCGGGATTTGGCTTTGGCAAGCGCCTCGAAAACAATTACCCGCTTCTCGCCAAGCTCGAAGACCTGCACAGCATGGGCTTCCCACTCATGGTCGGGCTATCCCGTAAGAGTTTCCTTGGCCACACCGCGGGCGTTCGGTTCCACGCAGATCTCGAGCCTAAAGAACGGCTGCACCCCTCGATTGCCGCCGCGGTCGTTGCCGTGATGAAGGGCGCGCACATCGTTCGCGTCCACGACGTGCGCCCCACGGTCGAAGCGCTTGCGATTGTCGATGCCCTGATCGACAACCAGACGGGCGTGAATCCCTGGTTCGACGCGTACTCCTAGTGCAAGCCCGGCGCGTGTCTTTTCCTCCGGGGAAAGCGGCGCGATTTTGACGGAGCTATCGGCTTTCAGTGCATCACAATGGCCGAGATGGCTTCACTCCAGCAGCTCGGTGAGAACCCGCGCGTAACCGTTCGCCGCGACGGCCTTCCTGCCACCGACGGCCGCTGCGTGGTGTACTGGATGCAGCGCGCACAACGGGCACTCGATAATCCCGCGCTCGATGTTGCCGTGCAAGCCGCGAACCTGCTGAAGATGCCATGCATCATCTTCTTTGCACCCGTTCCCTACTATCCGCAGGCGAACCTGCGGCATTACGCGTTTCTGCAGCAAGGGATCGGCGACATCGCAGAGATGGCGGAGAAGCGCGGCATTGGATTCGTGTTGCGCCGCTTCCCGCAGCACTCGCTGATCAGGTTCTGCGATGAAGTGCGCGCCGCGATGGTGATCGGCGATGAGAATCCGTTGCGTGAAACGCTGGAATGGCGAGAGGTTGCAGCCAAGAAACTGAGAGTGCCGCTGTGGACCGTTGACGCCGATGTCGTCGTTCCGACCAAGCTTCTGCAGAAAGAGCAATATGCTGCGCGCATCATCCGTCCGCGACTGAAAGCGCACTTCAAAGAGTTCCTTGTCGCGTGCACCAACGCGAAAGCAAAGCACGCATGGGAACCGCCGCGAGGCCTACAGCAGCTCGATTGGCGGCAGGTTGACGACATTACCGAGGGCTGGGAACTCGACCGCTCCGTGCAGCCGGTGGACTCGTTCCGCGGCGGCACAAAGGAAGCTTTGCGCCTGCTGCACGAATTCGTGACTCAGAAACTCGCCAGCTATCCCGAACGCCACAACCAGGCGCACGAAGACGGAACTGCGCGTCTTTCACCGTATCTGCATTTTGGGCACATCGGGCCGCACACCGTCGCCCTTGCGGTTGAAGCCGCGAAAGCTCCGCGTGCCGCGAAAGACGACTTCCTCGACCAGGTGATTACGTGGCGCGAGTTGGCGATCAACTTCGTGCACTTCCACCCGGTGTACGACTCCATCGAGTGCGGCGAGGCCTGGGCGCACAAGACTCTTGCAGAGCATGCCGGCGATCCGCGCCCGATCCTCTACACACAAAAACAGCTCGAAAACGCCGAAACCTACGACGATCTTTGGAATGCTGCGCAGTTGCAGATGATCCACGCGGGGTGGATGCATAACTACCTGCGCATGTATTGGGCGAAGAAGATCCTGGAGTGGAGCAAGACCCCGCAGCAGGCGTACCGGACAGCGGTCTACCTCAACGACAAGTATTTTCTCGATGGCCGCGATCCGAACGGCTACGCCGGGATTGCGTGGAGCATCGTCGGTAAGTTCGATCGGCCGTGGTTTCCTCGCCCGATCTTTGGGACCATTCGCTACATGACGCGCGGGGGCGCCGCCAAGAAGTTCAACACGGAAAGGTACATCGCAGAGATGTATGCACTTGGCGGGCGCGAACGGGAGAAGGACTCCGCCGCACCCACGCTCTTCTAGTTCTCAATTTCCTGCCCATCACCGAGCGCGTGCAGGAGCTTCTCGGGCTCCGCAAGGAAGGCGTCGTGTCCGTGCGCCGAGTTGATCTCGCGATAGTCGCAGCGCGCGCCGGCGGCATTGATTTGTGCGGCAAGATTGCGAACGTCCTGCGCCGGGAAGAGCCAGTCGGACGAAATCCCCACCAGCGTGACCTTCCCCTTGATGCGGCTATAGGCTGCTCTTGCCGATCCGTATTTACGCACCGGGTCGAACGTATCCATGGTGCGCGTGATGGAGAGATACGAGTTGGCATCGAAGCGCTGGACGAACTTCTCGCCCTGGTGATCGAGGTAGCCACCCACATCGAAGCGCGCGGAGTGGTGCTTCCACGGATCTTCTCCGTTGCGGTTGAGCTTCCGGCCGTAGCGATGCTCAAAAAGTTCGGGAGACTTGTACGACAACATCGCGATTTGCCGCGCGATGGAAATGCCTTGATTGGGCGTCTCGTCTTTGGAATAGTCGCCGCCGTTCCAGCGGGGGTCGAGGCGAATTGCTTCACGCTGAATGTGGTTCAACGCAAGGCCGAGCGCTCCGAGCGGCGCCGCGCCGATCACAACCGCTTCTTCTACGCGTTCGGGAAAATCAATCGCCCACTGCAACGCCTGCATGCCACCGATGGAGGCGCCGATTACCAGCTTCAGCTTCTCAATCCCGAGATGATCGAGTACGCGTGCCTGCGCGCGGACAATGTCGCTTACCGTAACGAGCGGAAAGTCCGCGCCGTAGGGACGGCCGGTGTCGGCGTTGATGGAGTTCGGGCCCGTCGATCCATAACAGGAGCCCAGGATGTTGGTGCCGATCACGCAGTACTTGTCGAGATCAAGCAGCCCGCCGTCGGCGAAGAGTTCTGGCCACCAATCGTCGACCTTGGCGGAGCCCGAGAGGGCGTGGCACACGAGCACCACGTTGTCTCCCGCGGCATTTGGCTCGCCATACTGGGCGTAGCGAATGGTGACGGGACGCAGAACCCCGCCGGACTCGAGGGCGAATCCTTCGTTTTCAGCAAACGTGAACGAGCCCTGGATCAGGTGAAAATTACGGCGAGGCGAGCGCGGGGACACAGGTGGTTCTCCCGCGCTCACGGTACAGGTAGCTGTGCTCATCGTGCGCCTCCTGCGGGGTGCAGCTCGGTCGAAACCCCGGTCACAACCTCGAGAGCCTGGTCGAGATCGGCAATGATGTCGCGCACATCCTCGATGCCGATGGAGAGCCGCACCAGTTCGGGGGTTACGCCGGTGTCCTTTTGCTCCGCGGCCGAAAGCTGCTGGTGCGTGGTAGACGACGGATGAATGACCAGAGATTTCGCATCGCCAATATTTGCCACCAGGCTGAAGAGCTTCAGTGAGTTGATCAGCTTCTTCCCGGCTTCGTATCCGCCCTTAATGCCGAACGTAAGCAGCGAACCCTGGCCGTTGGCGAAGTACTTCTTCGCGCGCGTGTAGTACTTGCTCGACTCGAGCCCCGGGTAATTCACCCACTCCACTGCCGGATGCTCTTCGAGGTGCTCTGCTACCTTCAGTGCGTTTTGCGAGTGGCGCTCCATGCGCAAATGCAAAGTTTCGGCGCCTTGTAACAGCAGGAAAGAATTAAACGGAGATATCGCCGCGCCGGTATCTCGAAGCCCTTCCACCCGCGCTTTCAAGATGAAGGAGAGCGGCCCAAAAACATCCCAGAAGCTGAGCCCGTGGTACGACGGATCGGGATTCACGAAATCGGGGAAGCGGCCGGAGGCGTTCCAGTCGAACTTGCCGGCATCCACGATCACGCCGCCAATACTCGTGCCGTGACCGCCGATGAATTTCGTCGCCGAGTTGACCACGATGTCCGCGCCCCACTCGATCGGCCGTACCAGCGCCGGCGACGCGGAGGTGTTGTCAACAATCAACGGCACACCGTTCGCGTGGGCAATTTCTGCCAGCTTCTGGATGTCGAGCACGTCGAGTTTGGGATTGCCGAGCGTTTCGGCATACAGGGCCTTGGTCTTCGGACCGATCGCCGCGCGGATGCCATCGAAGTCATCGGCATCGACGAACTTCACGTTGATCCCCAGCTTCGGCAGGGTGTAGTGGAAGAGGTTGTAAGTTCCGCCGTAGAGCGACGATGTCGAAACGATCTCATCGCCCGCTTTGGCCAGCGTGATTATCGTCAAGGTCTCCGCTGCCTGGCCCGACGCGGTGGCGAGTCCTGCGGCGCCGCCTTCGAGCGCGGCAATTCGCTTTTCGAACACGTCGGTGGTGGGGTTCATGATTCGCGTGTAGATGTTGCCGAACTCCTGCAGGGCAAAGAGGCGGGCAGCATGTTCGGCGTCGTCAAAAACGTAGGAGGTGGTCTGGTAAATCGGTACCGCCCGCGACTTGGTATTGGGATCGCGCTCCTGGCCGCCATGGACGGCGAGGGTGGCTAAATGCGGTTGCGGCTGGTTTTCTTTTCCGTTGTTGCTGGACATCGGCTGGCTCCTGTCGTTCTCTCGAAAAGGTTGAGCAAAAAGAAAAACCCACGATCCGAAGACCGTGGGTTGCTGGAACTTAGACTATTGAAAACTGGCTGTTAGTCTGTCGCTCCTTGAACCCGCGGCCGGGCACACATGTGCATACACATACACATGGCCATGGTCATACGCGGATTCTGGGCAACGGACAACATGCTCATAAGTATGCAGAAACGGCCGCTGGTTGTCAAAATCCTACTTCGTGCCACCCCCATACTCATCGCGCAGCACGGTTTGCTTGTTCACCATCGGAACGTCCACTCCGGCAATGAAGACCCGCTTCACATCGGTCTTCACGTCGAGCGGATCGCCGTTGGCAATCACCACGTTGGCCTGCTTGCCGACGTCGAGTGAACCCAGCTTGTCGGCCACACCCCAAGCCTCGGCGGGATAAAGCGTAAGCCCCTTAAGCGCTTCGTCGTAGGGCAAACCGAACGCCACCGCATAGCCTGCCGCGTAGGGCAAATTGCGTGACTGGTGCGAGTCGTACGACGCGAAAATCACTTTCACTCCGCGCTTGCTGAGTTCGGCGGGAAGTTTGTAAACCGTGTCGTAGCGTTCGTCGTCGTTGGGCATCTCGTAGATAGGCCCTACGATCACCGGGACTTTCAGAGCGGCAATCTGATCGAGCACGTTTTGCGCGTGGCTCAGGTGGTTCAAGATGATCTTCAGCTTGAATTCCTGCGCCAGCGCGATGGCCGCATCGAACTCGCTCGCGGTATTTGCCTCCAGCACCACGGGCTTCTGGCCCTTCAGGTACGGGATCAGCGCCTCAAACTTCAGCTCGCGCTTGATGTGCTCGCGCTTGTCGGCAGGCTTGGCGGCGTTTTCGTCCAGCTTGCGCATGTACTCCTGCGTGTCGATGAAGGTCTGCCGCATCTGCGAAGCCAGCCCCATCCGTGTCATCGGGAACTTCGCGCTCTTGAAAGATTCGTTGCGGCGTTGCGCGCCGGTAAAGTTCATCGGCATCGCCACGTCGCGGCCAATCAGCATCTCGTTGGCGTTGTGTCCGTAGAGCTGGATGAACGAGTCCTGGCCAGGGAGTGTGTCCTTGTCACTCGGAGCCACGATTGCGTTCGTGATGCCGTTGTAGCGGGTAACCGGGATCAGCGTGGTCTCCGCGTGGAACGCATCGTACACATGCATCTGCGGCATGATCTCGTCACTCGCTTCGACAAGATCGTTGGTCATGTCCTCGACTTCGATTTCCGTGAGCCCAAGATGCGTCTCCGAATCAATCAATCCCGGGTAGACCGTCATTCCCTTGGCATCGATCACCTCGGCGCCCGCGGGGATTTTGACTGACGCAGCCGGTCCAACCGCCGCGATTTTGCCGTCGCTGATGACCACCGTTCCGTTCTCAATGGTTCCGTGCGACACCGTCAACAGCTTGCCGCCGCGGATGGCGAAGGTCTTCGGCTGCGATTGCGCCAGCGTGAATGCCGACAAACATACGAATGATGCGATGAGCGTTTTCGTCTTCATCACTGGCCCTCCTCAGGATCAACCTTGTAATTCGGCATTCCGTAACCCGGCGTCGAACGGTCGAAGAAAAGTTGGCCGTCAATCCAGACCTTGTCTGCAAACGCATAGGTCGAGAGTGGGTAGCTGTTCCAGAGCACCAGGTCGGCATCCTTGCCTACGTCGATCGAGCCAGTCTTGTCGTCGATCCCCATAATCCACGCGGGATTGATGGTGATCATCTGGATCGCCTCCTGCTCGGTTGCTCCGCCGTAACGCATCGTCTTCGCGGCCTCCTGGTTCAGGCGGCGAATGTAGTCGTCGGAGTCGCTCTTGACCGCGACCCGCACGCCGTGGCGCATCGCCATCACGGCATTCCAAGGAATGGCGTCAAAGGCCTCGTATTTGTAGCCCCACCAATCGCTGAAGGTGGCGATCGCGATGCCTTCCTTCGCGATCTGGTCGGGAACCTTGTAGGCCTCGAGCGCGTGATGGAAGGCGCGGATCTTGTATCCGAACTCGTGCGCCAATGCGATCTCGGTCAGGAATTCGTCGGCGCGGTAAATGTGGATTTGCACCAGCAGCTTGCCGCGCAATACATCGGCAAGTGCATCCAGTTTCAGGTCGCGATGCGGGGGCGTGGCGTCCTTATCGCCCTTTGCGACCTTGGCGTTGTAGTCGTCCCACGTGCGCATGTACTCCTGCGCCTGGATGAACGCTTCGCGCATCACTTCGAAGTTGCCCATGCGGGTAGAAGGAACTTGTCCTTTGTCGCCGAAGACGCGCTTGGGATTTTCGCCGCTGGCGAACTTGATGGACTGCGGCGCTCCCGGAAATAGCATCTGGTCGCGGGATAGGCCGTACTTCGTTTTGATTACCACCGCCTGGCCGCCGATCATGTCGGCCGATCCGTGAAGCAGCAGCGCGCTCGTAACGCCGCCTGCCAGCGCGCGGTAGATCATCTTGTCGGTGTAAACGAAGGCGTCCTTCATCATCATCTGCGGGACAACGGGGCTGGTGGCCTCGTTGATATCGTTGTCCAGCGCCATGTGCGAGTGCGGATCGATAATGCCCGGGGTTACAAACGCGCCGTTCACATCAATTTCCTTCACACCGGCCGGCGCCGAAACGTTCTCGCCCACGGCAGCGATCTTGCCGTTCTTGACATAAATCGATCCATGCTCGATCCGACCATGCGTGGCCGTGAGCACGGTCGCGTTCTTGATAACGAATTCGTTGGAAGCGTTCGACGTTGGTGCATTCTGTGCATACAGGGCACCGGGCAGCATCGCTATGAAGAGAAGGGAAAGAAAGATGCGAGGCCCGAGGGCCTTCGCCGTTAACGCCATATTGACTCCTTGAAAATCGAGCAACTTACGAGTTCGGCAATTGTAAGCACAATAGGCAAGCTGGTAAAACGGATCGTCCCATGAGAGCAGTCGTCCAACGCGTCAGCCGAGCCTCGGTCACCGTTGATGGCAACATCACCGGCCAGATCGAACTCGGCCTGCTCGTACTTCTCGGCGTGGGCCAGAACGATGCTGAAGCCGACGCCGACTACCTCGCCGAGAAGACCTGCGGGCTGCGTATTTTCGAAGATGAGAACGAAAAGATGAATCTGTCGGTGCAGGAAGTGGGCGGCGCGGTGCTCGCTGTTTCGCAGTTCACCTTGTACGGCGATGCGCGCAAAGGCAAGCGGCCGAGCTTCGATGGGGCGGCGCGTCCGGAACGCGCGAAAGAGCTGTACGAATACTTTGTCGCACAGGTGAGAGCGAAAGGCGTTCGCTGCGAGACGGGGATCTTCCAGGCGATGATGCAGGTGAAACTGGTGAATGATGGGCCGGTAACGATATTGCTGGATTCGAAGAAGGAGTTCTGAGTGACGGCGCTTCAGCCCGCCATTCTTGCAGGATCTCTCGGCACGAAAACGGGGGCGGCGCGGAAGCCTGTGTCATCTATAATGTCGCGCACGCATGGGATTAGCCCCGGGCACGAAATTCGGTCCATATAAAATCCAATCTCTTTTAGGCGCGGGCGGCATGGGTGAGGTGTACCGCGCCGAAGACACCCGTCTGAACCGCATCGTTGCGATCAAGGTTCTACCTACGCATCTTTCCACGGACGCGGAATTGAAACAGCGCATGGAGCGGGAAGCCAAGGCGATTTCCGCGCTCCAGCATGCCAATATCTGCACCCTCTACGACATCGGTACGCAGGAAGGCGTTGATTTCCTCGTGATGGAGTACATCGATGGTCAAACGCTGGCCGAGCGCCTGCGGAAAGGACCGCTGCCTCTCGGTGAGATTTTTAAGATTGGCAGTGAAATCGCCCAGGCGCTGGAAAAAGCGCACCAGGCGGGCATTGTTCATCGTGATCTGAAGCCGGCAAACATCATGCTGGCCAAGGGCGGCGCCAAGCTGATGGACTTCGGTTTGGCGAAGCCAACGGGATTGGGAGCAGCAGTGGGGAGCGCGCCTTTGCTGTCGGCCGCACGCACGATTAGCGGGCCAAGCCCACTGACGACGGCGGGCGCGATGGTAGGGACGATTCAATACATGTCGCCGGAGCAGATCGAAGGCAAAGAGGCAGATGCGCGCTCCGACATCTTTGCTTTTGGGGCCGTGCTCTATGAAATGGCGACCGGCAAGCGAGCCTTCGAGGGGAAGAGCCAGCTCAGCGTGGCATCGGCCATCCTGGAAAAAGAGCCGGAAGCGATGAGCGCGCGAAACCCGCTGACCCCGGCGTCGCTGGAATACCTGGTGGCAAGCTGCCTTGCAAAGGATCCGGAAGAGCGATTGCAGTCGGCGCATGATGTCCGGCTGCAACTGAAAGGTATTTCTCACGCGTCGCCAACCGCGGGAGCAACGACCGCAGCTGTGCCGGCGCAACCGCAGCTGTGCCGGCGCAGAAGTATTGGCTTACGTTGCTTCTGGCCGTTCTGGCGGCACTGCTGGCCGGCGCGGGCCTTGTGTACTTTTTGAAGCCGGCGAACCCGGGGGTTTCGGTGCGCTCGTACATTCCGCCGCCGCCGGGCACCACGTTTCCGCTGTCGGGACTCGCGATTGGACCCGTCGCGGTGTCACCCGATGGCAAAACCCTGGCATTCTCTGCGGTGGATGATCAGGGGGTGATGAAGCTGTGGGTGCGTCCACTGAACGCGCAACAGGCAACCGCCCTGGATGGCACCGAGGATGCCGCCAAGCCGTTCTGGTCGGCCGACGGGCAGTCCCTGGCTTTCAACGCCGATGGCCACTTGAAAAAAGTGAGCGCGGCCGGAGGTAATGTGCAGCCCCTCGCCGATGGAGTGAATGGCGAGAGCGGTGACGGCACATGGAATGCTGACGGCACGATCCTGTTCTGCCGGGAACTCTTCGGGCCGATCTATCGCGTGTCGGCGTCGGGCGGAGCCGTCACACCAGCAACCACTCTCCAGCCAAAGGAGCTTTACCACAGCGAACCGTTTTTCCTGCCTGACGGAAAACACTTCCTTTATGCAATCACATCGTACGTCGCCCCGATGGAGATCCGGGTTGGTGAATTGGGCAAACCTGAGCAGCCCGGGCGCAGCGTGGCGCACGGGCGCAGGCCGGAATTTGCCTCCGGCCGTCTGTTGTATTCCTTCGACGGACACATCATGGCGCAAGCGTTCAACACGAGCGCGATGAAGGTCTCAGGAAATGTGCAAACGTTAGGCGATGCGCGCTTCTTCTCCGTCTCGACGAATGGCGTGCTCGCTTATCACGAGAGTTCCGCGGAATCCGAGTTGAAGGTTTTCGATCGCAACGGCAACGTGATCGCCACCCCCGGCCCTCTTGCCCTCTATGATTTCCCGCGCTTCTCGCCAGACGGGAAATGGATCGCGGTGACCATCACCGACCCGAAATCGGGCACCAACGATGTATGGGTGTATCCGGCGGCTGGCGGCCAACCCGTGCGCGTCACCTACGGCCCTTATGACTATTTCGAAGCGTGGTCGCCGGATTCGAGGGAGATTGCCTACGCCGTGACGGATCTCGGGAAGTTTTCCATCGTCACGGAGGGTGGCCAATTCTCCATACGACGACGCCCACTCGATGGAAGCCGTCCCGAAGACGTGCTCTACACCAATCCTGATTACGCCTTTGGCATACCGATTGATTGGTCGCGCGATGGCAAATATCTTTCCATGCACCTGAGCACGAAGCAAGGCGTGTACTCCAACTGGATTCTTCCTCTGGCCGGAGGACCTGCATTCCGGCCTCCCGCCACGGCTGACCTGAAGGCCAGCCAATATGAGGGCCGCATCTCGCCGGACAGTCACTGGGTGACGTACTTCGCCTACGAAACTGGACGTCCCGAGGTGTTCGTGGTTCCGCTGACGGGGGCGGGATCAAAAACCCAGGTTTCCACCACGGGCGGCTGGCTGCCACGCTTCGGCGGGAATGAACTCTTTTTTGTGAACATGGGGAACCGCCTCATGGAAGCAAAGGTCCACAGCTTTCCGTCGTTCGGCGTGGACTCGATCCACCCCATGTTTCAGCTCGATTTTCCGAACCCTCCTGACCGTACCTCTCCGCTCTACGATGTGAGTCCTGACGGCGAGCGCTTTGCCGTGCTGACCGGCAAGAACACCAAAGCCAATGCGATTTCCCTGGTGACGAACTGGCCAGCGGAATTGAAGGAATAGCTTCCGAGAAGCGGGCAAGACGAGACCGCAAACTTCCAGGCGACCATGCGACGAAGGAGTTTGAGTGACGGCTGGGGACAAGTCCAACGGCTATGAGCGGTGCGCGGCGTGGTTTATAGCGCATCGCGGTACGGATCCCGCTGAGACCGGAGTAAGGGAAGTTACAGCGTGGGGACGGACGCTCGCTTCGGGCGCGACAGTCCTTGATATTGGATGCGGCACCGGAATTCCGATCTCAAGCGCACTGATGGCGTGCGGACTGAAGGTGTGGGGAGTGGATGCGTCGCCGAGCATGGTCGCAGCGTTTCGCGAGCGATTTCCGGATTCACAAGTGCAGTGTGCAGCCGTGGAGGATGCGGATTTTTTCGGCAGGACCTTTGACGGTGCGGTCGCATGGGGGCTGATGTTTTTATTGCAACCGGAGACCCAGCGAAGCCTGATTGCGAAGGTTGCGACCCATCTCGTACCCGGCGGCAAATTCTTGTTTACCGCGCCGCGGCAGATCGGAAGCTGGAACGATGTGCTGACAGGAGAGGTCTCGGTCTCGCTGGGGCGCGAAGCGTATTGCGAAGCACTGGAAGCGGCAGGGCTGGTGCTGGTTGGAAACGTCACCGATGATGGGGAGAATTACTACTATTTCGCGGAAAGGCGATGAGAGGCAGAGCCTCGTCGAAAATCGCCATCGTGTTCGTTTTGACACAGTGAAAATGCCGCTTGCTTGCCAGCTTTCGCCCCGCCCATTACACTGAGCGTTTGACCCCTTAGCTCCGAAAGATCGGGGAGCTCACCGTGGACAGCAGCACTCGCTTGGGGACGCACAGGCACCCGGGCAAATCGTCTCAGCAAGGGTTGTGGAATTGCGCCTTCTGGCGCGAAAGGAGATTTCGTAATCAATGGCTTCCGTTGAAGAAAAAGTAAAACAGATCATTGTCGAGCAGCTCGGTGTGGATGAGGGTGAAGTTACGCCCAACGCTTCGTTCGTGGACGATCTCGGCGCCGACTCGCTGGATACGGTCGAGCTGGTGATGGCTTTCGAGGAAGCGTTTGAAATCGAAATTCCGGATGAGGATGCGGAAAAAATCCGCACCGTAAAAGATGCCGTGGACTACATCCAGGCCCACGCGAAAGGCGGCAAGTAACTTTGAGCCGCCGCGTTGTTGTTACCGGACTAGGGCTGATCTGCGGGGTTGGCAACACGACCGACGAAGTGTGGCGTAACCTGCTCGCCGGCAAAAGCGGCGTTGCCCGAATCACCGATTTCAATGACGATATCGAAAAGTACGCCTGCAAAATCGCCGCGCAGGTGAAGAACTTCGACCCGCTCAAATTCGTGGACAAGAAAGAAGCGAAGAAGATGGCGAGGTTCATTCACCTGGCGATGGCGGCGGCGCACGAGGCCATGCACGGCTCGGGCTTGCAGGTGACCGATGATATTTCCGAACGCGTCGGGGTTCACATCGGCTCGGGCATCGGCGGGTTCGACATCATCGAGCGCGAGCACAAAGCGTGCCTCGAAGGCGGACCGCGCCGCATTTCGCCATTTTTCATTCCGGCGGCCATCGTGAACCTTGCCGCCGGCCATGTCAGCATTGAATACAACGCTAAGGGCCCGAATGAGGCGACGTGTACCGCTTGCACCTCGAGCGCGCATGCGATTGGCGATGCTTTCAAAATCATCCAGCGCGACGATGCCGACGTCATGATCTCCGGCGGCAGCGAAGCTGCGGTCACCTCGATGGGCGTTGGCGGATTCGCCGCGATGCGCGCGCTCTCCACCCGGAACGACGAGCCGGAAAAGGCCAGCCGTCCGTGGGACAAGGACCGCGATGGCTTCATCATTGGCGAAGGCGCCGGCATCATGGTGCTCGAGGAACTAGAGTTCGCGAGACGCCGTGGCGCGAACATCCTGGCCGAGGTCGTGGGCTATGGCATGAGCGGCGACGCCAACCACATCACCCAGCCTGCGCCGGAGGGCGATGGCGGCTTCCGCGTGATGCGCAACGCCATGCGCGATGCGAAAATCACGCCCGACCATGTCGGATACGTAAACGCGCACGGCACCTCGACGCCGATCGGCGACACCCTTGAGACCGTCGCGATCAAACGTGCGTTCGGCGATCACGCCCGGAAAGTTGCAGTCAGCTCAACCAAGTCGATGACCGGCCACCTGCTGGGCGGCGCCGGCGGCCTTGAAGCCGGCATTACGGCCCTCGCACTGCGCGACCAGATCGTGCCGCCGACAATTAATCTCGATCATCCGGACGCCGAGTGCGATCTCGACTACGTGCCACACACCGCGCGTAAGGTCAGCATGGAGTACGCCATCTCGAACTCGTTTGGCTTCGGTGGCACAAATGGCTGCCTGGTCTTCAAACGCTGGATGGAATAACGACTAACTGGAAATAGCGAACCCCAGCTGAGCGGCTGGGGTTTTTGCTGCTCAAGCGCCGGGGCAGACCTTCAGGAACGCGAAGTTCCCAACTCCACCGTCATTGTTCGCCCAGCCAGTCTTGTCGCCAAGGTTATTGACGCCGGCGTATGCGGTCGCTACCACGGGATACGGCAGGCCGAAAGCGTAGTAGGTATTGTTCACCTGGCGCGCGAAGGCGACGGGGATCATGTCGAGTGGCGGGCTATCGTCAAGCAGGTAGTAGCCCACGACGGTATGCCAGCGGTTGATGCCGGTACCAATGCTGGATACCGCACCCGGGAAGTCGATGAAGGTGGACGTGCCGCCCGTGTACAACATGAAGGTGTGAGTTCCCGGAATCGCTATGTGATAGTTCCCGACGATGTCGCCGAATACGTTGATCCCGGTCACTGCCGTCCATTGGGCTTGCGGGAAGTCGACCTGTTTCCATCCGGCGGTGGACTTAATGAAGCCGTGGGAGTTAGTTTCGCCGGGCTTGATGAAGCTGCCCACGATAGTCCCGGTGTTGTTGATGCCGCGGGCGCTGGTGCTCTGCGCGCCGGGATAGTCGATTGCATACCACTGTCCCTGGAAGAATTCCAGACCGTGCGTCTGGTTCTTGGAATCCACGTACTCGCCGACGATCGCGCCGAGGTCGTTGTTCGCATGGAACGAGGTTGCAATCGCGCCCGGATAGTTATGCGTAGTGGAGTGCCCGCCGCTCCAGCGGAATCCACGCGACTGCTGTGTCACGCTATCGGTATAGCTTCCGACCACGGTGTCGTATTTGTTGACGCCTTCGCCGTGGGGATTGATGCCGCCGGCAATCTTGATGTGCGTGAACGTGCATTGTGAAAATGCCAAGGGGCTGAGAACCACCACCACTAAACCGGCAAGCAGAGCTGAACATCGCGACATCACCGCACTCCTGAACCGCGCATTATGTGGTAATGGGAGGGGTGGAGCAGAGTTGCAGTTGCCCAGAGACAAGTCTTTTACAAGTGAGGAAGGGGAATCAGCGAGTGCCTGAGTTCTTCGCCGGGGGCGCTGGCGCGGAAGGTGGCGACGCGCATTGCCTCGCCGTGATTTTCACTGCCGTCGCAATGAACATCTTCATCGTGTCGGGCCGGTTGTTCTTCGTGGAGATGCCGTTGGTTTGCCACGTGCCGGTGAGAGTTACTTCGTGCCCGAGTCCAGCTTGCAGGTAATTTGGCCCGACCACCGTGATTGGTGGACCGAAGACGCCCGAGAGAATGAACCCGCCTGATTGCGTGCGCGCCGACATGCAGCCGGTGACGTGCACGGGCTTAGTGTCGTCCGGCTCATTCATGCCGGTTTGTGCGGCCGCGACGCCCGCCAGCAATAGCCCAATCAAGGCGCAGAAAAAACTTTTTCTCACGAATCCCCCACGAGTGCGTGCGCATATTGTCACCCAGCCCATCCGATCTGTCTTGAGAATTCGTGAAATTTATGTAAAGGATACTTGACACAGTTTGATGTCAAGTGTACTTTACATCTTGCTATGGGATGGTTCAGCGATAAATGCGGGCAGATGAATGCAGCGCAACGGCGCGCGTACCGCATGTATTTGTGGGCCACCGTGCTCTATCTCGGGACGCTCCTCATCGCGGTTTACCTTTCGCGGCATTTCAAGGCGTGGCCCGGGAAGCCACTCTTCATGCTGCTTCCGCTGGCAGCGGTGGTGTTGATGCTCCGCGGCATGATGCTTTACTTTACGTCCGCGGATGAAATGCAGCGCCGCATTCTCTCTGAGGGCTCTGCTTACGCCTTCGCGACGATCATCTTCGCCAGTATCGTCTACGGATTGTTTGAAGGGAGTGTGATTCCTCCCGCGCCGTGGTGGGCACAGTTCACCTTCATGATGACCGTTTGGGGCTTTGCGGTCGAAATCACGAAGCGGAGATACAAGTGAAAAACCGCGTGCGTGATTTACGATCTGAGCGCGAATGGTCGCAGGCCGATCTTGCGGATAAGCTCGCTGTGTCGCGCCAGACGATCAATGCCATCGAGACCGGCAAATACGATCCAAGCCTGCCGCTGGCTTTCAAGATCGCGCAAGTTTTCAGGAATCGAATCGAAGAAGTTTTCTTTCCGGAGAAATAGTGATGTTTAGGAGTTATGCATGCAAAACACTGTAGAACTGCGTGGCGTGACCAAGCGCTATGACGAGTTCATGGCTGTCGATCATCTCTCGTTCGAGATTCGCGAAGGCAGCGTTTTTGGGATGCTGGGGCCAAACGGCGCCGGCAAAACCTCGACCATCCGCATGATGATGGGCATTACCCTTCCCGACGAGGGCGAGGTTTTCTGCTTCGGCCAGCGCTTCGAGCGCAAGCATCTCGAAAAGATCGGCTACATGCCCGAAGAACGCGGCCTTTACAAGAAGATGAAGGTGTTCGAACATCTCGTCTTCCTCGGCCAACTCAAGGGGCTGAGCGAAAGCGAGGCGAGGCGACGCTCGCTCGATTGGGCGAACAAGCTTGATATCGCCGACTGGGGCGACAAAAAGGTCGAAGAGCTCTCGAAGGGCATGCAGCAGAAAATCCAGTTCATCTCCACGCTGCTGCACGATCCGCCACTCATCATCATGGACGAGCCATTCTCCGGCCTCGATCCTGCCAATGCCGTCCAGTTGAAAGACGTCCTCATCGGCCTCAAGAAACAGGGCAAGACAATTCTTTTCTCCACCCACCGCATGGATACGGTGGAGCGCCTATGCGACACCATTTGCCTGGTGGATCACGGCAAGGCGGTATTGATGGGCGAGTTGAAACAGGTGAAGGCGAGCTATGGCAAGAACAGCATCCAGCTCGAGTACGAAGGCGACTCGTCGTTCCTGCAGGACAAATCGTTGGTCGAATCGTTCAACGACTACGGCAACTATGTCGAGATCAAGCTGACCAAGGGTGCCGATCCCCAGGCGCTGTTGCGCTCCATTTCATCGCGTGCCCGCGTGAATAAGTTCGAGCTCGTAGAACCCTCGCTGGAAGCGATCTTCATCGACGTCGTAAAGAAAAACGAGGTGCCCGCCAATGCGTAACATGTTGCTGATCATGAAGCGCGAATACCTGGAACGTGTACGCAAAAAATCGTTCCTCGTCACCACGATCCTGGTGCCGGCGCTGATGGCAGCCGCCATTTGGCTGCCCATCAAGTTCGCCTCGAAAAACAGTCTGGAGAAACGCACCATCACGGTCGTAGCCCCGACCCAGACGCTGGCAGACGCGGTAAAGAACCAGCTCCTGGTGACTACGAGCCACGACGACGACAATCCCTTCACCGACGATTCCGACAAGAAAGAGACCGCAGAGACTGCGAAGACGCCTGCAGTCTCGCCCTACACAGTGAATACCAGCACCGCGCTCGACGACCAGAGCCGGCAGCAACTCCGCGACGATGTCAGCGCAGGCAAGATCAGCGGCTTCCTCTGGATGCCCCCTGACGCCGTGAAGGAGCGCAAGTTCACCTACTTCTCGAAGGACGCGACCAACTTCAGCGAGCAGGTCTCGCTGCAAACGTCGGCGCGGATCGCCCTCACCCAACAGGACCTAGCTGGGCGCGGATTGAAAGACTCCGAGATCAAGGCCGTGATGGAACCCGTCAAGGTGGAGGCCGTTCGCC
This sequence comes from Candidatus Korobacter sp., assembly GCA_036501185.1. Classification (GTDB taxonomy): domain Bacteria; phylum Acidobacteriota; class Terriglobia; order Terriglobales; family Acidobacteriaceae; genus Korobacter. The sequence goes on along the minus strand of DASYAU010000130.1, from coordinate 37,875 downwards.
TCGAGAAAGGGAAAGAGTCTAAGACCAGTGGCATCGGGCTGTTCTTCGGCTCGCTGATGATGGTCACTCTGTTGTATGTCACCGTGCTCATCTATGGGATCGCGGTCATGCGTTCCGTGATCGAAGAAAAGGGCTCGCGCATCATGGAAGTCATGCTCTCCTGCGTGACCCCGCGCGACCTGATGGGCGGCAAGATCATCGGGGTGGGTGCCGTCGGCCTGACGCAGATCGCCATCTGGATTGGCCTCAGCATCGCCCTGTCAACGCCGGCTGTTGTGGCGTTCAAGAGCATGGCCGGGAACGTCCACATACCCGTTTCGTCCATCGCCTACTTCGCTGTCTTCTTCCTGCTCGGGTACTTGCTGTACAGCGCGCTGTACGCGGCGATCGGAGCGATGGTGAACAGCGAGCAGGAAGCGCAGCAGATCCAGTTCATCGTGCTCACACCGCTCATCTTCGCCATGGTAATGGCGCAGGTCGTCATCCAGCATCCCAGTTCGCAGTTGGCAATCTGGCTCTCAATGATTCCCTTCTGCGCGCCCATGCTGATGTTCGTGCGCATCCTCATTGAAACTCCGCCGTGGTGGCAGATCGCTTTGTGCCTTGCGCTGATGGTGGGAACGATCTGGGGCTTGCTCATCCTCTGCGCAAAGATCTACCGCGTCGGCATTCTCATGTATGGCAAGCGCCCCACGCTGCCGGAATTGATGAAGTGGCTGAAATACGCCGGGTAGTCGAACTCCCAGGTACCCCACTCTGGCGCTGCCAGGGTGGGGTTTTTCATTGCTCGTTACAATAGCCACGTGCCTCCAAAAGCAGGTCGCGACGAGCCGCCGCGTTATTCATTCCTCCAGCGCATAAAGTTTTCGCTGGCGGCATTTTTCGTCTCCGTGCTGCTCCGGCTCATCGGCGCTACCTTGCGCCCTACCATGTCGTTCGATCCCGACACGATTGATCCCGGCCTCACCGAATATCACGCGCGCATCTTTCCCTTCTGGCATCGTTGCGCCCTGCCGGCCGCGTACCTGTTTCGGAATCGGAACCTCGCGGTTATGGCGAGCCGCAGCACCGACGGCGAATACATTGCCCGCCTCATCCAGAAATTCGGATACCTCGCCATTCGCGGCTCGAGTTCCCGCGGCGGATCGCAGGCGTTACTCGAGCTGCGGACGCTCATCGGCAACAATGGCACCGCGGTGTTCACTATTGATGGCCCACGTGGCCCGCGCTACTTCGCCAAACGTGGCCCGATCCTGCTGGCAAGCGTGACCGGGGCACCGATCATTCCGTTTTACGTCGCGGTGAAGAGTGCCTGGGTGCTGAACTCCTGGGACCGCTTCGTCATCCCTAAGCCGTTCTCACGCATCCATACTCACTTCGCAAACAAGATTTTCGTGCCCGGGAATCTTGACGACGCGGGCATTGAGAAATATCGCCTCCAGATGCAGGCCGGGCTCGAGCACGCCACCCGTTTGGCAGAAGATAGACTTGGAATCGCGACGATTCCGCCGGGAGATTCTTCCAAAGAAGCCGCAGCCGAATAACAGTCGTGTACTTCAGCAAATAACAAAGCCCGGCGCAAAGCCGGGCTTCATTGCTACAACTGCTTCCTTCTTACCAGACGCGGCAGGCCTTGGCGGGCACCATGGGGTCACCCTGCTTGCAACCGAACGCCTTCCAGAACTGGTCGAAGTTCCGGACAGCGCCGTTGGCGCGCCACTCGCCTGGCGAGTGCGGATCGATCAATGCCAGCCGCCGCGACTCCTGCGGAGTTGTGTTCTGGCACCACACCTGGGCAAAGGAAATGAAGAACCTCTGCGCCGGAGTGTAGCCTTCGGTTTCCTTCGTATCGTTCGCACCGATCATCTTCATCAGCGCGGCATACGACAGCCGCAGACCGCCGTTGTCGGCCGTGTTTTCGCCCAGCGTGAGCTTGCCATTGAGGTGGACCTCGCCTTTGTCATCCTTCACGGCAACAAAGCTCGAGTACTCATCCACCACGCACTGCGCCCGCTCTTCGAAGGCTTTGCCATCTTCCGGCGTCCACCAATCGCGCAGGTTGCCTTGCGCGTCGTACTTGCGGCCCTGGTCGTCGAACCCGTGCGTCAACTCGTGTCCAACCACCACGCCCATGCCGCCCATATTCACCGCATCGTCTGCCGATGCGCTGTAGAACGGCGATTGCAAAATTCCGGCCGGAAAGTTGATGTCGTTGCGCGATGGGTTGTAGTAGGCATTCACCGTCGGCGGAGTCATGCCCCATTCCTTCTTATCCGTGGGCTTGCCGATCTTGTTCCACACGCGGTGCACTTCGAAATAATCCGCACGCTCCACATTACCGAAGAAATCATCGCGGTTTACGCGCACCGAGCTGTAATCGCGCCATTTGTCCGGATACCCGATGTTGTTGACGATCGCATTCAGCTTCACGAACGCGGCTTTCTTCGTCTGTTCGGTCATCCAGTCGAGCGAATGAAGATCGTCGCCCATGGCATCTTCGATGGCCTTCACAATCTTCTGCGTGCGTTCTTTCTGGTCCTTACCGAACACCTTATCCACGTACAACTGTCCGAGCGCCTCGCCCAACTCACCATCGGTGTAGGTGACGCAGCGCTTCCAACGGGGAGCCAATTCTTTTTGTCCACGCATGTACGCGTTGAAGAAGTTGAAATCCTCGTTCACGAAGCCATCGGGCAGCAGCGGCGCTGCTTCGTGGATCACCTTCCACCGCAGGTACACCTTCCAATCATCGATTGGCATGCTTGTCAGCAAATCGTTCACCTGCTTGAAGAAGTCCGGGTTGCCAACGTTGACCTTGCTGAACTCAGGCGCCTTCGCCGAAGCAAAGAACTTGGCTAAGTCGAAGTTTGGCGCATCTTTCTCGGCGACCGTCAGCTCGGTCATGTGGTCGTGTGTTTTGGGATCCCGCCGAAGCGTCCGGTCCATTGAGGCTTTCGCCAGCGCCGTCTCGATGGTCATCACCGTCTGCGCTTCCTTCTTGGCCAGTTCGGTATCGTCGCCCGCGAGTTCGAACATCTTCTGCACGTGCTCGAGATATTTCGCGCGCATCTCGGTGTTCGCCGGATCGTCCTTCAGGTAGTTGTCGCGATCGGGAAGCGTGATGCCACCCTGGTCGATGTTGGCCACCTGCATGCTGGCATCGTGCATATCGGCATTCGCATAGAACGCCATCAACGCCCGCACCCCATCCTGCTGGAGCTTCGCAACTTCCTCGATCAACTGCTCGCGGTCCGTGACTTTCGCAATTGCATCCAACTCCGCCTTCAGGGGCTCAGTGCCACGTTTTTCAATGGTGTTGGTATCCATGCAAGCCGCGAAAAAGTTGCCGACTTTCTCTTCGATCGGGCCATGTTTACCGGGCTTGGCAGCGTTGGTCAGGATGTCATACAGCACCAGGCGGTTATTTTCCGCGAGCTTGTTGAACTGCGCCCAGCGCGTCTGGTCGGGTGGGATCGGGTTATTCTTCCGCCAATTGCCGCAGGCGTATTGATAGAAGTTCTCGCAGGGGTTCACCGACTTGTCGATCGCCGTTGGATCGAAGCTGTAAATCTTCTCCGGCGCAGGCGGTTTGGAATCGGACGGTTTTGCTTGCGCAAACGCCGCCCCGGCGCCGAGCAGGAGAATGCCTACTGTGGTTAGGATTCGCATCGCTACCTCTTTATGAAGTGAAATCGGAAGCTCCAACTGCAACAGATCGGGCCACGAGGGGTTCGGGCCGCCGTTTTACGTGCCTATCATGTGTAGCACAAAACGGCGGACCGTGGTGCCGGCCCGCCGTTTATAGATTTGTATCGATGTCCCAAACCGGACATGTCTAGAAGACTTTGACGTGGAAGGTAAGGTACTTCTTCGGGTTCTCGCGGATACCTTGCAGCAGGTGCCGCGTCTCCACCAGCATCTGGTCTGAATTGTTGTAAAGCGACGGATCGTTCATCAACTTGCCGACGCTGCCCTCACCGCTATCAATCTTCGCCGAAATGTTGTTCAGGTGGGTGATCGTGTCGTCCAGTTTCTTGGCGAACGCCTCATCGTGCGCGAATTTCCCGAGCGCGCCCTTGCCCTGGTTCACGTCGTTCAGCAGCGAGTTGAGTTTAGTTACGCTCTCGTTCAAGTTGTTGTAGAGGCTCGGGTCCTTGATCAGCTTGCCGACCGTGCCGTTGCCGGTATTGATCTGGTCAATGATCGAATTGAGCTTGTCGACCGAGGAATTGGCCTTGTTGTAGAGCTCGTCATCGTTAATCAGCTTGCCGATGGAGCCCTTGCCCGAACTGATCTGGTTGACCATGCCCTGCACTTCGGCCAGCGTGGAGTTCAGCCGGTTGTAGAGGTCCTGGTCGTAAATAAGCTTACCGATCGAGCCCTGGCCGCTTTCAATCTGCGCAATGATGCGGTCGGTCCGCTTCAGCAGGATGTCCACATTCTCCAGCGTGCCTTGGGTGGACTTCACCACGTCGTTGAATGACGGCGTTTCCTTCGCCTTCAGCACATCGCCGTCCTGCACGAGGGTTCCGGTGGCAGTCCGGCTGTCAATATCGACGAAGGTCTCACCCAGCACCCCAGCCGTATCCAGGGTTGCGCTCGAGTCTTTTTTCACGAGCGTCTGAAACTTGCCCGAGATCTTCATCTTGATCTGTACCGGGTCGACGCCGTGATTGGCTACCACGGCAATGCCCGTGACGTTCCCAATGTCCACGCCCTCCAGGCGAACCGGAGCGCCAATGCGAAGGCCGCCGGCATTGTCCTGGTACATCATCACCATGATCTTCTTGCTGAAGATTCCGGTCGTGCCGGACATGAGAAAGATGAGGACGCAAAGGGTCGCAGTCGCAAAAATCACCGTGATTCCGACGCGCAATTGCGCCCAACGGACTTGTTTCTGACTAGGCACAGATCCCCCGTCCCGGGCTCGAGCCTGCCCCGCCCATTACTCCGCTCGTATGTACTTGTAAGGGTCGAATGATAGCAAGAACTTGCGATCCAGTCACCTAGGTGCTTCCTATCAATTTTCGAGCACCACGTAGGCCACCGCGTGCTCCTCGGTATGCGATACCGAAAGGTGCGTCCGGCGGGCTCCCAGGCGTTCCGCCACTTGCGCTGCCTTACCGTGAAGCAGCATAACTGGCCGGCCGGATGGCTCGCGACCGACTTCGAAATCCCGCCAGGTTACACCCCCACGCATCCCCGTCCCGATCGCCTTCATGGCGGCTTCCTTGGCCGCGAAACGGGCGGCAAATCGCTCCATCCGATTCACTTTCGAGTCACAATAAGCAATTTCGGCGGTTGTAAACACGCGATTCAGGAAGCGCTCCCTAAAGCGTTCGATGGACTTCGCTATCCGTGGAACCTCCACGATATCAATGCCGGTACCCACGATCATGGCTCCAGCTTACAACTTCGTCCGTCAAATCGTGCTTGCCAAATTCCGTGTCGGTCAGGCATTATTGCCGCCGCTCGATTCGAAGTCCCGACGCAGCTTCTGCCCCGCCTTTGAATGCCTGAGCTATTCGTGAAAAAGGAAGTCTTTGAAAATGGAACAAGGAACAGTGAAGTGGTTCAACGACGCCAAAGGATATGGTTTTATCAGCCGCCAGAATGGTGAAGATGTCTTCGTCCATTTCTCGGCCATTGAAACGAAGGGCTTCCGCAGCCTCCAGGAAGGCCAGGCGGTTCAGTTCAGCGTCGTCAAGGGACCCAAGGGGTGGCAGGCAGAAAAAGTTCAAGCTCTGTAAAAGGCTCAGCGAAAGCTGGGAACTGAAGTGTTTCACTCCAATCAACCTAACAGGGCAGCTTCCCGGCTGCCCTGATTTTCTGGGCTAGAACAATTGTCCGGCGTTGTAAATCAGCTCTCCATCCACCAGGTTCGCTTCCTTCATCAGCGCATGCGCTTTCGCCGGATTGGCGTCGATAATGTGCCGCACCTCGTCGCCATGCGCCACGTAATAGTCCGACACCATCATCCGGTGGCATTGGAAATAGAGCTTCTCCGCGCACATATACGCGGTCGGCTTCTGCTCGGCGAGTTTCCGTACGTCGGCGGCTGCGGCTTGGAACTCCGGTGTAAGCATGTAGTCCGCGTAGTTGCGGAAGGAATCGCTGCGGATCGCCGTATTCCGCGATTCCTTCGTGATCCGTTTCCGCCTGCCGCCCATCCGCGGTTCCCAGAAATACGCAATGCCCGCCTTCGGCAACTCGACTTCCAGCGATCCACGATTGAAATGCGGTAGCCGCCGCGACGGGGGAAACGCGCGGATATCCACGAGGTTCTTGATGCCGTGCGCCTGGAGAGCTTCGATCAGCTCGGACAGCGACCGCGTGGAATGTCCGATGGTGTAGAGGGTAGCCGTCACTGCTGTGCGAGATTCAACAGCGCAGCGCGGAGTTGTGCGTCCTGCTCAGGGAACACCGTCCGCAGATCGAGAAGCACGCGGTCTTCTTCTACCCGCGCAATCACCGGCGTCTCGCCGCGTCGCAACGCTTCTGCCAACTGGTGCGCGCTCATTCCGTCGAGCTCCAGCGCGACTGCGAAGCTCGGGATTGTCGCTCCTGGCGCTGAACCTCCACCAATCGCGCTGGCGCACTCCACAACCTCCGCCGTAAAACGCCCCGATCCTTCGCGCAGGCCCTGCGCCAAAGTCTCTGCCCGTTGCCGGATCTCAGTCGCTGCCGCGCGCATCATCCGCAATGCCGGAATCGAGTCATAATCCTGCCGCACGTAGCTCAGCAGCGTTGTTTCCAGTGCGGCATAAATCAGCTTGTCTACGCGTAGCGCGCGGAACATCGGGTTCGATCGAATTTTCGCTACCAGCTCTTTACGCCCGCTGATCACGCCCGCCTGCGGACCACCCAGCAGTTTGTCGCCGCTATAGGTGACTACATCCACGCCCGCCCGCAGACTCTCGGCAATGGTCGGCTCTTGCGGAATTCCTAGCTGCGCCAGGTCGAACAGCGCGCCGCTGCCGAGGTCTTCCAGCACCGGGATGCCCCGCGCCTTCCCAAGGACCACGAGTTCATCCAGCGAGGGCGCCTCGGTGAAGCCGACAATCTCGAAGTTCGACCGATGCACGCGCAGCAGCAACTTCGTGCGGTCGTTGATCGCCTTCTCGTAATCGGCAATGCGCGTCCGGTTGGTCGTCCCCACCTCGCGCAGGACGGCTTGGCTTTTGCTCATCACATCAGGGATGCGAAACGAACCGCCGATCTCGACCAACTCCCCGCGTGAAACGATGACTTCGCCGCCCTCGGCCAAAGAATTCAGCGCCAGCATCACCGCCGCCGCGTTGTTGTTCACCACAACGCTAGCTACTTCGCGATCGGCGCTGCTTAGAAGCCGAGCGAACAAGCGATCAACGTGCACGTCTCGCTTCCCCCGCTCGCCCGCCTCGAGATCGAACTCCAAATTTGAGTAAGTAGTCGAAACCTCGCGCGCATGATCGAGCGCAGCCACGCTCAGCGGAGCGCGACCCAGGTTCGTATGGAGGATGACTCCCGTCGCGTTGATGACCGGGCGCAGCGATGGCTGGAGTTCCCGGCGCAGTTCCCGCGCAACCGCGTCGCCGATGCCGTCCAAAGCTAATCGCACACCGTTGTCATCCAGCAGCGTTCCCCGCGCAATCTCCTGCCGTAAGTGCCCCAGCACCGCGCGCGCGGCCGACGTCACCGCCGCGTGCCCATCATTCGGCACGAGGGCCGCGACATCATCGCGCCGCAGCACCTCGTCCACGCCGGGCAGAAGCTTGAATAACTCAGATTGTGCCGCCGATTTCACCCCAGCATCCTATCCCACTTCCACCAGTCCGTACCTGCGGTTCCAGTGCCCGCGCAAATGCTCAATCACCTTCCGGATCTCACCCTCGCTAAGGTCGGGATGTGGGCCGCTCGTCACGTAGGCAGCCTCCCGCTTCGCCAACTCGAGCAACTCGCGGTCCCGGATCAGGTTGGCCACGCGGAAATCCGGCATGCCTGCCTGCTTCGTGCCGAAGAACTCTCCCGGCCCACGCAGTTGCAAGTCCAGTTCAGAGATTTCGAAACCATTGCTGGTCCGGACCATGGCATCGAGCCGCTGTTCGGCCTCGGGCGAAACTTTGCCGCCGGTCATCAATACACAAAACGATTTCGCGCTGCCGCGCCCGATTCTTCCGCGCAACTGATGCATTTGCGATAGCCCAAAGCGCTCCGCATGCTCTACCACCATGATGTTGGCGTTCGCCACGTCCACGCCGACTTCGATTACCGTTGTCGATACCAGCACCTGTACGTCGCCGCTTTGAAAGCGCCGCATCACCGCATCTTTTTCATCCGAATCCATGCGCCCGTGCAGCAGCCCGACGCGGAGATCCGGAAAGATCTTCTTCCGCATCTCGTCATACATCTTGATCGCGGCTTTGAGCTGCTTCCCTGCTTCAGCGTCCTCGTTCTCCTCAATCACGGGATAGACGATGTACGCCTGGTGCCCGGCTGCGACCTGCTTTCGGACGAAAGCCCATACTTCATCCGCACGCTCGTCGGAGATGCGCCGCGTCACGATCGGCGTTCTCCCCGGCGGAAGTTCGTCGAGTACGCTCACGTCTAAGTCCCCGTAAAGAGTGAGCGCCAGCGTTCGCGGGATCGGCGTCGCGGTCATCACCAGCACGTCCGGCTCAGCGGCTTCGGTTTTCTTCATCAGGCGGAAACGCTGCATCACGCCAAAGCGATGTTGCTCATCGACGATCACCAGCCCGAGCGCGTCAAACTCAACCTTTTCCTGGATCAACGCGTGGGTGCCGATCACCAGCTGCGCATTGCCCTGCGAAATATGCCGTCGAATCTCACGCTTGCGGTCCTGCTCCAGCGAGCCGGTGAGCAGAACAATCCGGTAGCCAGCGTTCTCAAGGATCCTTCTCGCCGAAAGATAATGCTGGGTGGCGAGAATTTCCGTCGGCGCCATGAGCGCGACTTGGTACCCGTTTTCGATGGCGATCACCGCCGCTTCCAACGCAACAATCGTCTTCCCCGAACCCACGTCGCCTTGCAGCAACCTGCGCATTGGCGAAGGCTGCTTCATGTCGGCGACAATCTCGGCCAGCACGCGTTTCTGCGCCGCCGTGGGATGAAACGGCAAGATTCGTTTAATGGCTTCGCGCACTTGGGCGTCCACGCGAAACGCCACACCACTCTGTGCGCGCAACTTGCGGCGCTTGAGCTCCAACCCAAGCTCCAAAAAGAAGAGCTCCTCGAAAATCAGCCGGATGTGCGCTGCGGTTCTCGCGTTCTGCAATCGCGTGAGGCTCTCGCCTTCATCGGGCCAGTGCGCCTTCCAGAAGGCATTCCGGCGATCCATCAATTCGATGCGGCCGCGGATCGCCGGCGGGATGGCATCCGGAACATCCTGCGCAAGATTTTCCATCGCTCCGTGGATCACCCGCCGAAAGTATTTCGACGTCAGCTTGCCATTCGCAGCGCTCTCGTAGATCGGAACGATGCGCCCGATCTCGAGCGTCTTGAACTTCTCGTTTTCCAGCTCTTCCGCCGAAGCCTTGGACTCGTTTAACGCCGGATCGTGCAGCACTTCGAATTGCGGCTGGACGATTTGCAACTCCCGCCGTCCGAACTTCGACTCCTCCACTTTTCCATAAAGTGCCAGCAACTGCCCCGCCTGAAATCGGTCCTTCAGGTAAGCGCCGTGGAACCAGAGACACTTCAGCGTCTGGCGTCCCTGCCCTACGGTGAGCTGGAACATCGGTCCCGCGCGGGTGCGGAACAATCCAGAAGTACGAACCTCGGCTACCACGCTCGCCATTTCGCCGGGCCGAAGCTCCCCAATGCCGCGGGGATTCAAACGGTCTTCGTAGCGGAATGGCAGGTAGTACAGCAGGTCCTCCACCGTGGCGATTCCCTTGGTGGCAAGCGCTTCCGCTGTCTTTGGGCCGACGCCCTTCACGTACTGCACTTGGGTGGAGAGATCAAGCACGTTTGCGATGTTATCAGCAGGCCGAGCAGCCCCGAGCCACCCTCTGTGCTCCAATGAACTGTGCTTCGCCGCTGGTTGAAAGCCCTGGCCGCCGTGCTGCTCGGCAACCTCGTTTACTTCCTGCTCATGCCCCATCTCCCTCCCGCCGCCCGTCATCACCCCGAGCGGCTGGATTGGGGCTTGCTCGTGGATTTTTGGTTCTGCGTGGCGTTTTTCGGCCTCATCGACCTCGCTGCCAGAAAGTTGAAACCTATCCGCCACGGGTGAGGTAAACTCTTGCCACATTGAGCCCACTCCAGGGAATGCAGAAAATCGCGATTCTTTACGACGCGAGCCAGGCAGTTCTCTCGACCTTCGAACTCGACAAGGTCCTCGAACAGATCCTGACCATCGTGCGCGATTACTTCCACCTGGAAGGCGCGTCCATCCTGCTTCTCGACAAAGAGCGCGCTGAACTGGACGTTCGGCTTGCGTTTGGGAAGCAGCCGTTAAAAGCCGAAATTCCTCTCGGCAAAGGACTCATTGGCCTGGCGGCAATGAACAAGCTGCCAATTTATTCGCCGGATGTCAGCAACGATCCGCGTTATCTCAACGTCGTTCCCAGCACGAAGTCCGAGGTCGCGATCCCGATCATTGTTCGCGACGAAGTAGTCGGCGTGCTCGACTGCCAGAGTGACGAAGTCAACTTCTTCGATACCGAGACCATCGATCTACTGACACTCTTCTCCACCCAGGCATCCATCGCGCTGGCCAATGCCGAGATTTATTCCAAGGAGCGAAAACGCGCGCTGCAGATGGAAGCGATCAGCGCCATCGCGCGCCAGGCAACCGCGGTTCTGAGGGCCGACGATTTACTCGTGCAGCTCTGCATCGCCATCGGTAATAGCCTTCCGCAATACAGCGTGGCTGTGCTCACCTGCGAAGAAGATGGCACCCTTATCCACCGCGCCTATGGAGGAAGTCTTAGCCCCTCGACCGACGTCAGCCAGGCACTCCTGCCGCTCGATAATATGGCCGAAGAGGCGCTGGAGAGTCGCACGCCACGCGTGTTACGTGCCTCCACTACTCGACATCCAGTATTTTTCAGCGGCGCCGGATCGGAGCTGCTGCTGCCACTGGTTTCTGCTGGAAAACCGTTAGGTGTTCTCGTCTTCGCTGCCGAGTCGACTAACGCGTTTCCAGAAGAGGACATGGCCACGTTTGAGTCCGTCGCCGACATCTGCGCCACCGCCATCCAGAATGCGTTTTATTTCCAACAGGTCGAGCAACTCGCCTACATCGACGGACTCACCGGCACCTTCAACCGTCGTCTCTTCGAACGCCGCATCGCGGATGAAATCGAGCGCGCCAAGCGCTACCAGAGCACACTCTCGCTGATCATGGTCGACCTCGACCACTTCAAGCGCGTGAACGACGAGTTCGGCCACTTGCTCGGCGATGAAGTCCTTCGCGCAGTTTCGCAAATTTTTCACCAGACGCTGCGAAAACCAGATGTCGTCTGCCGCTACGGGGGCGAGGAGTTCGTTCTGGTGCTGCCGGAAACCTCCAGGGCCAACGCCGTCCGTGTAGCGGAGAAGCTGCGCAACCTAATCGCTGCCTACGAGTTTCCCGGCATCCCAAGCCGCGTCACGATCAGCGCCGGCGTCGCCGACTTTCCTAGCTGCGGCGCCACCCGCGATGAGTTGGTTGGCGCAGCCGATGACAACCTCTATCTTGCCAAGCAGTCGGGGCGGAACTGCATTGTTGCGCCAGACTCGTTACGCATCCCCGATATTGCCCACAATTGAGTATAAAAACGGCGCAGCCGAAGCCGCGCCGTCCTGAAGCTCGCTTTTCTTATTTCTTCGTGCTGTCGTCGCAATCGGACTTCTGCTGTTCCTGCGCCTTCTTCAAGTTCTCCATCGCTTTTTGAACCTGCTCCTGGCTGGCTTTCATGGCTTTCTGGAACTGATCGTTGTCGAGCATCTGCATATCGAAGTCCGCTTGACGTTTAGCAAAATCAGCCTCCGCTTGTGCCATGGCTGCTTCGAATTCGGGCCGCATTTGTGACAATTCAATCTTGATATTGTCGAAATTCGGGCCTTCCAGCATCTCAGACGCGTCACCCGCCGAGCTGAAATCAATGAAGACATTCTGCTCATGCTTGTCGCGGACGATCCCAAGCATGGTCTTTCCGCTGCGCTTGTGAGTCATGCGGTGCCAGTCGCCCATGTCGCCGACATTTTCCTTCTCCACGCGCACAATCACGTCACCGGCGCGCAATCCCGCAGCATCGGCTGGAGAGCCTTTCTCCACCGACCGCACCAGCACGCCTCCAGCATTCCGCACCCCCAGGAAGTCGCCCAATTGCGGCGTAAGGTTCTCGACCATGAGGCCGCACTTCGAGACCATCTGGAGAGCGTTCATGCTCATATCAGGAGGATTGTCGAAGAAGCCATTGCCTAAAGTTCCGAAATGCTGCGGCTTGGGGAAGCCCGCAATCATGCCCTTACGGCTACTCAGGGTGACGGGAACGGTCTGCTGCTGCCCACTGCGGCTGATGACGAGTTGCACCGTGCGTCCCACCGGTGTTTCGTGAATCAATCGCCGCAACTGCTCAGCGCTTTCCACTTTCTGTCCGTTGTAGTTCAGGATCACGTCGCCAATCTTGATGCCGGCCTTCGCTGCCGGGGCGTCGTGGTCCACGTCGGTTACTTCCACACCGGAATCGTCTTTCAGCTTCAACGCCGCCACACGATTCTTGGAAATGTCGCGCGGCCCAATGCCGAGATACGAATCGCCACCTGTTAATTCATCGCCGCTGCTCGCCGCCTGCGCCGGCACAGCACCCAACGTCACTGCTCCCGCGAGCAGAACGGACAACAACATAAGTTGCAAATGTTTCATGTACCGCATGGCACTGCCTCCACTCATTTCGTTCGGTGAAACTCAATCTGCCCTATGGTCGTCCGAACCTTCAGGACCGGCCCGCCGCCGTTTAATGTACCCTCGGCGAACATCGACCGCGGTCCATATTTTCCACCCTCGGACGTGATCCGTATCCCCGGAAAATCACTGCTGATTCCTGCTCCCCGCGTCATGTCAGATGCCGCGTGCACCGTGATCGGCAGGCTGTCGGCCATGTACACGATCACATCGCCCGACGCCGTCCGCAAATACGAATCGCTGAATGTCTTCTGCGATCCCGAAAACTCTACCGAGATGGCGCCTACCCCGGAATCCACTTGCGCCCCGCGCGCCAGCCGGTGCAGTTCCACCGAGCCGCCGCCGGTCGAGGCAATTACCCGCCCCGTCGAACTATTTAGACGGATGCGGCCGCCGCCGGTTTGCGCCAAGACATCGCCCACTACATCACCCAGGTCGATGCTGCCACCACCACTTACCGCCCGGACGTTGCCGTCACACCGCTGGATCGAGATATTGCCCGCCAGGGTGTCCAGCGTGCATCCATGCCCGTAGCCCAGCGAGGCCAGCCCACCCGCCGTCCACAAGGTCGCCTTCCCGCTGATCGAACCAGCCTGCACGTTCCCGGCGCCGCTGCGCAACTGCGCGTCACCAACCAGTGTGCCCGCGTTGATATATCCGCCTGAAGTCTGCGCTTTCACCCGGCCAATCACCTGGTCGAGTTCGATATTTCCTGCCGCACTTTCCGCATCAAGCGATGCCCGCAGCGCCCGTACCGTCACGCTGCCCTCGTGCGCGCTCACCGAGACGGCACTCACTGTGCTCGGCACCTGCACGAATACATCGGCGGTCAGGTCATTCCATTCGCGACCCCCCAGCCAGTCGCCCTGGATGATCGTCGTATCCGCCTTGCGCGCGGTGAATACCCGGAACTGGTCGAACAGCTTACGCGCTGCTTCCTGTGTGCTCTGGATACAGCGCTTCCGTACCGTGTAGCTGATCTGGTCTTGCCCGCCACCTTCCAGGTGAATGGCCCCAACCGACATGATCACCCGCAAAGCATGAGAGACCGGCGCAAACCCGCTGAGCTCTTCCACCCATTGCGGTCCTTGCTGGTAGAGCTTCGTCTGCGGTTGTTGTGCGAAAGAACCAACCGCGCTCAATGCCAACGCCGCGGCCATGGCGATCACTCGTCGCCGGCCGCCCACTGTTCGTTGACACCACTCAGTCAGTTCCATGTTCCTTCCAGCTCCCGTAGCGCCCATTCCGCGGAAGCCCGCGACACCGCTAACTTCTTTCAACTCTCTAATCCAACTCCGGAGTGTTCTGCAACAACCGCTTCGACTCCGTCCGGATGTACTCGTTCGGATCTTCCTTCGACAACTGTTCCAGCGCCGCATGCACGCTGGTATCGGCCTTCACCGGCTCGAGCAGGTGGATCGCTCCCGACCGCACGCCCGGATTGCTATCGTTCAGCAGCGCTTCCAGCACCGCATTGCGCACCCGGACATCGTCTTTCACATAAGGCTCCAGTGCCTCCAGGGCCTTCAGCCGTACGCCCGGATTACTGTCGTATCGCAGCGAGTACGTCAATGTCTCACGCGCCGCCGGGTCATCACCCTTCTTCGCCAGTACGCCGACGGAATCCAGCCGCACGCCCGAGTTGTCGTTATTGCGCGCCGCGTACGCCAGCAGTTCCTGGATCTTCGGATCGCTTGCCGATCCCTGCACCTTCTCCGGCAGAACGCGATCGTAATTTACGCTCACTTGGTCGGAATTCGGCTGTACTTCCACCGATCGCACCTGCCCAATCGATGCTTTCGCCATGTCATGCACTTCCGGATGTCCAATGATGCTGACCGATCCCGGATGCACTCCGTACATCACTGCCAAACCGCTCCCGAAGCCAATAATGAAAATCGCCGCTGCCAATGCGGGAGCGACACGCATACGTTGCAGCAGCGCCATCGGATCCAGTATGAAGCGGCGCCATCCATGCAATTGCTCGGCGTGTTCCAACGACTCCTGTAACCGCATGCGCGACGATGCCAACAGGTTCGGTGTCACCTCCGGCGCCGGCAACGTCGACATCGTTTCCTGAAACGTCTTCGTCGCCTCAAACTCCGAGGCGCAATCCGTGCAGCGCACCAGGTGCTGTTCCAGTTCGTGCCGCGCATCGTCGCCGAGTTCGTTGTACAGGTACAGGGTTAGGTTCTGTTGTACCCAATCGCAGTTCATGGCTACTTCCTCTTCATGTCGCCCAGGGCCGCGCGCAGCTTTTGCGTCCCCCGGAAGAGCGTGTTCTTGGCTGTCTCTTCCGTCGTATTCAGGATCTCGCCGATTGTTCTCAGCTTCAGACCCTGGTAATGCTTCATCTCGAAAACCATCCGCTCGCGCGGGGTGAGCTTCTCTAATGCCTTGGCAATGCGCTGTCCCAGTTCCCGACGCATCAGGTCGCGCTCCGGACTTGCGCCGCTGCGGTCATCCGCTACCTGGTCGAGCAGGTCGTACTCCTCACCATGGTTGTCTTTGACCACAGGAGCGTCTTCTTTGCGCACCTGCCGTTTCCGCAGCAGGTCCAAACACAGGTTGGTGACGATGCGATAGATCCAGGTGTAAAACGAACATTCAAACCGGAAGTTCCCGATATTCCGGTATGCCTTCAGGAAAGCGTCCTGGTAAACGTCCTGCGCGTCCGACTCGGAACGCGTGAGGTGCAGCGCTAAACGCAGCACCGCGGAATCGTACTGGCGTACGAGTTCCTCGAACGCGGCGTGATCCCCGCGCTGGGCAGCACGTATCAATTCGGCATCGTTCATTCGGTTCGTGGTCTGCCCAACCATGCTCCCCCGAGTGTTTGAAGCTGAGGGATTTCTAGAACCGCTCTGTCCCGGCCTACCGCTCGCCACGGCCGTACCGGGAATGCCGGTCAGCGACCTGACTACTGCCTCACTCGCCATCCAGTGCACCCGCCTGCGTGACGCCTTAAAGGCTTTAACTGTTGCCTTTCAATGCATTTGGACGGGGCCAGAGCACTTCTGTGAGCATTTGATTATAGAAGCCGGCGCCCCGGTTCCTAGAATCGGATCATCTGCACAAAAAACTGTGCAACTCGCAATACCCAGGCTATTGCTTCGGCTGCGGCGTGCTCGCCGTCGGCGCTGCCGAGCCATTCGGCGGATCCGGCGTCGGTGCGGCCGTTCCGCTCGGAGCCCCATTCGGGGATGTTGCCGCTGGCGGCGTCGCCTTCGGAGCCGCACTCGGTGCCGAGTCCGTCGGTTCGGGCGTACCCGCCTCGGGTGCCTCCGGCGCAGGCGGCTTCTTTTCCGCGATCTTCAGCAGCTCAACCTCGAACACCAGCGTCGAATTTGGCGGCATCCCCGGTCTGCCATGCTCCCCATAAGCCAGGCTGGGCGGGACGACCAGTTGCCACTTCGAACCCACCGGCATCAGTTCCAGAGCCTCGGTCCAACCTTTGATCACGCCGTTTACCGGAAGCGTGGTGGGCTCGTTCCGCTTATAAGAGCTGTCGAATTCCTTGCCATCCACGAAGGTCCCGCGATAGTTCACCACCACTTCATCGGTAGCAGCCGGCTTCGGACCGGTTCCCTGCTGCAGCACCTTGTATTCCAGCCCATCCGGCAAAGCAATTACGCCGGGCTTCGTTTTGTATGCCGCGCGATATTCGTCTCCCACCCGCAAGTTCTTCGCGATCATTGCATCCTGGCCCTGCTTTTGGAACGTCCTCATAGCATTAGCGAGCTCTTCGTCGGTAAGAGGCGCCTTTTTCCCGGCCAGCGCATCTTTCATGGCGCGGTATAGGATTGCCGTGTCCACATCCAGCTCATCTTCCTTCAGGTGCCGGCCGATGCTGGTACCAATCGCATAGCTCGCTTTCTCCCGGTCTGTCTTCAGAACAAGCGGAGCTGCAGCGGTCGTGGTTTTCTTGGCAGCACTCGTCGCACTGTGCGTGGTGGCGCTGCTCGTGGTGGGTTTTGCCGTCGGGGTAGAGGACTGGCTCTGTTGCGCCAAAGCGCTGCCCGCCAGCACCATTCCGGCCAGGGAAATTCCTGTAATTGAAGCTTTCAGCATTCGGGTATCGTCCCATCAAAGCCCATTCCGAAGCAAATCACCCGGACTATTGCGTGCGCGAGCGCCGAACGAAAGAGCCGGGCAAATAGCTGGCGCACAGGACGAAGACGCTCAGATAAGGCAAGTTATAAATTCGGTTAAAACCTTCCAAAGCGCACATCACCGCCATCGATCCCACTGCTGCGAATGCGAGAATCACGACGAGCCACGCCCTCTCGCGGTCTGCCCGCACCAATCGGAAGCCAAAAACCACGCAACCGATCGCCAGCAAATACGCCACCGTCAGCAGCGGCGCCTCGATGCGCACTGCCCATTCCAGTGCCTTCTCCAGCCCTGGACGCGCGATGTAACTGCTTCCGTCGACCGTAATAGCGTGGTATCCCACCACGGCCGGCTTCTCATCGATGTAATCGAAGTTGAATCCCTCTTCGAACCAATCCGCTAACACATTCCGCAGCCAAGAGAACGGATGATGGAACATCAACCGAGTCGAAACTTCGCCGATGTAGTCCCCCAAGTCGATCTTGTTCCGCATATTCTCGAAGCAGCTCATCGTGTTCGAGACTTCGCACGGCACCCGCTGGAACCCGAACCACTCGTGTGCCACTTTGATCGCCCACGCGTTCAACTCGCTCGGACGACTGACCGGGTGCTCGATGGGAAATTCCAAATAATGTCCGCGCAGCTCATCGAATGCCAGGAATATGTGCTCGCGCACATTCACGTTCTTTCCCTGCGCCCGTTGCAACGTGTAGCTATGGGCCAGGACCTCCCCGAGCGCACGGTCTTGCGGCTCGACGCGATCGAACAGGTTGTACACCGTGCGGCTCTTGTTCCACCCATCCAGCGTGGTCACGCGGAATTGTCCAATGCCGACATACATCCACGTCATCCACAGCAACAGCAAGGGCGCGAGTCCCACCATCATCAGCAGGGCAGACGAGAGCAGCTGCACTCCGCGTTCCGGCATCGCGAGCCGCAGCGCCATCGTCCCAACCACCAGCAGCACGGAAAAAATCAACACCTCCGGCCGGATCAGTACTCCGATCGCCATCGCGATGCCAATACCAAACCCGAGCGCTAGCGTCTTTTTGTTCTCGGAAATCCGTTTCAAGAATCCCGCGTAGAGGCAGACGATCGCGGTCACCGCCGCGAACGACAGCGACATGTTCAGTAACTGCATTTCTTCAATGCAAAGCCCGGCGACATTAACCAGAAAGATGGACGCGATGACCGCGATTGCCGGTCTGATCTTCATCCACTCGCGCATCACGAAATAAAGGGCGACCACCGCCGCGATATCCAGCAGCGCCTGCCAATGCAGCACCGAATAAGCAACCGGAAAACTCAGCAGGATGCCCGCGGGCGCTCCGTGTACCCATTGTGCGAGCCCGAGAAAAATCGGGTATCCGGGCGTGCGTTCGCCGGCAAAAAATTGGTGATGCGCCCAGAAATAGTACGCAAGCGTGTAGCTCGCCGTGTCCGACGACCACACCGGCTTCAGCGCAAGATAGAACGGTACGCGCGCACCGATGGCACTCATTACGATCAGCAGAACGTGAAACCAGCGCCCGCCCCAGATCGAAATCTTCTCTCCCGCCGCCGGACCCACTTCGCCCGCATCGCCCATCGTGCGCGTATCTTAGCATCCACCCGCGATGCCTCTTCACCAAGCGCCGACTTGCTTCTATACTTTTGCCGCTCTCGGAAAATGCTGAAACGCACGCTCCTCGCGACCGCTGTTGCCGCCATGGTTCTGGCGGCATGGGCCACGCATGCCGGTGCCGCCCATTCGCGCATGAGCGCGCTGCCCGACACAACCCTGTGGGCATGGCAGCGCCCGGAAAAACTCACCTACATTGATCCTCATCGATCTGCGGTCGCCGTGCTGGTTGAGACCATCACCCTCCCGGCAAAATTTGAACCACGCAATCAGCCGATCTCCGCCCCGGATCGCACTGATTACATTGCCGTCATTCGCATCCAGGGAACTCCTGCGGAACCTCCCGATCCCAACATGATCGCCGGTCGCATCGCACACTACGCCGACAACCCGCACACCCGCGCCATGCAGATCGACTTCGACGCCACCGTCTCGCAGCGAGCGTTCTATCGCGCACTGCTGACCGAAGTCCGCAAACGACTGCCGAACGATATGCCGCTCTCGATCACGGCCCTCGTCTCGTGGTGCGAAGGCGATGACTGGATCGCCAATCTTCCCGTCGACGAAGCTGTTCCCATGTACTTCCGCATGGGCGTGGACCAGCGAAACATCCGTCGCGATCACATGGACGTCCGCAACCTCCGCGAGCCGCTCTGCCGCTCATCCGTAGGCGTTTCGCTCGACGAGCCCTGGCCGCGCTTCGACTCCGACGTCCGCGTATACGCTTTCGCCCCTGCTCCCTGGACCGAATCCGATTACCGCCGAACTCTTGAAAGGCTTGCCCGATGAGAACCTTACAGCGCTCATTGTTGCTCAGCGTGTTCACGCTTCTGCTCGTCCTCCCGCGGAACATCTTTTCCTGCGGCCCGTTCTTCGAGCAAGCCACCTTCTCCTACGACTCGCACCCTGACTTCCCCGTCAGCGACTACATCGGCGGCAAGCTCGGCATCCTCAAGCCATCGTTCCACCGGATGTTCCTGGTGGTCGCCTACCGCAACCTGGTGAATCGACCGTTCACTCCAAGTGAGCGTGCTGCCCTCGACCCGATCCTCACCGCCGAGGCGCACTACGCCGACGCGCTCGACTCTTACGGAATGAGCTACGATGCCGGCGATCCGAACCAAACTCCACCGCCGTCGCCGTCGCAGGTTTGGCTCTCGGAACGGGCACGGGCCCTCGGAGAGAAAGTTTCCCAAGACGCGTCCATTGATCCCGACAAGCCTTACGGCGAGTACCAGACTTTTCTGAACTGTCCCGACCCTGCTTTCCTCAATGCCGTGCAGACGTTGAAAGACCGCGAGCAGCGCTGGGGCGCGAATTCTGCCGACCTCAAGGCCTGGATCGCCGGCCAGGACGACGTCTTCTCCAACTGCAGTTCCAAAGAATTTAAGGAACCGGCTCCGGTCACCACCAGCAACAAGCTGTTGAAGCAGGACCGCGACTACCAAATCGCCGCCGCGCTCTTCTACAGCGGCGATCCATCGCGACTGCTGGTGGCGGTAAAGCAATACGAATCCATTGCGCAGGACAAATCGTCGCCGTGGCATGTGTGGGCGCCTTATCTCGCCGCGCGCGCACTCATTCGGACCGCCACGCTCAAACCGTCGGAGACCGGCAAGTTCGATCCGGAAATTCTGAAGGGCGCTGAGATTGCGCTGAAAAAAGTCCACGCCTACAAGGAATACGCACCCACTTATGCCGCGTGCGACAAGATGCTCGGCTTTGTCGAGGCCCGCCTTCATCCTGAAGATTTTGCCCACCAGCTCGGGACCCAGCTCGCCAACGGCACCAGCACCAACCTGGCACAGGACCTGATCGACTATCGTTACCTGCTCGATAGCGGGCTTGGTATCCAGCCCGATTCCCGCGCGCGTAAAGACGACCTCACCGACTGGGTCATCAGCTTCCAGGTCGGCTCTACTGCAAAGGACCACGCCATCGCGAAGTGGCGCGAGACGAAGTCGCTTCCGTGGCTGGTCGCCGCGCTGAATGCGATCGATGCCTCCGATCCCGCCGCGAAAGATCTCCTCGCCGCAACAGCCGCGGTGAATGCCCGTGATCCGCGCCTGCTCACCGTGCTCTACGACCGCGTCGTTCTCCTCCGCGCCTTGAAGAATGACAAAGACGCTCGCTCCCTCGTCGACGCGAATCTCGCTTACCTCGCCAAAGACGCGCCCGTCTCCGCGCGAAATCTTTTCTGGGGACAACGCATGGCGCTTGCGGAGACCTTGGACGACTTCCTGCACTTCGCTCCGCGCGAAGACGCCGCCGAACATCACACACAGGCACACATTGACGAGACCAAACCCGCGCCGCCCGGAACTCCGATCGATGTTTACTTTGACACCGACGCCATCGCGGTCCTGAATCACGCATTGCCGCTTAGCAGGCTGGAGGAGACCGCAGCGAGCGCGCAAATTCCCAAGCCGCTGCAGGACGAAGTCGCCTCCGCCGCTTTCACGCGCGCGCTTTTGCTGAACAAACCCGAAGTGGCTGCGAATTTCGCGCCCGCCGTTCGCAAAGCCACGCCAGTCCTCGCCCCTTACATCGACGACTACGCGAAGGCCTCGACGGACGACGCTCGCCACCGCGCCGCGCTCTGGACGTTGCTCCACAATCCGGGGATGAAGCCATTCGTCGTACCCAACATGCAACGCACGAGCGAGATGAACAAGATTGACGATTACCGCGACAACTGGTGGTGTGAAGACGTCGGCGCCAAGCTCGACAAAACTACCTGGAAGACCGTGATGGGTGACGAGCCCGGACAGAAGGCCGTGCCGCCGCCTAACCCGCAATTCCTGAACTCCGCGGACAAGTCTGCGGGCATGTCCGAATGGACCGCGCTCTCGAAGATAGGCTCCGCGCCCAACTACATGGCAGCTGAGGTCATCGCGTGGGCGAAAACCGCACCCGACGACCCACGCGTCCCCGAAGCACTACACCTCGTGGTGCGCTCAACTCGGTACGGCTGTGTGGATGACAAATCGAAGGGGTTCAGCAAGCAGGCGTTCCAGCTCCTGCATTCGAAGTATCCGAAGAGCGAGTGGACGAAAAAGACGCCTTATTTTTACTAGGATTGACTCCGGAAGGCGCGTTC
Source organism: Candidatus Korobacter sp. (assembly GCA_036501185.1). Taxonomy (GTDB): domain Bacteria; phylum Acidobacteriota; class Terriglobia; order Terriglobales; family Acidobacteriaceae; genus Korobacter. The sequence goes on along the minus strand of DASYAU010000130.1, from coordinate 16,149 downwards.
AGTGGTGCAGGAAGTACCACACCAACACCACGGTTAGCAGTAGGAAGAACGCAATCATCCAGAAGCGCGAACCCGAGGAAGCGCCCGCCGCGAGCGGCCGCGCATCCATCTCTGGCGTTGTCCGAGGCGTCACATCCTGGGGTTGCTTGGTGGCGATGTCAATCACCGTCCCGTGCTCGATCGGCTTTGCATCAACGCGAATATGCTCGAGGTCTAGTGGAATTTCACTGCCCAGTACCGCCGCCGTGCGCTCACGCATTTTCTGAAACAACTCCATCTTGCTCGCCGCTTCCATCGGCGGCTGCGACGGATCGCTCGAACGCGCCACGTATCCTCCACCGGGTCTTTCCTCGATGCGGTACGAGAGCTTGATGTTCTTCTTGATTTCCATGGCGGTGTAGTTCCAGAGACGAAGCGCTGCGGAAGTTTAGTCCCCGTCGCCCAAATCGCCAAGAGTGCTCGCAAGAAAAAAGACTAGCTCTCTCCAAGAGAGCTAGCCCTCGACAACTCTGTGGGTGCTTCACCCTTGTCCGCAGGACAGGGTGGGTCGCGAAGTTACTCGGCTGCGACTTCCTGTTCCTTCCCCACGTGTACCGGGATCTCCACCGTTACGTCGCGATGCAGCTTCAGGCCGACCTTGAAGTCGCCGGTCGTCTTGATCGGTTCGTTCAGCGCGAGCTTGCGGCGATCGACGGTGAAACCCTTCGACTCGAGTTCCTGCGCGATGTCGGAAGTGGTCACGGAACCGAACAGTTGGTTGTTTTCGCCCGAGCGGCGGGTGAACGTAACCGTCACGCCCTCGAACTGCTTCGCCAGCGACTCGGCATCGGATTTTTCGCGCGCAACGCGGCGCAACGAGGCAGCTTTCATCTGCCCAATCACGGCCTTGTTCCCCGCCGTCGCCTCAATCGCAAGCTTTTTGGGCAGCAGGTAATTGCGGCCATATCCCTCGGCCACCTTCACCACGTCGCCCTGGTGCCCCAATTTGTCTACATCCTGCTTCAAAATGACTTCCATCGTCGTAACTCCGTCCAAAGTGTGTGTGCGTCGCGGCCAGCCGACATCGCTGTTCGCGCCCCATCAATCTCTCTTGTTGTCATCCCTAGGCGCAGCCTCTACGCCGCAGGGATCTGCTGTTCGCGTGACTAGCGCGCCGCGGCGAACGGCAGCAGCGCGATGTTCCGCGCCTGCTTGATCGCGTCGCTCAGGCGCCGCTGGTGCGGCGTGCAAACGCCGGTCAGGCGCCGCGGAACGATCTTTCCGCTCTCGGCCACGAACTGCCCAAGCAAGCGCACATCCTTGTAGTCGATCGCGTCGATCTTTTCTACGCAGAACTTGCAAACCTTCTTGCGCCGGAAGAATTTCCGTCCGCCATCACGCCCAGATCCGCCCGGACGCGGTCCGCGATCGCCACGAGGTCCACCCTCGCGCCGTTGCGGTGCACCCGTCGACGCCGGGGCTGCCGGCGCTTCTGTGGTTGCGCCCTCGGGCGCCGTTCTTACCGTTTCATCTGCCATTTCCTGTCTCCAATCTCTTTACGAACTCAACTCACTCTGCTCGTTGTCATCCTGAGCGAAGTAGCGCCACATCTGTTTAGCGCTGTCATCCTGAGCGGAGCGTGCGCAGCACGCGCAGTCGAAGGACCCCTATCGCTATACAGAAGCTGAACGTTAGACCGCCGGCGTCGCTTCGGTGCTTGCGGCTTCCACTGGCGCAGCTTCGGCCGCGGCGGCAGCTTCCGTCGCGCGCGTGCCCTTGCCGCGAACTTTGCTATCGCGGAGCGCCTTGACCTTCGCCAGGCGCTTCTGTTCCTCGTCCACCCGCACGGTGATGAACTTGATCACCTGCTCCTGAACGCGCAACCGGCGCTCGACTTCTTTAATCAGCGCGCCTTCGCCCTCGATCGTGAACAGGATGTACATCCCGTCCGTGAACGTGCGAACTTCGTACGCCAACCGCCGCTTTCCCATCTTGTCCACCGACTTGATGGTCCCACCGGCATTGCCAACCTGCGTTTCCAACGTGGAAACCAGCTTGTCCAGGTCCTCGTCCGTCAAATCCGGTCGAACGATGAACATCACTTCATAAGTACGCTGCATTCGTTTTCTCCAATCTCTCTACTGCCTTCGCGCCAGCCCACAGAACTCTCTCTCCTTCGCACCGCTCTCTCTTGTCATCCAGAGGAGCGTAGCGACGTGGGATCTGCTGTTCGCGCGTTCAATCCCTACTTCGCAGCCCCCGCGCTGTCACTCTCTGGCGGCTCCGGCTTGCGATTGAACTTATTCATCGCCGGCCCCGGCCCTTCGCTCAGGATGATCTTCACGGCCTCAGCCGCATCCTCCAGAGCCTGGTCCACCACCGGCAACTGCGCTTTCTTCAACTGCGAAAGAACGTAACTTGCGCCGTCGCCCACTTTGAACTCCGGCTGGATCCCTATGCGGATCCTCAACCACTCCTGCGTGCCCACGGCGCCGATAATGCTCTGCACCCCGTTGTGGCCACCGGCGCTGCCCCGCTCTCGTACGCGAATCGTGCCCCACGGCAAATCCAACTCGTCGTAGATCACGATCATGTCCCGGGTCGCGTCGATCTCGAGCTCATCCACCAGCTCGCGTACCGACATCCCGCTCAGGTTCATGTAGGTCTCCGGCTTCGCCAGCACCACCTCCACGTCCCCAATGCGCCCGCGCCCCGTGAGCGCCTTGCAATTCCGGTTCATCACCCGGATCCCGTACTTCTCCGCGATTCGGTCCACCGCCAGGAACCCCAGGTTATGCGGCGTGAACTGATATTCCATGCCCGGATTGCCGAGCCCAACAATCAGTTTCACGCCGTCTTCCCCTACGCATTCCTCTGTACTGTCATCCTGAGCGGAGCCGCGTAGCGGCGGAGTCGAAGGACCCCTGTCGTTACGCAACTCTCCAGGAGTGAAGAAGGACTACTACTTCTTTTCCTTCTTCTCTGCCTTCTCGGGCTTGGCCGGAGCTTCGGCAGCGCCTTCCGCTCCCTCGGTTTCCTGCTTGCCCTTCTTCATCACTTCCGGCTCGGCCGGTGCAGCACCCGCTTCCGCAGCCACTGCTTCCGGAGTTGCCACCACTTCTTCCTTCACGTGAGTGACGTGCGCGATCATCTGGTCTTCTTCCGTGAGGAACTTCAGCTTGTCGCCATGCGCCAGGTCTTTCACGCGCAGGTTGTCTCCGTGCTTCATCGCGCTGACGTCGGCCGTGATTGCCGCTGGAATGTCTGCCGGCAAGCACTCGATCTCGACTTCGCGGACGAGCTGCTCGAGGATGCCGCCTTCGGTCTTCACGCCCTCGGGGACGCCTTTCAGGATGACGGGCACGCTCACGCGCAACACCTTGTCCATGGCAATGCGCTTCAGGTCGACATGCAGCAGCTTGCCCTTTATCGGCTCGTACTGCCAGTCGACGATCATCACCTTTTCGGCGCCACCGTTCACGGCCAGGTCGAAAATCGTGTTGTGCCCCGTTTCCGAGCGCAAAATTTTCGACATCGCCTTCGGGTCCACCGCAATCGCCACGGGCTCTTTGCCCGCGCCATACACGGCCGCCGGCACCATGCCGGTCTTGCGGACGCGCCGCGCATCGTTTTTGCCGCCTGCCTTGCGCGGCTCTGCTTGTACTGTGTTTTCTGCTATCGCCATAATCTCGTTCCTTTACAAAAACAGTTTGCTGACGGACGTCTCTTCGTGAATCGACTGGATCGCTCGCGCGATCAGCCCTGCAATCGAGAGCACCCGGATCTTGGGCTCGCTCTTTCCTGCATCCGTCAGGGGAATCGTGTTCGTCACAACTAACTCTTTCAGCGCCGACTTCGAGATCCGCGCAATCGCTTCTCCCGATAGCACCGCGTGCGAAGCGCAGGCATAAACTTCCGCCGCTCCCGCCTCTACCAAGGCCTGCGCCGTCTTCACCAGCGTGCCGGCCGTATCAATAATGTCGTCGAGGATCAAGCACGTGCGCCCGTGCACATCGCCGATCACGTGCATCACCTCGGTCACGTTCATGTCCGTGCGACGCTTATCGACAATCGCCAGCGCCGCGTCCATCTTCTTCGCGAAGAACCGCGCTCGCTCCACGCCACCGGCATCCGGCGAAACCACCGTCAAATTTGGCAGCTCGAGCTTCTTGAAGTGGTCCACCAGCACCGGCGAACCGAACAGGTGATCGACTGGAATGTTGAAAAATCCCTGGATCTGCGGTGCGTGTAAGTCCACTACCAGCGCGCGATCTGCGCCCGCTGTCGTCAAAAGGTCGGCCACTAACTTCGCGCTCACCGGGACGCGCGGCTTGTCTTTGCGGTCCTGGCGCGCGTAGCCAAAATACGGAATCACCGTCGTGATGCGCCGCGCCGATGCGCGCTTCAACGCGTCAATCATCAGCAGCAACTGCATCAGGTGATGGTCCACCGGGTGGCACGTCGGCTGTACGACGAAAATATCGCCGCCACGCACGTTTTCGAGGATCTGAACGTAAATCTCACCATCCGAGAAGCGGGTGAGTTTCGTCTGCCCCAACGGAATGCCGAGGAATGCGCAAATGTCTTGCGCCAGCGGCTCGTTCGCCGCTCCGGAAAAGATCTTGAACTTCGGATCCGGTGTCCGCGTTGGTTTGCGTTCCTGGCTCTTCGGGTCCGTGTTCGGCGTCACCTTCTTTTCCCCGGTGATGATCGATCCGACTTCCGTTGAACTTGCGTTGTGAGGTTGCACCGCGCTTGGTTTGGCTGCAGTATCCATTCCTGTCCTCATCCTCGAAAGGGGTTGTGGTTTGAACCAGCCCAGTTTCTGACCAGTCACTTACGTTCTTGCGAAATCCAATCTCTGGCTGGGCGACTAGGATTCGAACCTAGACAAAGTGCTCCAAAGGCACTTGACCTACCATTAGTCGATCGCCCAACGCGTAACTCTCAAAACCTGCTTCGATCTCGACTTCGAGGTCCCCGGCCTGCGGCGTAGCCGCGGGACGGGCAGAAAGGCACTTGACCTACCATTAGTCGATCGCCCAAAAAAACGAGTGATTAGTAGTTAGTGATTAGCAAAATCGGGTTTGCTAATCACTAATCACTAATTACTAATCACTGTCCTTCGAACATCCCGCGCCAGTACTCACTCCGCGGCAACGTTCGCGTCGCCACCGCCTTCATTCCGGCGGCATTCAATCGCGAAGCTGCTTGCGAGGCCTCTTCTGCCGTCCGAAACAACCCATACAAGGTTGAGCCGGAACCTGACATCGCTGCGTACGCCGCGCCTTCGCGCTCCAGCGCACACTTGACCTCTCGAAGTACGGGAATTTCAGGAAAGACAACGCGTTCGAAGTCGTTCGAAATCCCGGTTCGGACAAGGTCGAGAAGCAGTGCCTCAACCCGGTCCCCGCTTAATGCGGGAACACCGGATACAGCCGTGGAGCCCAACCACGCATACACCGCGTGATTGAACATATTCATTGTAGCGGAGCCCTGATTCGCGGTCAATTTTTCGGGGTCTCCGGCAGCCGCGCTTTTCGTCTGCTGGGGTGAGAGTTGATCCCATGCTTCGAATGCCTTTGCGGTCGAAACACCCACCTCTGGCGTCACCACCACCAATGGGATCGACGGCAAGTCCTCAAGCGGCCAAACCTCTTCGCCGCGCCCGGTCCCCAGCGTCAGCCCGCCATACAAGAACAGGTTCAAGTCCGACCCGATTTCCGCCGCGATCCGAGCTCTTTCCGCCGCGTTCAGGTCGCTTTTCAGCGCTTTTTCCAGCGCCAGGATCGTCGCCACCGCATTGCTCGACCCCGCTCCCAGACCGCCCTGCACCGGCAAACGCTTATCGATCGTGATCCCAACCTTCGCCTGCCGATCCAGAGCCCTCAGCACCCGCTCCGCCGCCTTATAGCAGGTATTGGTCGAATCGCAGGGCACATCAGGGTGGTCGCACCGGACCGTAATCCCAAACCCGGGGTCCCCGACGAGCGCCGGTTTCGCGCTTGTTGGGGTCGCGTCAGCCACTTCCACCGAGATCAGATCATGCAGCGCGATCGTCGTGTAGAGCGTCCGCAAGCCATGAAATCCGTCCGGTCGCTTGGCATCAATCTGCAGGCCAAGATTGATCTTGGCGTACGATTTCGCGGAGATTCGCATGGGATTTGCCATTGTAAATGGGCTTGGAAATCTATTCCGGTTCCACCACAAACCGGTATCCGATTCCCCGCACCGTCTGCAAATGCTTCGGCTTCGATGGATCGGCTTCGATGTAGCGCCGCAGCCGCACGATGAAGTTATCGATCGCGCGTGTGTCAGTGTCTTCGTGCAGACCCCACACTTCTTCGAGGATGGATTTTCGCGAAACCGGCCGCCCCGCGCTGCGGATCAGATACTGGAGAAGCTGCGCTTCCATCAGCGTGAGGTGGTGCACATCCTCACCGGCGTGCAATTCCAGCGCGTCGAAGTCCAGGTACTTGCCATCGAAGCGCAGGATCTCCGGCTCCGGGGCCGGCTCTTCTTTCTGCGTCCACTTCCGCCGTCGCAACAAGCTGTTCAGCCGCGCAATCAGAATCGACAACTCAAACGGCTTCGGTAAGTAGTCATCGGTTCCAGCCTCAAACCCCTGCAGAATGTCTTCCGATCGCCCCCGCGCCGTCAGCATCAGGATCGGGACGAAGTTCTGCGCCGCGCGCAACTCGCGCGCCACCGCAAAACCGTCTTTTCCTGGCAGCATGATGTCGAGCACCATCACATCGAAGTAGCGCCGCTCTTCCATCAACATCTTCAGAGCCTCTTCGCCCGTGCCCGCCACCTCGACATCGTGATCTTCCGCCTGCAGGTTGTACTGCAAGCCGCGCGCCAGGTGCTCTTCGTCTTCAACAATCAGGATGCGGCTCATGTCGTGAATACCCGGGGCAGCTCCAGCGTCACCGTCGTGCCTCTGCCCACGCCTTCGCTGTGCGCCGTTACCTTGCCTCCGTGGCGCTTCGCGATCGCCCGCACAATGAACAATCCTAGGCCGCTGCCTTTCACGCCCGGGTTCGTAGCCCGATAAAAGCGCTTGAACACGCGCTTCAAATCCGCGCGCTGAATCCCGACTCCCTGGTCGGTCACTCGAATCTCCAATTGGTCGATCGATGGCGCAACCAGGTCCACTGTTACATCTACAGTTTCCTTCGAGTACTTCACCGCGTTATCCAGGATATTCAGGAACGCGGTCCGCAGCTCCTCAAGTTCGCCGAGTACGGTGTAATGCTCGGTCGTGGTGGGCTCTTTCACCCAATGCAAGGCGTTGCCGGAAAGATGGTGCCGAGTGGTCACCAGTTCCATGCACTCGCGCAACACCGGCTCTACTTCTACCGGTTTGAAATTCTGCAGGTCCGGCTTCTGCGCGATATGCCCGGCCTTCAGCACTTGCTCCACGGTGCGCAGCAGCCGGTTCGTATCGTCAAGCATGATGCCGTAAAACTGCTGCCGCTTCTCTTCATCCACCGGGCGCTTTTGCAGCGTCTCTAAATAAAGGCGGATGGACGTGATCGGCGTCTTAAGCTCGTGAGTGACGGCGTTGATGAAGCTGTCGTGCTGTTCATTGCGCCGGATTTCGCGGACCAGGAAGATGGTGTTGAGCACCATGCCCGCGATGATCACCAGGAAGAAGATGCCACCCACCAGCATCATCCAGAACTCGCGCCAGTTCAGGATGATCCAACTGATGTTCAGCGTCACCGCCGCGGCAATCAGCAGGATGCCAAGCGTCAGCGCCGTAGCCACGGCCTTGCGCCGGGTGGTGATCTTGATGGCCACGGGATGATTCTACGGCAGCCAACCTCGTTGCTACTCACCTACTCCTCATTCCACCACTCGCCAGAGCCGAAGGCCGCCGCGCGGTTTGAAGACATTGCGATTCCTCTGCCCGTAATTTGCAACCTCGCTGTTACTCACCTTCACTCATTCCGCGACCCTCCAAAGCCGGAGGCCGCCGCGCAGAGGCGACCAGCCTCGCGCACCGCGCAATAAATTGAGGGCATGCGACTATGCCCGTAATTTGCATCTTCGTTGTTACTCATCTTCCGTTCATTCCACCACTCGCCAAGGCCGGAGGCCGCCGCGCGGTTAAAGCCCGGCGCGCCAGCGCCGGGAACAGCCGCACAAAATAACCCAAGCCCCTTTAGGGGCGGCACGCTCCTGCGCAGAGGCGACCAGCCTCGCGCACCGCAATAAAAATGGGGCTCTTCGCGCGCCCCACCTTCTGGAAATTTAATTCGCCTAATCTCCCGCCGCAACCACCTGCGCCTGGTCCACCGACGGAGCCACTACCATCGGCTTCTTATCCAGCTTCGGCAGCTTCACATCGCGGAGCACGCCCAACTTGCTCAGCGTCCAAATCTGCATCCAGTTGAAATCGGTTTCGTACCATGCCAGCCCATGCTTGGCCGACTGCGGATGCGCGTGGTGATTGTTGTGCCAGCCCTCGCCAAATGTCAGCATCGCGATGGTGAAGTTGTTCGTCGAGTCGTCATCGGTCACGAACCGTTGCGAACCCCAGATGTGCGTCGCCGAGTTCACCAGCCACGTGCTGTGCAACCCGAAGGTCGTCCGCAGGAAAATGCCCCACAGCACCATCTTCCATCCGCCCACCGCGAGAATCACCACCCCCAGCACCGTGATCGGAACCCAGTGCCACTTGCTGATCCAGTTGTGGAACCCGTCCTTGCGCAGGTCGGGAACGTAGGGCGAGAGCTCTTTCACGTTCTGGTGAAGAGTTTTGCCGAGAATGATCCAGCCCATGTGCGACCACCACTTCCCGTCGCGCGGTGAATGCGGATCCCCTTCTTTATCGGTGAGCTGGTGATGGACACGATGCGTCGCCACCCAGAAAATCGGCCCGCCCTCGAGCGCCAGCGTGGCGCACGTGGTCAGGAAATATTCCAGCCACTTCGGCGCCTTATAGCCGCGGTGTGTCAGCAGCCGGTGGTAGCCCATCCCAATGCCCCAACTCCCCGCCACCCACCACAATCCGAGCGCCAGGAAAAATCCTTTCCAGCTGAAAAAGAAGAGTGCGGCCACCGCGCCGATATGAAAAACGGCCATGGCGATCGCGGTGATCCAATTAATGGCGAGGTCTTTTTTCGTACGATAAGAGCGGTCCATTCGCTTCCGATCCGGTGAGATTTTCTAGAGAGGACGTTCCCCACATCCTTTGATTTCGACTCTACCAGCGTGGACGCACGGGCCTCTGTAATACTTTTGTAAGGCGGGTTACCAGAGTGCTGAGAACGTCGGATTGCCCTACGGGACGCGGGAAAGCGGCACTGTCCGCTCGCCATCGTGCAGCACCATCTGCGTCACCTTCCCGTCTTTGTCCATCTCGAACGTGAACACGTCCGTGGAGATGGTTGAGAAAAAGCTCGTCTCCGACTCTGCCAACAGGTCTTGCGCTTCCTCTTCATTTTCCTGCACGGAGAGGTGGTCGCCCTCTCGCCGCACGACCAGAACCAGCTTGGGCGGATTGCCGTATTTCCCAACGTATTTGTCCAGCACCTTCGGCTCGACCTTGGTCTCCGTGTGCTTTGCCAGCGGGGGTCGCGGGGGCCTTTCGTTGTAAGGCGTGTAGCCCTCCCACTCGATCGGCGTGAAGGTGTCGCGGAGAATAGTCTCCAGCAGCTCCTTGAAGATGCTCTCTCCGTTGCTGCTGTTCGCCATGATCACGATCCCCGTCTTCGGCTTTTCGAACATAACGAAGTAATTGTTCCACCCATCGTCATGTCCTTCTTTGAAGAACGCCTCTCCGTAGGGCGACCAATACAGGCCGACGCCGAGACCGTAGCTTAGACGGATCGCCTTGTTGGCATCAGTCTCCTCCATCTCAAGTTCTGGGAACTGGTGCTTGTAATTGATCGCGATTACCGGCGCCAGCATTTCCTTTCGCATCTTGTCCGTCAGCCGATCGCCCCTGCTCACTGCCGCAACAAAATGGGCATAGTCGGTAATCGTCGTCAGCATCGACCCGGCCGCCAGCACATGCTTCTTCCGCTCCGGCCCGAGATCGCGGCTGTACTCGTCGTAGCCGCTGGCAAAGTTGGTCTCGAAGCGCGGTTCCCACTTCATCCCCGTGTTCGTCATGCCGAATGGCTCAAAAACGTCTTTCTTCATCAGCTCGAGCAAGGGCTGCTTCGTAATCGTCTCCACCACGAACTGCAGCAACTGCATCCCTTCGCCGGAATACGCGTATCTCGTACCCGGATCAAAATGGATGTGCAACTTCTTGTCAGCTTCGAAGAACCGCCAGTCTGCCATCCCACTCGTATGGCTCAACAACATCCGCGCCGTAATCTTCTTCCAGCGCGTATCCCCCGCCAGGTCTACCCAGTTTTCATACTCCGGCAGCGGCTTGGGCAGGTATTGATAAACAGGCTTATCCAGGTCGATTACTTTGTCCTGCACGAGTTGCAGCACGGTGTAAGTAAACGCGACCTTGGTAAACGAAGCCGCATAAACAATCGTGTCCGTGTCGTACGGCAACTTTTTCCCGACGTCGCGATAACCGTACGTTTTCAGGTAAACAATCTTGCCATTGTTGATCACCGCAAGGCTGAGTCCGGGGACCTCGCCGGCCTTCATCAGGCGGGTGACGGTCGCATCAATTTGGTCAGGGGAGATGGTGCTGCCGTCGAGCCGATGGACGGCGGCCTGAGCAATCGTGACGGCCGAGGAAGTAAGGAGAAACGCCAAAAGCAGACCACGACGCATGCATTCACCCCACGAGAGATACTACGTAAGCGGCGCGATTCGGGTTGTAGAAAATCGCCTCGCTCCGGAGCAGAGTGCGAAAAGCGCTGTACCATGCGTCTTGCCATGCGTACGCGCGTCATGTACATCGAGGACAAGTCAGAGAACCTGAACGGAGTGGCCCGGATTGGAAGGGTGTCCTTCTCGCGAACCACGGTCACCGTCCACTATCGCGATCGGTCCTTCCATCGGGTCAGAGGATACAAATACAACTATGCCGAGAATGGAACCGGTAACCACTATTGGATTTCCGGCCCGCGCAAAGATGGCGAAGACCGCCTCTATGTTAGCAATCTTCCGGTGTACATCGACGAAGATGCGCGCGAAGAATACTGGCTCAAAATTCGCAAGCGTCCCGACCTCGTGCATCAAAAGCACACCTAGGTCCGGTTTGACCCTCCCACGCACCCCCTTGTATCCTCAATAGTTCCCTGAACAGCGCCGGATCGCACCGTAAACGCTGCCCCGCCGCGCCCGCCTCAAGTTCATAGAAAAGCGAGACCTGCATGGCCATCAAATTCAAGGGTGTCGATTACATCGAGCTGGACACACTGCTCACCGACGACGAGCGCCTCGTCCGCGACAACACCCGCAAGTTCATCGAAGATAACCTCATCCCCATCATCGAGCAGTGCAACCGCGACGGCCGTTTCCCCAAGGAGCTCATCCGCCCCATGGGCGAGCTCGGATTCTTCGGCGCCAATCTCAAGGGGTACGGCTGCGCCGAGATGGGCAACGTGGAGTACGGCCTCATGACCCAGGAGCTCGAGCGCGGCGACAGCGGCGTGCGCAGCTTTGTCAGCGTCCAATCCGCCCTGGTCATGTACCCCATCTACACCTTCGGCAGCGACGCCCAAAAAGATAAGTGGCTCCCCGCGATGGCCAAGGGTGAAAAGCTCGGCTGCTTCGGCCTGACCGAGCCCGATGCCGGATCCAACCCCGGCGCCATGCGAACTCGCGCCCGCAAAAATGCCGACGGCTACGTCATCAGCGGCGAGAAGATGTGGATCACCTCCGGCTCCATCGCCGACGTGGCGGTCATCTGGGCCAAGGTCGACGACGAAGACGGCCGCATCCGCGGCTTCCTCGTGGAAACCGATCGCCCCGGCTTCGTCGCCAAAGACGTCCACGGCAAATGGTCCCTCCGTGCGTCAGTCACCTCGAGCCTATCTCTTCAAGATGTTCAGATTCCCGCCGAGAATTTACTGCCGGGCTCCGGCGGCCTGAAGTCTCCGCTGATGTGCCTGAACCAGGCGCGCTACGGGATCGCCTGGGGCGCCATTGGCGCGGCCATGGCCTGCTATGACTGCGCCCTGCAATACGCGCAGTTCCGCAAGCAGTTCCGCGATATGCCCATTGCCGGCCACCAACTCGTCCAACAAAAGCTCGTGTGGATGATCACCGAAATCACCAAGGCACAGTTGCTGGCATTGCAAGTCGGTCGTCTCAAGGACCAGGGCAAAGCCGGCCACCAGCACATCTCGATGGCCAAGAAGAACAACGTCTGGATGGCGCTGGAATGTGCGCGCATGGCCCGCGACATCCTCGGCGGCAACGGTATCGCCGACGAGTACCCGGTCTTCCGCCACATGATGAACCTGGAGTCAGTGAAAACTTACGAGGGCACGCACGACGTGCACACGCTCATCATTGGCCAATACATCACTGGGATTGACGGCTTCTAGCGGAAGGCGCACAATTTCCAGTCGCTTTAAGCCCATGGTCCAAGGATCATGGGCTGAGCTGTGTTGGACGTAAATCTGCATCCAACCCATGCCGGAGGATTCATGTCCACCAACACCACTGTCGCTCCTGCTCGCCCCAGCATTGAATCCGATCTCGCCCTCGAATTCCTGCAGGTCGTAGAAGTTGCGGCCATTGAATCGGCCAAGCTCATGGGCCGCGGCGACCGCAAAGAGGCCGATCGGGTCGCAACGGAAGCCATGCGATCCACCATGGAAAGCGTGCGTATGCGCGGCACCATCGTCATTGGCGAAGGCGAACGCGACGAAGCTCCCATGCTCTACATTGGCGAGAAGGTCGGCCGCAACACCGAGGTCGATCCCGAGATCGACATCGCCGTCGATCCTCTGGAAGGTACTAACCTCTGCGCCACCGGCGCACCAGGCGCCATCACCGTGCTCGCTGCCAGCGAACGCGGAGGCCTCCTCCACGCCCCCGACTGCTACATGGAGAAGATCATCGTCGGCTCGCCCTGCCGCGGCGTCGTCCACCTCGATCGTCCGGTGGAAGAAAACCTCAAGGCCATCGCCAGTGCGCTCGACCGTGACGTAGAAGATCTCGTCATCATCGTGCTCGACCGTCCGCGCCACGAAAAACTGATCGCCGACATCCGCGGCGCTGGCGCACGCATTCGCCTCATCGGCGACGGCGACGTGGCTGCTGGAATCGCTGCGGCCGTCCGCGGCACTGGTGTTCACGCCGTAATGGGCACGGGCGGCGCTCCTGAAGGCGTCATCACTGCCGCTGCAATTCGCTGCCTCAACGGCTACATGGAAGGCCGCCTCGTCGGTTACACGCCACAACAGGAAGAACGCATGGCTGGCATGGGCATCCGCGACCTCAAGCGCATCTACCGCGCCGACGAGCTCGCCCCGGGCAAGAACATTCTCTTCGCTGCCACCGGCGTCACCGAAGGCTCGCTGCTCAAGGGCGTGCGTTTCTTCGGCGAAGGTGTGCGCACCAGCTCGCTCGTCATGAAACTCAACATCGGCAAGGTGCGCTTCATCGATACCATTCACCTCGACCGCAAGCCCAACGCCGAAATCCGTTTCTAATTGTGCATTGGATTTTCCGTGCCGAGTGTTTCGGATTGGGTGCCCCGTCCCTATCGCGAATCGATAGGGCGGGAATTATCGCGATTCGATAGGGCGGGGATTTTCGATAGGACAGGAATTATCGCGAATTGATAACACGTAAATTTTCTCGAATCGATTGGACGGGAATTATCTCTTCGGCGACTCCACTGTCGAACCCACTTCCTCGCAAGCGCGAAGCGCGACCAGCCGTTAAAGCCCGGGGCGAAGCCCCGGGAAAGGATCGTCTATAAAAAGAAAAGCCCGCTTCAGCGGGCGGCGCGTCCCGGAGGCGAGGCGATCAGCCTCGCCTCCACTACTCCACGTGAATAAATCCCAAATTCGTCAGCGCATTAATCATGAACTGAATGGCAATCGCCATTAACAACAGTCCCATGATGCGCATCAGCACGCGAATGCCGGTCTGTCCCATCTTCGCGCTCACCGTCTCCGCACCGCGCAAAATCCAGTAGGAGACGAACGAGCTCAGCGCAATCGCGGCGAACACCGGAATCGTCGTCGACCAATTACGCGCGCTGCCGTTCAACACCATTACTGTCGAAATTGCGCCCGGACCGGCGAGCATCGGAATTCCTAGCGGCGTGATGCCGACATCGTCCTTCGCGGTGCCTTCCATGGTCTCTGTCGGACCTTCCTGCGTCGGACGCTCGGCCTGCATCATGTCCAGCCCAATCAGCAACAGAATCAGTCCGCCCGCCATTTCGAATGCGGGCAACGTGATTCCGAACAGCTTAAAAATTGCAGTCCCCGCAAACGCAAACGCCGTCAACACGATGAAGCACGTCCAGCACGCGCGCGCGGCCATGCGACGCCGCGTCTTAGGATCGAACCGGGCAGTCATCACCAGGAACGTCGGGATCACTGCAAAGGGATCGACCAGGAAGAAGACGGAGCTGATCGCCACCAGCGTGAACTGGACGATGTGCGCGGAGAATGCTCCGTGCATGATGTGCCCGACTTGGAAAACAGCAACTCCCACAGGTTTATCTTCGCAAACGATTCAGCCCCGCGTATCGCCCGCGAGGCCGAATGGTAAGAATTCAACATTGAACGAAGCCAAAATCACCGAACGCAAAATCGACAGCACATCTCAACCGGCGAACCAGCCCAAATCCCTCTGTGTCCTCTGTGGTTAAGGCTTTTGTCTTTACAGCGTCGAGTACGTCGTCGGCACGTTCGGCATCGGCGGCCACTCATCTGCCTCGCCTTCGTACAAGTACGCGCAGTTTTCCAACCGCTTTGCCCCATCGTGAAGGGCAAACCGCGCGGGATGTTCCTTGCTCCCGCTCCACATCGAGACACCGGCATATTCGCCATCCTTGCGCAGGATGTAGAACTTCATGCTCACGTACTTCAGGCGCGCCATGTCACTGTTGTAGTTGCGAACGATCCGCTTGAGTGCCTCCATGCCGGCATCTTTCGGCGACATTCCGCGACGCATATTTTCCACGATCGTATGCGCGCCGCAGATCTTGATGTTCTCTTCGCCGCTGCCGGTCGCGCCCGCCGATCCCACGTCCTGGTCGCAATAACATCCCGCTCCAATAATCGGCGAGTCGCCGCAGCGTCCCGGAATTTTCCATGCGAGGCCGCTGGTAGTCGTCGCGCTGCTCATCTCGGCATTCGACTTCAGCGCCGAGCAATTGATGGTTCCATGCGGCGGATAGAGTACTTTGCGGATCGCCGCCATGCGCTCTTCCGGCTCGATGCCGAGCTCTCTTGCCAGCTTCTCCATCTCGATCACGCGCTGTTTCAGGTCTTCGCTCGTGGTGCCTTCGGTTGGAAACTTGAAGTTCGGGCTCCCTGGACCAGGGCCCCACCAGTCCCGGTTCGACATGGTTTCTTTCCACAGCAGCCACACCTTGCGCGAATGCTCGGTAAGGAGGTTCTGCACCGGGAAGCCGTGCGCGATGCCGAACTTCTTGGCGCCTTCGCCCACCAGCATCACGTGGCCAGTGTGCTCCATCACGGTTTTGGCCAGCAACGCCACGTGCATAATGTCGTGAACGCCGCCAACCGAGCCTGCCATTCGCGTTGGCCCGTGCATGCAGCAGGAGTCGAGTTCGACCACGCCTTCTTCGTTCGGCAAACCGCCGTAACCGACGCTGTCGTCATTAGGATCTTCTTCGGGCCCGCGAACTACTTCCATGATGGCATCGAGGGTGTCGCCGTTTTTCTCCAGCACGGCGTGTCCGCGGTCGAGATAGTTGTAACCATTCACTGAGCAGATGAGGATGTTCTTGCCATTGCCCGCGGATTTCTGCGGAGTGCCTTCAGCTTTGAGGTCGAGCGCCAGTCCGGCAGTTCCGGCGGCGGTGGTAGCTATAAATTCACGACGCGAAAACTTCATGAGTCCTCCAACGGCGCACCAGCATAACACCGCGACACGATTTTTCTAATGCGGGCTTCCATCAGAGGCGACGGAAGCAGCCAACGGCACGATCAAAACGCTCGCATGAGACGCGTCGTGGTAGATGCGAACATGCGCTATCCGTGCGTCTTCGATTTTCTCGTAACCGATACGTCCGCCGGTGTTGTAATT
>DASYAU010000129.1:0-45109 GCA_036501185.1 Candidatus Korobacter sp. | reverse complement strand
GTCTCGGTTCCCATGCTCATCAATGGCAGCGTCGGGGCTGTTCTTGCCCCGGGTGGCCGTCTCTTCCGCGCGGTGCAATTCACCTTCGACAACGACAAGATCGTCGCCGTCGACATCGTCGCCGATCCCGCCCGCCTGCGATCACTCGCATTGGGGGTCCTGGAAATCTAGAGCACATCCATCACGATCAGCGTGATATCGTCCTGCTGCTCCGGCCCGGGGTCCCCAAGGAGCGCTGTCTTCGCGCTTTGCGGACTGACCTGCCAGCGGTGCAGCTCCGCGGTGATCCGCTCTGAGAGTTCTGCAGCCGGCACCTTCTCCTTCAGTAAAGCGCTGAGCTTCGTTTCGCCGAAGCTGTCTCCCGCGGCGTTCTCTGGATCGCTCGCGCCATCGGTGTACATCAGCAACCGGTCTCCATGCGAGAGTCGTATCTCCTTCACCGGGTACTGCGCTCCGGCCATCACGCCGAAAAGCAGACCGTTGCTTTCAATCGCTTGCACATCGTGGTTCTTGTGCAGTAATGGCGGATGTCCCGCCGCCGAATACAGCGCCCGCTGCTCTTCCATGTCCAGCCAAAGATAGGCTGCCGAAACCAATTTTCCACGCAGCGGCCCCCACAGCGCGCGGTTCAGCTCCGCCAGTAACTTCCCCGGATCGCTTGCCGACGCCGCCACCGATTGCACCGCGACCTTCAGCATCGACGCAATCAGCGCCGCCGGCACTCCATGACCGCAAACATCCGCCACCAGGAATCCCGCGTGCTGATCATCCACGGGTAAGAACTCGTAGAAATCCCCCGCCACCTCCGTCATCGGCTGGTACGTCGCCGCCACATCCACGCCCTCCAAATGCGGGACGTCTTTCGGCAAAATCGCATTCTGGATCTCCCGCGCCACTTCCAACTCGCTTTCGATCGCCCTCAGTCGCTGTTCCCTCTGCCCCACCATTTGCAATGCCGAGTGCCCGAAGCCGATCAGCAGAACGGCAAATCCAAGGTGTCCCAGCACATTCGGCACCGGATGCCCGAGTGGGCCCGCGATATTCGCATACAGCGCCTCGAGCGTGAAAACGAACAATCCCAACGCAAAAAACCCGCGCGCCGGAGTCCCCTAGCATCGTTCGAACAGTGTGCGGTTGCCTACCACCACCAGCAGCGCCAGCAACCCAAAAGCCGCCACCAGGTTGTTCTCCAGCAACCACCGCCGCGCATTGCCGCCCGCTAGAAAGGTCACAAACGCTGCGGCTGCGATCGCCAACTCAATCATTACTAGTATTGCGCTGAAGCGCCGCATCCACCCTCGTGTCGCCTCCATGAACGAGAGTGACGCGAACGGTAGAACCATGAAGCTCGTGAAGGAAAACGCGTACGGCCCCGCCACCTGCATCCAACGCGGAAGAATCCCCGTCAGCGACGACCACAGTGGCGTGATGCCATAAAGAATGCTCCACAGCGCCAGCCAATAGAAAATCCGTACCCCCGCCCGCCGCCGCACCAACGCAATCCCCAGCGTCGCCACTCCTATCACGATGAACGCCGTCCCCGCGCATACATCAATCGCATCGCCGCGCAACGTCGCTAGCGTATTCGGATCGAAATTTTGTGGAAGCAGCATCCGTAAGCAATCTGCCCACAAATCCGCCCTTTACGCAGTGATAACGCGCAAAATTCCCGCCTCAGGTAATCTGTTTTGGGGACGACGATGAAACGACTGCTCCTTCTACTACTCCTCACCCTCAGCGCCTGGGCGCAGGAACTCACTCCCGTCATTACCGGCAACACCGCGCCCAACGCCGACGCGCAGCAGCAGAAGCACTACGTTGTCCTCGTTTCGCTTGACGGCTTCCGCTACGACTACGCCCGCAAGTACAACGCCGCTCACCTGCTCGCCATCGCGCAGCACGGCGCTAGTGCGCCCGACGGCATGATTCCCGCTTTCCCCAGCATCACCTTCCCCAACCACCTCACGCTCGTTACCGGGCTCTACCCGGAACATCACGGCATCATCGCCAACGAGTTCTACGATCCCGCCCGCCGCGCGAAATACGACTTCCGTGACCACTCGAAGGTTACCGATGGCTCCTGGTACAGCGGCACGCCGCTTTGGTCGCTCGCCGTGAAGCAAGGCATGCGCAGCGCGTGTTTCTTCTGGCCTGGCTCCGAAGCCGAAATCGCCGGCGCGCGCCCCACCTTTTACCTAAGATACGACGACCATTTCCCCGACGAGCAACGCGTCCAGCAAATCCTCACCTGGCTCAAGCTTCCGCCCGCCGAGCGTCCGCACTTCCTCACGCTCTACTTCTCCAACGTCGACCACGCCGGCCACGAGTTCGGTCCCGACGCCCCCGAAGTCGCCGCCGCCGTCCATCACGCCGACATCATGATTGGCAAACTCGAAGACGGTCTCGCCGAGCTCCACCTGCCCGTGGACCTCATCGTCGTCTCCGATCACGGCATGGCCGCGATCAAGGATCGTATCGACCTCGATCAATATGTTTCTTTCAAAGGATGGGTTACGGTCGGTGATCTCATCTACCCGCCGTCGGAGGCCGCCGCACAGCAAGCTTACGAAAAGCTGAAGAACGCCGATCCGCGCCTCGCCATCTATCGCCGCGCCGACGTCCCCGTCAACCTGCACTTCAACAGCAATCCCCGCGAAGGCGATCCCGTTGTCGTTGCCCGCGGCCCCTTCGCCGTGCGCGCCGAGAAGCCGCTCGAAGAGCGCCCTCTCACCAAGGGGAATCACGGCTTCGATCCCTATGCCATGCCTGAAATGAAAGCGATTTTCTTTGCCGAAGGTCCAGACATCCGCCAAGGCGTCGAACTCAAGCCGTTCGAAAACGTCGAGGTCTATCCGCTCATCGTGAAGCTGCTGGGCCTCGAAAGCCCGCCCGTCGACGGCAAGTTGAACATCCTCTCCGGCGCACTGAAATAGGCATCGGCTTTGTATCACGCCACGTCTTCACGCAGGCCGACGCAGCTGAATAGGCAGCCGCTTTGTGTCAGGGCACGGCTTCAGCCGTGCCATTCAGGCCCGCAGAGATCGCGGCTTTAGCCGCCGCACCCGCTACCCCAGCTCGTAATCGAATTCGTAAAAATGCGCTTTGCCCTCGATCCGGATCACCATCTTCCCCGTGATCCCCTCAAGCTCTCCCGTCCCCGAATCAGGGACCACCGTGATGCTCTGTTCCGGCACGCCACGCCGCATGAATGAGCTGTGCTGCAGCGCGAACGATCCGCTCTTCCCATCCAGCTTCCCCGTCAGCCGCTCCAGCGCCACGCACCCGCCCGACCCTTTCGCCGGATCATGCGCCGCCAGCATCTCGCCTTTACTCACGGCCTCGAGCGCCCCATGAAACTGCTTGTCCAGCGACATCCGTCCGATCTGCGCGCCCTCTGCCTGCGGATTATCTGGCTTCTGTGGAATCACCTTCACATCAAACGGCCCAGATACATGCGGCATAACCTCTCCTGAAATTCAATTTTGCCCACCAGCTTACCGCATCGCCGCGACAAGAATATTTTCCTGGGTTATTGTCGATGGACGCGCCCGCCCTTCGACTCATCTTCAAGGAGATTTATGAGCGACCTCACCATCTCATCCCGCATTACTCCATTCCTGTGGTTCGACAGCAACGCTGAAGACGCCGTAAATTTCTACCTCTCGGTCTTCAAGAACTCGCGCAAAGTTGGCGACTTCCGCGGCGGCCCCGCTCCTGAAGGCAAGCCGCTCACCATTTCTTTCGAATTGGAAGGCATCCGCTTTACCGCCCTCAACGGCGGTCCACAGTACCAATTCACCCCAGCGATTTCCTTTGTCGTCAGCTGCGAATCCCAGGATGAGGTCGATTACTTCTGGTCGCACCTCACCGCCGACGGTGGCAAAGAGGTCCAATGCGGCTGGCTCGTCGACAAGTTCGGCGTCTCCTGGCAAGTGGTTCCCAAGCAGCTTCCCGAGCTGCTCAAAAATCCCAAATCCATGGCCGCCATGATGAAAATGAAAAAACTCAACATCCACGAGTTAAAACGCGCCGCCGAATAGAAAACCACGGGCGGAACTTCGCGGCAGCAAGTCTCGTAACAAGACAACAGCTTCAAACCGGAGGACTGTTCTCGTGAAGAACTTGCTGCTCGCCGCGTTTCTGCTATTGCTCTGTGGAGTTTTGCCCGCCCAATCCTCGCCCGCATCCAAGCGCGCAGACCCGCTCTTTGAAACCGTCTCCCGCCTCGATACGCAGCTCTTCGACGCCTACAACCACTGCGACCTGCCTACCTTCCGCGCCCTGCTCGCCGATGACATCGAGTTCTATCACGATGTCACCGGCCTCATGATCGGAGCCGACAACGTCACCAACGCCGTCCGCAACAACATCTGTAATAAGCTCACGCGCCAACTCGTGCCCGGCACCCTCGAGGTCTACCCGATCAAAGACTTCGGCGCCGTCGAAATCGGGGCCCATCGCTTCTACCACCCCGGCGATCCCAACAACATCGGCGAAGCCAAGTTCATTCACATCTGGCAAAACAAGAACGGCACCTGGAAAATCACGCGCGTCCTCAGCATCGACCACCACGCCGCAAATTAGCCACTCCTGCAGCCGATAGCCGTGCTACCCTTGCGCGACTTCCCATCCAGAGGATTCGCACATGTCCCGCATCGCTTCGGCCCTTGCTGCGTTCATATTTTTCTTCTCCGTCTTCGCGAACTCGCAGACCTCCGGCCACTACCTCTTCGCCTGGACCGGCGACCTCGACAAAAAAGGCAACGACTTCCTCACCGTCATCGATGCCGACCCTCAATCCCTCACCTACGGCAAGCTCGTTACGACCCTGCCCACCGACCAGCAGACGATGGAGATCCACCACACCGAGTACGTCATGCCCGAGGGCGGCATGCTCTTCGCCAACGATCACGAGGCTGGCCGCACTTTCATCTTCGATCTCCGCGACGCTCTTCATCCCAAGCTCGTCACCTCGTTCACCGATCGCGACGGCTACATGCATCCGCACTCCTACCAGCGACTGCCCAACGGCCACGTGCTCGTCACCTTCCAGCACGCGCACCGCGACATGCAAGGATTGAGCGGGGGCCTCGTCGAACTCGACGACCGCGGCAATGTCATCCGCTCCGCCGCCAGCGCCGACTCCGCTTTCCCCAACGCTCTCCTCTGGCCCTATGGTCTCGTCCCACTGGCCGACATCGACCGCGTCCTCGTCACCAACTCCTCCATGCACGACCAGGGCATATTCAGCGGCGTTACCTACCAGGTCTTCCGCCTTTCCGATCTCAAGCTGCTCAAGACGTCGTACTTCGATGTGGGCTCCAATCACTACAGCCACATCAGTCCGGAAGAACCACGCCGAGGCCCCGATGGCTCCGTCTACGTCCAAACCCTCGGCTGCGGCATCGAGCGCGTTACTGACATCGCCACCGATAAGCCGAAATCAAAAATCGCCTATCAATTTCCCGGCAACTGGTGTGGCGTACCCACCATCGTCTCCCACTTCCTGATTCAATCCGTCCCCGACATGCACGGTGTCATCGTCCTCGACATCGCCAACGGCGATCATCCCGTCGAAGTCTCCCGCCTCCAGCTCACCGCTGACTACTCTCCCCACTGGACTGGCTACGACGCCAAGACCCAACGCGTGGTCGTCACCGGCGGTCAGCCGCGCCTCTTCCTGCTGAAGTTCGATCCCCAGACCGGCGCCATCGCCTTCGACGAAGCCTTCCACGACGACCACGGCGCCCCCGGCTTCGACTTCGCCAACCGCGACTGGCCGCAGGGCTGGAAAGGCTCGGGCAAGCCCCACGGCGTGGTCTTTTCTCGTTAAGCGCCGCAATGATGGAATTGTCATGCGGCTAACGCGACGACGACGCAGACACGAACGCCCCGGCGTCTTAGCCAGGGCGTCGTCGCGTCTTACTGCACCGTGATGTAAATCGTCTTCTTGAACGTTCCCACCGAATTCGACTTCGATTGCACCGTCAGCCGGTGTGTTCCCGGCGTCATCGTCACGTTCGTATCGATTTCTTTCGCGTGATCGGTGAACACCGCCTGCCCATCCACATAAATCTGCGTCAGCGTGAATGGCCCGCCGGCATTGGCTTGCACTCGTACTGGTGAATTCACCGTCTCGCCGTCGGTCAGGCTGCAAATCGTCACGCCCGGATCAGTCGTCCGGTCAGGCTTGCACACGTCCGTCGGCGACGTCACCGTCACGTTCACCGTGGTCCTGTATGACGTTCCTCCCTGCGCACGCGCCTGCACCGTCAACCGATGCTTGCCCGGATACATCATCACCCATTCATTCGAGCTCCTGATGTTCTTTCCCGTGTTGAAGCTCCCCAGCTGCACGCCATCCACCCAGATCGACGAATACATCGTGCCCGTGCTCGGTTCGTTCACCGCATATCCCACGTGCACCGGAGATTTCACCGATTCGCCATCCGTCAGCGTGCATAAATTGATTATCTGGGCGGCCGTCGGCGTCGAACAGGGCGACGGATCGTTGCTCGCCGTAAACGTTTTCGAGAAACTTCCAGCGGCGTCGTGGAACGTATACTTCAGCGTCTGCGGCCCGCTCACCGTCGTATCCAGTGGCACAATCGAAATAAAATCCAGCGTGCCGATCGATTGCGGCTGCGCGAACACCTCGCGCCCATTCACGTTCAGCGTGTAGGTCAGCGGCCAATGTGTATCGGTAATCCGCATCGTGATCGTCTGCGTCCGCGAATCGAACGCCGAGCCATCCGGCGGCGCACACAAATTCACCGAGCGGTTCACGCTGGTCGGCCCGCAATAGGTGTACCAAAGGTTGTTATAAGTATCCGGCGCCGGAAATTGCGCCATCAGCGGTAACGCCAGCACTGTAACTACGAGCACTAAACTTGCAAGGGTCGGGCACTTCACGGGATTCCTCCGGGATCGACAGTGGGGGAGCAGCACTGAACAAAGATGCCCCCCTATAACCCGCAGTTGGCACAACCCCCGCTTGCATAGGATAAACCCTGTGACAAAACACACCCTTAACTCTGGGCGCCCCGTCCTTATCGCACAGCGATAGGGCGCGGATTTCGCGCCCCATCACCATCCACCCCTTGTCATCCTGAGCGAAGAATCCGGATACCGATCCGGATTCGCAGTCGAAGGACCTTATGTTTTTCGACAGCTCGCACCAATGTCCCCGCTCTGCTTGTTCCGAAAACAGAACAACGGTGATTTTTACAAAGTGTCGTCACTCAAACGACTAAACTGCTCCCCGCCATGGCGGGCTTCCATTTGCACTTGCGCAAGGAACTGGAGGTCAATGCTCACTCCAACGGACGCATCGTCACCATCACGTTCACGCTCCTTGGCGGCCGCAAAATCGAACACCACCTCACCCCCGACGAAGCACAAACCCTCGGCGCCCGCCTCATGAAAACTGGTGCCGCCTCCATCCTCCCGCTTCCCCTCGACCCCGCCGTCGCCCGCGAATTCGGCGACCGCCTCCAAGGCCTCGGCACCTATATCCGCGGCTAACTTGTCAAAGTATTCCCAGGTGGTCCGGGTACTTCGCCTGTAGCCAACTCACCAGCAGCTCAAACTCCAGCATCGATCGCAAATTCTTGAGGCTTGGGTCCATCAAGAAAAATGGCCGGGTGCCCCGCTTCTGTTTTTCTCTCCCTCTCGATCACTCTGGGTGCCCCATTTCTCGCGTTCTTTTCGCGAGAAGTGGGGACTAGGATGTTGACGCCGAGAAGATCTTAGTCTGCTCTCCAAACTGACGAGCTTCTTTCTTCCTTAGCTTCATTGCGGACCAATTGTTCACTTTCACCATGCCAGCTTCCCGCAGAGCATACGCCGGGTGCCCCATCCTAGCTCACCTCTTTTGGTGAGTTAGGGTGGGTCTAATAAGACGCGCCGCAGACGCTTCATTGTCTTTCTGCCGTGGCCGCACGCTGCTTACGCTCGGAAACGGCGTCACCGTGACCTACAGCTACGACGGCGACTCAAACCTGAGCTCCTTGACCTACAAGAATGGCGCGAGCACGCTTGGGAACCTGACGTACACGTACGACGCCGATTCGCGCGTATTGCAGAAGGGCGGCACGTTTGCGCGAACGGGTCTGCCGCAACCCGTAAGCTCGGCCACGTACGATGCAGCCAATCAGCTTTTGCGCTGGGGAGACCTCACCCTGAGCTACGATGCTGCCGGCAATATGCTGAGCGATGGCAGCAATGCCTTCACGTGGGATGCAAGAGGGCAGGTCAGCTCCGTGAACGCAGTTTCTCCACTGTACGACGCATTCGGTCGCCGCACGAAGAATCTGGCAGGAACGCAGATGCTCTTCGACGGTTCAAACGCCGCTCAAGAACTCCTCGGCAACAGTGTGTCAGCGAATCGCTTAACCGGCAGAATCGACGAATTCTTCAGCCACGCCGACTCGACCGGAACGTACTATCCGTTATCCGATAATCTTGGTAGCACTGTTGCGCTGACCGATGCAACCGCAAATCTCGTGACCTCGTACACGTACGATCCATACGGAGCGACGAGCGTTAATGGAGTGAACAGCAATCTGTTTGACTATACTGGCAGGGAAAGCGATGGTGCAGGCTTTTACTATTACAGAAACCGTTATTACCCGAGCACTCTCTCCAGATTTATCAGTCAAGACCCCATCGGGTTTGGCGGTGGAATAAATCAATATGCTTACGTCGGCAATGCTCCCATCGGAGGAAAAGATTCTTTCGGTTTAGATAAAGGTCACGCATTCGGCGACTGTTTGGCCAAGCATGCGAAGGATTACAGTCTAGTGGGGATTTGGGATTTGGTTTTCGACACTGACAACCAAGACACGTTGATAGGTAATCTTGCTGGCGGTAACGACGTCACGGGAATCTCAGATGGAATTGCCTCTTTAGTTTCAGGCGGAGGATCAGGTGATCTTGGGAACATTGCCTTGCACGAGGCAACACCATTAGCGCTAAAAGGAACGAGCACAGGAGTCAATCAGCTAGCCATGGTGGCGTATCAAGGTTCTTACAACGCGACCTTGGCTGGTAGCGGCACAGCGATCCTCGATAGTTCCGAATACGCGCGATATTTGTCGGTTGTTCAATCGGGACTCGAAACTGCCGAAAGTCTTAATTCTGTGGGAACCCTGCTTTCGAAGACAGCGGCAGGGATTGGAAAGGCGGCGGAAGGGGCGGAACTTGCAACAGGGGTCGCGAAATGGCTTCTCGACGCTGGCCTTCTCGGAGTAGAGGAACTTGAGTGTGGTGTTGGAGTAGTTCATTAATAAAAACGTCGGGGAATCCCGGCGAATCGTGCATAGACGTTGAGGCATATGAGTTACAAAATCAGAGCCGACGTTCTAAACGCTTTCGTTTTAACGGCGAAGGTACTGTGTGGTTTTTTGATAGGAGGTATTTTCGTGGCCAGCATTACTTCGGTGTCTCCCTTCGCTGATGTCGGGCACCGTGGTTGGCTGGCTCAGTTTCCCGCGCTCAGCTGGATCTTCTTGCTTTTGTCGTCCGCGATCATGATCGCGACGATAAGGCAGTGGGTGATCATTCTTCCGGGGGCTATGGTTGCTGCGATTCCGGGAACTTTAATGCTGCTGTTCGCAGGAGAGTTTAACCGGCAGGCAGCCTCGCATTCGATAGCGGGGATCCTGATTGTGTTCTTCATATCGACGACCGCCTTGACCTCTACATTCCAGAGGCGCGAGCTCAATGTTGTTGATCGGGTCGCGTTAATGGGGTTTGTGACCTGTCTTGCGGTTGGTATGACGACAAAGAGAGATCGGATCATGCTGGCTGCAGCGACCATCGGATTGGTTTTTCTGCTCTTGGGTTGGGCGGTGAATTTCGTATCGATTCAGCGACTATGGACTCGTCGATCATAATGATCCCGGAAACTGCGGGCAGACGGGACGCTCACCAATCAACACATTCCGCCGTGCGACGATAACCGCCGGTACCCAGGCGCAAATCGTTAATACGTTCGATAATGCGAACCGGTTGAGCCAGCTTCAGCAGGGGACATCCACCACCGGATTCCAGTACGACAACGACAACCGGCGCACCCTCCTTACCCTCGCCAACGGCGTCACCGTCACCTACGGCTACGACGGCGATTTGAACCTCAGCTCATTGACCTACAAGAATGGCGCGAGGAAATTCGGGGGAAATTCGGGGGGAAATTCGGGGACAGACGAAATAATCCCCATTTAAGCCTCTACTCTTGAAATTCAGTCTTTGTGGAATCCTTCCGGCCGGTGCCGCATCCAAGCTCACCTGTTTTGGTGAGCTTGGGTGGGACGAAGAAGCCGCGCCGCAGGCGCCTCATCCTTCCCACGCTCTCACTCAGTCAGCCCACGCCCCCGCCTCTTCGCACATCTCACAAGCCAGAGGTTTTCTCATGTCTCGAAACCGTGTGGCTGCGGGAATGATCGCCGGATTTGTCGGCGGCGTGGTCGGCGCCTGGATGATGAATGAATTTCAATCCATTGCGAGCGAAGTCCAGGAAAAAGAGAAACAGCGTCACTCCCATCGACGAGAGCAGCAATCCCAGCAGGACGACAGCGACGACGCCACCATGAAGGCCGCCGACAAGCTCTCACAGCTCGTCACTCATCATCCCCTGACGAAACAGCAGAAGAAGGAATTCGGTCCGGTGGTCCATTACGCTTTCGGCGGGGCCATGGGCGCCCTCTACGGCGCGACGGCCGCCATCATGCCCGCCGCCTCCACCGGATTCGGCACTCTTTTCGGCGCCGCTCTCTTCCTTTTCGCCGACGAAGCCGCCGTCCCCGCGCTCGGCCTCTCGAAGAAACCGCAAGACTATCCCGCAAGCTCTCACGCGATGGCGCTAGCCTCACATCTCGTCTGGGGCACGACTACGGAGGCAGTGCGTCGCCTCGCCGCCTGAGCTAAACGACAACGACCGCCAATCTTCGGTAATGCGCACGCTGATTCCACCTGTTTTCACGCTCTTTCCGAACCCAAAAACGCGCCTGGGGTGCATTTTGCGGCTCCCCAAACACGCGTTTTCGACCCCATGAAATCGCTTCCCAGTGCAAAATCCTTCCCCGAATGCTCTCCAAATCGCTTGCAAAGTGCGCTCAAACCCTGCTTTTTGCGCGTTTTTCTGCTTCAGAAGCCCTCCAAAATCATTCGCTTTTCCAGAATCCTGGCACCTCAAACCAATCTCCGCTTCTTGCTCCCCACCCGCACATCCAATACACTGGGCGGTTTCCTTTCAAGTGGGGTTTTCATGGCGGAACTAAAGAAAAAGACAGGCGAAAATGTCGCCGAATCGCCGATTCGCGACGTATTTGAGGGTCGAAATCCCTCCGAATCCGAGAAGAATTGGGCCGAGCAAACCCTCGCCCCCGCGCTCGAAAAGGCCGCCGAAAAGCCCATCGGACGCGCATCTGGCACCAACCTTGATGAGGCCGGACAAGCCCGTTTTTCCACCATTTCCAATACCCCCATCCGCCGCCTCTACACCCCTGCCGACCTCCCAAGCGACTGGAATTACGACACTTATCTCAACTATCCCGGCCAGGAACCTTACACCCGTGGCATCCACTCCACCGGCTACCGCGGTCGCCTCTGGACCATGCGGCAGTTCTCCGGTTTCGCTAGCCCCGAAGAGTCCAACGAACGCTACAAATTCCTGTTAGCCCACGGCGGTGGCGGCCTCAGCGTCGCCTTCGATTTACCCACATTAATGGGCTACGACAGCGACCACCCCTTCAGCGAGGGCGAAGTCGGAAAATGCGGCGTTGCCATCGATTCCCTCGAGGACATGGAGATCCTCTTCGACGGAATAAACCTCGAGAAAACAACAGTTTCCATGACCATCAACTCGCCCGCATCGATCCTCTGGGCGATGTATTTAGCGGTCGCGGAAAAGCAGGGCGCCGACTGGAAAAAGATCTCCGGCACCCTCCAAAACGACATCCTGAAGGAATACATCGCGCAAAAGGAGTACATCTATCCACCCGCGCCGAGCATGCGCCTGGTGATCGACACCTTCGAATTCGGCTCGATCTACACCCCTCGATTCAACACTATCTCCATTAGTGGCTATCACATACGAGAAGCCGGCTCGACCGCACTGCAGGAACTAGCCTTCACCATTTACGACGGCGTGGAGTATGTGGAATGGGCTACCCGCCGCGGTTTGGATGTCGATGAATTCGGCCCGCGCCTCTCCTTTTTCTTCAATGCGCACAACGACTTTTTCGAAGAAATTGCCAAGTATCGCGCTGCCCGAAAAATCTGGTATCGCCTTATGAAAGAACGGTTTAGCGCAAAACAGCAGCGTACCAGGCTGATGCGATTCCATACCCAAACCGCAGGCGTTTCGCTCACCGCGCAACAGACCCAGAACAACATCGCCCGCGTAGCGATCCAGGCTCTGGCCGCGGTTCTCGGCGGAACACAATCCCTTCACACCGATTCTTTCGACGAAGCCCTCGCGCTTCCAACCGCGCAAGCCGCGCAAATCGCCCTTCGAACGCAACAAATTATCGCTTACGAAAGCGGCGTCGCCAACACCGTCGATCCACTCGGCGGCTCCTATTTTGTCGAACGCTTTACCCTCGACATGGAAAAAGGCGCATTCGACTACTTCGACAAACTCGATGCGATGGGCGGAATGGTCAAGGCGATCGAGAAGGGCTTTCCACAAAAGGAAATCGCCGAAGCCAGCTACCAGTTCCAGCGTGCGGCAGAAGCCCGCGAAAAGGTCATCGTCGGCGCAAACGAGTTCGCCGTCGAAGAAAAATCTCCCGAAACCCTCTATATCGGCGAGGGCGTGGCCGAGGCACAAACGCGCAAGTTGAAGGCGCTCCGCTCCCGCCGCGACAACGCCGCTGTGCAACGCGCGCTCGATGCGCTAAAGAAAGCCGCAGCGCAAGAACCGCAAGCAGGGCGCGACGGCCAGATTTCACCGGCTAATACCATGCCTTTCATCCTCGATGCCGTGAAGGCCTACGTAACCGTTGGAGAGATTTGCGATGCCCTCCGCAGCGTGTATGGCACGTATGAGGAGAGCGCGTTCGCCTGAGGAGGCATCGATGGGTGTCGATATGCGCGGCCTCTGTCCCTTGATCCAGGTCTATGACATGCCGAGGTCGTTACGGTTCTACCGCGACATTCTCGGCTTCGAGGTGATGCAGCGTTCTCAGGACTCCGACGAGTGCGGCTGGTGCTGGCTGCGGAGCAAAGGCGGCGCTGAACTCATGCTCAACACCGCCTATGACGAAGGTGAACGTCCTCTTCAGCCCGATCGCGAGCGCACCGTCGGTCACATGGATACAGGTCTGTTCATCGGGTGTCCGGACGTCGATGCCGCCTATGAGTACCTTAAAGAGTGGGGATTAGTAACCCAGCCTCCGCACGTTGCGCCCTACGGAATGAAGCAGCTTTATATCAAGGATCCGGATGGCTTCGGGATCTGCTTCCAGTGGAAGGCCTGAAAGGCAGCGCGAAACAATGTTCTGGCACCGGCGAGCTTGGTGAGGTAACATGCGTCCGAAAAAGCTAGCAGCTCACCGCTCCGGACCCCCTCTATGAGGCTCAAGACACAGCGGAAGATCTCATACTTGCTGTTTGTGTTCGCCGTGTGCGCCGTGACATTCAGCATCTTCCACTATCACGTCGACAAGGACGTCGCCGACCTTTACATCGAGAAATACGGTGACAAGATGGACCGCACCCTGAAGAAAATCGCCGGGCCCGATGCGTTCAACTGCGGCCGCCTGGCGGTGAAAAAGGGTGAACTGCTCGAAAACCGCTGCGCTCCGAAAGCCGACGAGGAGCAGCATGCGTTTTACGCCACGTACACCCTCCAGACGGACAGCGGGAGTGAAATCCGTGGCATCGCGCGCGATCCAGCCGGACATTACGCGGAGTACAAGTGGTATCCGGGCAACGACATGACGCGCGTCTACTTCGGTCCCGATCCGGAACCAGTACCCTGCACAGGCAATTTCCGCATCACGTGGCAAGGGCGCGCCACCTGCACGGACGAGCGCTGATCCCGCTCCGGGAAACGGGTCACACTCCATCCCACGAAGGGCCTAGTCGACGGGAATGCACACTGCCTTTCAAATGTTATTGCGCGTATCATGAAAGCTAGTTTTTGATATAAGACAATGCACTCTTAAGGCGACCTATGGCGGACCAGAAGATACGCGTTTTAGTGGCAAAGCCGGGGCTCGACGGGCATGACCGCGGGGCGAAAGTCATCGCCCGCGCGCTGCGCGACGCCGGAATGGAAGTGATTTATACCGGGCTGCGCCAAACACCGGAAATGATTGTGACCGCGTCGTTGCAGGAAGACGTGGATGTGATTGGGCTTTCAATTTTAAGCGGCGCCCATAACGCGATTGTGCCGCGCGTCCACGACCTGCTCAAGCAAAACAAGATGGATGACGTGCTTCTGCTGGTCGGTGGGATTATCCCCGACGTTGACGTTGAGAATCTGAAGAAACAGGGCGTTTCGGCGGTCTTCCAGCCGGGCACGCCCATGGACGACATCATCACGTTCATCCGCTCAAACGTAAAGCCGCGCGGAGTGCCCGCGGCGTAGGTTATGGCACCTGATACCGGGCGCATCCGCGCCCTGCTGCAACAGACGGTCGGCCCAGCGCCCTGGTATTGGGAGAGCTTCCCGCCGATTCGTGGCGCGGCGGGACAGCATTTCGTTTGGAATTTTCACGGCACACAGGGCGCTCTCGCGTACCTGGTCTCTCTTTCCCTTTCCACAGAACCTGATGTGCCTCGCTTGGCGCTAAATACCTATGTGCGTCCATTTGTTCTGGAAGGCTCTCGTTTCGGACTTTGGTGCCCGCAAGGCAAGTACATCCGGATGGCGATGTTCGACGCCGACAAGCTGAAGCCATTCGACTTCGAGTCCGTGGCAGGTTGGTTCAAACAGTCGACCGAGCGCATTTATTCGGCGACCGAACCAGTCGCAGATTTCGAGTTCGAAGGCATGCTTCCGCAGGGCACCCACGCGGTTGAGTTCCCCAAAGAATTCCACGGCATCGACGAGATGCAGCTGGTGAGCTCGTATCCGGCAAAATCGAAGAGCGAACCGCATGCCGCGATTTACGTGGCATATCCGCAGGCGGCGCTGGTAGAAGTTTTACCGCAACTCTGGTTCACGGCCGAGACCTTTGACATCGGCTATCAATGGATCAGTCGCATCGCGCGCGATCCAGTTACCCACCGGCTTGTCGGAGAAGGCGTCCGCATCGGCGGCTTCGAACTCACCGAAGACGGGTGCAACCTAGCAGAGCGGTTTGAGATCGCTTGAGCGCGTACTACGAGATTGATTCCTACAAAGGCTGCACGTGTCTGCGGCTCGTCTCCGACGACGGAACTAACCAGCTGTGCCGTGCGCGGGTCACGGCGCTCACCGCCGCCATCGCCGCACTACCTCCTCTACCTCTCCTCCTTTGCGGCAATGCAAAATTTTTTTCCGTCGGCGCTGGTCTCGAGGAGATCAACGCGCTGCGCGGACACGACGCTTTCGAATTCGCGCAAATGGGTCAACGTCTGATGCAGGCCGTCGCCGAGTTCCCTGCTCCCACCTGTGCCGTGGTCGAAGGCTGGTGCATGGGCGGTGGCTTCGACCTCGCGCTCGCCTGCCGCTTCCGCGTAGCCACACCGCACGCCATCTTCGGCCATCGCGGCGCAGCGCTCGGACTGATGACCGGCTGGGGAGGAACGCAACGCCTGCCGCGGCTGATTGGCAAAGCGCAGGCGCTGGACTTGTTCCTGGCAGCGGAAAAGGTGCACGCGACCCGGGCGCTGGAACTGGGGATTGTGGATGCGGTGAGCACCGAAGCAATAGGAGTCGCCTTAAAGCTGCTTCAGCCCGCCAAGGGTGACAGCCAGTGACCCGTTGTCGTACTCTTGTTGGTTTCCTCAAACCCGGGGTCTGAATGGCGAAAAGCGAACTCGAGATCAGTAACGTTTTGCCCACAAAGGTCGACACCACTACGGCCCGTTTTGCCAACAACCAGCACGCCATGGCGAAGCTGGTTTCCGAGTTGCACACCCAGGAAGACGTGATCTTCCAGGGTGGTGGCGAAAAAGCCATCGAGAGCCAGCATAAGAAGAACCGCAAAACCGCGCGCGAACGCATCGACATGCTGCTCGATCCCGGCACCGGCCTCTTCGAACTCGGCGAGTTCACTGCCTGGGGCATGTACGAGGAATGGGGCGGCGCCCCTTGCGCCGGCGTCGTCACAGGCGTTGGTGAAGTCCACGGCCGCAAGTTCATGCTGATCGTGAACGACGCCACGGTGAAAGCCGGCGCATTCTTCCCCATGACGGCGAAGAAGGTCATTCGCGCTCAGAATATTGCCATTGAGAACCATATCCCGACGATTTATTTAGTCGATTCCGCTGGCGTCTTCCTGCCCTTGCAAGAAGATGTCTTCCCCGACCAGGACGATTTCGGGCGCGTCTTTCGCAACAACGCTGTCATGAGCGCCATGGGAATTCCGCAGATCACTGCCATCATGGGGATGTGCGTGGCCGGAGGCGCATACCTGCCTGTCATGTGCGACCACATCCTGATGACCGAGGGCAGCGGTCTCTTTCTCGCCGGCCCTGCGCTGGTGCAGGCCGCAATTGGCCAGAAGTACACCTCAGAAGAACTCGGCGGCGCCGAAATGCATTCCCAGATCAGCGGGACAGTCGATTTCCGCGAGCCGAACGATCACCTCTGCATCGCGCGCATCCGCTCGTTGGTCTCGAAGATGGGCCAGCGACACCAGACCATCTTCAGCCGCATGGAAAGCGAAGACCCCAAGTATCGCGCCGAAGAGCTGTACGGCATTTACGACGGCGATCCCGGCAAGCAGTACGACATGAAGGAAATCATCGCCCGCATCGTCGACGGCAGCCGCTTCGACGAGTACAAAGGCGAGTACGGCGAAACGTTGCTCTGCGGCTACGCGCGCATCGGCGGCTTTGCCGTCGGTATCGTCGCCAACCAGAAAACGCACGCTCACCAGACCGACCACAACGGCAACAAGCGCGTCGAGTTCGGCGGCGTCATCTACACCGAGAGCGCCGAAAAGGCCGCGCGCTTCATCATGGACTGCAACCAGAACCTGGTGCCGCTCATCTTCCTGCACGATGTGAATGGCTTCATGGTCGGCCGCGACGCCGAGTGGAGCGGCATCATCCGCGCTGGCGCCAAGATGGTGAACGCCGTGTCGAACTCTGTGGTGCCGAAGATCAGCGTGATCATCGGCGGTTCCTTTGGTGCCGGTCACTACGCAATGTGCGGCAAAGCTTACGATCCTCGTTTCATGTTCGCCTGGCCGAGTGCGAAATACGCTGTGATGAGCGGCGGAGCCGCGGCCGGAACTCTGGTCGAGATCAAAGTGAAACAGCTCGAGCGCGGCGGCAAAAAATTAAGCGAAGATGAAAAGCGCGAGTTGTTTAATGGCGTAAAAGCCACCTACGACGAGCAGATGGACCCGCGCTACGGCGCAGCTCGCCTGTGGATCGACAAGATCATCGACCCGCTCGAAACGCGCGCAGCGCTTGTCGAAGCTCTGGAATCGTGCGCGCTCAATCCTGACGTACGCGAGTTCAAGGTGGGAGTCCTGCAGACGTAATAGTGTGCCGAACGATTCCCCATGCCCTATTCTCTGCATATGCCGAGGTTGCTCACTATCGATGAGCCGGGAAACGCGCAAGCACTAGTGCTCGTTTTTCTCGGATATACGTATCTCATTTTCACCATTGCGATGATCTTCGAGCACTCTGCGGCAGCTGCGCCGGTTTTCGCAATCCTGAGTGT
Organism: Candidatus Korobacter sp.; assembly: GCA_036501185.1. Taxonomy (GTDB): domain Bacteria; phylum Acidobacteriota; class Terriglobia; order Terriglobales; family Acidobacteriaceae; genus Korobacter. Next base: position 27,276 of record DASYAU010000129.1, on the reverse strand, counting down.
GGCGTCCTTCTTCGGCACCAAGAAAGGGCGCATCCGATTGGCGGCCCGGTTGATCTCATACGGTGCTGTCGCGGCGATGCTGGCATGCGCTCTGTGCGGCCCGTCGCTGCTCGTTTATTGGCGGAAATAAATTTCATGTCCGATACTGTCAAGATCATTGAATGTCCGCGGGACGCCTGGCAAGGCTTAAAGGGCCAGATTCCTACGGAGACCAAGGCGAAGTACTTGCAGGAGCTGGTGAACTCCGGCTTCAAGCACATTGATGCGGTATCGTTCGTGTCCCCACGCGCCGTGCCGCAAATGGCGGATTCCGAAGACGTGCTCAAGCAACTCGATCCCCCAGACGACGTCGAAATCATCGGCATAGTGGTAAATGAAAAAGGCGCTGATCGCGCCATCGCCACCGACGCAGTCCGCACCCTGGGTTTTCCGTATTCCCTTTCACCCACGTTTCTGAAGAACAATCAGAACCAGACGCTGGAAGAAAACGCCGACATCCTCGAGAAGGTCGTCGAGAAGTCGCGGAACGCGGACCTCGGCATCGTCGTTTACATCTCCATGGCCTTCGGCAATCCCTACGGCGATTTGTGGTCGGTGGACGAAGTGCTCGAGGCAGTCGGCCTGCTCGCCGACGACGGCATCACCGAGATCTCGCTTGCAGACACTGTCGGTTTAGCAACTCCGCAACAAATCGCCGACCTATGCGGCCCAGTTCGCGAAAAATTCGATTACGTCGAACTCGGCGTGCACCTGCACAGTCGTCATGTAGACGCGAAGGACAAAGTGCTCGCCGCCTACGACGCGGGCATCCGCCGGTTCGACTGCGCCATTGCCGGCCTCGGCGGATGTCCCTTCGCACAGGACGTGCTCGTCGGCAATATGCCCACCGAGTCCGTGCTGAGCGCTCTAGAGGAGCGCAAGGTAGTCGTGCCGATTCACAAACCGATCGATGCACTCATCAAAATGAGCCAGGACTTTGCCGTACGCTTTGGAGGCGCGGCCCATTGAACTACACCAGCTTGCAGGTAAATTACGACGGCGCGATTGCAACCATAACCCTGAACCGTCCGGAAAAGAAGAACGCGATCAGCTATCAGCTTATCGACGAGCTGCTGGCAGCCTTCGCCGAGATCGAGAAGAGCGAAGCCCAACTCATGGTGCTCACTGGCGCCGGTAATGCATTCTGCTCCGGCATGGACCTCGACAATCTGAAGAACATCACCACCCGCAGCACCGAGGAAAATCTCAAGGACACGGAAATGGTCGCACGGCTCTTCCGCAAGCTGTACGACTTTCCAAAGATCACTATCGCCGCCGTGAATGGCGCCGCCATCGCGGGCGGCACCGGCATCGCAACCCTCTGCGATTTCACGATTGCCTCTACCGAGGCGAAGTTTGGTTATACGGAAGTCAGGATCGGTTTTACGCCGGCCATCGTATCGTCGTTCCTGATCCGAATGGTCGGCGAAAAACAAGCGCGCGACCTGCTGCTGACGGGGCGAATCTTTGGAGCCGAAGAAGCCTTCCGGCTCGGAATGGTGACCGAAGTCGTCGCTCCCGATCAGTTACACTCTCGCGTGCAGCAGTTGTGCGAAGCGCTTCTCCAGAACAGCCCAACGTCTCTCGTCGCCACGAAGAAGCTGTTGAACAGCTACGGCGCAGAGGAGCTAGACCGCCAGATACAAGGATCGATGCGCGCCAATGCGCAAATCCGCACCACGGAAGACTTCCGTGAAGGGATTACGGCGTTTCTCGAAAAGCGCAAGCCGAAATGGACCGGCAAGTAGGGACGAACCGCGGGACGAACACCTCAAGAATACCGAACTTTTCCCGCTTGCCGCGCGTACTTCCATCCAGAGACAGATTTGGAGGATGGTATGAGCGCGAAATGGAATTGGGCAATCGACAGCACGGCACTCCGGGTAACCGCGATTCTGGCCGGTTTCGGAGCATGGTTGGGGACAGCCGTAGCGATCATGGCGATCGCCGCCCGAGGCTAAATCAAGTTCTGCGGTGACAATCAACGAGAGACGAAAGGCGTAGCGAACCTGCTGCGCGTTTTTTATACGAAATTCGCACTAGCAGAGTTGAATCCCTGATAGATCGCTCGATAGACTTCTCCGCGAAGGAGATTCCGATGACGAACGTAAAGCCCATCCCCGACGGCTACCATACCGTAACGCCGTACCTCGTGATGAAGGGCGCGAAGCAGGCCCTTGAATTCTATGCGAAAGCGTTTGGCGCACAGGAGACGCTCAGGTTCGAAGATGAGCGGGGCGAAATTGGGCACGCCGAGATGCGAATCGGCACCTCGATGATCATGTTGGCGGAAGAAAAGCCGAACATGGGGCACAAAAGTCCCGCAACGCTGGGCGGCTCGTCGGTCAGTATTTTGCTGTACGTCGAAGACTGCGACGCCATCTTCGAGCAGGCAGTAAATGCGGGTGCGACCGTAGCGCGGCCCCTCGCGAACCAGTTTTATGGCGACCGCACCGGTGGCGTGAAAGATCCGTTCGGTTATGAGTGGTATATCTCGACCCACATCGAGGACGTTTCTCCGGAAGAAATGGAACAACGCATGAAGGCCGCGAAATAGAAGTGTTTAAAACTAGCGGTTATTAAAGACGCCGGCGCCCAGCAAGGCGGCATTGGGACGGCGGCGAGTGTGGGTGACACGTTGGGCAGCGTCCACCGTACCGGCGCGTACGTCGACCGCTCGTTCGGTGAGCGTGTGCTTTCCTACGAGTCGCACCTGGGCAACGGCAATTGTAGAGTCCTGAAGCCAGAGTCCATCCATGTCGCGGTAGTGAAGGGTGACGTCGAGGTCTTTGATCCACCATGATGGGGATTTCACCGGGCTACCAGAGAGCTGGCGGACAAGGTATGTCTCAGCGTCAACCCACACCCTCCCCTTCACCAAGTCCTTACCGTCGTGGCGTGGCGTAAGTTGCAGCAGGTAGCAGAGATGCCCGTCGACTGCGCCGGTTCCCATGTAGGTGAAATCATAGTTTTGGGTCGTCAACCCGGCGCCTGTGTGGTCATTCGCACTCTGGGTTTCGTGATCGAGAACTTTTCGGACGACCTTCTCAGCCTGTCCTGACCCCTGCGTGATCGTGTAACTCTTCCCTTCGGGAACGGTGTTGATTTCAGCGACGACGCGGGTCGCTTTGGAAGCGTCTTCGGGAGCGAGCGTATATTCCCGGGTGACGGAATAGGCGCGGTCGTGGTTGCGACCTGCCATTGCCGTCTGCATCCGACTGAAGATCGTGTTGACATCAGGGGCGCTGTTTTGCGCCAGTGCGGTGATGCCCGCCAGTAGAACGCCGAGAATTGTGAATAAAGTGGCCCGCATTGCTCGATTCCAAAAATCGCTTACACACAGTTAGAGGCACTTTAGAGGCCAAATCGGTGCTTGGGCAATTTGTGAAATGTTTACCCGGAAATCGAGAGGAAGTTCCCTCAGGTAGGTAAGAACGAAAGCTGCGCCCGGTCAGGAACAGGCGGGTCAGAGAGGCATGCGGCGAAACAAGGGTGCTGAGTGGTACTGAAGTGCACAGGGTGGCTAGTGAAATATCACCTGCCTACTGGGCAACCTCGCGGAAGATTTCGAGCATTCGGCCAACCGAGTTCTCCCATGAGAACTTTCGAGTTTGTTCCTCTCCGCGAGCTTTCAGCTTTTCCCGGAGTGGCTGGTCAAGTAAAACGCGGAGTATCGCCCGCTGGATCTCGAAGACGTTCTCCGGATTTACCAGTACAGCGGCATTACCAACCACCTCAGGTAGTGATGAGGTATTGCTGGTGATCACTGGCGTCCCGTGCGACATCGCTTCCAGAGGCGGAAGTCCGAATCCCTCATACAGCGACGGAAAAAGAAACACTTTGGCGGCGTCGTAAAAGATGCGAAGTATATCGATTGGCACGAAGCCGAGAAAGCGGACATCCTGCTGGACACGTCCTTTTACTACCGCGCGGCGGAGATCCGGATGACGCGAGACCTCATCGCCAATGATGATGAGCTTTAGATCCGGCAGCGTGCCTTCTTTTGCAAGTTCCGACTTGAGCAGCGAAAAAGCCTCGATGATACGGACAACATTCTTATGCGGGCTGATGCGGCCAGCATACAGAATGAAAGGGTAATTCACCTGGTATCGCTCGGCGATCATTAGTTTGTCTGCCGAAGTAGCGTGGCCCTGCCGGAAGCGGTCGTCGATGGCGTTGTAAACAACCTCGATCTTCTGCTCTGGAACACCGAAAAGGCGAACCGTGTCCGCCTTCGAGAACTTCGAAACAGCGAAAATCCGCGCCGCGCGGTTCAGCACGCGCTTGGTGAAATAAAAATGGGCGAACCGCTTCGCGGGCGAAGCGCTGTTACTGCGATAAAGGTAGTCGAGCAGATCGTGGACCGTGACGACGTAAGGACACGGGATGCCCTGCGGGATCCAGAAGAGGTGCGGGACGTGGAGGACATTGGCGCCCTGCTTCTTCAGGGCACTGTGGAACTCGAAGTAGGATGCTGGGGAGTAGTCGTTGTCGGGGCACTCAATGTGCGAAAAATTTGGTTGGAGAGGTCCCATGTCGTGGATGCGGCCGGGAGTGCCGAGGAGGACGTACTCATTCTCCCGGTCAACTCGTCCCAACGTGCGCACCACGTTGCGGATGTACGTGCCCACGCCAAAGTCGCCGATACGGCGAATGTCGATCGCGACCTTCACGGGAGTAGTTTAACTGACGCGGCTGCGGACAGAAGAAATTCCAACTAAAGGAATGCCCCGTCCAATCACGAATCGCAGCAGGATGGGGCATTCACTGGGAAGCTACTTCGCGCCGACGGTGCTGAGTCGACTGGCCCGCCGCTCCGAATAGAGCGGGAAGGCATCGCAGAGTTCGTGCACCTGCCGGCGGACACGTCCGAGGAAGTCGGGGTCGGTGCGACGACGCAAGGCCTCCGCGATCCAGATACCGATCTGTCGCATCTCCGGTTCCTTCATCCCGCGCGTAGTAAGCGCCGGTGTTCCCAAGCGGATGCCGCTCGGTTTCATCGGGGGATTTGTGTCGAACGGTATCGCGTTCTTGTTTACGGTAATGGCCGCCTGCCCAAGAGCCTTCTCCGCTTCGCTGCCGAGCATACCGGCGCTGAATACATCGACCAGCATCAAGTGCGTGTCGGTTCCTCCGGAAATGATGCGGAAGCCCTGTTCGGAGAGTGAAGTTGCGAGCACCTTGGCGTTCTTCACAACCTGCGCGGCGTAGTCTTTGAAGCTCGGCTGCATGGCCTCGTGGAAGCAGATGGCCTTTGCCGCGATAATGTGGACGAGAGGCCCGCCCTGCATTCCAGGGAATGTAACTTTATCAATCGCGGCCGTGAACTCCTGGCGCGAGAGGATGAGGCCAGCGCGTGGTCCGCGCAAGGTTTTGTGGGTGGTACTGGTCACGATGTGCGCGTGCGGGACGGGTGAAGGATGAACCCCGCCGGCCACCAAGCCCGCGAAGTGCGCCATGTCCACCATGAAAAACGCGCCGGCCTTGTCAGCGATCTGGCGCATCCGAGGGAAATCGAAGAAGCGGGGATAGGCGCTACCGCCGCCCACGATCACCTTCGGCTTGTGTTCGAGCGCGAGCTTCTCGAGTTCGTCGTAGTCGATCGTCTCGGTTTCTTTCGTCACGCCGTAAGGAACGATTTTGTAAGTCTTGCCCGAAAAGTTCAGCGGATGTCCGTGGGTTAGGTGGCCGCCATGAGCAAGATTCAGTCCGAGAATGGTGTCGCCGGGCTGAAGGATGGAGGCATAGGCTTCCATGTTCGCGGAGGAGCCGGAGTGCGGTTGCACGTTAGCGTGTTCGGCGCCAAAGAGCTGTTTGGCGCGGTCGCGGGCAAGATTTTCCACGACATCCGCAAACTCACAGCCTCCGTAGTAGCGCTTACCCGGATAGCCTTCGGCATATTTATTGGTAAAAACTGAGCCGGCCGCCTGCAGAACGGCTTCGCTTACAAAGTTTTCGCTGGCGATGAGCTCAAGGCCCTCGTGTTGGCGGCGTTCTTCATTGGCAATGGCTTCTGCGACTTGCGGGTCGACTTCCGAAAGCGGGAGCGACATGGGATTCTTGGGCATGATAGCGATTTACCTCAGGGTTAAAGCCTCTTCTTATTTGAACTCATAATCTCGCCGCGAAGGCGGCAAGCTACCTCAAAAACAAATCTATGTAGCGCGGTTGGCGTCCTGTTGCTCAATCTCATGGATCTTGTCGACACGCCGCTGGTGACGTCCGCCTAGAAACTGGGCATGGATCCATGTATTGACGATTTCGAGTGCGGCCTGCGGTTCGAGCACCCGCGCACCTAGCGCAAGAACGTTCGCATCGTTGTGCTCGCGGCTCATTTGAGCCTCGAAGGTCGTGTCACACCGGGCAGCCCGGATTCCCGGGACCTTATTAGCGGACATGTCCATGCCGATCCCGGTGCCACAAACCAGAACGCCCAAGTTGACGTGATGATCAGAAACAGCTTCTCCGACCTGCCGCGCAAAATCCGGGTAATCCACGGAATCGTTGGTATCGGTGCCGAAGTCTTGCACCTCAATTCCTTGCTCGCTCAGGTACTGTTTAATCTTGTTTTTCAGCTCGAACCCCGCATGGTCCGCGCCGAGGGCGATCTTCATGACCATCATTGTACCCTCCGCCCCGTAACGCGCCCACCGTAACGTGTCATCTCGCGCTTATCGCTTGTTTCAACGCGGATTTCAGAGCATACTTTTGGCGCACCACCCTCGCTCGAGACGTCCATATTTCAGCCCGCGAGAGGTTCCAAATGGCCAGCCCCGCAAATCCTGAAATCAAGATATTCAAGTTCATCGATTTTGATATTAGCGACAGCATCGCGCGGATCACGCTGAACAATCCGCCGTACAACACGCTCACTGTTCCCCTGATGAGTGAATTGGCAGACGCGATCGAAGGCCTGGAAGGCAAGAGCGAGGTGAAATGCATCCTGCTCGATTCGTCGCAGAAAACCTTTTCGGCGGGGATTTCTATCGAGGATTCGAAGCCGGATCGCGTCTTTCAGACCCTGGAAGCATTCAACCGCGTGTTCCAGGCTATCTCAGAGATCTCAAAACCGCTGATCGTGGTCGTGAACGGACCTGCCATTGGCGCGGGGTCGGAACTGGTCGCATTTGGCGACATGATCATCGCCACACCCAACGCACGTTTCGCGCAGCCCGAGGTGAAGATGGGAGTTTTCCCGCCTTTTGCGGCCATCATGCTTCCCGCGGTCATCGGGCCCAAAAAGACCTATGAGCTCATTTTGACGGGGCAGAGTTTGACCGCCGAAGAGGCGCTGCGGCTTGGTTTCGTAAACCAAGTAGTGCCGGAGGCGGAGCTAGCCACGACTGTCAAGGAACTCGTTGCCAAGATCGTGGAGTTTAGTGCCCCGGTGCTGGAGATGACCAAGCGCGTAATCGCTACCTCCATTGGCCGCCCATTGGCGGAGGCGATGAAGAAGTCCCAGGACATTTATCTGAACCAGTTGATGTCGCTCCAGGATGTAGAGGAGGGGTTGCGGGCGGTACTGGAAAAAAGGAAGCCGGTCTGGAAGAATAGGTAATGGCAAATGATTGCATTAGATGCGGCCGGGCGAAAAGCCCGGCCGTTTGCGTCTCTTTAAACGGAAACCTTAGAATAGACGTTTACTCTTTATTCAAAATGATTGTCTGTGGCACCCAACCGCGCACCGCTGTACCCGCCGGGCGCATTCTTGGAAGAACGCAATGATTCATTTTCCTGTACCTGAAGCGCTGACCTTCGACGATGTGTTGCTATTGCCTGCGAAGAGCGACGTGATCCCGACCACCGCCAGTACTGTCACGCCACTCACTCGCAACATCTCCATAAATATCCCATTGATCTCCGCGGCCATGGACACGGTCACCGAGAGTCGCATGGCGATTGCGCTGGCGCAGCAGGGCGGCTTGGGCATTGTGCACCGCAATCTTTCAATCGATGCGCAGGCGGGCGAAATCGACAAGGTAAAACGCTCCGAGAGCGGCATGATCGTCGACCCAATCACGATGTCGCCGGAAAACAAGATTTCCGAGGCGCTGGATGTAATGAAGCGGTATCGGATTTCAGGCGTCCCCGTCACGAAAAACAAGAGATTGGTGGGTATTCTTACCAACCGAGATTTGCGTTTCGAGACACGGACCGACATCCCCATCAGCCAGGTGATGACCAAGGAAAACCTGATCACTGTGCCCGTGGGAACCACCCTCGAGGACGCAGAAGCGATCCTGCACCAGCATCGGGTGGAAAAACTACTGGTTGTGGATGATAAGTACGAGCTCAAGGGACTCATCACCGTTAAAGACATTCAGAAGAAATTGAAGTACCCGAACGCCGCCAAGGACGACCACGGGCGTCTGCGCGTCGGCGCGGCCATTGGCGCGACTGGCGACTTCCTCGAACGTGCCGCAGAACTGGTAAAAGCCAAAGTTGACGTACTCGCCATTGATAGCGCCCACGGACATTCGACTCGCGTGCTCGACGCAATTCGGCAGATGAAAAACAAGTTTCCAAATATCGATCTGCTAGCCGGAAACGTAGGCACCTACGATGGCGCTCTTGATGTCGGCAATGCCGGGGCAGACGGTGTGAAAGTGGGCATTGGGCCTGGTTCCATCTGCACTACGCGCATTGTGACCGGCGCTGGTGTTCCCCAGATCACCGCAATCGCCGAGGCCTATCGGGCGCTCAAGGACAAAGGCATCCCGGTGATTGCCGACGGCGGCATCAAGTACTCGGGCGACGTCGTGAAAGCACTGGCAGCTGGCGCAGACGTAGTGATGGTTGGATCGTTGCTGGCGGGCACGGAAGAAAGCCCGGGCGAGACCATCCTCTATCAAGGCCGCACCTTCAAATCCTACCGCGGCATGGGATCGTTGGCGGCTATGGCGCAGGGATCGAGCGAACGTTACTTCCAGAGCGTGGAATCGGAAAGCTCCGGCCTCGCTGTTGAAGAAGAAGGCAATCGGCTGAATAAGTTGGTGCCCGAAGGTATAGAAGGCCGGGTGCCGTATCGTGGAACTGTTGCGATGATCGTCCACCAGATGGTGGGAGGATTGCGCAGCGGGATGGGCTACGTCGGCTGCTCGACGGTCGCGGAACTGAAGGAGAAGGCTCGTTTCGTCCGCATCAGCGGTGCGGGCCTGCGGGAGAGCCACGTACACGACGTCATCATCACGCGCGAAGCCCCGAACTATCGGGTCGAGTAAAGGACAGCTTGGCGTCAGGAAAGAATCGATGGCGGTCTTGGATTCCAGTGGGGCTATGGGTTGCGTTGCTCGCGCTCGAGTCCACCGACCTTGGCTCCAGTGAGCATACCGGGGTTATTCTCCTGAAAATCTGGACGTTTTTTGCCGGTTCACCGTCCGACATGGAGACGTTCGAACTTTTCCATCATCTGCTGCGCAAGGCTGGACACTTCTGCGGGTACGCAATTCTGAGCTGGCTCATCTTCCGGGCGCTGCGCGCAACCTGGCGCAATGCCGCGGTTGCGATGGCACGCTCCCGTGAATATTTCTGGCAGCTTCGCTGGGCGCTCTGGGGCATTTTCGGCACGATCGTCGCCGGCAGCCTCGACGAATTTCACCAGAGCTTCAACCCTTACCGCACTTCCCGCTGGCAGGACGTTGTGATTGATACGAGCGGGGCAGTCGTTCTGCAGATTGTGGTCTTTCTTTACTTCAGCTTCTCAAAAAGTGTCGCGCGTGTGCGGTCGAAAGCCTAAGACTGACGGCGACGACTGATCACAACCTGAACACAGAAAAACGCACTCGCTTTCGCGAGTGCGTCGAAATTGCGACCCGGTTTAACCGATTACGCTTTCGTCTCGCCGGTCGTTTCGGTTTCGGCTTGGGCCTGCTGCGATTCCATGGCCTTGCGGTTGTCCTCGGCGCGCTTCGCTCGAGCATCAGCACGCTTCTGGCGCTTCTCGTCGATGATCTTCTCGCTGCCGAGGAGTTCAATGAACGCCTTTTCGCCGCCGTCGCCCGGGCGGAACCCAGTGCGGACGATACGCAGGTAACCGCCCTCACGATCGCCGAAGCGCGGAGAAATCGTTTCGAACAGCTTGTCGACCGCTTCGCGGGTCATAAGGTACGCGGCAGCCTGCCGACGCGCCGCAACGCTGCCATTCTTGCCGAGCGTGATCATCTTCTCCACGTGCGGACGCATGGCTTTCGCCTTCGGGACCGTCGTCTCGATGCGCTCTTCCACGATCAGCGACGTGACCAGGTTGCGCAGCAACGCGCGCCGGTGTTCAGTGTTACGGCCTAGTTTCCATCCTGCTACTCGATGACGCATTGTCGTAATCCTTCAGTTTCTGCAGGGGCTCGAGCCCCTTCCAATTCTTTGTAAGCGGCGCGGCCGAAGCCACGCCGCCCGTATTCCTAGAAGCCGGGGTTGTTGTCGCCGCCGAAGCCGCCACCACCACCACCGTAGTTCCCGCCACCGCCGAAGGAGCCGCCGCCACCGTAACCGCCGGCATATCCACCGTAGCTGGGAGTGGGCTGCGAACCCGGCGCCGGAGCGACCGCGTTTCCTTGCTCGTCGATCTTCATGCCAAGGCTCAGACCCATCGAGGCCAAGATTTCCTTGATCTCGTTGAGTGACTTTCGCCCGAAGTTCTTCGTCTTCAGCATTTCCGCTTCGGTCTTCTGCACCAGTTCTCCGATCGTCTGGATATTGGCGTTCTTCAAGCAGTTATAGCTGCGGACCGAGAGTTCGAGCTCTTCCACGGAGCGGTTGAGGTTCTCGTTGCGGATCTCGGGCTTGCGATCTTCCGCGTGCGAAGCTTCAATCTCTTCTTCGAAATTGATGAAGATGTTCATGTGGTCCTTCAACAGTTTCGCAGCCAGACCGAGCGCGTCGGCCGGGTTCACGGAGCCATTGGTCCACACTTCGATTGAGAGCTTGTCGTAGTCGGTGATCTGACCGAGACGGGCGGCTTCCACCGAGTAGTTGCACTTGCGCACCGGAGAGTGAACCGAGTCGATCGGGATGAACCCGAGACCCAAGTCCTCGTCGAAGTTCTTGTCCGCCGACACGTAGCCGCGGCCCTTCTTCAGGCGCATCTCCATGTCGAGCTTCCCACCTTCGCTGATGGTGGCGATGTACACGTCCTTGTCGAGAACTTCCACGTCGCCGTCGGCCTCGATCATGCCGGAAGTAACGATGCCCGGCTGGTCAGCGCGTAGGTAAATCGCCTTCGGCGCGTCGCCACTGAGTCGGAATGGAATCTGCTTCAGGTTGAGGATGATATCGGTCGCATCCTCGACGACCCCCGGTATTGACTGGAATTCGTGTAATACGCCTTCGATCTTCACCGCGGTGATCGCAGCGCCTTCGATGGAGGAGAGCAACACGCGGCGCAGCGCGTTACCAATAGTGGTGCCGAACCCGCGCTCGAACGGCTGGGCCCAGAAATGACCGTACTTGTCGGTCAATGACTCCGAGTCAAACGCCAGGCGCTTCGGTTTTTGAAATCCCTTCCAGAGCATTCTTGTCTCCTATTTCTCAATTCGGCCATGCTGCTCGAACGTCAAAGTTCGGCCGATCTGGCTCGACGATTAAGGAACAGGGCGGGTAGCACGATGCCACCCGCCACATTCAGTGACTACTGCTTACTTGCTATAAAGTTCGACGATCAGCTGCTCATTCACCGGCATCTGGATCTCATCGCGCTTCGGCAGGGACATGACTGAACCCTTCCAGTTGTCGCGATCGACGTTCAGCCAATTTGGCGTCGACTGATGGCTGGTCAATTCCTTGATCTGGCCGAGGATCGTGAGTTCCTTGCTGCCTTCGCGCACCGCGATCTCGTCGTTCACGCTCACCTGGTACGAAGGAATGTTGACCTTCTTGCCGTTGACTGCGATATGCCCATGGCGCACGAGCTGCCGCGCCTGACGGCGTGCCGTGGCGAAGCCAAGGCGGTACACAACGTTATCGAGGCGGCGCTCCAACTGCTGCAGCAGCATTTCGCCAGTGACGCCCTGCTGGGCAGCGGCCTTCTCGAAGTAGTTGCGGAACTGGTTTTCCTGCGCGAAATACATACGCTTGGTCTTCTGCTTCTCGCGAAGCTGAAGGCCGTAGCCCACGATCTTTGCCTTGCGGTCCTTGCCATGCTGGCCAGGCGCAAAGTTGCGCTTTTCAATCGGACACTTGTCGGTAAAGCACTTTTGCCCCTTGAGGAACAGCTTCGTGCCCTCCCGGCGGCAAAGGCGGCAGACTGCATCTTTATAACGTGCCAAGTTTCTCTCCTGTCAGATGGATTCACCATCTGGTTGCGATCGGTTTACGGGACTTGGCGGTCCTTCCTTCCCGATCAACTTCGTTGACCCCACCCGAGGGCGAGATGGATCAGACGCGGCGGCGCTTCGGCGGACGGCAGCCGTTGTGCGGAATCGGCGTAACGTCGCGAATCACCCGCACATCGAGGCCAGCGGCAGCCAGCGCACGCACCGCGGACTCACGGCCGGAGCCGGGTCCGCTGACCCGAACATCGAGACTGCGCATGCCATGATCGCGGGCCGCATTGGCGGCGTTCATCGCAGCCTGCTGGGCAGCAAACGGAGTGCCCTTGCGCGAACCGCGGAACCCGAGCGAGCCCGAGCTCTTCCACGACACCACGTTCCCCGAGGGATCGCTGATGGTGACGATGGTGTTGTTGAATGAGGCCTGGATGTGCGCCAGTCCATGCGGAACGTGCTTCCGTTCCTTCTTCTTGAACTTCTTGTTCTTGCCCTTCTTTTCGCCGGCTGCGCCGGTGGTTGCAGGTTTTGCCATTTCTTAATTCGCCTTTTTACTTCGCTGTCGCTTTCTTCTTGTTCGCCACGGTGCCCTTACGCGGTCCCTTGCGGGTGCGCGCGTTGGTATGCGTGCGCTGTCCGCGGACCGGCAAGCTGCGGCGATGACGATAGCCGCGATACGAGCCGATTTCGATCAGCCGCTTGATGTGCATGGAGACGTCCTTGCGGAGGTCGCCTTCGACCGAGCTGCCGTTTTCAATCGCCGTACGGATGCGGTTGACTTCTTCTTCGCTAAGATCGCTCACCTTGCGGTTGGCCTCAACGTTCGCTTCCGCGAGAATCGCGGCCGCGCGTGAGTTGCCGATCCCGAAAATGTAGGTCAGCGCGATGTTGATGTACTTGTTGCGCGGAAGATCCACGCCTGCAATACGAGCCATGTTCTACCCCTGCCTCTGCTTGTGCTTCGAGTTTTCGCAGATCACTCGAACCACGCCATGGCGGCGAATGACCTTGCACTTATCACAAATCTTCTTTACCGATGCCCGAACCTTCATTGAACTATTCCAATCTGTATTTACTTGTACCGATAAACAATCCGTCCACGCGTCAGGTCGTATGGTGACAGTTCTACCGCGACGCGGTCACCGGGAAGAATGCGAATGAAGTTCTTGCGCATTTTGCCCGACACATGCGCCAGTACCTGGTGCTTGTTCTCCAGTTCAACCTTGAACATGGCATTCGGAAGTGGCTCAATCACCACCGCCATCACTTCAATCGCGTCTTCCTTCGACATGCAATCCTTTAGCTGGTCTAACCTCAGCGGCCCATGCCGCCTTGTTGTTCGTACCGAATCCTATTTCGTCAAAATCACCGGGCCTGCCCTTGTTACCGCCACGCAGTGCTCGAAGTGAGCACTGTAACTGCCGTCGGCGGTGACTGCCGTCCAGTGATCGTCCAGCGTGCGCGTACCCGGCTTCCCCGCATTGACCATTGGCTCAATAGCGAGAACCATTCCCTCGCGCAACCGTGAACCCTGGCCTTGCGTGCCGTAGTTCGGGACTTGCGGATCTTCGTGCAATCGCGTCCCAATCCCATGGCCTACAAACTCGCGCACCACGCTGAAGCCGTTGCCCTCAACGTGTTGCTGCACTGCCGCGCCGACGTCACCGAGCGTATTTCCGACGCGTACCGCGTCAATGCCCTTGTACAGCGACTGCTCGGTCACTTCGAGCAATTTTTGAAGCTCTGGCCGGACCGCGTCGCCCACCGGCACAGTGATCGCCGAATCGCCGTAGTAGCCGTCGAGGACCACGCCACAGTCAATGGAGACGATGTCCCCATTCCTGAGTGCGCGCTTCTCAGACGGAATGGCGTGCACAATCTCGTTATTCACCGAGGTGCACAGCACGCAAGGGTAATCGTAGTAACCCTTGAACGCCGGCTTGGCTCCGAGCTCGCGGATTTTCTTTTCCGCCGACCGCTCCAAATCCATGGTGGTAACGCCAGGTGCCACCAATGCCCTTACCGTCTCGAGAACCTGGCGCACGATGTGCCCGCTACGGCGCATCTTTTCAATTTCAGCCGCCGACTTACAGATGATTGCCATGCCGCTCGATCAGACTCAACATCTCCTTGGCGACCCTGTCCATTGGCAGGTCACCGTTCACTTGAAACAAGCGGCCCTGGGCACGGTAATAGCTCTCCAGAGGAAGAGTCTGTTTCTCGTACGCCTCCAGACGCCCGACAATGACATCCTCGCGGTCATCCTGGCGCGTTACAAGCGGCGTCCCTTCGAGGTCGCAAATGCCCTCAATCTTGGGAGGCTTCGAGTAAACGTTGTAGATCGTTCCGCAGGTGGGACACGAACGACGTCCGGTAAGCCGTTGCAGTAGTTGATTATAGCTCACCTTCAGCGATATCACAACCGGCCGCGACTCACAGGCAACTTGGGTATGGGTACTTTCAAAGAGCTTGCCCGACAATAACTTATCGAGCCATTCGGCCTGCGCCACCGTACGCGGAAAGCCATCGAGGATGAACCCTCGCTTGGTATCCGGCTGCGAGAGCCTGTCGACCACCATGGCGCAGACGATGTCGTCTGATACCAGGTTTCCGCTCTCCATGACGGCCTTGGCCTGCTTGCCCCACTCAGTGGCCCGCGCGACGTTGTCCCTGAGGATGTCGCCGGTGGAAATCTGCGGGATTCCCAGCAGTTCCACCAACCTCTTGGCCTGAGTGCCTTTTCCTGCTCCCGGCGGTCCGAACAAAATCACTGGACCGACGTTTTGGGTTTGCGTTTGCACAATACTTCCCGCAGAAGCTTGTGTATTCATTTATCGCCCAAAAGAGCCAATGAAGCTCTCTTCCGGCGGCTAGCGCCAGCGGCCTCCCGGTAGCCGCTTACAACGATTGCACAGTACTGCACAGAATGCCCGCGCAGAAATCCCGCTAACGAACTACGCTGCTTCGAGTATTCCTCGACGCAGTTACCAGCGGCGGCCTTTAACGCGGCCGCTCCGTGGTGAAAAGCCTTCATAGTGCCGCATGATCAACTGCGATTCTATCTGTTGCACCGTGTCCATCGCTACGCCCACCACGATCAGCAACGAAGTGCCGCCGAAGTAGAACGTCACTCCAAGACCTGTGGTGACCCAGTTCGGCAGCTTATCGAACAATCCGCCACCCAACCACAACGGCAAGTGGTTAAGGTGCAATCCAACCATCATCCACTCCGGAATGAAGCTGATGATGATCAGGTACAAGCCCCCCACGAGAGTGATCCGAGTAAGGATTTCGTTGATGTAATTCGAAGTCCGAGCCCCGGGCCGGATACCCGGAATAAACCCACCGTACTTGCGCATATTATCAGCAACGTCGTTCGGGTTGAAGACGATCGACACATAGAAGTACGCGAAGAAAATGATACCTAGCGCATACAGCAGGCTATACAGCGGCTCGCCCCACTTAAGCTGATCGGTGAACCATTTCACGACGTGGAAGCGGCTGAACGCCGGCAAGATGGCGATCGTCTGTGGCAACGTTAAAATCGAAGACGCGAAGATGACCGGCATCACGCCCCCGGAGTTCACCCTGAGCGGCAGGAACGTCTGGCTTCCGCCCATCATCTTGCGGCCCACAATGCGTTTAGCGTACTGCACGTTGATGCGCCGCTCGCTGCGTTCCACATACACAATGAACGCAACTACGAGCAGCATCACCACCACCAGCAGCAGCATGGCTGGGAACGTAAACGGTCCCCACGCCGAATTCTTGGCCTTGTCGATCAGGTCGGCGACGCCATTCGGCAGGCCCACCACAATGCCGGCAAAAATCAGCAACGACATGCCGTTGCCAACGCCGCGCTCCGTGATCTGCTCGCCCAGCCACATGATGAACACACTACCCGTGGTGAGCGTCAGCATGGTCATTAACACGAATCCCATACCTGGGTTCAAAACCATGCCGGGCTGCTTCGTCAGCGTGATGGCGATACCGAACGACTGCATCGCGCTCAGGCCGAAAGTCATGTAGCGAGTCCACTGCGTAATCTTCTTCCGCCCGAGTTCGCCTTCCTTCTGCAACTTCGCCAGCGGCTCGTACACAACTGTGAGCAGCTGCAGAATGATGGAGGCGGTGATGTACGGCATGATGCCGAGGGCGAAGATCGTCAAACGGCGCAGCTGTCCGCCGCTGAATAGATCCACAAAGCCGAGCACCGATCCTCGGTTATTCTGGAAGAACTGTTGCAGCATGTCGGCGTTCACGCCTGGCGTGGGGATATGTCCGCCGAGACGGTAAACGGCCAAAAGCGCAAGCGTGAAGAACACGCGATTGCGCAGGTCCGGAATTCGGAAAATATTTGCCAGCTTCTCGAACATTACCTACAGCACCTCAGCCTTACCGCCGGCTTTCGTGATCTTTTCTTCTGCCGTCTTCGAGAACTTGTGTGCCTTCACAGTCAGGGCGCTCTTCAACTCGCCGGTGCCCAGAACCTTCACCAGGTCACGCTTGCCCGCGAGCTTGTGCTTCACCAGGACGTCGGGAGTAATTTCCTTCTCGCCAAGTTCCGCCAGGCGATCGAGGTTCACGATCGCGTATTCCACGCGGAAGATGTTGGTGAACCCGCGCTTCGGAATGCGGCGGTGGAGCGGCATCTGGCCGCCTTCGAATCCGCGCATCATGCGCGAACCGCTTCGCGAACGCTGGCCCTTGTGACCGCGCGCCGAGGTCTTGCCCATGCCCGAGCCCATACCGCGGCCCACGCGCTTCTTGTTTTCGTTCGCCTTCTTCGGTGCTCGAAGATTACTGAGGTTCATTTCCATTCCTTGTCGCGGGATCTTTCCCGCTCGCTTTTGACGGCCATTGCTCCGGCCGACGCACTAGGTTTCGTCGTTACTAAACGATCTCGACGAGATGCGGGACCTTCGCCACCATTCCCCGGATCGACGGCGAATCTTCGCGCACGATCACCTGGTTCAGACGGGTAAAGCCCAGTCCCTTGATCACCAGCTTGTGTTTTACCGGCGCCTGGATCGCGCTCCGCACCCACTTCAGCTGGAGCTTCGCCCCCTTACCGGCGGCCTTTACATCGGTCTTTTTGCGTGTGCGAGGCATGGTTTAGAGCTCCTCCACCGTTTTGCCGCGACCGGCCGCGACTTCCTGGCGATCTCGCAATTGCTTAAGCGCCTCGAAAGTCGCCTTGATCACGTTGTGCGGGTTCGTCGTGCCGATCGACTTCGTCAGCACGTTCTGCACGCCCGCCGAAGTCATGACCGCGCGCACTGCTCCGCCTGCGATGACGCCCGTGCCTTCCGGCGCCGGCTTCAACATCACCCGTCCCGAACCGTAACGGCCCAGCACCTGGTGCGGAATCGAAGTCTGGCTCAGGTTCACCTTCACCAAGTTCTTCTTCGCCGACTCGATCCCCTTGCGGATCGCCTGCGGAACTTCCTTCGCCTTGCCGGATCCATAGCCCACCACCGCGGCCGACGGATCACCCACCACCACCAGCGCCGCGAACGACAGGTTCTTACCACCCTTGACCACCTTCGTCACGCGGTTGATGGCCACCACCTGATCCTTCAGGTTGAACTGGCCTGCGTCGAGCTTTTTCTTCACTGTTGCCATTGATTCAACTCTCTTTTCTAAACTCTCTCGTTTCGACTAGAATTCCAGCCCGCCTTCGCGCGCCGCTTCCGCCAGCGCCTTGATGCGTCCGTGATACAGGTAGCCGCCGCGGTCGAACACGACCTTGGTGATGCCCTTTTCTTTGGCACGCTGGGCGATGGACTTGCCAAGCTGCTTGGCCGCGCTCACGTTACCGCCAGTGGGACGCTTGCCTTCTTTCGCCTCACCGAACTCCAGCGTGTTCGCCGCAATCAGCGTGGCGCCCTTGCTGTCGTCGATCACCTGCACGTAAAGATGATTGGTGGAGCGATACACATTCAGCCGCGGACGCTCCGATGTGCCTTCCATCTTTTTGCGAATGCGGGCGTGAACCCGGCCTCGCGTCGCATTCTTTGCTTCTTTGTTCAGCATCGCATTTTCATTTCTCCCGGGTTTCTGAACCGGGTAGACGGCGGCGGGTCATGCCCGCCATGCCATCCCGTTGATCTCTACTTCGCGCCGGTCTTGCCGACCTTCTTCTTCAGCCGTTCGCCCGCGTAGCGGACACCTTTGTTCTTGTACGGGTCCGGCGGACGCAGCGAGCGCATTTCTGCCGCCACTTGACCGACCTTCTGGCGATCGATGCCGCTGATCGTCAAGGCCGTCTGCTTCGCGTCCACCGCAACTTCGATCCCTGCCGGAAGCGGGTACTCGATCGGGTGCGAGAAGCCGAGCGTGAATACTACTGTGCCCTTGCCCTTCATTTCCGCGCGGTAGCCGATGCCCACGATTTCCAGGTTCTTCGTCCAACCCTTGGTTACGCCTTCCACCGCGTTGTTCACCAGTGCGCGGACAAGCCCGTGGATCGCGCGCTTCGATTCTTCGTCTCGCGTCACCACGATGTTGCCATCCTGCGTCGCCAGCTTCACGCCGCCCGGCAGGTGGTTGGAAACGGTGCCTTTCGGCCCCTTCACGGTCACGACGTTGCCTTCTACGTTGAACGTGACGCCCTTCGGCACGGCAATCGGCTTTTTACCAATTCTCGACATATTCTCTTCTCTTCTGCTGCGGAACCAGACCGCAGTTTCTTCCAGGTGATCACTCATCGCGGCGGGAATGCGCCGAGCGAGTTGCCGCTTAATTGCGGCCTAGTAAATTTCGCAGAGCACTTCGCCGCCCACGCCTTCTCTGCGCGCCTGCCGGCCCGTCATCACGCCCTTCGGAGTGGTCAGGATGCTGATTCCCAAACCGCCCAAGACGCGCGGGATTTCTTTGCTGCCGACATACACGCGGCAACCTGGACGCGAAATGCGGGTGACGTTCGAGATCGGCGAAGCATTGTCAGACCCGTACTTCAGGTACACCCGGATCAGCTTCTTACCGTCTTCCTCAACCGCCTTGAAATTAGCGATGTAGCCTTCTTCTTTCAGAATTCGGGCGAGCTCCGTCTTCAGCTTCGAAGCGGGCGCGTCCACCTTCTGGTGACGTGCCTTGATCGCGTTGCGAATGCGAGACAGGAAATCTGCGACCGGATCGGTGGTCAAACTCATCGTTTGCTTCTCCTTATCGTTGCCCGTTCGCTCTCACTCCTCGTGAGAGAACCCGCGACAACGTTAATGCCATACTGCGGGTGCCCCATCCTGCGCGCAGCGTAGGATGGGAGATTTTCTTACCACGACGACTTCGAAACGCCAGGAATCTCTCCCCGCAGCGCGAGGCCGCGGAAGCACATACGGCACATGCCGAACTTGCGCAGATACGCGCGCGGCCGTCCGCAAATCTTGCAGCGGTTGTGCTGACGCGTGGAGAACTTGGGTTTCTTGTTCGCCTTGGCTACGTGTGATGTTCTCGCCATTGTTTCCTTTACCTCGGGGCTCAGGCCCCGCCGAATCATTTGCTACACTGACCGCTAATTACTTCGCTTCTGGTTGCCGGAACGGCATGCCCATATGTTTCAGCAGCGCCCGCCCCTGGTCGTCATTCTTTGCCGTCGTCACGATGGTCACGTTCATGCCCTTCAGCTTGTCGACCTTCGAGTAATCGATCTCCGGGAAGATCAACTGGTCGCGCAGTCCGAGCGTGTAGTTGCCCCGTCCATCGAACGCCTTCATCGGCACTCCCCGGAAGTCGCGTACGCGAGGCAGCGCCACGTTCATCAGGCGGTCCAGGAACTCGTACATCCGGTCGCCGCGCAACGTCACCATCGCTCCGATTGACTGTCCTTCGCGCACTTTGAATTGCGCGATCGACTTCTTCGCCTTCGTCACCACCGGCTTCTGCCCGGTGATCGCCTGCAGGTCGTTCACGGCCGGGTCGAGCACTTTCGCGTTCTGCGTCGCTTCGCCCACGCCCATGTTCACCACGACCTTCTCGATCCTGGGAACGGCCATCACGTTCTCGATGCCGAACTCCTTCATCAGGGCGGGCATCACTTCCTTGGTGTACTTGCCGCGCAGGCGTGCCGACCCGCGATTGCTTGCCTTCGGCCGCCCACTCTGAGGCGCTTCGTGCGCTTCAGCCTTCGGTTTGCGTTCTTTTTTCTCTGCCATCTCTCTGCCGCTTTCTCTCACGGACTCCGATTCAACGGTTACGTGAGGCCCTCAATTCCCGAAGTTCTGGGTAGTTATTTCTCCAGCGTCGTGCCGCACTTCTTGCAGACACGCACTTTCTTGTTGTTGCGAACCTCGTGTCCAACCCGCACCGGCCCGCACGAGCCGCAGACGAGTGCCACGTTTGACAGCGAGATCGCGCTTTCTTGCTCGGCGATGCCGCCCTTGATGTTTTTCTGCGGATTCGGGCGGACGTGGTTCTTCACCATGCCCACGTGCTCCACCAGGATGCGTCCCTTGTCGGGAATCACGCGCAGCACGCGTCCCTGCTTGCCCTTGTCCCTGCCGGTAATCACCATCACGGTGTCGTTGCGGCGAATGTCAGTTGCTACGTTCTCGGCTACGTTTGCCATTTCCAATCTCTCTCTTCTCGTCTACAGAACTTCGGGGGCGAGTGAAACAATTTTTAGGAAGCGCTTCTCGCGCAGTTCGCGGGCCACCGGTCCAAAGACGCGGGTTCCCACCGGCTCGCCGGCATCGTTGATCAGCACCGCTGCATTGGTATCGAAGCGGATATAAGTGCCATCCTTGCGTCGATGCTCCTTGTGCGTGCGTACGATCACAGCCTTCACTACGGTGCCCTTCTTTGCGGTGCCGTCCGGTGAAGCTTCTTTCACCGCCGCCGTCACTATGTCGCCAAGATGCGCCACGTGGCCTGCGCCACCGCCCAGCGGATTGATCATCTGGAGCTTGCGGGCGCCGCTGTTGTCGGCGACTTCGAGCATCGTCCTCATTTGCACTGCCATGTCGATCTCCTTCGAAACTGTTGTTTCCGGTTTGTTGCCGGACCTGCAGTTTGACAAACTCTCAACTAGCTCGCCTGGTCCACAACTTCCGGTGCGAGCGCCGCGCGGCGCAGCACTTCTGTCAGCTTCCAGCGCTTCAGCTTACTCAACGGGCGGGTCTCTTCGATCCGCACATAATCGCCCACGTGAGCGGTGTTCTCTTCATCGTGCGCATAGAACTTCTTTCGGCGCGAGATCACGCGGCCATAAAGGGCATGCGACTTCTGGCGCTCTACCTGTACCACGATCGTCTTCTGCATTTTGGTGGAGACCACCATGCCGATCAGTTCTTTGCGATGTGACTGCTGTTCGTTGTTCTTCGTTTCGGCCATGGCTTACTTCTTCTCCGTCTTCTTCCGCGAAGTCTTCTTGCTTGCCGTCTTCTTGGCTGCGGTCTTCTTCTTCGCCTTCGCCGGCTTCGCTTTCGGCGCGGGGGTTACAACAACCACCGGCCCGACGCCGAGTTCCTTCTCGCGGGCGACCGTCTTGATGCGCGCGATTTCTTTCTTCAGCTCGCGCAGCTTCTTGACACTTTCGGTCTGCCCCATCTTCATCTGGAACTTCAGCTTGAAGAGCTGCTCGCTCTGCTCGCGCTCGCGCGCGTGCAGTTCCGCCGGTGTGAGGTTGCGGACTTTGTCCGCCAAACTTTGTGCTTGTGCCATTCTCTCTATTCCTTAGTGACTCGATGTCTCGCGGGCCACGAACTTCGTGCGCAACGGCAGCTTGTGGGCCGCCAGGCGCATTGCCTCGGCTGCGTCTGTCACCGAAACGCCTTCCATCTCGAACAGGATCTTGCCGGGACGCACCACTGCGACCCAGTGGTCCGGAGCTCCCTTGCCCTTACCCATACGGGTTTCGGCCGGCTTCTTCGTTACCGGCTTATCCGGGAAGAGACGGATCCAGATCTTGCCCCCGCGCTTGATGAAACGCGTCATGGCAACACGGCTCGCCTCGATCTGGCGGTCGCTGATCCAGCCCGGCTCCAGCACCTTCAGTCCGAAATCGCCGAAGCTCAGCTCGGACCCGCGCCATGCCTTACCGCGCATGCGTCCGCGCTGCTGCTTGCGGTACTTCACTTTCTTGGGCATTAACATCGTCGTATCTCCGCGGCCTTTGCCGCTGGCCGCTCAATCGCGGCTTCAAATCAGAATCTAGAAATTACCTGCGGTCGCCACCTGCGGCTCACGCTTCTTCGTTGACAGGATCTCGCCCTTGTACACCCACGCCTTCACGCCGATCACGCCGTACGTGGTCTTCGCTTCCGCGAACCCGTAGTCAATGTCGGCACGCAGTGTGTGTAGCGGCAGCCGTCCCTGGAGATACCACTCCGAACGCGCGATTTCATTGCCGTTCAGGCGGCCGCTCACCCGGACCTTGATCCCCTTGCATCCGAAACGTAGCGCTGAGTCCACCGACTTGCGCATTGCCCGTCGGAATCCCACGCGCTTTTCCAGCTGCAGCGCGATCGATTCCGCCACCAGTTGTGCATCGAGCTCAGGCTTATGCACTTCCTGGATGTCGATGTACACCTCGCGGTTCGTCCGCTTTTGGAGCTCGCCCTTCAGCTTGTCGATCTCCGCGCCTTTGCGCCCGATGATGATTCCCGGACGTGCCGTGCGGATGATGATGCGCAGCTTGTTGCCCGGACGCTCCACGTCGATGGAGCTCACGCCCGCTGACTTAAGCTTGTCCTTCAGCTCAGCCTTCAGCTTGACGTCTTCGAGCAGCAGTTTGTCGTAGTCGCGCACGATAAACCAGCGTGACTTCCACGGCTTGGTGTATCCGAGGCGGAATCCGTAAGGATGGACTTTCTGTCCCATATCTTCGCTTCTTCTCCGCAACGCAGCCAGGCTGCGCCGCTATTGAACTTCTATTTCTTCTTCGCGGTCTTCTTCGCCGCAGATTTCTTTGCCGGAGCTTTCTTCGCCGCCGTCCTCTTACCGGCGGCTTTCTTCGCCGGGACCTTCTTGCCCTTCGCCTGCACCGGAGCATCTTCGCCGACCGTCGTCGCCGTCGCTTCGAAGCCAGGCTTTTCAGCCAGCTTGATCTCGATGTGCGAAATGCGTCGCTGGTAGCGGAACGCGCGTCCCATCGGGGCCGGCCGGATGCGCTTCATCCGCGGACCGTCGTTGGCGATCGCCGTTTTCACATATAACCGGTCGAGATCAACGTCCTGGCCCTTTTCCGCGCTCAGGTAGTTGGCGTTTTCCATGGCCGAACGCACCAGCTTATGGATTGTCGGCGCAATGCCCTTCTTCGTGAAGAGCAACGTGTTCAGTGCGTCTTCCACGCGCTGTCCCTTAATAAGGTCCAGCACCAACCGGGCTTTCTGCGGGGAGACGCGAACGAAATTTGCTTTTGCTATGTATTCCATCTCGCCTCTCCTATTTCGCCGGCTTCGCGGCCGTCTCAGTCGCAGCCTTCACCGAGTGGCCTTTGAACTGGCGGGTGAAGCTGAACTCGCCCAGCTTGTGGCCCACCATGTTTTCCGTCACATACACCGGGATGAACTTCTTCCCGTTGTGCACGGCCAGCGTGTGTCCCACCATCTCGGGGATGATCGTCGAGCGGCGCGACCACGTGCGGACCACCTTCTTCTCGTTGCGGTTGTTCAAGCCCTCGATCTTGGCGAGGACATGCGAATCAATGAACGGACCTTTTTTTTGTGAACGCATATCTCTTCTCTACTCTCTTCGCGCTTACCGCTTACCGCGCCGCGTCACGATGAACTTATCGGTCCGCTTATTGTTACGGGTCTTGTATCCACGCGTCGGCTGGCCCCACGGGGTCACCGGATGACGGCCACCCGAGGTCTTGCCTTCACCACCGCCGTGCGGATGGTCCACCGGGTTCATTACCACGCCGCGGTTCGTCGGACGAACGCCCATCCAGCGGGTACGTCCAGCCTTGCCGATCGCCACGTTCTCGTAATCGAGGTTGCCCACCTGGCCGATCGTCGCCATGCAATCCACCAGCACCCGACGGGTTTCGCCGGAAGGCAGCTTGAGCAGCGCGTAATCGTCTTCCTTCGCCACCAACTGCGCCTGTGCGCCGGCCGAACGCGCCATCTGCGCGCCCTTGCCAGGCTTCAGCTCGATGTTGTGTACCACCGTGCCGGCCGGGATGTTGCGCAGCGGCAACGCGTTCCCAACCAGGATGTCGGCTTCCGGTCCGCTCACTACCTTCGCGCCGACCTTCAGCCCCACCGGGTGAAGGATGTAGCGCTTCTCGCCATCGGCATAGTGCAGCAGCGCGATGTTCGCCGAGCGGTTCGGATCGTATTCCACCGTCGCAACCGTCGCGGGGATCCCGCTCTTGTCGCGCTTGAAGTCGATGAGGCGCAGCTTGCGCTTGTGCCCACCGCCGCGATGCCAAATCGTGATGTCGCCCGCATTGCGGCGTCCGCCGGTACGCTGCTTGATCTTCGTCAACGCCTTGTGCGGACGGTCCGTTGTCAGCTCTTCGTTGACCAGCTTCGTCTGGAAGCGCAGCGTCGGGGTTAGCGGTCTATATGTTTTGATTGCCATATTCTTCTCTTTTTTCCGTCGCGTTCTTCACGCGGCGATAATCATTACGCGGCTTACAAATTCTCCGCGTACTCTGGCATCTTTTCGCCTTGCTTCAGGCGAACGTAAGCCTTTTTCCAGTCGGGGCGGTAGCCGGAAAACTTGCCCCGGCGGCGTTCCTTGCCCTCGAAGTTCGCTGTGCGGACCGAATCCACCTTCACCTTGAAGGTCTTCTGCACCGCTTCCTTGATCTCCGTCTTGGTCGCACTGGCCGAAACTTCGAACACCAGGGTCGATTCCGTTTCCTTCACGCCCAGACCTTTTTCCGTGATCACAGGCTTCCGGAGGATCTGATAAGCAGACTTTGCCATTACGCCACCTCCGCCTTACGCCGCGAAACCGAGGCCTTCAGCGATTCCTGCAACTTCTCGAGCGCCGGACGCGCGAACACCGCGCGGTCGTATCGGAGCAGGTGATACGGATGCACCTGGTTGCCGGCAACAACTTCCACGCCCTTCAGGTTGCGCGAGCTCAACGCGAGGTTCTTGTTGTCGAGGTTGGAGTCGATCAGCAGCGCAGTCTTCTCCACCTTCAACCCGGTCAGCGCCTTGCGGAAGGCGTTCGCCTTCGGTTCGGCCACTTCGAAATTCTCCACCACCGTCAGCTTGCCATCGGCCAGCTTGGCGGCGAGTGCCGAACGCAGCGCGCCCAGCAACTTCTTGCGCGGGAACTGGTAATCGTAGGAACGGGGCTGCGGTCCGTGAACCGTGCCGCCGTGTCGCCACAGAGGCGAACGGATCGAGCCCACGCGAGCGCGCCCGGTTCCCTTCTGCTTCCACAGCTTCTTGCCGGCGCCGCTCACCAGCTTCTTGTTCTTGGTGGCATGCGTGCCGCGGTGCTGCCCGGCGCGATAGTGCTTCACCGCTTCCCAGAGCAGGTCTTCGTTCACTGCGCCGAATACTTCCTCGGCCAGCTCGAACGAACCGACTTTCTTGCCATCCAAATTCACTACATCAATTGTCGCCATATCGACTCTCTCAATCTCTTGCGGGTACCCCAGGTTTGGCGGTTTTCCAAACTTGAGATCTATTCCCCAACTACTTCTTCTTCGCAACCGCGCGCTTCGAAGCCTTCAACGGGTCAACCGTGGTCGAGCCCGCGAATCCACGGCGCTCTCTCGGTGGCCGTTTCGACATCGTGATAAACACGGTCGCGTCCTTCGGACCCGGCACCGCGCCTTCCACTACCAGCAGGTTCTCGTCCTTATCAATGCCGATGATGCGCAGGTTCCGCACCGTTACTTGGTCCTGTCCCATGTGGCCGGCCATGCGCATACCTTTAAATACGCGCGACGGGAACGCCGACGAACCGATCGAACCGCTGATCTGGAACATCGAACCGTGCGACTTTGCGCCGCCCGCGAACTTATGGCGCTTCACCACGCCCGCGAACCCGCGGCCCTTGCTAACGCCGGTCACGTCCACGAACTTGGTGCCTTCGAACACATCCACCAGCACCTTGTCGCCGACCTTGACTCCGCCGTTCTCGGAGCCGTCTTCAGTCACGATCGAGAACTCGTGCAGCGTGCGCACCGGCGGAAGGTCGTGCTTGCCGAGGTGACCGCGCTGCGCTTTCGTAAGCCGCGTCTCCTTCACGAACTCAACCAGTCCCACCTGGGCGGCATCGTAGCCGTCCTTGTTTGCCGACTTCCGTTGCGTAATCACGCACGGCCCGGCTTGCAGCACCGTCACAGGACGCACATCGCCCTTGCTGTCGAAGAGCTGCGTCATGCCGATCTTTTTTCCAATCAATCCGTTAATCATGATTTCCATTCCTCATCATGCCTTCCGCCATCTGCGGGGCACTGTAGGTTTCTGGGTAGAGACCGCAGTCTCTACTTATGTTCCTTGCCGAATGCTTTGATCTCCACATCCACGCCCGCGGGCAGGTCGAGTTTCATCAGCGCATCCACCGTC
Organism: Candidatus Korobacter sp.; assembly: GCA_036501185.1. Classification (GTDB taxonomy): domain Bacteria; phylum Acidobacteriota; class Terriglobia; order Terriglobales; family Acidobacteriaceae; genus Korobacter. The sequence continues at coordinate 497 of DASYAU010000129.1, read as the reverse complement.
TGCTGCGTCGGCTCGAGAATGTCGAGCAGGCGCTTGTGGGTGCGGATCTCGAATGCTTCGCGAGACTTCTTGTCCACGTGCGGAGAGCGAAGAACGCAATACTTGTTCTTCACCGTGGGTAGCGGAATCGGTCCCGCAATCTGCGCGCCCGTGCGTCGGGCGGTATCCACGATTTCTCCCGTGGACTGGTCGAGAACGCGGTAGTCGTAAGCCTTCAGTCTGATCCGAATACGTTCTTTGCCAATCACGTCAGTTTCTCTCAAAGATCTTGTCTGGAGCGGCCGTTCGAACCAACCACCCCGCGGCCTTGCCGCATGTTTCGTTGCGGGTCCGGAGTTTCACCGGGCCCAGGAACTTCTACGCAATAATTTCGCTGATCGTGCCCGCGCCCACGGTACGGCCGCCTTCGCGGATCGCGAAGCGCAAGCCCTTCTCCATGGCCACCGGCGTAATCAGCTCGATTTCCAAGGTCACGTTGTCGCCCGGCATCACCATCT
>DASYAU010000128.1:0-2865 GCA_036501185.1 Candidatus Korobacter sp. | reverse complement strand
GTTTCGGCATATGGCGCAGTTTCGGCGCTGGCGCAGTGATAAGAAACCTGGCGATTGCACCTTCGCTCAGCTTGAAGTCGTTCCGCCGCAGGAGTTGGCAGCTATCTTCGCGACGGGCCGCTGAGAAGATTTATTCCTGCTTCTTCGCGCGGCGCTTTGTACGCCATTCGCGAGTCGGATCGTCGTCTGGCTCCGGAGTTTCCTGGGGGGGCCGCTTGTCCTCCGGGACGTTGCGAAGATTGATTCGAATACGCGTCCAGGACGACGATCTGCCTCGCATGGAGTCGACCAGTACGTCGTCGACTGCCAATAGGGCGGCCGCTTCGGAGTGTTCGGCTTTCCATTTTTCCAGCCCGGCTAATGCTGCTTCTTTGTCGGGTGAGTTAGCCACTACGATAAGCGGCATCTTTGTGCGAGGCTTTTTCGGTATGGAGGATCGCGCGCGGGAAGGAGCGACGCGCGGAGCCTCTCCATCTGCCTTGCGGAAGTGCGGAGGCCAGGGCGCATCACCGAGGCCTGCTGCTTCATCTTTCTCCGCGAGTTGAAGTAATGCTTCGAGGGAGCCGGGGTTGGCGTCGATGCCGGCGTGAGGGTCGCCGGTTTTGGTGAAGCGGCCCGGAACCGTGAACACGGTGAAGTCCGCGGGGTTGCTATCGGGAACCTCGTCCCAACGCAGTGGAGTGGAGACGCGAGCGTCGGGCAACGGGCGAATGGAGTAGGCGGAGCAGGTGGTGCGGTCTTTCGCGTTCTGGTTGTAGTCGAGAAAGACGCCGTGACGTTCTTCTTTCCACCATTTCGAGCTTGCCAGAGCGGGTATTCGGCGCTCGACGGCGCGGGATAATGCGAGCGCTGCACGACGCACCTCGGTGAAGGTCCAGCGAGGCTGGATGCGGACATTGATGTGCATGCCGCGGGAGCCGCTGGTTTTGGGCCATCCGCGGAGATTGTTTTCCTCGAGGACGGATTTCACTTCAAGGGCGACTCGACGTACGTCCGACCAACTGACACCAGGGCCTGGGTCGAGATCGACTCGCAGTTCGTCGGGATGATCCAAGTCCGAAGAGCGGACAGGATGCGGGTGCAGTTCAATGCACCCTAAATTGGCGATCCAGGCGAGACCCGCGGTGTCATCAACGACAAGCTCTTCGGCGGTGCGTCCTGACGGGAAAGAGAGCGTAACGGTCCGCAGCCAGGAAGGCCGATCGGAAGGGGCGCGTTTTTGATAGAAGGCTTCTGCTTCAGCTCCGTTTACGAAACGCTTCAGAACAATTGGGCGGTCTCTTATTCCGGTGAGCGCGCCCGGAGCGACAGACAGGTAGTAGCGCACAAGGTCGAGTTTGGATAGTGTCACTTGCTTTGAGAAATAGAGTTTCTCAGGGTGGGTTACTCGCACTTGGTGGCCATCAATCGTAAGTATTTCGGCGGCTTTATCTTCGTCACCTTTTGACATGCAAGTTAAGACCTCATCTTCTTTCTCACTGAAACCGTTATCGCGATGGGCAGATAGAGTTTCCCGTGCTGTTCGCAGCGAATGGTTCCATGATGGTGCCGACCGATTGCAACAGACCGTTCTTCATCACACACTGGACTCGCGCTGCGTCGTCAATGTTCTTTAGAGGATCGCCGGATACGATAATGAGGTCCGCCAGTTTGCCGGGCTCGATGGTGCCGAGGTCTTTGGTGAGGCCAAAGGCTTTCGCTGGAGACGAGGTGGCCGTTTCGAGTGCCTGCCACGGGGCGAGTCCGAATCGTACCTGAGTGCGCAGATTCAGATGCAGCGAAGTGCCCGGCAAGTCTAGCGGTGAGTCGGTTCCTGCGAGGACCAAACCCCCTGCTTTGACGACGCCGCTGACAGTTTCTTCTTCATACCGGGTTCGCTTGATGCTGTTTGTCTGGTCGACTTTGAGATCGTTATCGCGGCCGGCCTTCAACCGGGCCTGCTCCCATGGCGGAGCGATGCTATAGCGCGGATCGTCAGCCATAGTGGGGTTTTCGACGTACATCGCCGGACTGAGCAGGGTGGTGATGGTCCACATGCCCGACTCTGACATCAGGGTGCGCACATCGGAATAACTATGGCCGACAAAGGTGCGCGAGTAGGCATAGCCAGTGCGCGAGGTTGCCGAGATGTGCGACATACCATCCTCTCCCAGCGCAACGGCGGGAAGCAGATAGTGCGATGCGGTTTCAACCCCCATCTGATTGTGCGCGAACTGGACGCCCTGCTCTGCCCAGGTGAAGGGGAGTCGTACATAGAGCTTGACGAAGTCGAAGTCGAGCGCTTTGAGCCGTGCAAACTCGCGATGGAGCTGTGCCTCGCTGGTGGTTGGGATCATCATCGGATAGTAGACGCGTTCTCCGTCGACCGCCTCGGCAGTGGTGAAGAGCCGGGGGCCATTTGCTGCGCCGGAGAGGTAAGCCTCGCGATGCTGCAACGCGCGATATGCGTTGTCTGCGAGGCCGCGCACCGAGGTGACGCCGTAGGTAAGCCATAACCGTCCCATTCGGTCGCCGTAGTAGATGGAATTGTCGGAGTCATTGTGTGCGTGCGATTCCCAAAGCCCGGGCATTACAGTGGAATCACCGGCTTCGATCGTCCGTGTAATCCCTGGAGGCGCAGTGGCGCTGTGCGGATTGACGCTGGTGATGCGATTATCAGTGATCACGATATCAACGTCCGTCAACTCGTCGGGGCCGCTGCCCTTCCAGTAGCGAGCCGCGTGAATCAGCAGCTTTTGTCGGGGTTTCACGGGCGTGTAGGTCAGGTTGAGGGCAATCGGAGTGATGACCTTCGTGGCTCGCGAGATCAGCTTCAGCTTGCCGTTGTTGAGATAGAGAATCTTCGACGAGTCGCCGGACCATGTG
>DASYAU010000127.1:0-3180 GCA_036501185.1 Candidatus Korobacter sp. | reverse complement strand
AGAGCAAATTTTGCAGTATCTGAAAGGAAACACCCTAGCGATGTGGAAACCGAATCAGCCCGGCAGTACTCCCCAATCCCCCAACAATGAGCCGAACCGTCCGGCCACTCCTGCATCCGGCGGGTTCGAGCCGGCTGCTTCCCGTCCCTCCTCAGCTCCGACAGCCCAATCCGCAGCAGCCGACCAGGCTACCATCGGCAAGAGCCTGGTAGTCAAAGGCGAAGTCACCGGCTCCGAGTCGCTGTACATCGACGGCAAGGTCGAAGGCGCGATCAACCTGCCCGGCAACCGCGTCACCGTGGGCCGCAACGGCCAGGTGGCGGCGAACATCTCCGCTCGCGAAGTCGTGGTGCTGGGCAAGGTGCGCGGCAACATCAACGCCAGCGACCGTGTCGACATCCGCAGCGAAGGCTCGCTGACCGGCGACGTGATCGCGCAGCGCATCTCGATTGAAGATGGCGCCTTCTTCAAGGGCGGCATCGACATCCGCAAGCCCGGCAGCGCAGACAACAAGCCAAGCGAAGCGGCCAAGCCGGTCTCGGTCTAGCAACACATTTTCTAAAGAGCAAAAAGCCCCGGAGCTCTCCGGGGCTTTTTGCTGCTGACGACGGTTTCTCCAAGATCGACGCGGTGATTCCGTGCCCGCTTTTTGGATTTGGCGGAAGCCAATTGTAATTTTCTATGCAATCACTCGTAGGGCAAGGCTAAGGCGGAGTATCTTGCTCGGCGTGGTTTTCACCACAATTCACCAGCATTTTTGGAGACCAGTATGAAAGCTGTGCCTAGGTTTATCAGCGGATGCGCGGCGGCCGCCGCGCTTTTTTGTATCGTCCCAACTTTGTCAGCGCAGAACAGCAATGAGGGCATGTCGAAGCTCGGCAATCCCGGCTACACCCGCATGGCGCCGGTTCCCATGGGCTCCGTACGTTCGGTGACTTCTTCCCCCATGCTTACCTTCCCCGCCGGCGCGAAGACCTCCAGGGGAAAGTCTGCTACCGATGAAAACGGAGTGACTTTATCCCACAATGCTGCGCGCTCGAATGCGGAAGCCGGCGCAAACTCCGCGGTCATGGGAAATGGCACGCTCTTCGGGCTGGACACTGTTACGACCTTTGAAGGGGCCTTCGCCGCTACCGGCGGACCGGACGCGGGAACCATCTTTCCCTACATCATGATCGGGAACGATCCGAAGCTTGGCGGCACCACCACGCTGCCCGCAAAGATCACGACCGTTTCCCTGCGGTTGCTGAACGCGGATGGCAGCGTGAATCGGGTCATCTCGTATAACCCCTTCGAGAACCTGACACTCGACTCGCCGGTCTTTGAGAACACTCTGTACGGAGACGGCCGCAGCGAGTTTACCGACGCAATCCAACGCGCCGAGTTCTTCAACACCATGAAGCAGAACTGGCACACGCCACTCGATCCGAGCATCGTGAATCGCGTGACGATCACGGTGCCGCGCTTCGTGAATGTTCAGCTTCCGAACGGCACAGTGAAGCAGGTGCAAAATTACTTCCTGGGCACGGCGCCGAATGGCGATTCCTTCATTGAGTTGCTGGATCTGTTCTTCAACAGCATCTTCGGCAACCAGGTTGTGAACGACATTAACTCCGGCAACGACACCACGGACGCCTTCAACATGCAGCTCTACCCGAACACCTTCCTGTTCTCGATCGATAGCAGCGGCAATTTCGCCGACTGCTGCGTTCTTGGCTTCCACACTTACTTCTTCGACTCGAGCACGGTTCCCCAGCCACGATGGATTACGGCTTTTGCAAGCTGGATCTCTCCTGGGCTGTTCGGTGCGGGATTCCAGGACATCACCGGTCTTTCCCACGAGGTGACGGAGGCCTACAACGATCCTTTCGGAAACACGGCGGTCCCGGTCTGGCAGTTCCCAGGCCAGCCCGCGAATTCGACGGTCTGCCAGGGCAACCTGGAAACCGGAGATCCGGTCGAAGTGCTGCCGGATGCCACGGTCGCAATTCCGCTGAGAGAGAGCGGGAAGATCTTCACCTTCCACCCGCAGACCGAGGCATTGCTGCAATGGTTCAGCCAGGGGCCGGCCTCAAACGCCATCGACGGCGCATGGAGTTATCCGAGCGAGAACGCACTGACCCGTTCAGCTGTGCCTTGCCCAAAACAGTGAAACAAGACCCGCAGGTTGTATGGCACGAAGCCCCGGACCAACTCTGGGGCTTCGTGCCTCCAGAGTCTTAAGCTGCACGAATACTCCATTTTTGCTGGCGCGGGGATTCTCCTTGTCGTGGGTTGACTCGGCTGACCGCTCGCGTACTTGTGTCGCCCGTCCGAAGACGGACGGCGATGTCCGATGCTGGACAGCAAGGTGGATGATTTCTTGCGAATTTGCGGGGCTCCGTTGGCTGCTCAATTGCACTAAGCGTGGCGCCGGATGGAGGCTTCGTGAAGGACTGATTCAGGAGGTTCGGTACGGAGCACGCCTGCTCCGTCGCAATACGACGTTCACCATTGCCGCCGTGCTTGCCCCTGGGGCTGGGGATTGGCGCCAACACAACGGCGTTTACCGCATGGAAGGCATTCTTTGCGCGGCCGCTCGATGCCCGCGATGAGGGCAGCATGGTGAATCTTGCGCTCGTGCGCCAGTCGGGCGCGAACGGATGCGTTCTTCAGCTATCCGGATTATGAGGCCTACCGCGATCACACCCGATCGTTTGCCGGAGTGATCCGGCCAAAGCAAGCCGGTAAGTGCCCTGGTCACGTCGGGCTCGCCGTTTCCGCAGAAGCTCCCCGTCGATGGAGTCTCCTACGGACTCGTCTCGCTGCTGTTTCTGGCGATCGCGCTTTTCGCGGCGTATCTGCCGTCGCGGCGCGATGCGGGTGGACCCGGCGGTGGCCCTGCGCTACGAGTAGCTAGCCCCGCCTGAAACGCCGCAGCAGACTCCCCGGAATCGGGACCTTCATCAGCACCGTGAAGGCAACGTAAAGTCCGCCGTAAGGGATCAGCACGGCAATCGCAGTCAGGACTGCGGCGCGCGATCCATGGCCGTGAATGGGGAGATACCGGTGCAGCAGAAAGCAGAGCGCCGCGGCAGCGATGGCCCCTAACCACAGGCGAAGAACGCGGCTGGCCGGGTAATCGACGACGCCGATGCGCAGTTGCATCGCGCGGCGGAGCAGCGAGTATTCGAGCCACGC
>DASYAU010000126.1:0-5365 GCA_036501185.1 Candidatus Korobacter sp. | reverse complement strand
GATCGTGATATCGGCGAGCATCAGTTGCTGCACGGCGTCGAAATCCCAGTTGTCGTTGGGAACTTCCTGGTAATACCAGGCGAGTTTGCCGGTCGTCACGTTCACCGCGAGGATGGAGCACGTGTACAGGTTGTCCACGTTCTTCGCGCCGCGGAATTTCTGCACCCACGGTTCGGCGTTACCGGTGCCGACGAAAATCAAATCGGTCTCGGGATCGTACGCCATGCCGTCCCACACCGATCCGCCGCCGCCCATTTTGTAGAAGTCGCCGCCCCACGTCTTCGCCGCCTTCGCCATCGCTTCGTTCTCATAAGGAAGCGCCGGATTTCCCGGCACGGTCCAGAAGCGCCATGCATGCTTGCCGGTCTCCGCGTCGTAAGCGTCGAAGTGGCCGCGCGTCGGATGGTCGCCGCCCGCCATCCCGATCACGACTTTGCCGTTGGCGATGCGCGGCGCCATCGTGATCGAATACCAATCCTGCGGATACCCGAGCCGCGTTTCCCACACCGGCTTGCCGTTCATCGCGTCGAGCGCCACGAGCCGTCCGTCGATCACCGGTGCGTAGATCTTTCCGTTATAAAGCGCGATGCCGCGCTGCACGATGCCGCAGCACAGCTTCGGCCGCACCGCCGCCTGATTCACTTCCGGATCCCACCGCCACATCTCCTTGCCCGTGCGCGCATCGAGAGCGTAGACCACGCTCCAGTTCGTGATCCCGTATAGGGTGTTGTTCCAGACCAGCGGAGTGCCTTCCTGATTGCCGCCACCCGCGCCGAGCGTGTAGGTCCACGAAAGACTGAGACGGTTCACATTCAACGTGTTGATCAGGTTCAGCGGGCTGTACCGCGTCTCGCTCTGCGTGCGCCCATAGCTCAACCAGTCGCCGCTCAGCGTGTCTTTCGCGGTACCCGCGTTTCGGAGGACGCTTGCGTCGACTGTCCCCGGCTTCGCGGCGGCGTTGCTTCGCGCCGTCTGCTGGGCGGCAATCGTTGCTGCCAGAGCGAGCACGGCCAGCGCGACTGGGACAATTCTGTGCGGTCTTAAACACGGCATGAAACGATCTCCTGATGAACCGGCGAGCTGGTTGAGTCCTGATTAGGCTTCAGGCGAGCGTGAACACCGGCCCGAAAACCAGCAATCCCTGAGTGAAACCAGACTATCAAATCGCGCGGCCGCCCATGCCGGCCGGGGTCATACTCGTGTCGATATTTCCGCACTTGCGATAGACTCTCTCGTGGAGCCCCAGTGATCGCTTCCCGCAGGCTTGTTGTCGCCTTCGCTCTTCTTACCGCCATAGGCGCATCCGCCCAATCCCCGCGTCTCGAAAAGATCACAATCAACTACGCCAGCCGCACCGGCACCACCTGGCCTCTCTACATCGCCAAAGAGGCCGGCTACTTCCAGAAATATGGACTCGATGTCGACATCGCATTCGCGGTCCACCCCGCCGCCATCGCCATGGTGATCAGCGGCGAGGCCGCGATGACGAACTACCCGCTCGAGCAGGCAATGCTGGCCGGCTCTAAGGGCGGCTCGCTGACGATCGTGGGCAGCCCTTATCGCAAGAGCCTGTTTGCCCTGATGGCTGACAAGCGCTTCGCGAGCGTGCGCGATCTCAAAGGCAAGCGCGTCGGCGTCAGCCAGATCGGCGACGCTCCTTACAACTATGCCGTCGGACTGCTCGGCAAGTTCGGACTCACCCCGCGCGACGTCCAATGGGTGCCCATCGGCACCGACGTCAACGGGCGCGCCGCCGCCCTCGTCGCCGGGCGCGTCGACGCGACCATGATCACCGCGCCGGTCTACTTCAAGCTCGAAGAGAAAGGCTATAAGAGCCTCGCGAACACCAGCGACTTCGACGATATTTACGCGCCGACCGTTTACGTCTTCACGAAGGCCATGGTCGCGGCCCATCCGCACCTGCCGGAGCAGTTGATCAAGGCCCACACGGAAGCGATCAAACGCTTTTACGACGACAAAGACTTCGCGCTCAAAGCCTACGTGAAATACGCGCCGGAGAATCTCACCGACCTCGCCCGCGTCTATGACCGCTATGCGAAAACCAACACATTCGAGCGTGTCCCATATGTTCTGTCGCCGGCGGTTCAATACATGCTCGACCACCCCGTCGATGAGGAAGCCGCCGCGCAAATGAAGCGATTCGACTTCCGCGCCATCATCGACAACAGCACGGTCGCGCGCCTCGTTCGCGAGGGGTTCTTCGAAAAACTCTTCGGTCCTGGTATCAAGGCGGAAGAAGACCGAAAGGCCAAACTTGCGTTCCACTGAGGGCACACTGGCGCGGGCACTCGTGCCCGCCGCGCCTTACGAGTTTGTCGAATTCTGCATGCTGGGCATCAATCCGAAGGAGGGCACGAACCTGGTCTGGAAGTTCGTGCAGTATTACGCCGACGGGACGAAAGAGGAGTTCACCGGGCCAGTGGGCTCGCGCCTGCCTTCACCGGTAACGGTGCTGAAGAAACCAGACGTGGTAGCCGTGAAATAATCCCGTTAATATGGATCGGATCCTGACGACGCACGTGGGCAGCCTGCCGCGTCCGCGAGCGCTGCTTGATCTAATGAAGGCGGGCGCGCGCGGCAACGCGTTCGAAACTTGTGCGCGCGACGCCGTGGCGGAATGCGTTCGCAGGCAGGCCGAGTGCGGCATCGACATCGTGACCGATGGCGAGCAGTCGAAGACCGGATTCTTTTCTTACGTAAGAGAGAGGCTGGAGGGCTTCGAGGAACGTCCGGGCATGCGCTCGGAAAAGTTCCAGGCCGAGGTTTCGGCGTTTCCGGAATATTATGAGCAGTACTTCAAAGAGGCGATGCTGGGCGGGGCGGTTGTGCCGGCGGCGCCGCTGGTTTGCACCGGGCCGGTCCGTTATCGGGGCGAGGGCGCGCTGCGGCGGGACATCGAGAACCTGAAGGCCGCCGCGGCAGCCTGCGAGTGTCATGCCGTGTTCATGCCTTCGGTCGCGCCGAGCGGCGTGGGGAGCAACGAATACTATCCGCGCGACGAGGAATTCTTCCGTGCGGTGGGCGCGGCGCTCCGTACCGAATATCGGGCGATCGTCGATGCGGGCTTTCTGCTGCAGGTCGACGAACCGTTTCTTTCGGAGAATTTCGGCGATCCGTCGCTCAATACGAAACAACGTGCGCGGCGGGCTGAGATTTACGTCGAAGCAGTGAACGAAAGTCTCAAGGGCATTCCACCGGAATCCGTGCGGCTGCATACGTGTTACGGGATCAACGAGGGTCCGCGTATTCACGAAGCGTCGCTGGCGGAAGTCGCCCCATGTCTGCTGAAGGTCAACGCAGGCGCGTACAGCTTTGAAGCGGCCAATCCTCGCCACGAGCACGAATATCATCTGTGGGAAAAGGTGAAGCTGCCGGAGGGCAAGACGCTGATCCCAGGTGTGATCACGCATGCCAGCAATATCGTGGAGCATCCGGAGCTGATCGCGGAGCGGATCATCCGTTTCGCGAACCTTGTCGGCCGGGAGAACGTCATCGCGGGTGCGGACTGCGGTTTCTCTTCGCAGGCGAGTTACAAGACGGAAGTGCATCCGACCGTAGTCTGGGCGAAGTTCGAAGCCTTGCGGGATGGCGCGCGGCTGGCTTCGGAGAGATTATGGGGGTGATGCGGCTGGCACTTCAACCCCGCTTTCTTGTCAGGGTTCCTGAAGAGCAAGCCACTCGTGATATCCAGTTCGCCCAGCTTCACATGGGGCGATGGCGTATATGTGACATCTCTGGCGAATCCATATTCCACGATGATCTACGGGAGAATCGGTGTGTTGGGTTGGCTCGATAATGTGCCCGCACTAAGGGCATTTGACGCGATAAACTCAGAGGCATCGATCTCTACCAGGGTTGGATCGAATACAGCGCGTATTTGTATCGTCTGTTGACGACAACTATTCACGCAGACCGGGCAAATCGCCTTCTGCGGAACGCCTTTCGTCGCAGTTTCCAGATTGACGTCACATATTTTCGCCCAGACCGATACAATAAGAATTATGTCAGCCTGTCTCAGGACCATTGGTTCGTAGTTTCGGACTGGGCAGGAATGCCGTCGCAGGTGCCAAGCCAACGGCCCACATACTCTGCGAGGATTCGAGGCTGCGAATGGGTGGCCGTAGTTGGAGAGCAGTTCCAGGAGTCGCAATGGAAGACGCACTTTCTGGACCTTATTTGATTTGGGTAAAAAATATACTTGACGGGTCCACAGTCTCCGGCTGTGATTGGTTCATGGACGCTAAGTCGCCAAGCAGTCTTAAAGAAGCAATATCCTACTTCGCCGAACCTGCTAACTGTGTCGCCTACCTGGTCGCTAAGCGCTGGCCGAGCGGCATAACGTGCCCTGTATGCGTAAACACTCGCGTTACCTTTGACGCCAAGTCGATCCGGTGGCAGTGCTCCAGTCATCACCCTCGCCGCAAGTTCTCTCTTAAGACCGGTACCGTCCTCGAGGACTCCCCTATCGGCCTTGATGAGTCGTTGCCGGTTATCTGGCTTGTGACGAACTGCAAGAACGGCGTTTCCTCCTGGGAGATTCACCGCGCCACGGGGGTCACCCAGAAAACGGCTTGGTTCATGCTCCAACGCGCTCGCCTCGCGCTTCAGGGTAAGAACGGAGGAAAGTTGTCGGGGAAAATTGAAGCCGATGAGTCTTTCATCGGCGGTAAAGCTCGCAACAAGCATGCGTGGAAGAGAGCCGAAAAGATACACGGTCGCGGGCCGGAAGGCAAAGCGATTGTGGCGGCTGTTCTGGAGCGTGGCGGCCAGATTCGGGCGAAGGCACTTTCAGGTCAAGAACTTCGGACTAGCGGGAGTTTACTCGTAAGCCGAAACGGACGACTGTAAGTACTTGTAGCTGAGAGGGTTTAGCGCGACGTCGACGTATTACCCACGTTGGGTACTACAAAGTTCGTCCAAGCCGAGGGAATGGGCGAGGGCCTGCTGAACGAGAGTCTGCTTCGATAGAACCGTAGCAACACGATTGGGACCTTTGTCGCCGAGTGGAGGATACAGCAAAATGAACTGCTGCATTGGAGTGAGTTGTTCCAGCAGTTGTTCCACAGTGAGATCGGGCCAAGCGGTCTGGGACTGGCGGTGAACATACTGGAGCAGCGAGATTCCCAGCATGCAGTAGAAAGCATGCACGCGGATCTTGCTGTCGGTCCAGTGGTACATCGGCCCCCAGCCTAGCCAGTCGCCCTCCTTTAATCCGCGGAATACACGTTCGATCTGCTGCTGGCCGGAGTAACCGGACACGACCTGTTCGGCGGTCCAGTCCATGCGGTTGGTGAGCAGCACGGTGCGACCGAGGCGTTGCGACCACAGTTGCTGGAGCGCTTTA
>DASYAU010000125.1:0-10020 GCA_036501185.1 Candidatus Korobacter sp. | reverse complement strand
CGGCACGCTCACCGGCGCCGGACAAAATCTTGGTTTGTGGGAGTTCCTAGGCACCGATCTCGCCGACCTTCAGACTTATTACACGAATGTTCACCAGACGTACCCAGGCAGCAAGGTCACCCTTTACTCTGTGGATGGAACAAGCACCAGCTGCACGGCTAGCCGTCGTCGTGGGTGTGACGACACTGAGCAAACGCTCGACATGACCCAGGCGCTCGGTATGGCGCCGGGGCTCAACAATCTCACCATGTATGTCGGTTCCACCGACACCGCGATCATCAGCAAGATGGTCTCTCACAGCCCTCTGCCCACCACAATCGGCTGCTCATGGGGCTGGACTCCGGCGGACCCGAGCACCCTCGATCCGTACTTCAAGCAGATGTCGATCCAAGGCCAGAACTTCTTCGCTGCTTCCGGCGACAGTTCGACTTGGTCGAGCAGAAATGAAGCTTGGCCGGCGGATGACGCTAACGTCGTCTCCGTGGGTGGCACCGACCTCGTCACGGCCAGCGCAGGCGGTGCGTGGAAATCGGAAACCGCGTGGGTCGATAGTGGCGGCGGCATTTCCCCCGACAAAATCGCAATCCCCTCCTACCAAAGTCAGGCAGGCGTGATCAATTCCAGCAATAAAGGATCCACCACGCTGCGCAATGGTCCCGATGTTTCTGCAAATGCAAACTTCACCTTCTACGTCTGTGCTGACCAGACCACCTGCACCGCGAACGAATACGGCGGCACCAGCTTCGCTGCCCCGATGTGGGCGGGTTACGTCGCGCTCGTTAATCAGCAGCGCCAAGCCAACAGCAAGAGCTTGATCGGTTTCATCAACCCCGATCTGTACGACTTCGCGCTGAATCAGTTCTCCAGCGGTGAATATTCAACCGACTTCCACGACATCACCAGTGGCACGTCCGGATCGTACTCTGCCGTGACTGGCTTCGATTTGGTCACCGGTTGGGGAAGCCCGAAAGGCCAAGGACTTCTCAACGATCTTGTGAGTCACTGATCGCCTCGCAGCAAAACTAATCAGGCCTCCCGCAAGGGAGGCCTTCTTCATTTCTTCGCAATGTTTCTTGCACGAACAAACACAAATGCGAGCCCGCATTCGCGCACGCATCGTTGTTGAACTGGAATCTGAGGCACTGCGGAAAGCTTGGCCAGAAGCTCTGCGGAAACCCGTACGCCGAGGAAAATCAAACGCGCAAGCGGCTCGTCCCGGACAGCTCTCTTTCTACGGCCACGACTTCTTTTTTGCGGCCTGCTGCTCGAACCCTTTGTTGCCGTCGCCGTTCGCCATCGCCGCCGCCTTCGTCGACAATTCCGGCGCTACGAGATCGGCCAGCGGATTGTCCGATTCCTCGTCTGACAAAATCCGTGCTGCGCTCTGCAGGGTCTCAATGTCCTTTTCGAGCTTTGCGATCTGGGCGCGCAAAGCTTCGATCTGGAGCTCTTTTTCGTGCAGTTTATCTAATAGGGACTTCATCGCTGTTCACTCCCTCGTGAGCCGCGAATGTAAGACCTTTATCGCGTCGTGTCAAGAACATCGCGCCACTCACTAGTTACCCCGTAATGACCTTTCGTAATGGTACGGAATTGCTGAATCTGACACTATAATTTCGTCACTTGTTGCTACGGGTTTTTCGTACAACAGGATGACCCAGCATCCAAGAGCCCACTATGCCTGACTCCGCCACAAAGGATTCTCCCTCGGAGATCCAATATCCGGCCTCCATTCTCGAGGACGTCAGCAAGCTCGTTCAGCGTGTGCAGACGTTCACGGGTGCCACCGGCGCAGCCATCGCGCTGCGTGAGGATGAAGATATGGTTTGCCGCGCCTCGCGCGGCAACAATGCTCCCGACGTCGGAATGATGTTGAGTCTCGACGGCACGTTCACTGGCCTCGCCGTCACCGGTATGAAAGCGGTTCGTTGCGACGACACCGAAAACGATTCCCGTGTCGATCCCGAAGTCAGCCGCGCGCTCCGCATCAAATCCATGGCAGTGGTACCCGTGCTTAGCGGGATGCGCGTGAGCGGCGTCATCGCCGTCTTCTCCGGCATCGGCAGTGCCTTTAGCGATACTCACATGGCCGTGCTCAAGACCATGGCCGATGGTCTGGGTGCTAACATTCAACGCTGGCTCGAAAGCCACGGACTTTCCAGCGCCGCTCCTATAGCGCACGCCGCCGCCGTCGCACCGAAGCCCCTGGCTCCGCCACCTCCGCCGCCGGCACCCAAAATTGAAGCTGCTCCCGCGCCGAGGATCGAAGCTCCCAAACCTGCACCCGCCGCACCTCCTGCGCCGAAAATCGAAACGCCAAAATTTGCTCCCGCCGCTGCCGCCGCCGCTCCTGCTCCCGCAAAGAAGCAGGAACAGAAGCCGCAGGGCAAGTGGAAGCCGGTAACTCCGAAACTGGAAGAAGAAGCTCCCGTCGCCGAAGCCAAACCGGTGGCTCCTGATGCCAGACCGGAACTGAAACCCGAGCCGAAAGTCGAGAAGTCGCAGCCCAAGTCCGACCCGATCGTTTTTGCTCCGTCATTCAGCTACGAAACGCCCTCTGATGAAGGCAAGAAGAATCCAATGATCCTGGGTGGCATCGTCGCGGCCGTCCTTGTGCTCGGCGTCGGTGGATACTTCATGTTCGGCCACAGTTCGAAGACTCCGGCCGCTGCCACCACCTCTACCGCATCTCAGCCGGCCAGCACGCCTGCCTCAGCGCCGGCGACATCTGCACCTGCGGTCTCGCAGCCCGCAACCGCCGCCGTCGCGAAGCCTGACCTTTCAAAGGCCCCCGCAGACAAGAACGATAAAACCGGCAAATCTGCGGAACCCGAAGTTATAACCAGGACCGCTCCGCTCGTTGTCGCAGCCGCCCCGGTTGCATCAAGCCAGCCGAAGACCGCCGATGTTGCTCCTCCGAGCCTCGCACTCGGTGCCGGCAGTGGTCCGGCCTTGAATGTACCGGTCACCACATCCGCTCCCCGCCTCGCAACCGCTGCCCCGGCCAATGCCGTGGTGGTGCCAAGCCGCCTGGTTTCTCGAGTCAATCCCGCCTATCCTTCAGCGGCAAAGCAGTACCGCGTGGAAGGCGCTGTCACCCTCGAAGCAACCATCGCTGCTGACGGACGCGTGAAAGAGACGAAGGTTGTCTCCGGACCGCCGCTGCTGCGCGATGCCGCCACCAACGCCGTAAAGTTGTGGAAGTATTCGCCTTCTACGGTGAACGGCCGGCCCGTCGAGTCCAGCGTGCAGATCGTGCTCCAGTTCAAGATGCCGTAAACCAAATCATCCCTCTCACGATGGCGCCGTCTCCGGCGCCATTTTTCTTGCTTCAGCGCGCTCATCGCCTCCGGCCCCGACCTTACGTTTGCCACACGGCCGCCGGTTGCGTACGATGTTTCCACAACTGCGCGCGAACCATGCGCGCTCTGTCAGCCGCTTCGTCTGAAGAATTTCCTCATCTCTGGCTCACATCTGAATCCGTGCATCCAACCCGAGGGGAGAGCCCCACATATGAAAACGAATACACCGCTCGCCGTTCTCGCAGCGGCATGCCTCGCGCTTACGCTGGGCGTCGCGGGCTGTAAAAAGAACGATCAGAATGCGCAGAACCAACCCGCTCAGACCGACCAATCCCAACAACAACCTGCACAATCCACCGATCAAGGTCAGGCCGCGGCCGACAACGATAACCTGGCCGCCCCCGCTTCGGGAGGACAGGCCAATGTCGGGCAGGAACAAAATAACCAGCAGCAGCCTGCTCAATCTTCGTCCGCCCAAGCTCCCTCCAACGATCAAAATGCCAATTCCAATGATTACGGCAACGACGTAGACCAGGAAGACACCAACTACGGCCAGCCTGTCGAACAGGCCACGCAAGCTCCGCCACCCCTCCCGCAATATGAGCAGCCTTCCTGCCCCGGCCCCGGTTATCTCTGGACCCCCGGCTATTGGTCATGGGGCGCGCAGGGTTATTACTGGGTTCCCGGCGCTTGGGCCCAACCTCCTGAGGTCGGTTTCTTGTGGACGCCCGGCTACTGGGGTTGGTCCGGCCGACACTACCTCTTCCATCGCGGCTTCTGGGGTCACCACATCGGCTTCTACGGCGGCATCGACTACGGATTCGGCTACACCGGCGTCGGTTACGCCGGCGGCTACTGGCACGGGGATCACTTCTTCTACAACCGTTCTGTCAACAATGTGAACGTCACCAACATCACCAACGTCTATAACAAGACCGTCATCGTCAACAACAGGACACGGGTCAGCTATAACGGCCCTGGTGGCGTCGGGCGCCGTCCGATGGCTGCCGAAGTCGCCGCCTATCGCGAGCAGCGCATACCACCGATGCGAAGCCAGGTTGAGCACCGTGAGGCTGCCTCGAAAGACCGCCAGCAGTACTTCAAGGCCAATCACGGTCGTCCTGCAACCTTCGCAGCGACCAAGCCGATCGAGCACAGCCAGCCTATTGCTGCGGCCATTCCGCCGCACGAACTCCGCGGAGCAGCGCGTCCCGCTCCGCATGAAACGGCTCGTCCGGGTGCGAATCCGCACGAAGCCGGCCGTCCCGCTCCAGTGGCGCGCGAAGCGCATCCCGCTCCGGCTCCGCACGAGGCTGCTCATCCGGCCCCGCATGAGGCTGGTCGTCCTGCCCCAGCGGCGCACGAGGCGCATCCTGCTCCCCACGAACAACCGCATCCAGCAGCGCACGAAGCCCATCCCGCTCCCGCTCCTCATGAGGCGGCTCATCCCGCTCCGCACGAGGCGCATCCGGCCGCCCACGAAGCCCACCCGGCGCCACAGGCCCACGAAGCGCATCCAACTCCGCAGGCCCACCAAGCGCATCCACAGGCCCACGAAGCGCATCCGGCTGCAAAGAACGAAAACAACAAAAAGAACGACAAGGAAGAACGGCCGAAGTAACGCGTCCTTCCTGATAACCAAGGCGGAGCTCTCAGCTCCGCCTTTCTCATTCGTCGGTTTTGTATCGCAGCTCAAGCTGACTGCCGCGAGAGATGTCACAGGATGGCACGCGTGCACTACAATTCCTCCGTCACGCTGGCGCCGTCGAGGTTCTCCATGAAAGTTCTCTCCCTGTTCTTCTGCACGATTCTCCTCAGCAATATCTCCGCAGCCCAGAACTCCTGCGACGCCCTCGCAAAGGCGGACATCTCGAACACCACCATCACCATGGCGCAATCCGTTGCTGCCGGCACATTCAATGGCCCGCCGGATCTTTTCACCGGACGCGACATCTCGGCGTTCTACAAAACCCTGCCCGCATTCTGCCGTGTGATTGCAGCAGCAAAACCCACCACCGACTCGGACATCAAGATCGAAGTCTGGCTTCCTGTATCCGGCTGGAACGGACGCCTGCAGGGCTTAGGCAACGGCGGTTTTGCGGGACTCATCGACACCCGCGGCCTCGGCGCGTCTCTTCTCGCCGGTTACGTCGCGACTGCTACGGACACCGGCCACACTGGCTCACCGGTTGATGCCACGTGGGCGCTCGGCCACCCCGAAAAAGTCGCCGACTTCGGCCACCGCGGCATTCACGAAATGACGCGTGTAGCCAAGGCCGTGATCGAGGCCTACTACGGCAAAGCGCAGCAGCATTCCTATTTCGAAGGCTGTTCCGATGGCGGACGCGAAGCCCTGATGGAAGCGCAGCGCTATCCCGACGACTATGACGGCATCCTTGCCGGGGCGCCCGCCAACAACTGGACCGGACTGCTGTCCGAGGGTGCCTACGATACGCAAGCTCTCACCGCCAACCCTGCGAGTTTCATCCCGCCGGCGAAGATTCCCACTATCGCCGCCGCCGTGAATGAGGCCTGTGATGCTGCCGACGGACTGAAGGACGGCGTGCTCAACGACCCGCGCCGATGCCACTTCGATCCCGCGAAGATCCAATGCAAACCCGGTGAGGACAACGACAAGTGCCTCACCGCAGCGCAGGTTTCTTCGCTGAAGAAGATCTACGCCGGACTCCACGATTCAAAAGGGCGCGAAGTTCACGCTGGGTATCTGCCAGGCGCCGAAAACGGCGACGGCGGTTGGGGACTTTGGATCATTGGGCCTGCACCTGCCAAGAGTCTCATGGCGATTTTTGCGTATGGCTTCTTTGCCAACATGGTGTACGAGAACCCCAAGTGGACTGCGCAAGACTTCAACCTAGACTCCTCCGTGAAAGCCGCCGAGGGGAAGACCGCGGCGATGCTGAACGCGAACGATCCCGATCTTAAGCCGTTCGCCGCCCACGGCGGCAAGTTGGTCCTCTACCACGGCTGGGACGATCCCGCGATTCCTTCCGTCAACACCGTCGAATACTACGACCATGTATTGAGCGCAAATTCGCAGGCCGACTCGTTGGTCCGTCTCTACATGATCCCAGGCATGCAGCACTGCGACGGTGGTCCGGGCGCTCACACGTGGGGAACCGCGCCAGGTCCCGGGCCCACCGATCCGCGACACAACGCGATGTCCGCGCTCACGCAATGGGTAGAAAAGGGAGTGGCTCCCGGCCGCATGATCGCGACGCGATACTCCGACGACGAGCAGACGAAATCGGAGATGACGCGCCCGCTCTGTCCCTATCCCCAATCCGCAAAGTACAACGGCGGCGACGCCAACAACGAAGCCAGCTTCGACTGCGTGAAACAAAAATAAAACCCACCAATCGGTGGGTTTATCTCTAGTTGTAGGGGACTCTCTACGCCCCGTGGCACTTCTTATATTTCTTGCCGCTCCCGCAAGGACAAGGATCGTTTCTTCCCACCTTCTCCCCGCGCACCACTTGCTGCACCGCTTCCGGCATGCCGACGCCTGCACGCTGCGCCTGCTCAATTTCCCTTCGTTTCTTACGCTCGAATTGCTTTTCCATTTCGTCGAGCGAAGTCTGCTGCCGCCGCGGAGCCTGGTTCCCGTTCCCGTTTCCTCCCGCAACCTGCGGCGGAGGCGCATCCGGCGCTTCCAGTTCCGGCCCCAACTCTTTCACGTTTTCAGGCTTCTTGAACTTCGGGATCTCGATCGGACGGTTCGTCGCCGCGTCGATAATCTGCATGAGATAAAGGTAGCGGACCGTCTGTTCTTTGAACGCGCCCATCATCCCTTCGAACATTTCGAACGACTCGCGCTTATATTCCACCAGCGGATCGTGCTGCCCATAACCACGCAGCCCGATGCCTTCCTTCAGATGGTCCATATTGAGCAGGTGGTCTTTCCACAATTGGTCGATCACGCTCAGCATGATCACCCGCTCGTGGTGCCGCATTTGCGCGGGACCAATCAACTGCTCCTTCGCTTCGTATCGTTCCTTCAGTTTCTCGAAAACCTGGTCGCCCAACTCCACGCGGTTGAGCTTGTCCATCTCCACGCCTTCGGCCACAACGTCCACACCGAAACGCGTGAACACCTCATTTTTAAGACCGGTCACGTCCCAGTCTTCCGCGTGCTTGTCCACCGGCGCAAACTTGTCGAGCAGTTCGCCGAGCGTGTCCGTCACATATTCGTCGATGATGAGCTCTTTCTGGTCGAGCCCTTCCAGCAACTGGCGTCGCAGACCGTAAACCGCCATGCGCTGCTTGTTCATCACATCGTCGTACTCGAGCAAGTGTTTACGGGCTTCGAAGTTCTGCGCTTCCACTGCCTCTTGCGCCTTCTCGATGCGCCGCGAAATCATTCTCGACTCGATCGGCACACCTTCTTCCATGCCCAGCTTTTGGAGCAGTTTCCCGACCCACTCCTTCGCGAAGATGCGCATCAGGTCGTCTTCCAGCGACAGGAAGAACCGCGATGCACCCGGATCGCCCTGGCGTCCCGCGCGTCCACGCAACTGGTTGTCGATACGCCTCGACTCGTGACGCTCCGTGCCGAGAATGAACAATCCGCCGGCCGCTTTCACCTGCGCGTGCTCCACATCAGTCACGGCCTTGTGTCGCGCGAAGATCTCGTCCCACTGCTGCTTCGGGCACATATACTCGTTGCCGGCGTAATACCAGTAAGTGGTATTCGGATCATCAGGCCGCGCATCCACTTCACCCCCGGCCTCATGCACCGGCTGCGCAACGCCTTTCTTCACGCACTCCTGCTTCGCCATGAATTCGGGGTTGCCGCCCAGCAGGATGTCCGTACCACGCCCGGCCATGTTGGTGGCAATCGTTACTTGCCCAATCCGCCCGGCCTGGGCCACGAATTCCGCTTCGCGCTCGTGATACTTCGCGTTCAGCACCACGTGCTTAATGTTCTTGCGCTTCAGCAGGTCGCTCAACCGCTCCGACTTCTCAATCGAAACCGTGCCCACCAGCACCGGCTGCTGCCGCACCGATAATTCCGCAATGCTGTCCGCCACCGCAAAAAACTTCTCTTTTTCCGTGCGATAGACAACGTCGGGATTTTCCTTGCGTAGCAGGGTTCGGTTGGTCGGAATCACCACCACTTCCAGCCTGTAGATACTGTCGAATTCCGACGCTTCTGTCTCGGCCGTACCGGTCATGCCGGCCAGCTTCTTATAAAGCCGGAAATAATTCTGGAATGTGATCGTCGCCAGCGTCTGGTTCTCGCGCTCCACCTTCACATTCTCTTTTGCTTCCACCGCCTGGTGCAGTCCATCGCTCCACCGCCGTCCCGGCATCAGCCGCCCGGTGAACTCATCCACAATGATGACTTCCCCGTCCTTCACCACGTACTCCACGTCAAGGTGATACAGCGAGTGCGCCTTGATCGCTACTTCGACGTGGTGCTTCAAGTCCCAGTTCTCCGGATCGGCAATGTTCCCAATTCCCAGCAGCTTCTCCACGCGCTCCCAACCGTCGTCGCTCACCGTGATGGTCTTATGTTTCTCATCCACCACGTAATCGCCGGTCAGGATCTTGTCACCCGGTTCCTTGCCTTCGATCTCCTCGCCCTTTTCCAGCTTCGGAATGATCACGTTCACACGCTGGTATTTGTCGGTCGATTCTTCGCTCGATCCGCTGATGATCAGGGGGGTTCTCGCCTCGTCGATCAAGATCGAGTCCACTTCGTCCACAATGGCGAAGTTGAATTCGCGCTGCACACAATCGCTCAACTCGAATTTCATGTTGTCGCGCAGGTAGTCGAACCCGAACTCGTTGTTCGTGCCGTAGGTCACGTCCGCGCGATAAGCTTCGCGCCGCTGATCGTCATCCAAATCGTGCACGATCACACCCACCGTCAGCCCAAGGAAGCTATACAGCTTGCCCATCCACTCCGAGTCGCGCTTGGCGAGGTAATCATTCACCGTCACTACATGAACGCCGCGTCCGGAAAGCGCATTCAGGTACACCGGCAATGTAGCGACCAGCGTCTTACCTTCACCGGTCTTCATTTCCGCGATCTTGCCGTGATGCAGCACCATGCCGCCGATCAGTTGCACGTCGAAATGCCGCATGGTGAGCACCCGCCAGCTCGCCTCGCGGCAAATCGCAAAAGCCTCCGGCAGGATCTCATCCAGCACTTCTTTCAGCGCGTGGTTCTTGTGTTCCGCTTCTTCGTACTTGGCGAGATGTTCCTGGATCTTGGCGCGGAATTCGACCGTCTTCGCCTGCAGTTGCTCATCGGTGAACTGTTTCACCTGCGGCTCGAGCGCATTGATCTGCGCCACAATCGGCATCAACCGCTTCACTTCACGTTCGTTGCTGGTGCCAAAAATCTTGGCGATTGCCTTGTTAATCAAACCTGATTCCTTTATGGTCGAAAACCGGCGTCGGGGCCCCCGACAAACGCCTCTGTTGCGTTTATCGGGGCAGTCGCTCAAGGCCGAAAAGCCGGGCGCTGCGTGTTCCGAGGAGGCCTATCTCGCTTTGTAACTGCTTGATTCTGCGAGAGGGATGCCATTTCAAGCCTAACACATCCGGTTGTTTAGATGCGGGCCCCTGAAATCGAGGTTCAGCGATCCATTTCAGCCAGCCCAATTACCGGCAATTCGAGATTTTCCTTGTTCCTTCCCCCCGCCGGAATACATTTATCTGATGGAGAAAAAATGCCGCGTCGCTCTCCTCG
>DASYAU010000124.1:0-61769 GCA_036501185.1 Candidatus Korobacter sp. | reverse complement strand
CCTTCGACTGCGAACGCGCGCCGCTCTGCGCGTTCTTCGCTCAGGATGACAGCGGAAATTGAGAGCGGTGCAGCATGTAGGGGTTCTTCGACTGCGCGACCTGCGGCCGCTTCACTCGGTGGAAGGCTGCATTCTTGCGATTGGGTTGACGTATGTGGCGGTGAATGTTCCGACGGATCTTTTGTATTCGGCGGTGAATCCGAGGATAAGAGCATAGGGGATTGGTGAAACGGTTGTCGTCAATGGCAATGAAGGGGGCGTCAAAATGGCGGATGCGGCTCTCCTAGTTGCGCTCCTCCTGTTCACGGTTTTCGTGGGAGCATCCGGAGAACTCGCTGCATTGTGGCGCTCGTGGCGCACTCGACGAAGAAGCTCCTACGGGCGACCGTTCCCGGAAGTGGCTGAGGAAGACGTGGACCGAATAGTCATACGCGACTTTGATCAGAGCGAGATTGCAGCGGTGAGAGAACTACTCAACTCTTACGGAATCGAACGTTGGCACCGGGAACCCATCCGCGTACGACTCGCTATGCTCAAGCTCGCGGATGGGGATGCGACGAAACTTGGTCGTCTGGCGATCTCCGCAAATCAGGATTATCGGGATGTCGTAGTCTCCGCAGAACGGCCCGAATATTGGACCCACGCACTGAATTCGCCTCATCATGCACGAGAGAAGTTGACAAAGGAGTTTTTCGAGAAAGATCTGCGGCAGTATGAACAATGGTTAGGCCGGGATCGCGGCAGGAATGGGGGTTGATGCGGCTTGGCCGCGAGAGTCTTCACGACGCGAAAATCCCTCGTATCACTCGCACGCCGATATCGGATGCGCAGAGCCTGCCGCCCCTGAAGGGGCTTTTGCTTTTTCGGAGGCGTGTTTCCCGGGGCTGGAGCCCCGGGCTTCTACGGCGGTGCGCGCTTCGCGCTTGGATTGGTGCAGGGCGAGGAATAAGTGGGTGGCGCCTGGCCGACCCGGGCGAAAATCCCCCATCGTTGCTCGATAAGACGGGGCACCAGACCTTGCAAGGCGAGACTCTTCGGCGACGCGAACGTCCCCTCGTTGCTCGATAAGACGGGCACCCGAGCTTGGAAGGCGAGACTCTTCGGCGACGCGAACGTCCCCTCTACCGGACGTCAAAAGCTAGTTCTATTTGCCGCCGGCTACTACTTCGTAGATGTTGGAACTGGCGGAGAAGACGCTGGGGTCGACGTTTACTTTTTCGATGGAGTCGACTTTGGCGCCGATGCGGACGACGTGGGTGTTGCCTTCAGCTGTCTTGATGAGGGCGACGCCATCGTAGGCGAGCGGGAGGCCGCGGCCCAGGGTGGCGACTTGGCGGAAGATGCTTTCGATGCCGCGATCACGACGGAGGCGGAATTCAAAGAGCATCCAGCTCATGGTGTCGAAATCGGCGAGATCGTTGGCGACCCAGACATCGTGCATCATGGTGCCCTTCTGGGTGAAGCCGTTCTCGTTGTAATCGAACTCGGAGGCGAAGCTGTAATGGGTGGTCGGGTGGCCGAGGACGATGGGACCGGGTTCCTGGTTCGTCATACGGGTAACGATGTTTTCGATGACGATCGGAAGGTTGCGATCGGGGGCGTGCAGGGTGATGCGCTTGGTCTGGCGGGTGTTGGGGTCGGCGTCGTAGGCAATGGTGCCGAAGTGCTGCGCGTAGATTTCGCTGGTGGTGTTGATGCCGTTGTCGAACGTGAGCTTGGCGCGGTCGCCCTGCAACCATGAGTTCTGGATGAATTCTGAGTGCGTGCCCGCATCGTTGGTCTCAACGCGCATGGAGTAGCGCACGCCGGCCAGAGCGGGAAGAGCGAGAACGAGAAGCACTCCCAGGACGAGGAGTTTCTTCATTTCGGACACCTTCATCGACGGTTGCTCGGAAAGGAAATCTCGTCAACCGCCGGTGAAAAGAAAGTAGCACCGGGGGTACCCAGGCGCGAGAGTACCTAGGGTCTAGTCCTTACGGGTTCGGCGTGGCTTGGGCTCGGGAATGAGCCCCCCGCTGAGCTCTTCGAGCTGTCGATGCCAGTCGAGCTGCTCAACGAAGTGGCGGGAATCTCGCCATCCGGCTTTGACCTTGACGAAGAGTTCGAGGAAAACCTTGGTATTCAGGAGCTTTTCGAGCTCCCGGCGGGCATTGGAGCCGATCCGTTTGAGCATCTCGCCGCCGTGGCCGATGAGGATGCCCTTTTGGCCGTCGCGCTCGACGAAGATGGCAGCGGCGATGCGGGTCAGCTTGGGTGACTCCTCCCATTGTTCGACCATGACGGTGGACGAGTAGGGAACTTCTTTGTGGGAGCAGATGAGCACTTGCTCGCGGATGATTTCGGCGGCGAGGAAGCGCTCGGGCTGGTCGGTGACCTGGTCGTCGGGGAAATAGTGCGGGCCGGCGGGGAGGTTCTCGAGGACCTTCTTGCGAAGGATGTCGAGGCCGCTGCGCTTGGCGGCCGAGATGGGGATGATCTCCTTGAAGTTGTGGCGCTGGGAGAACTCGGAGATCACTTCGAGGAGTTTGGGCTTGGGAATAAGGTCGATTTTATTGAGCAGAAGAATGACCGGCTGCCGCGCCCGGTTGACGAGGGAGAGAGTGAAGTCGTCATCGGGCGAGAATTTCTGCGTGACGTCGTGCATATAAAGGAGGAGGTCGCAGCCTTCGAGGGCGTCGTAGACCTCCTGCATCATGCGCTTGTTGAGGGTGCGGTCGGGCTTGTGGATGCCGGGGGTGTCGACGAAAACGATTTGTCCTTTTTGAGGGACAGTGACGATGCCCTGGATGCGATTGCGCGTAGTTTGCGGCTTGTGGGTAACGATGGCGATTTTTTCGCCGACCATGGCGTTGAGGAGCGTGCTCTTGCCGGCATTGGGGCGGCCGATGATGGAGACGAAGCCCGAGCGGAATGGCATCAGGCTTGTACCTGGTCGGGCGTGGCTTCGCTAATGCGGAGGCGCTCGATGCGGCGGTCGGTGGAGGCGAGAATCTCGAAGCGGAGGCCGCTGTTCTCGACGACTTCGCCGGGATGAGGGATGCGTCCGGCGATCTCGCTGACAAGGCCCGCGACGGTGGCAGCTTCGTGTTCGTGGTTCATGCGAACGCCGAAGAGCTCGTTGAGGCGATCGACATCCATGGAGCCGGGGACGACGTAGGTGTGCTCACCTTCGCGGACGATGTCGGTTTCATCTTCGTCGCGGAGTTCGCCCACGATTTCTTCGATCAGATCTTCGATGGTGATGAGGCCGGCGACGCCGCCGTACTCGTCGATGACGATGGCCATGCGGACGTTGTCGCGCTGCATTTCGCGCAGGAGTTCGCTGCCGCGCTTGGTTTCGGGCACGAAGATGAGTTCGTCGCGGACGAGATCGCCCACGAGGCGGGTCCGGGCTTCGGTGTCGGCAATCTGAAGCAGGTCGTGGGAGAAGATGATGCCGATGATGTTGTCGATGGAACCTCTAAAGACGGGAATGCGCGAGTAGGACTGCTCGCGGAGGGCGTCGGTGAGCTGCTCGACGGTCATGTCGGCGGGAATGGCGAAGATTTGCGGGCGCGGGGTCATGACCTCACGCACCGTTTTGTCGCCGAATTCCACGACGGATTGAATGAGGTGGCGATCGCTTTCTTCGAGAATGCCTTCTTCGCGGCCGGCTTCGATGAGGGCGTCAACGGCTTCGGACGGATGCTCGGGCTGTTCGTCGGAGTGTTCCTTAGTTAGAGAAGCGACGGAGATGGTGAAGCCGAGCATGATGGTGACGGGAATCGCGAGATACGCGAGGACGGTGATGAGCCACGCGAAGCCGGAGAGCCATTCGCCCTTGGTGCGGGCGAAGAGCAGATACGGGATGAGGCGATTGCAGATGACGATGATGAAGACGAGGATGATGGCAGCCTGGAAGAGTTCGAGGCCCGTCCAGGGATGCGAGAAGACAGTGTAGGCGAGCCAGAAAGCGATGCAGCCCAGCAGCAATTGCGGCAGGATGGCCATGGCGAGCGCGGCGCGTTGCGGGCTCATGCCGAGTCGCGGTTCGATTTTCTGCTCGAAGTAGTCGATGTTTTCCTGGAACTCGCGGGAGAGGAACTTGCCAGCCTCTTTGAATAGGCGGTCGACGTAGGAGGTCAGCGTAAGAAGGCTGAGCAGCAGGACAATGAGTACGATGTGGCCAAGTATGCTCATTGCTTCGCCTGCTTTGCGCGCTTCTTCGGGTGCGAATTGGTGCGCTCGATCAGGGACGATGGGAGCTGGAGGCGCTCGCGCAGATCGGACTCGAGGGCTTCCATTTCGCCGCGATCGTTTTCGTGATCGTGTCCGGCGAGATGAAGGATGCCGTGAAGGATGAGGATGCGAAGTTCTTCGTCGAGCGAATGGCCGAGGCGGAAGGCGTTTTCGCTGGCGATGTCGGCGGAGATAGCGATGTCTCCGGCCTCGCCATCGATGATGGCAGGGAAGGAAAGGACGTCGGTAGGCTTGTCCTTGCGGCGGAAGCGCCGGTTGAAGGCGCGCAGCTCATCGCTGGAGGTGATGAGGACCTGGACCTGTCCTTTCAGCCCGGCGGCCTTGCGCGCGCGGTTGGCGAACGATTGCAGAGCTTGTTCGCGAACGCCCGACAATTTTTTTCTCAGAATGATCAATCTCGTTAAATATAAAGCGGGAGGGCAAAAAGCCCTCCCGCACTATGGTACCAAGTTTACTCGCGTACGGCATCGTTTCCTGCGCTCGGGGGCGGAGGCATATTGGGCGCGAGTTGCGCCTGGTCTGACTCCTTCGGAGCGCCGTTTCCGTTGGTAATCGGTTTCGCCTCGAGCGCAAGATCGAGCTGCTCGGCAGCGGTTTTCTTCTTGTCCTCGTAAGCGCGGATGATGCGCTGCACGAGGTGATGGCGGACGACATCGCCTTCGTTGAAGTAAGTGAAGTGGATGCCTTCGACGGTTTTCAGGACCTCGGCGGCCTCGACCAGGCCGCTGCGCGCGGCGTTTGGCAGATCAATCTGGGTGACATCGCCGGTGATCACGGCCTTGGAGTTGAAGCCGAGGCGCGTGAGGAACATCTTCATCTGCTCACTGGTGGTGTTCTGCGCTTCGTCGAGGATGACGAATGAATCGTTGAGGGTGCGGCCACGCATGAAGGCGATGGGGGCAATCTCGATGACATTTTTCTCGAGGTAGCGATCGACCTTTTCCGGGTCGAGCATGTCGTAAAGAGCGTCGTAGAGCGGGCGGAGATAGGGATCGACTTTCTCCTGGAGCGTGCCGGGGAGGAAGCCAAGGCGTTCGCCGGCTTCGACCGCGGGGCGCGCAAGGATGATGCGGGCGACCCGTTTGGCGACGAGCGCGGAGATAGCCATGGCGACGGCTAGATACGTTTTGCCGGTTCCGGCGGGGCCGATGCCAAAGACCATGTCGTGCTTTTCGATTGCTTCGAGATAGCGCCGCTGGTTGATGCTCTTGGGCTGGACGGTGCGTTTTCCGAACGAACGCTGGCGTCCCGCCTCGGCGAGACCGCGGAGCGTGGCTGCCTGGTCGTTCACAAGCACGCGCAGCATGTCGCCGAGATCGCCGTTCTGGAAGCTGTGTCCAGCGCGCTGAAGGTGATCGAAGTCGGTGAAGACCTTCTCGGCGCGGTTCACGTTTTCCAGTTCGCCCTCGATCTGGATGGAATCGGACAACAGGTCGATGCGGACGTTGAGGCCGGTTTCCAGGGTCCGCAGATTTTCATCGCGGGTTCCAAAGAGCGTTTCGATATTCGGGCTGATCTCGATGTTCTTTTTCATTCGGGTCGGGTGACACCCTCCATAAATCCTACGCTGAAAGTGGGCACGACAAATGGGCCCTCAATTTGAGAGCGCAAGGCAGTTTTAATTTTGGTGGACAGGTCGAACGGGATAGGCCGATCGAAAATCGTACCAACGGGTTGGAAATGCCTCCGATGTTGGCGAGAGTACCCCGGGTTTTTACGCGAGTCAACGGGTTCTTTACGGCAGTTCCTGTGGAAACACCCGGACTCCTGAGTACCCACTCGGTTTCCCTCGCGATCTTACATACCGCTTAGATGTGAAATTGCGCGAAAAGAAGCTTTGGTCTAAGTAGTCGATGCGCAGAAATGCTAGACAACTCGGGTTACGAGAAAGTGAATCGCGAGTGGGTTTAGTCGGCTGCCTTCTCACGTGGCAGGCTGCGCTCAAGAGCGCGGATGAGAGGTTCGTTGCCGTCGCTGACGTCCAAACAAAAGTCGGCGAGGGGTTCCTCCTGGCGCGGGCCGGTGTAGACGAAGACGATCACGCATTCAGGACATAACGGCTTGAGCATCTGAATGATGGTCTGGCGCATGTGTGCTTCAACGGAGTGACCGATGATGACGGCATCCACATGCTGCTCGTAGGCAAGATACGGAGCCTGTTCTGGAGTGCGCGGTGAGACGACACGAAATCCAGCAAGCGCGAGGGTGTCGTTGCGTTGAAGCAGGAGGCGCGTATTGCGGCTGACGGAAAGGATCTTGTACATCGGAAATCAATTTACTTGCACTCGATTGAGAGTGCAATAAAAGAACCGGAGATGCCAAATTTTTCGGGTCAGGCCGACTTCAGCCCAGCGTTGTCTTCCTCGAGTTCCGGCAGTTCGTAGAGGACGATGTGACCACGTCTTTCGGTGAGGGTCGGCGCTAGTGCGACAGGTTCGAACACCACCAGGGTTGCGCATTTGCAGCAGCGCGGGAATGTCTGGTGTTGCAGTAGCGTCACTTCGTGGGGAAGGCGGTGGCTGCCATGGCTGACCCGGTAGATCCCACTCTCCGGGACGGCATCACCCGTACGGTAAACGGCCTTTCGGTCGAACCGCAGGACGGACGCCGATTTTGGAGGAGGGACTTTCTGCTTGCGCACGGCTATAGGCCCGAATACCTAATTGTGAGATGGCGCTTAATGGCGCTGAGTTGCAAAGTTCTTTACGATCAGGAACTTAGGTGTGAATTTCTTTGCCCTGAGAGAGCTCGTCGTGCCTTAGCTTGGCGATCACGAGGTGGACTTCGCCCATGGTGACTTCCGGGGGGACGGCGTCTTTAATAGGGCGAAGGCGGGCGGTTCCAAGGCGAAGACAGGCAGCTTCGATGGCGATCCGCCGATCCTCGGAAACCCATGCAGGATTGAACGGGATATCGCCGGTTTCCACCAGGTTGGCGACGGCGGCGATGATGGTGGCGAGCTGGCGTCCACGGATGTTGGCGATTTCCGCGAAGCTGTGGCCTTTTTGGAGGAGCTCGACGGTCTCGTGGGAGGGCTTGTTGAGGATGGCAGGCACGGGGAGTTCGGCCGGGCGGGTGCCGCGTTGGAAGTCTTCGAACGCTTCGAGGATTCCGGGGCCGAAGTCGGCAGTCTTTACGTCGCCGAAGCCGGAGACGGTGCGAAGTTCGGTGAGGTTCTTTGGGCGGACACGGCAGAGGTCCTCGAGCGAGCTGTCGTGCATGACGACGTAGGCGGGGACGCCGCGGCGCTTGGCTTCGTCTTTGCGCCAGAGGCGGAAGTAGGCGAGGAGGTCTTCGTCGACGGGACTGGCATTGGGAGCGCGTAGCTTCGTGCGAGTCTTCTTCTCCGGCGGCAGAGTGAGAACACCGTCTTCTTTCTTGAGCCATGGGATTTCGGCGCCGCAACGGTCGCAGGCGTTGCAGGATTCCCATTGTTTCTTCTCGCCGAAGTGTTCGCAGATCTGCTGATGGCGGCAGCCGTTGGCTTCGACAAACTCGCGGATGACGCGATAGCGCTCCCAGGCGCGCTGCTTCTCAGCGGCATCGTTGATCTGCTCGATGAAATAGGCAAGCAGTCCGGCGTCTTTCTTCTGCCAGAGGAGAACGCAATCGGCGGGAAGGCCGTCGCGACCGGCGCGTCCGGCTTCCTGGTAATACTGCTCGAGCGATTTCGGCAATGAAAGGTGAAGGACCGCGCGGACACTGGGCTTGTTAATCCCGAGACCGAAGGCGATGGTGCCGACGAGGACGCGGACTTCGTCATTCATCCATCGTTCCTGGTTGCGATTGCGCGTCTCGCCGTCCATTTGACCGTGGTAGGGAACGGCAGGGAAGCCTTTCTCCTGAAGAAAGTCGACGGTCATTTCGACGGTGTTGATGGTGGGCGCGTAGACGATAACATTTTCGTCCTTGTAATGCCGCATGGCGCGGAGGAGGAGCTCGCGCTGCGAAGGGGCGTCACATTGGCGAACGACGTAGCGAAGATTTGGACGATAGAAGCTTGCAATGTACTTGTCGGCCTGGCGGAGCTTGAGCTGCTGGACGATGTCGTGCCGGACGCGCTGGGTGGCGCTGGCGGTGAAGGCGGCGATCGGGATGTCGGGAAAACTCTCGCGGAGGCGGCGAAGCTGGCGATATTCGGGGCGGAATTCGTGTCCCCACTCGGAGATGCAGTGGGCTTCGTCGATGGCGAAGAGGGAGAGTGGGACGGTGCGAAGCCAGCCGACCGTGTCTTCGCGCGCGAGGCGTTCGGGCGAGAGGTAGAGCAGGCGGTATTTGCCGGCCTTGGCGGCGCGCAGGACCGAGGATTGTTCCGAGCTGGTGAGGGTCGAGTTCAACAACGCGGCGGAGATCCCCATCTGGCCGAGTTGGGCGACTTGGTCTTTCATCAGCGCGATCAGCGGGGAGATGACGACGGTAGTTTTTTCGGAAATCGCGGCGGGGAGTTGGTAGCAGAGGGATTTGCCGCCGCCCGTCGGCATGATGACGCAGACGTCGCGGCCGCCGAGGATGCTGAGGATGACGCGCTCCTGGAGGGGGCGAAAGGCGTCGTAGCCGAAGTAGTGCTTGAGGGCGGGGGCGAGGGAATCCATGGGCCTAAGCAGTAGAGTATCGCAGGGAGGGGCGGCCGGAGCGTGTCGGAGATCACAGTGGGGTGAGACTTGAGAAGAAATTGCCTGGGAGCGTGGGCGGAGCTAGACTTTCGGCGGGGTTGGCGCATGCGGAAGTTCCT
The DNA here is from genome assembly GCA_036501185.1 of Candidatus Korobacter sp. Taxonomy (GTDB): domain Bacteria; phylum Acidobacteriota; class Terriglobia; order Terriglobales; family Acidobacteriaceae; genus Korobacter. The sequence goes on along the minus strand of DASYAU010000124.1, from coordinate 52,798 downwards.
GGCAACGGTGTTCGTGCTTGCGTCACTGGCATACGTTCTGTACCTGGTGGGGTACGTAGTGATCATGACCGTGGCGGAGGTTGCCGCTGGGCATGGGCGCGCTGTGCTGATGTTTTGGACGCTGACTGTTGGCGCAGTAGGGTTGAGTGAGTTCGTGTGGTTGGCTTACCTCAACTTTGTTTCTTCCACATTCTCAGAGCAGCACGCGATCGACGAAATTCCATCGCGAACCGGTTGGATTGAGAAAGCTTTGCGGGAAGCGAAGGTGTGGTTGCAAGCGTTTGTGGGAATCGCGGCTTTCGTTCTGATTCTGCATAGCTTCCTGGAAGACTTTATGGATATACACGAGTGGCGGATCGTGTTCGCCTTCTGGGTGTTCGGCACAACGGGAGTACTCACGTGGATGCTGATCGGGGACCTTTACACGCGCTATGCGACGTCGATTTTGAGCGAGCGGCATGTGACGCCGGTGCCGTTTGCGAGGCGATAGCGGCCATTCGCTTCCGAACATTTAAAATATGCGTATGCGTCGTTCTGGTACCGCCGATCTTCCTCTGCACGGCGGACGCGTGCCGCCCTGGCTCGCGGAGCGCATGGTGAAGCTCGGGACGGCGATCTCCGAACACATCGTTGTGAGTTATGGCGCGAGTGAGTTGCTGACGCGGCTGAGCGATCCGTTCTGGTTCCAGGCGCTGGGCGCGGTGATGGGGATGGACTGGCATTCGTCGGGAATTACGACATCAGTGATGGGCGCGTTGAAACGTGGGTTGAATGAGCGGGCGGGCGAGTTGGGGGTTTACATCTGCGGAGGACGAGGGAGACATTCGCGGAAAACGCCGGATGAGCTGCGGGCGTTTGGGGATCGGACTGGGTTGAATGGCGATGAGCTGGCGCGCACCAGCCGGTTGACCGCGAAGATCGATAACAACGCGATTGCCGATGGATTCCAGCTTTACTTGCATTCATTCGCGATCACGACGGCGGGTGAGTGGGCCGTCGTGCAGCAGGGGATGAATCCGGAGAGCCATTTGGCGCGGCGGTATCACTGGCATTCGTCGACGGTGAAGAGCTTTGTTTGCGATCCACATACGGCGATCCTGGGGCAGCCACAGGGCGAGATTTTGAACCTGGTGGACGCGCGGGCGGAGAAGGCGCAATCGGCAATGCTGACGATTGCGGAGCAGCCGGTGGAGTCGTCGCTCGACGAGGTGCGGAAGCTGACGATGCCGGCGCACCACGATGTGCGGGCAGAAGACGTGGATTTGAAGCGTCTAGGAGCAGTGCTGTCGGTGGCGCACGAGCGGAAGCTGCGGGACTTCGCGTCGCTGCTGCTGGTGGAAGGCTTGGGGCCGAGGACATTGCAATCGCTCGCGTTGGTGGCGGAGGTGATTCATGGGGCACCCTCGCGGTTTGCGGATCCGGCACGGTTCTCGTTTGCGCATGGTGGGAAGGATGGGCATCCGTTCCCAGTTCCGCTGAAGACCTACGATGACTCGGTTGGAGTGCTGCGGCGGGCGTTGGATGCCGCGAAATTGGGGAACTCCGAAAAAGTGGATGGGTTCAAACGGCTGGATCGGCTGACACGGGCGGTGGAAGAGAAGCGTCAGCCGCTGGCGGACTTTACGCGGGCGATGGAACACGAGTGGGAGATCTCGGATTCGCTGGGCGGGCGGACGGTGATGGATGATCGGAAGGGCGGGAAGAGGAAGTCGAAGTCGGGGCAACTTTCGCTGTTCTGAGTGAGGGTTGCGGGTTTGACCGACCCCGAAAAATCCCGTAAACTGTTGTTTCGGCAATACGTCGAGATTTTCTTCAGAGGACAACAAGAAGTTCATGGCAAACCATTATTCGGCGCTGAAGCGCGCCCGTCAGACAGAAACCCGCACCACGCGTAATCGCGCCAATAAGTCCCGTCTTCGCAGCCAGCTCCGCGCGCTGCGCGAGGCAATTGCCGGCGGCGACGCCAATGGCGTTAAGTCGGCCCACAGCGGGGCCGTTTCGCTGCTGGACAAGGCCGTGCAGAAGGGCGTGATTCACAAGAACACCGCCAGCCGTTACAAGGCGCGCCTGAGCGCCCGGGTGAAGGCGAAAGCCGCGAAGTAAGCGAGCTAATTTGGACGACGGCAGGCCATGGCGCCTGCCGTTTCGTTTTTACAGAAACAGACAATCCACAACGTCTGTGCAATTGAACTGTGCTCACCATCCCCAGTAGAATCAGTCTTTCCTGAAACTCTGATTTCATCGTCCGTTGAAAGGACATTCATGCTGCCGTATTGCTCTTGTGGAGTAGGGTCTGTGCGTAGGTCTGTTCTGAAGTGCTTCGGGTTGATGTTCGTGGTTTCCGCGATGCTGCTGTGGGGTGGATGCGGGGGAAGTTCGACGCCGAGTGTGATCATCACACCGGCGGCGCCGGTGTTTACCAGCGTGCCGCCTACCGTGGTGCAAGAGGGCGTGACTTACACCTACCAGATCGAAACCACGGTCACCGACAAGAGCACCGTGACATACAAGGTGACGACGGGGCCGAAGGAAGCTTCGATTTCGGGATCTACGATGTCGTGGACGCCGACCCATGCCGAGGCGCGGACGTCGAATTCGTTCACGATTACGGCAACGACCAGCAACAAGGGAACCCAGACGCAGGCGTTTACGCTGACCCCTACCGGCAATATCAACGCCACGATAGTGAACCACGCGATTACGGGGACGGGGATTGTGGATTCCAAAGAAGACTTGGCAGGCGCAACCGTGGAAGTTCTGTTTCCAGACGGGAAGGGTGGATATAGCCGTTTGCCGGGTAGCGGGGACAGCAGCGGGAACGCGATGGTGGCAAACGTTTCGACAGGGAGCTTCTACTTCCACATAAAACAGGGATCTGGCGCTAATACAAACGACAACTATGTCTGGATGAGCGCGAGCGATGTGGACTTGGGCACGCTCGTGCAAGGGCGGGAGGATGGAACTCCGTTGACTTCGAACGTGACCGTGAACCCGAACGTTACGTTGAAGGTGACGCCGGCAACGGGTGATGAGATGGAGTGGACGGCGCCTGACTCGGGAGCCGCGGATACGGTGGATATTTCTACGGTAACGAACCCATTTACCACCAGCTTCCAGCAGGGTGGAAATGCGGTTCTGAGTTCGAAGGGCGACCGCGCATTTCTTTTGCACTATTCGAATTTCCTGGCGACTCCCGCGCTGGAGACGCTGGAAGAGTTTCTTGTCGATACATCGTTGACGGAAACGAGCGGGGGTAGCGTGAGTGTGAGCGGGACGATGACAGCTGCGACGGGGAAGACGGCGCATCCCGACATCAAGTTCACGCAGTTTGATGCGCTGATTCCCAGCACGGCGTCACTCAACCCGGGATCGAAGGTTTTCGCAGTAGTCGATCCGCTCTATTCGGGCAGCGAAGGGATCGCAAGCCCGATCCCTCTGCTTGAGGATAAGTTTGCCGCTTCGGCAGGCGACACGGACGCAGGAGATTTGTCGTTCGGCGTGCTGTCGTCGAGCGATACTCCGGAGGCGGTTCTGCAGGATTACGGGTATCACACGTACAACGTTAGCGGCGGTGGAACGCTGGATGCTCCCGTAGGAAGCGTAATCCAGACGGCGACTTTGCCGTCAGCTTCTAGCGCGCTGGTACCTACGTTGACGCAACCGTTGTCGGCGACCGTGGACGGGAAGAACTTCTTGTCGAATCAGACCGGAGTCTCGTCGACCCCGCAAATCGCGTGGAACGCGCCAACGACGGGGACTGTGACCTATTACATCGTCTATGTGGTGGATCTCTCCACGACTCCGACGGTGCTGCATATGTTTTCGACCACGAACAACAGCGTGACCGTGCCGACGGGCTTGTTAAGCTCGGGGGATAATTTTGGCGTTCTGATCGCGGCTGTTAGCTCGGCGGGAACGACGTATACGAGCGCACCTTTCCGGCGGAATGCGGAGTACGCCGAGACATTCACGGCATCGGGCACGATGACCGTTTCGTCGTCAGGGACGGTGAAGAAGTCGGCAAGTGCCGCGAGCAAGCAGAGCTTCAAACTCGTGCCGGTCGGCAGCAGGTTGAAGTTAACCGCAGTCCAGTAGGAAATCAGTTCGCATTAAAGGCAGGCCGTGCGCCTGCCTTTTTCTTTGGGCGTAAACTTTTCGCATGCGAGCGATGCTGTTGGAGAAAACCGGCGAGGTGAGCGCAAACGAGCCGCTGGACCTTCGCGATGTACCTTCGCCCGAACCAAAACTTGGTGAGGTGCGTCTGCGGGTGCATTGTTGCGGGATCTGCCATACCGATCTCCATACCGTTGAAGGCGAGCTGAAAATTCCGCGGCTGCCGATTATCCCCGGACACCAGGTGGTAGGAACCGTGGAGGCCGTTGGGGCGGGCGTAAGGTCAGTGCGCGAAGGCGATCGCGTGGGAGTGCCGTGGTTGTACTCGACGGATGGGAGTTGCGATTTCTGCCAGAGCGGACGCGAGAACCTTTGCGACAGTGCGCGCTTCACCGGGCTGCATGCGAATGGCGGGTACGCGGAGCAGATCGTGGTACGGGAGGAGTTTGGGGTTCCACTGCCATTGGGAATCGATGATGAGCACCTGGCACCGCTGCTATGCGCGGGAATCATTGGCTATCGCTCGTACAGGGTGAGCGGGGCGCGGCAGGGCGATCGGATCGGGTTGTATGGCTTCGGGGCGTCGGCGCACATCGTGCTGCAGTTTGCGCGGCATGTTGGGCACGAGGTGTATGTGTTCACGAGGGCAGAAGGGCATCGACGGCTGGCACGGTCGCTGGGAGCAGCTTGGGCGGGCGATGCGAAAGACGCCGCGCCGGAGAAGCTGGATGCGGCGATTATCTTTGCGCCCGCGGGTGGATTGGTTCCACTTGCATTGCGTGCTTTGCGGAAGGGCGGGACGGTGACGCTGGCGGGGATTTACATGAGCGATATCCCATCGTTCCCTTATGTCGATATTTATCACGAGCGAACTTTGCGGAGCGTTGCCAACGCGACGCGGCAGGACGCGCGGGAGTGCCTGGATCTGGCGGCGGAAGCGCGGGTGAAAACGACGGTACAGATTTTCGACCTGGCCGACGCCAATGGGGCGCTTCTGGCGCTAAAAGAAAGCCGGATTGACGGCGCCGGGGTGTTGAAAGTCCTCTGATCCCACAGTGATGGGATATTGTTCGCCTTACGAGGGATTACGAGGAAATTCGAGCCGCGTTACTCTGTGTCCATCGATGCAAGGGATGCGGTTCAGAGGAAAGTGAGAGCCCCATCCGGAAGATATCGGAAGGTGACATTCACCCCAGCAGATCAAAATCGGATTTGTTGGGACTTCGAGATCGGGCCAAATTTTACGGTGGATTGATTGGGCTCTGATTTATAGCAGTCTGACTCAGGTCAAAGCAAAGCGAGCAAGGTTCGAGCGAGCCCCGGGAAAATTTCCGGGGCTCATTTTTATTGGGCGAAAACGAGCGCAGAAAAATGCCCCGGCCGCGAAGCCGGGGCTTTTCATCAGGAGGGTCTTTGAACTAGCTGGCTTTGCTCATCTTGCAGTGATCGCCGCAGCAGGGCTTATCGGCCTTGGCCATGGTGCACTTGCCGTCCTTGCAGCATTCCTTGCCTTTTGCCATGGTTTTGCAGCAGTCCTTGGCGCAGGCCATCTTGCCGTCTTTCATATCGCAGCCTTTGCCGCCGTTGCAGCAATCCTTCATATCGGCGCTGGAGTGGTTGCAACAGGAGCAGCAAGCGGCCTTGGAGTCGGCCGGAGCGGCGGGGGCGGTGCTCTGGGCGACCAGGCCCAGGGCAAACAGCATGACTACGAACATCACGAAAATCGCATATTTCGGTTTCATATCTTTCCTCATCGATCGTGGTTACCGCGTGAAAGCAATCGTTGCGAGATCGGCATTGCGATCCAGGAACGAAGTTATGTGCGGAACGGGCCTTCAGATGTGAAGGCGATCGGGAGGGCTAGATGCGCAGGTCGGAACTGGCTTCGAGGACGGAGCGTGGAGGGAGCAAGCCGGCGCGTACCCATGGCGCGCTGATGGCTTCGGATTGGGGCATCAGGAGGTTGACGGCGTGGGCGGTAGCGCAGGCACGCGCCTGGCCGTCGTCGTGATACTTGGCGGTTCCGCTGATCGCTTCGTCGGTTTGCAGCGGGCGGCAACTGCGCATGGAGTCGCAGCCTTCGTCGCCATGCATGCGATAGCAGACGATGAGGATCATGGTTTCCGGCGGGCAGCATTTATGCGCCGCGGGATGGTGGACGACCATGGTGCGATACAGCATCTTTTCGCAGGCGGGCCCATGCATGGTGGGAAGCGGCGCAGCGGTTGCGCTCAACGTCCACAGCATCAGGGTGACGAGCACCAGGGTCGAGATGGCCTTGCGGAACGGCATCGAGTGTCATTGTGAGGGAAAGGCCGTCCCCAAGGCTGTGATATTCGTCACAGGCTGCCGGAAAAGCTACGTCCACCACGGAGACGCGGAGGGACGGAGGAATGGATAATGGGCGTTGATGAATGACACATATCAGTTGCGGGCCGCGACCGTTCACGACATAGAAACTTTGATCCACCACCGCTATGCCATGTGGCGCGACATGGGACGCGATCCAAAGTTGCTGGAGATCATGGTGCCGGCTGCGCGGGAGTATTTCTCCAAGGCGGTTCCGGATGCATCGTATCGCGGGTGGCTGGCCGAGGGGGAGGGAAAGATCGTAGGCGGCGCCGGAGTAGTCATCAGTCCGTGGCCGGGAAATCCGGGATCGACGTTGGCGAAACGCGCCATGATCTTGAACATGTATGTGGAACCGGAGCACCGGCGGCAGGGAATTGCGGGAACGCTCATGACCGCGATGATCGAGTGGTGCAAGGCCGAAGGATTTACTTCGGTCGGACTTCATGCCAGCGATAAAGGACGTGCGCTGTATGCGTCGATGGGGTTCGAGGCGACGAATGAGATGCGGCTCACGCTCTGACCGGTTTCCGGAGCAGGTACGAAGGGTTGATTCTGCCGGCGGGCGGGTAGAACTCGTCGTGGGTATAGCGGAAGCCGAGCTTTTCCAGGACATGTTTCGAGACGAGGTTTTCCGGATAATGTCCGGCGAATAATGCTGGAACTTCGAGCGCGTAGAAGCCGTATTTGATCGCCGCCCGCGCGGCTTCAGAGGCGATTCCTTTACCCCAGAAATCGGGACGCAGGTGATATCCGAGTTCGAGGATGTCTCGATACGGGCGAAGGCCGCAGACACCGATGAACTGGGAATCGTCGAGTGTGAAAATGGGCCAGTACTGGACGGCGTGCGCTTGTTGCTGCGCAATCTCCGAGTTCAGACGGGCGGCGGTTCCTGCGGGAGTGAAGTCGCCGCCGAGATGCTCGGTCACGCGCGAGTCACCCCATAGCTGAAGAGCCAGAGGCAGATCGTCTGCCGTCCAGTGACGGAACTTCAGACGCTGCGTGGCGAGGAAGTACATGTGAGCGAGTTTACAACTCTGATTTCGCCTTGGGGGCGACCACGATGCAGGTTCTAGTTGGTGTTGGTACTCGCCGGAGGCGGAGTCGGGTCGAGCACTTCATCCAGGTAAGCGATGTAGTCAGTAATCAGGTGGCAGCTTTCGACATACGCCGATTGGTCGATTGCGACATAGGCATCTTTGTTTGAATGCAAGATGGCCCAGTTTTCGCTAGTGATCGAATGGAACGTGATCGTGGGAATTCCCTGATCGCGAAACGGAGACGAGTCAGTATCGCCGACATAATCGACATCCATGCCGGAAACTGGGAAGTGCAGGGACTTGCTGACTGCTATCAAGAGTCCGATCAACTTCCGGTCGGAGTGCCTGGCCCAAACCTCGGTGGAACCTAGTCCGAGGGAGTCGATCGCGATCATTCCGTGGATGTTGCTTTTCTCCTGTTTAGTCAAGTGTTCGACGTAATTCTTTGACCCGATCAGCCCTTGCTCCTCTGCTGAAAAGCCGATGAATATGATCGTATGGCGCCGTTTCGCCACGTGTAGTGCCTGGTAAATGCTTGGCAGAAGCGCGGCACCGCTCCAGTTGTCCACCACTCCGTGGCCGTCATCAACTTTGTCGAAATGCGCACCCACTACGATTACCTCACTGGAGTTTCCCGGCAGAATACAAACGAGATTGGGTAGCTCTGCTCTCACTTTCTGGTCGGTCGTGGCACACCCGACATCCGCGAACAGCTTCTGTAATGTGTCATGGCGCCGGTGGTTATTGTCTACTGAGGCTTGCAGTCGCTGAAGGAGCACGTCGGATGGAACCTCTTTTAACCGAAGGGCGGTAGCGTCGGATTGGACGCACAGTAGTGCTGCGAAAAGACAAGCGGCTGCACCTCTGAGCATATGTGAGGATGTTCTTCCCATCACAGCTCATACTTTTTCATCAGGTGTCGGAACGAGCGGTAGGAAAGCTTGAGTAGTTCGGCCGCGCGGGTCTGGACGCCGTTGGATTGTTCGAGCGCCTGTTGGAGCAGGGAGCGTTCGAGGTCGGCGACATAGGATTCCATGTCGATGCCATTGGAAGGTACGGTGACGAAGCCGTTGCCGCCTGCACCTGCCGCCGCAGCAGCGGCTGCGGGCTTGTTCTTCTGGCGCTCGGTGGGAATGTCCACACGAAGCTCGTCGTTCATCTCCAGCGCGACGGCGCGTTCGATGGTGTTTTCGAGTTGACGGACGTTGCCGGGCCAGTCGTAGCTACGCAGGGATTCGATCGACTCCGGCCGAATGGAACGAATGCTCTTGCCGGCAGCGGGCGCGTATTTCTTGAGGAAATGATTGGCGAGAAGTTCGATGTCGTCGGGACGCTCGCGCAAGGGCGGGACCTGAACTGGGATGACGCTGAGGCGATAGTAGAGGTCCTCGCGGAACTGGCCTTCGGAGACGAGGGTGTCGAGGTGCTTGTTGGTGGCGGCGATGACACGGACGTCGACCGGGATCTCGGCGGTGCCGCCGACTGGCCGCACGGAACGCTCCTGGAGAACGCGCAGGAGTTTGACCTGCATGGTGACGGTCATCTCGCTGATTTCATCGAGAAAGATGGTGCCGCCGGTGGCGACTTCGAAGAGGCCGCGCTTGTTCTGGACGGCGCCGGTAAACGCGCCTTTCACGTAGCCGAAGAGTTCGCTTTCGAGCAGGGTTTCCGGGAAGGCCCCGCAATTGATGGAGACGAACGGTTCACCAGCGCGAGGGGAGCAGGTGTGCACAGCACGGGCCACGAGTTCTTTGCCGGTGCCGCTCTCGCCATGGATGAGCACAGTGCTGCCGGTGGAGGCGACCATGCGGATGGTGTTCTTCAACTGCTGCATGCGGTGGCTGGTACCAACGATGTTGTCGAGCGAGTTGCGGCCGGCGGCATCGCGCTTATAGGCGATGTTTTGGCGCTTTAGGGTGCCGCGCTCGACAGCGTTGCCGATGGCGACACGGATGTCGTCGATCAGCGCAGGGCTTTTGCGGATATAGTCGGCAGCGCCTCCGGCTTTTACGGCGGCGACGGCGGCTTCGATGTCGTCGACAGCGGTGATGAGGACGACCGCGGTGTCAGGCGAGATGAGGTGAGCGTGGCGGAGGACTTCGATGCCGTTCGTTTGCGGCATGCGGATGTCGGTCACCACAATGTCGAACAGGGCGGAGTCGATCTTGCGCTTGGCGGCGTCGCCAGAGGTCACGGTTTCGACCTTGTGGCCTTCCTTACGCAGCGCGATCTCGAGCATTTCACAGATCGAACGTTCGTCGTCACAGACGAGGATGTTGCTCATGGGACGGTTCCTCAGGGGCTCAGGCCCCTGTTTCTATGAGAGCCTTTTTCCCCCGGGCTAAAGCCCGAGGGTACCTCACGTCAAAAGCAAAACCTAAGAGGACACTGCGGATGAAGCCGCGGTGCCTTCTTTTTCGGCCGGCGCGAATTTTGCCGGATGCTTCAACTGCAACATAAACTCGGTTCCACGGCCGGGGGCAGAGCGTACGGAGATCTTGCCCTCGTGGCCATGCACAATCTGGTAAACAATCGCCAGGCCGAGGCCGGTGCCGCCGTAAAAATCGCTCTGGAACGGTTCAAAGATCTTCTCGATCTGGGAACCAGTCATGCCGGGGCCGGTGTCGGCGAAGTTGACGCGCCACACGTCATGGTCGGCGCGCAAGCTCACGGTGAGCGTGCCCCCTTCGGGCATGGCGCGGGAGGCGTTGTCGCTGAGGTTCCAGAAGACCTGCTTCAGCTTGTCGCCGTCGGCCATGCAGAGCGCGCTGTCGACTTCGAAGCGGCGGTCGATGGTCATCTTGATGCCCGGGCGATGCTGCAACAGGACAAGCGTGTCATTGAGCAGCGGGACCAGATCGACCTCACGGAGTTCGAACTTTTTGTCACGTGCGTACCAGAGGAAGTCGGTAATGATGGCGTTCAGGCGATCGGACTCGCGGGTCACGATATTGACGAGCGTCTGCTGTTCGTCGCTCAGGGCTGACATGCTGGCGAGCATTTTCACGGAACCAGCCATGGAGGTCAGCGGGTTGCGAATCTCGTGCGCAATGCCGGCGGCCATGCGTCCTACGGCGGCGAGGCGGTCGCGGAGCCGCACTTCGCGCTCCAGGCGGCGGATCTCGGTGAGGTCGTCGAAGGTGTAGATGTAGCCGACGGAGCCGCGCTCGGGAATCACCAGCGCCGAGCCAATCATGCTGAAAGTTTTTTGGCGGCTCATCTGCGTCTTCATGCGGACTTCGGCGTGGACCGGGGCAGAAGCGACGATGGGCAGCGGGTCGATGAAAAGGCCGGTGATCGAGGTGCCGACGAGATCTTTTTCGGCGCGTTCGAGCAGGCGGGCAGCCGCTTTGTTGACAACGTGGATCAGGCCGTCGTTGCCGGTGGTAATGAGGCCCGCGCTGATGGACTGAATGATATTGGTGTGCAGGACCTGGAGGTTTTCGAGCTCGCCACTTTTGTCCTTGAGCTCGCCACGGATCTGGCGGAGGCGGTTACTGAGCTTTCCGGCGAGATACGCGACCGCGATAAACGCGAACCAGTTGATGACGATGACAATGTGCAGGCTGCGGGCGTCAGGATGAGTTTGGCCGTACGAGGGTATGACTCCCCAGTACCCCAACTGGAGAACCGCGGTGAACGCGAGTGCCGATAAGAATGCGGTGACGAAGGCCCAGGCCTGCGTAAGTAGGACGCTGGAGATAATGATTACGAGCGGATAAAGGAAGTTGAAGGAGGTATCAACGCCGCCGGTGGCATAAATCACGGCGGTGACGAAGAAGAGATCGGTGAAGACCTGGAGATGCGATTGAAGACGACTCTCGCGCCAGATGGCGTTCAGGAGAATGAGAAATGCGGCGACGGTGTACCAGAGGACAATGACACTGACGAAAAGCCTGCGAGGCGCAGCGGCGGTAGGCGAAAGATTGCTGATCGCCAACTCGATGCCGAGTAGGAACGTGATGATGATGATGCGTACCTTGACCAACCATTGCAGCCAGGTACGTTCGTGAAATTCAGCCCTCATCCCGATCTTTCGAAACTCCGCGACGCGGAAGAATTACAGGAGACTTAAGCAAATCGGGGACGCCGTGGAGGCGCCCCCGGTGTACGAAAAGACCCTCACCCCAGCAAACCAAGCCCGGGACGCGGGGCGCCGGCGATTCGAGCTGCCGGCCCGCTGTTTTCTAGCCTCCGCCCGAGAGCTTCGCCACCATGGAGAAGAGCGGGAGGTACAACGAAATGACGATGCCGCCGACCATAACGCCGAGCACGACGATCATGACAGGTTCAAGCAAGGTCAAAAGGTCCTTCGTGGCCGCATCGACTTCGTCTTCGTAGAAGTCGGCGATCTTCTGCAGCATGGCATCCATGGCGCCGGTAGCTTCGCCGACACCGATCATCTGGGTCACCATGTTGGGAAAGACCTGCGATTCGCGGAGAGGATCGACGATGGTACGGCCTTCTTCGATCGACTTGCGGACCTTGTAAAGTGATTCTTCCACCACGCGATTGCCGGATGTGCGCGCCGTGATGTTCAGGCCTTCGAGAATCGGAACGCCCGAGGTAATCAGCGTGCCCAGCGTACGGGTAAAGCGCGCGACGGCGATTTTGCGCAGCAACATGCCGACGATCGGCAGGTGCAGCAGGAAGTTATCGGTAATGTAGCGGCCGCGAGGATCGGTACGGACGGCGCGAATACCGAACACCGCAGCGATCACGACTACCGGGAACATCCACCAGAAGCTGCCGATGAAGTTGCTGATGCCGATGACGATGCGCGTGGGCAGCGGCAGGTCGGCACCGAGGCCGACGAAGAGGTTGGCGAAGATCGGCACCACCTTCCACATCAGGAGGCCGACGATGAGGACGGCGATGCTGATAACGGAGACGGGGTAGATCAGGGCCGACCGCACGGCCGCCTTGAGTTTTACGTTCTTCTCGACGTAGGTGGCAAGGCGCTGCAAGATCGTGTCGAGAATACCGCCGGTTTCGCCAGCGTCGATCATATTGACCATGAGGTCGTCGAAAACCTTGGGATAGCCGCGCATGGCGTTGCCCAGGGTCGAGCCGCCTTCCACCGTGGTCCGCACGCCGGTGAGCGTCTTCTGAAAGGCTTGGGATTCCTGGTTTGCGGCCAGAATTTCCAGGCACTGGACGAGAGGCAAGCCGGCATCAATCATGACCGAGAATTGCCGGAAGAAGATGGCAACGTCCTTGGTCTTGATCTTGCCGCCACCACCCAGGATCGGCAGCGCGAACTCTTTGCCCTTTTCCTTGATGGCGACTGGCTGAATGCGTTCGCGGCGCAGGGTACTGGCGAGGGCCTGCTTGTTCTCGGCCATCCGTTCGCCGGAGATTTTCTCGCCGGCGGCGTTCTTGCCAGTAAAAGTAAATACAGGCATAAGTTTCTCCTCGACCTCCGGCTAGTTTGCGCCGGAGGCGTGAACTATCTCCGGTTGGTAGCCGCCGCGCCCACCGGGGCGTTGCGGGAAGCCAACGAGTGGCCACGGTTAATCATGTCCTGCAACTCTTCCGGCATCGACGAGCGCTGCATGGCGAGTTCGGTCGTGATCTGTTTCTGGGCAACCAGCGTGGCAAGAGCCTGGTTGAAGGTCTGCATGCCGAACTTGTCTTGACCGGTTTGCATTGACGAATAGATCTGGTGCACTTTGTCTTCGCGGATGAGGTTGCGGACCGCGGCATTGGGTACCAGGATTTCCATCGCCATGGCGCGGCCGTTGCCGCCGACTTTCGGCAACAACGATTGGCACATGATGCCTTCGAGCACCAGCGAAAGCTGGGCACGAATCTGCGACTGCTGGTGCGACGGGAAGACGTCGATAATGCGGTTGATGGTCGACGCCGCCGAGTTGGTGTGGAGGGTGGCCAGGGTCAAGTGGCCGGTTTCCGCGATGCGCAGGGCGGATTCCACCGTCTCCAAGTCGCGCATTTCGCCGATCAGCACCACGTCGGGATCTTCACGAAGAGCGGCACGGAGCGCCTGCGAGAAGCCCTTGGTATCGGAGTGGACTTCGCGCTGGTTGATGAGGCAGTTCTTGTGCTGGTGCACGAATTCGATCGGATCTTCGATGGTGATGATGTGTTCGTGACGATCGATGTTGATCTTGTCGATCATCGCAGCCAGCGTGGTGGACTTACCGGAACCGGTCGGGCCGGTTACGAGGATCAGTCCGCGCGGCTTTTCGCACAGCCTGGCGACCACGGAAGGCAGGCCAAGCTGGTCGAAGTTCTTGATCTCGAAGGGAATGACGCGGTAGACCGATCCGCACGCGCCGCGTTGGTTGAAGCAGTTGGCGCGGAAACGGGCGAGGCCCTTGAGGCCGAAGGAGAAGTCGAGTTCGAGGTCTTCTTCGAAGCGGTGCTTCTGCGCGTCGGTCATCACGCTGTAGGCCAGTTGCTTGGTCTCAGCAGGGGTGAGCGGCGCCAGGTCGAGGGGAACCAGGTGGCCGTGAACCCGCACCTGCGGCGGCGAGTTCGTGGTGATATGCAGGTCGGAGCCCTGCATCTCCAACATCTTCTTCAACAGATCGCTTAAAGTAACGGCCATGGTCGCGCCTCACAGTCGCGGATTTGGCATCCGCGGCTCTTGTGTCTAGTGCACGGTTTCGCGTGCGACTTCTTCCAGCGTGGTAATGCCCTGGGAAACTTTGATCAGGCCGCTGCGACGCAACGTGATCATCCCTTTTTCAATTGCTTTCTTCTTCAACTCGAGCGCCGAAGCGCCCACCAGGATTAATTCCCGGATCTCGTCGTCGATTTCCATCACTTCGTAGAGACCGGTGCGGCCCTTGTAACCGGTGTTGTTGCAGTTCGTGCAGCCGCGTCCTTTGCAGATCTTCACCGTCTTGGCTTCGGTCGGCGTATAGCCGGCTTCCACCAGCGCCTGAACCGGAAGGTCGATGGTTTCGGTGCAATTGGTGCAGATGCGCCGGATAAGGCGCTGCGCTGCGATGAGGTGGACCGAGGTGGCCACGAGGAACGGCTCAATGCCCATGTTCATCAAGCGGCTGATGGTTTCCGGGGCGCCGTTGGTGTGCAGCGTGGAGAGCACGAGGTGGCCGGTGAGCGCAGCCTTAATCGCAATTTCCGCCGTTTCGAAGTCGCGGATTTCGCCGACCAGGATGATGTTGGGATCCTGGCGCAAGAACGAGCGCAACGCGGCAGCGAAGTTCAAGCCGATCTGTTCCTTCATCTGCACCTGGTTGACGCCGGCGAGCTGGAACTCGACGGGGTCTTCGGCGGTCATGATGTTGGTATCGGGCTTGTTGAGCTGCGAGATCGAAGAGTACAGAGTGTTGGTTTTACCGGAACCCGTTGGGCCGGTCACGAGCACCATGCCATAAGGCTTAAAGATGGCTTTCTGAAACTTGTCGAGCGATTCCTGCTCCATGCCGAGCTTGGTCATATCGAGACGCAAGCTCTCCTTGTCGAGCAACCGGAGCACAACTTTTTCGCCCCACAGGGTAGGCAGCGAGCTGACGCGATAATCCAGGACTTTTTTCTTGCCCTGAAGATTCATCTTCAGCATGATGCGACCGTCTTGCGGCAGGCGCTTTTCGCTGATGTCGAGCTTTGCCATGATCTTGATGCGCGAGATGATGGCGTCGCGCAGCTTCATGGGCGGATTCATGATCGTCTGGAGAATGCCGTCAACGCGGAAGCGAACGCGGTATTCCTTTTCATAGGGCTCCATGTGGATATCGCTGGCGCCCTTCTTGACGGCTTCCGTGAGGATCATGTTTACGAGCTTGACGATGGGAGCTTCTTCGGCGGCCCTTTCAAGGTCGGCGAGTTCCTGTTCGTCGGCGTCTGCTTGCAACTCGATGTCGCCATCGGATTCGCCCATCGAGGCCATCACCGACTCGAGATCTTCCTCGGGAACGGTGTTGTAGGCTTTTTCAATGCCTTCCAGGATGGCGGCTTCGCTGGCGACGACCGGCTCGATGTTGAAGCCGGTCATGAACTTGATATCGTCCATGGCGAAGACGTTCGTGGGGTCGACCATGGCGATGGTGAGCGAGGCGCCCACGCGGCTTAGCGGCAGGATCTGGTAGCGTTTTGCAGTGTCGTATGGAATGAGCTTTACGACGGAGGGATCGATTTCAAAGTAGTTGAGATTGATGGCGGGAACGCCATACTGGCGGGAGAGGAAGTTGGTGACATCGTCGTCAGTAAGGAAGCCGAGCTTGACCAGGGCCGCCCCCAGCCTTGTGCCGGTTGCGCCCTGTTCCCGAAGTGCCTGTTCCAACTGCTCGGTGGTGATGACCTTCTCACGTACTAGAAGGTCGCCCAACCTCTGAGACATGCCTCGACTCCCATATGCTCGCCCTCCGCGCCGGAGTTTCGGCCGCTGGGGAAATGCAACGTCTTATTTCATTCCCGGGCGCGCCCAAGGCACACCCGATTTTTCAACAACTTGGGGGAGACTTAAACGTTTGTGGTGACGCGAATCCTATGCGGTATGACACTAATTGTCAATCCAGAATAGTTGCTGGATAGTTACCCTTGGACGGTTACTAATCACCCTAATGTCAAATCCCCCAAGCGGCTACCAGCCGACATCCTGAGAGCCGTGAGAAAAACACCTGAGAACCGTGTAGCCGGGCTTTACAACACCCTTTTAGGCCTGTGGGGCCCGCAGCGCTGGTGGCCGGCGGAGACACGTTTCGAGGTCATCGCCGGAGCCATCCTGGTACAGAACACTGCCTGGACAAATGCGTCCCACGCCCTCCATGCCCTACGTAACGTCGGAGTACTGTCGGTGGAGGGAATCCGCCGTACTCCTGCTGCTGAACTTGAACCGCTGGTTCGGTCGTCCGGCTACTTCCGCCAGAAGGCCGCCCGGTTGAAAGCGTTCGTCGAGTGGCTTGATCGCCAGTACGACGGGTCGATGGAGCGAATGTTCCGACAGCCGACCCGGAAACTGCGGGTCGAGCTGTTGGAACTGAAAGGCTTCGGCCGCGAAACCGCTGATTCCATCCTGCTCTATGGCGGTTACCACGAAATTTTCGTGGTTGACGCCTACACCCGCCGCATATTCGAGCGCCATGAACTGATATTGCCAAGCGCCGATTACGATGACCTGCGGCTGTTAGTGGAAAGAGCTTTGGACGAATCCAGTGTGCGACCACCTTCGGCGATTGTGAAGGTGAAAATCAAGTTACCTCCGGTGCATGACCCCTCACCCATGAGCGAAGCCGAGCGCAGTTCGCGGTCGCAGACCTTCAACGAAATGCATGCGCTGATGGTGCAGATTGGGAAACATTACTGCCACCGAGCACGGGCGCTGTGCGAGGAGTGTCCGCTGAAGTATGATCTCGCGAAGCCAAATATTGACTGATTTACTAGGACGTTTTGGCCTCTGCCGAAACGTGCCTCCTCCATAAAAACCCCGTTTAATTAACCAACCTACCGAATCTTTTCCCGGCGAAAAGCGTTCTATAATCGTGTGAAAGCTTCTGTGGGCGCGCCGGAACCAATCCGACTCTCGTCTTCGCAGCAGAAAACGCCTCCGCCTGACAACCGGCGGCAGCGCACGACTATTGCCATTGTTTTGGCGGTGGTGATTTTCGTTCTCTTCGCCATCATCTTTTCGCAAGCGGCATTCAATCTCAGCTTCCTCCACCCCGATACATCGCAGCAGACGGTGATCCTGGTCGCGCTTTCGGCGCTGATCTTCACCCTGTTCGTCGCGCTGGTTTTCGTACTGCTGCGCAATTTGGTCAAGCTCTACATTGATAGCCAGAGCCGCGTATTCGGCTCGCGCATCCGGACGAAGATGGTGCTGGGCGCCTTGGCGCTTTCACTCGGTCCGGTGATCATCATGTTCATCTTCGCGTATGGACTGATGAACCGCTCGATCGACCGCTGGTTCTCGAGCCCAATTGAAGTGGTGCGCGCGAAAACCGAGGCGGTGGCTTCATTGCTGGCAAACTACGCGGCCGCCAATGCCTCCGCCGAAGCTGCCAGCATTGCGGATGGGCCCGAGGTGGACCACGCGTACCGCAACGGAAACTTCTCAAAGGTAGTGGACGAAATGCGCCGCCACGACGTGACGCTACAGGGAGGTTTCGCGATAGCGTTGCAGGACGGCAACGCCGAAGCTGAATTCCATACCCCGCAGCCGTGGCGCCTGCTGAAGGAACAGGTCCCCGGCATTCTCGCACCGCAAGCACCGGACCATCCCCACGCGGTGCAGATAGGCAACCGCGACTACATGGTGGGCGTCGCGCCGGTGGGAGTGAGCGGAAAAATTCTCGTCGCCGTTCCATTGCCCGAAAACTATTCGCAGCAGCTCAAGGATATTGAAGTCAGCCAGCAGCAGTATTGGGACCTGCACCAGCAGCGCAAAGCCATTCGCCGGACCTACATGGGCTTCCTGCTTCTGCTGACGGCGATGGTTCTTTTCGCCTCGACCTGGCTGGCGTTGTTCCTCTCGAAATTAGTAACCCGTCCGCTGGTGGCGCTGGCCGAGGGTACGCGCGAAATTGCCACCGGGCGCTTGGATTATCGCGTGGATGTTGCGGCACAGGACGAACTCGGTGAGTTGGTGAAGTCGTTCAACGGCATGGCCGCTGAAATGGAGAGCAGCCGCGAGACTATCGACGCCTCGACGCGAGAGCTTGCGGTGGCTAACGTGGAAATCGAGGAACGCCGCCGTCACCTTGAGACAATTCTCGAAACGATTCCCACTGGCGTGCTCTCGTTGGATGCGCAGCGGCAAGTCACGCGCATCAACACCGCTTTCCGGCGGCTGGCGCGGCTTTCCGAAGGATATGTTCCGACCGCGACCACCACGCTGGTCGACATCTTTCCCGAAGAAGTGGTGCACGACCTCGAGCACATGCTGCGCCGCGCAGATCGCATGGGGACGACGACAAGCCAGATGGAAATCGTGACGCCCCGCGCACGGCTCAACGTTGCGATCACGGCGTCGTCACTTGACCCGCGGCCGCGTAGCACGACGCAACGCATGGGATATGTGCTCGTAATAGAAGATCTATCGGACCTGCTGAAGGCTCAGAAGCAGGCGGCGTGGCGCGAGGTAGCTCGCCGCGTGGCCCATGAGATCAAGAACCCCCTGACGCCGATCGCGTTGGCGGCGGAGAGGATCCACCGTCACCTGGACCGCGGAACCCAACCTGACACAAACTCGATGACGGTGATTCGCAACTGTTCGGACACGATCTCGGGCTCGGTGGAAACGCTGCGCAGCCTGGTGGACCAGTTCTCCGCGTTGGCGCGCTTTCCGGCATCGCAGCCGCAACCGTCGGATATTAACCAAGTGGTGGAGAGCGCGCTGGTGCTCTTCGAAGGGCGCCTCGATGGAATTCAGCTCGAGACGTTTCTTGCGCCGGACTTGCCGAAAGTGATGGCCGATCCCGAGGCGATGAAGCGCGCCATCGCGAACCTGGTGGACAACGCCGCCGAAGCAATGAACGGCGCGATGGTCCGCGAGATCCAGATCGCCACGAACCTCGCGCCTAGTCGCGACATGGTGGAGTTGATCGTCGCCGACACAGGTCACGGGGTAACCGCCGACGTGAAGGAGAAGCTCTTCCTGCCGTACTTCTCGACGAAGTCGCGGGGAACAGGGCTGGGGCTGGCGATCGTGAGCCGCATCATCGAAGATCATCGCGGGACGATACGGGTGGAAGAGAACTCTCCCATTGGCACGCGCTTTATCGTAGAGTTACCAGTGTCGCAGGAGGGCGTCCCCGCTCCCGCCGCCGAACATGCA
The DNA here is from genome assembly GCA_036501185.1 of Candidatus Korobacter sp. GTDB lineage: Bacteria > Acidobacteriota > Terriglobia > Terriglobales > Acidobacteriaceae > Korobacter. Next base: position 33,532 of record DASYAU010000124.1, on the reverse strand, counting down.
CAACATTCTGATCGTTGACGATGAAGCTGCCATCCGGGAAACGCTGCAAGGCGTGCTCGAGGATGAAGGCTACAGCGTCGCGGTTGCCGGTAGCGCCGAGCAATGCCTCGACGGCTTGCGCCGCAAGCCTTTCGACGTGGTGATGCTCGACATCTGGCTGCCGGGAATGGACGGGCTCGATGCGCTGGAGAAAATCCGCGACATCGAAGACCATCCCGAGGTCATCATGATCTCGGGCCACGGGACGATTGAAACCGCCGTACGGGCCACCAAGCTTGGGGCCTTCGACTTCCTTGAAAAGCCGCTCTCCATCGACAAGACGCTGATCGTGATCAAGAACGCGCTCGAGTCGAAGCGCATGCGCAGCGAGAACCTCGAACTCAAGCGCCAACTGCAATCGAAGAGCGTAATCGTCGGTGACTCAATCCCGATGAAAGCGCTGCGGCAGCAGATCGGCGTAATGGCACCGACGAATGGCCGCGTGCTGATTTATGGAGAGAGCGGATCGGGGAAGGAACTTGTGGCGCGGGCGATCCACGCACAAAGCCTGCGTAAAGAAGCGATGTTTGTGGAAGTGAATTGTGCAGCGATTCCTGAAGATTTGATCGAAAGCGAATTGTTTGGACACCGAAAAGGATCGTTCGCGGGCGCGACGACCGACAAGGAAGGAAAATTCTTCAAGTCCGACGGCGGGACGCTCTTCCTCGATGAAGTGGGCGACATGAGTTTGAAGACGCAGTCGAAGGTGCTGAGGACTTTGGACGAGGGAAGATTTGAGCCCGTGGGAAGCGAAGAACCTGTGCGGGTGGATACGCGGGTGATTGCGGCGACGAATAAAGATTTGGAAGACGAGATCTCGAAGGGCAATTTTCGCGAGGATCTTTTTTATCGGCTGAATGTGATTCCGTTCTACGTACCGCCCCTGCGCGACCGCAAGGAAGATATTCCGCTACTCGTGCGTCATTTCCTGCGCGAGATTTCTTCGCAGTACAACCGGCGTCCGAAGGAAATTACCGACGATGCCATCGACGCGCTGATGCGCTACGCGTGGCCGGGGAATGTGCGCGAGTTGCGCAACGTGATCGAGCGCGTGGTGATCATGAACCCGACGGTGCAAAAGATCGATCGCAAGCACCTGCCGCCACTGGTATATCGAGAGGGCGCGCGGCGTGGCTTTGGCGAATTCAGTACCTTGCACCAGGCGCGGGCAGCGTATGAGCGCGATTACATCCTGAAGAAACTCGACGAGAACCATGGGAATGTCAGCCGCACCGCCGAGGTGCTCGGCCTGGAGCGCAGCCATATGTATCGCAAGATGAAAGCGCTCGGCATCACGGTGAAAGAATAGCGTGGCCACCGTCTCCATGCCATTGCCCGCGTGGCGGCGGGCTGCCGGATACAACAAGCTGGCTACGGCCGGAGTTGTGCTGGTCGTGCTTTTTGTACTCTGCGCAATCTTCGCGCCGTTACTCGCGCCCTACGATCCCGCACAACTGAGTTTGCCGACGCGACTGCAGCCGCCTTCGCCCGCGCATTGGCTTGGCACCGATGAACTTGGCCGCGACATGCTCTCGCGGATCATCTATGGCTCGCGCATCTCGATGCTGGTGGGTAGCTGTGTGGTTGCCGGATCGCTGGGGCTCGGTATTCTGTTCGGAGCCGTCGCGGGTTTTTACGGCGGCAAGTTCGATCGCTTCTTCAATATCGTGGTGATGAACGCGTTCCTCTCGTTCCCGGGAATCCTGCTGGCGATTGCGTTCGTGGCGTTTCTCGGGCCGGGGATCTCGAACTTGATTTTCGCGCTGGTGATCGGCGGGTGGGTGGGTTATGCGCGTCTGGTTCGAGCGCAGGTGCTTGCGGTGCGCGATCGAGAATTTGTGGAAGCGGCTCGCGCTTTGGGAGCGAGTGATGTACGGATCATCGTTCGGCACATTTTGCCGAACATCATTCAACCCGTGATCGTGCAGGCGGCTATCGGCATGGCTGGAGCGATCCTGGCGGAAGCGACGATGAGTTTTCTCGGACTCGGCGTCCCGCCGCCAACCGCAAGCTGGGGCACCATGCTCAACGACGGGCGCTCGCATTTGTTCGACGCGCCGCATATTGTCATTTTTCCCGCGCTCGCGGTGATGCTCGCTGTGCTCTCTTTTAACTTCATCGGCGACGCCTTACGCGATTATCTCGATCCGCGCTCGCGCATTGAAGCGGGTCTGTAAATCTCCTGAAAGCCGCATGAACAAAGCTTCATCCGATGTCCCACCTTCGCGTGACGTCGGTAACGCAACACGAATTGAGCACCTGTGTTTCCTCTACTGACATTGAGAGACGGCCAACAGAACAGCGTGACCGCCGACATCCAGAGGAGGATGGTATGAAAAAGAAAATCATGTTCGGTCTCGCAACGATTGCAACTTTAGCTTTGCCCGCGCTGGCACAGGCGCAAGACAGGGATGACCGGGGCCGTGATCGCGAACGCACCGTGGTAGTGCAGACCTACATTGCTCCCCGTTACGCTTACGATCCTTACGTGTACGTTAAGGGCCAAGACCGCGACCGCGACCGTGACCGTGACCGTGATCGGGACCGCGACCGGTACCAGGTCAACCGCTACGAACATCGCGACCGCGACGGTTTCTACCGCTAGCTTGCGAGCTCCAGGCCGGCGATGAGGACCCCGCCCACGGAGGCGGGGTTTTCTCTTGCAGGCAGCCCGCGGATGAAGTTTGCGTCATCGAATCGTGGCGTTTCTTTACGAAACATGGCCCACGGTTGCGGGTTTTATTGACTAACACATAATGGCCGGAAACATACCGGCCGTTGGTTCTCAAGGGAGGGAAAAGTTATGAAGAGCAAAATTATCCTTGGAGTGGCAACGCTGTTGGGCTTGGCATTGCCGTCGTTCGCGCAGCAAACTTATTGCCGTCCAGACCGTGATGGCGACCGCCAGATCTGCACCACGAGCGGCTACGACGCCTATGGCCGGTACTACCAACACAGCTTCTCGCAGCCGGTGTACAACGGCTATTACGGAGGCGCCTACCGCGGAAATAACCATGAGTACTGGCGCGACCGAGATCATGCGCGTCATGAGTGGCGCGAGCACGAAGAACATGAACGGCACGAGAGGCGTGAGCATCACGATCGAGATTGGCGCTAACGAACTGGGGTAAGAAAGCGCCGCAGCCCCGCTCCGAAAGGAGCGGGGTTTTGCATTTGTGCCGTGCGTCGCAGGTAATGTGAAGAGACTCTAAAACGGCGCTATGCGCGCTTAGTGCAGTAGCCCGAATACTCCGACTCCGTTGGTGGTTCCGACAAAGACCTTGCCATTGGCGACCGTGGGCGTGATGAACTTGTTGCCCACGCCGAAGGAGTCACGCGGTCCCGCCTGCTTGCTGTTGTAGAGCTCCTGCGAAAGATCGGCAGCGTTGTAAGCATGGAGAACGGCGGTACTCCCGTTTTCAGCAGCCCACACAATTCCGTTCGAACTCCCGTTGGACGAGATGCTTGGGGTGGTGCCGGGATAGCGGAAGGCATTGGCGGTTTTGGTTGTGGCTTGCTGCGGCAGTTGCGCGTTGCTGATGGCGAAGCCCTTGAGGTGATCGCCCACGGCGCCGATATAAACCATGTTGTTGAAGTAAGCGGGAGAGGAATAAATCGTGCCAGAAACCGCGTTAGGCAGCTCCTCGTAGTTATTGTTCTTGGCAGAGTTGAATTTACCCATGGAGTCGCGGTTCACGACGTAGATCTCGGCCGACTTTCCGCCGCCGAGAGCAAGATGTACGGTGTTGCCACTGCCGTCCTGGAGGTCGGGGAGGAGCAGTGTGCCGCCGGATCCGAGGTCGACATCGGCGGCGGATTGCTGGGTGGTGTTGTGGGGCGTGAAGTAGTCGGCGACGCTGAGGCCGTTGCTGGTGGAGATCTTCAGGAACGCGTTGCCAAAGTCGCCCTGGGTGGGAAAGCCATTGCTGTTGAGAGTGGTGTCGAAGGTGCCGTTCGCGTCGAGAACGAAGATGTTGCCGGAACCGTCGGCGGCGATGCCGCCCCCGCTCATCCAGATGGAACCTTCGCTTCCGTTTGGCGTGAGGTTGAGCACGGCGGATTGGTTGAGGCTTGCGGCATCGTAGGCAATCATCCACCCGGTGTAAGGCTGGATGTCACAGTGTGAGGTCCAACCGGTATAGACGTTGCCGTTGAGCAGTAGCAGCCCCGCGCGCTCGGCATACCGCTTGGGATCGAAGATGACATTACCGCCGGCACTACCGGCTCCTGTCCCGCGAAACTGCGCTACGACTTCACGGGGGCTTCCCGAGAGCTCCGCGCCGGTGGTGAGATCGAGTGCGTGCAGTCGCTGGTGATAATTTCCTGACCCATCTTTCGACATGCCAACCAGGTAGATGGCGCCGTTCGGGGAGCGCTGGCGGTCGATGACGGGCGTCACCGTGATTCCGATTTCCGGGGTGATCTGGCCGCAGCCGCGGTCGTCGCTGGGAGTTTCGCCACTGCCTAGAACGGAAACCTTCCAGAGTTGAGCCAGCGAGTCGCCGTCGAAAGCGTAAACGCTGTCGTGTTCGGTGACGACGAAGACGACGGTACGGCTTTGTCCGTTGACGGTGAGTCCGGAGACCACCAGCGGCTGAGCATCCACCTTTCCGTCGACCGAGAGTACGCCGAGCTTTCCAAAACTGCTGGAGTTCACGTTGGCTGTCGTCAGCACGGTCTCTTTCTGGTTCTGCCCCGTTCGGCCGTTGTCATTGTGGAAGGTGACGACGTCGACGCCTGTCCCCGATCCACCGCCGCCACTCGGCGATGGCGTAGTTGACGAGCTGTTGGAACCACCGGAAGAGCAGCCCGGGGTGGCGAGGATCAGGAACAAGGGAATGGCATAAACGAGAGCGCAGCAGAGTTCACGGACGCGAGACCGGGGCCAGATCATGAGTACGTGAGATGGCCGCAGGCTGGCCGAGTTTGCACAGCACCGTTGCTATCCCATTGATGCTGCGGGAAATCTAATTCTTGACACATTACGGATTGCAATATTATAATTGCAATCCGTTATATGAGACTCGGAGAGAAAATCCGCTACCTGCGCGAGGTCGAAGGGACGCTTCGAGGCCTCGATCGCGAGATGACGCAGCAGGAACTGGCGCGGGCGATCCGCGAGGAAGCCGGCCAGAGTATTAGCCAGTCGTACTTATCGCAGATCGAGAGCGGTGCGCGGCCGCACCTTACGAACCAGACGCGCTTGCTGCTGGCGCGCTTCTTTAAGGTCCATCCGGGATACCTGGTGGATGACCCTGAGGGATATCACGAGCACCTGACTTCCGACGTGCGCGTGATGGAGGACCAGTTGGACCTCTGGCTGGTGAGTGGGGCAGAACGTTTCCAGCGTGACCCGAAGGTTGCGCATGCGCTGCTGCAGTTGGCGAAGCATCCGGACTCGCGGAGGTGCCTGGTGTTGCTGGGGCACATTCTGGAGACGCCAGACCTGGTGGAGCGGCTGCTGGAAGTTCTGCAATCGAACCCGCGGAAGCCGGAGGCCGGCTTCGCGTCGATGGGGTAATGGCTGGAACGGAGAACGGTTATGAGTTGGGCGTCTTTTTATCTCGTTTGTTTCCTGGTCGGGTTGATGCTGAGCATCTTCTCGGTGGTTTCCGGCAGCGTGCATTTACCGCACGGACATTTTCACTTCGGCCATGGCGGGCACGGGGGCGCGATGCGCGGCGGGGCTTCTTATTTCAACTTCGCCACCATCATGGCATTCCTGGCGTGGTTCGGGGGAGCGGGCTATTTGCTTACGGTGCATGAAGGCTCGCTGGGCCTCTGGATCTTTCTGCTGGCGACCATTGCCGGGCTGGTCGGCGGATCGATCGTGTTCTCATTCATGGCAAAGGTGCTGATGAAAGACAGTGGCGAACTCGATCCGGCGGACTACGAAAAGATCGGCGTGCTCGGGCAGATCACCAACCCGATTCGCACTGGTGGAACGGGTGAGTTGGTTTTCGTGCAGGAAGGCGTGCGGCAAGTATGCGGTGCGCGCAGCGAGAGCGGCGATCCGATCGCGAAGGGCACAGAAGTTGTGGTGACGCGTTACGAGAAGGGAATTGCGTACGTGCGCCGCTACGACGAATTGGAAGCGGAGGCGTCGCAGTCGGTACAGACGCAGGACGGCAAGTAGGAACCTCATGACAAGCAGAAATTGGAAGATCGCGATGGCGGTACCGTGGCTCGGGTTCGCCGCCATGCTGCTTGATATTTCGCGCTCCTACGGGCAATTGCCGGCGCGGATTGCGGCGCATTTCAATGCCGCCGGCGTGGCGAATGGGTGGATGCCGAAACACCAGCTCTTTACAGAAGTTTGCCTGATCTCGTTCGGGCTGTTGTGCCTGTTCACCTTCCTGTTGAGCCGCGTTACGCACGTGGGCGGGATCGGGTGGCTAGTGATGGTGGCCGAGTACTTCGCGATGGGCACGCTCCTGATGGTGACGCACGGCATGATGCAAATCGGGCTCGGCGAGACGCAGACGCTGGATTTTCCGATCGGGAAATGGGCGTCGTTTATGGCCGGCGTGCTGGTGGCGGGCGAAATCTTCCACGTGTTTGCGCTGCGCAGAGACGTGGACGTTGATCACGGGCAATTCGTGGCGCTGGAGCGGCATGGTTCGAACCGCGCGGCTGCAGGGCTGGCGGGAGTTGCGGTTGCGATGCTTGGGCTGCCGCTTGCGCTGGATGTGAGCGGGCCGGGACGGATGATTCCGGCGGTGGTCGGGTTCGTGACGCTGATTTGTGCCATCTGGGCCTACACCGGATTTGTGTACCGGCTGAGCACGAACGGGCTCGAGATCCGGATGCTGGGCGTGCCGATTCGGTTTGTGAGCGCCGCGCAGATCGCATCCGTCAACGCAAGAGCGTGCGACGCGCTCAAGGATTTCGGCGGGTGGGGGATCCGCGGCATCGGCAATATGCGCGCCTATGTGTGGGGCGGCGACCGGTGTGTGCACATCCACACCCACGCAGGAGAAGACATTTATCTCGGCAGCAGCGACGCGCAGCAGTTGGCGCGGGAGTTGGAGTCGCTGGTGCCGGTGACGCAGTAAACGAGTTCAGCGGGCGTGGTTTGCAAGGCCCGTGTAGCACATCGCATTCGCAGTTCGCCTAAGGGGGCGTATGAATTTACTTTCGAAAATTCCTGGAGATGTTCTCGTAGTAGGAGGACTGATTGTTCTCGCCATCATCTTCCTGATGATGTTGATGGCGCGTCTGTATCGCAAAGCCGGGCCGCATGAAGCGCTGGTAGTGTATGGCTTCCGGGGTACGCGCATCATTAAGGGCAAAGGCACGGTCATCTTTCCGATGGTCGAGAACTGCCTGCAGCTCTCACTCGAATTGATGTCATTCGACGTGGCACCACAGCAGGACCTCTACACCAAGCAGGGCGTCGCTGTGACGGTGGAAGCCGTGGCGCAGATCAAGGTGAAGTCGGACCCGATCTCGATTCAAACCGCTTCCGAGCAATTCCTGACGAAGACGCCGCAACAGCGTGAAGGTCTGATCCGACTGGTGATGGAAGGCCACTTGCGCGGCATCATCGGCCAGCTCACGGTGGAAGAAATCGTGAAGCAGCCGGAGATGGTGGGCGACCGTATGCGCGCCACCTGCGCCGACGATATGAGCAAGATGGGCCTCGAAGTGATCAGTTTCACGATCAAAGAAGTGCGCGACAAGAACCAGTACATCACCAACATGGGACGTCCGGACATCGCCCGCATTAAGCGCGACGCGGACATTGCCACGGCGGAAGCCGATCGCGACACGGCCATCAAGCAGGCGGCGGCAAGCCGCGAGGCGGCGATTGCTCGCGCGCAGGCCGACCAGGAACGCGTGGCTGCCGAGACTGCTTCGCAGGCGAAGCAGGCCGAAGCACAACGCGACCTCGAAGTGAAGCGCGCTGCCTATAACGAGATGGTGAAGAAGCAACAGGCGCAAGCCGATAAGGCGTACGAGATCCAGACGAACGTGATGCAGCAGCAGGTGATTGCGGAGTCGGTGAAAGTGCAGCAGATCGAGAAGCAGGAACAGATCAAGGTGCAGGAAGCGGAAATCTCGCGTCACGAGAAGGAACTGATTGCCACGATCCTGAAGGGCGCAGAGATCGAGAAAGCCCGCATCGAGACGCTTGCTTCCGCCGAACGCCAGCGCCTGATGATGGAAGCGGAAGGCCGCGCGCAGTCCATCCGCCAGCAGGGTGAGGCCGAAGCCGACATCATCTTTAAGAAGGGTGAAGCCGAGGCGAAGGCGATGAACGTGAAGGCCGAGGCCTACCAGGAGTACAACCAGGCGGCCGTCGTCGACAAGCTGATCACCAGCTTGCCGGAGATAGTGCGAGCAATGGCTACGCCGCTGAGCCAAGTAGACAAGATCACGATCGTGTCTACCGGCAACGGCTCGTCGGCCGGCGCGCACAAGATCACGGGAGATATTGCGGAGATGGCCGCGCAGGTGCCCGCGCTATTCGAGGCGCTGAGCGGAATGAAGATGGGAGACCTGCTGTCGAAGGTGCGCACGATCGGCGACAAGGGACCGAAGCCGGATGTGCTTCCTCCTGATAGCGGTTCGAAGGCAAAAGGGGCAGGGGCGTAAGGAACGTGCGCGGGGACCTTAGGGTCTCCGCGCTTTTCGCATTTGGAAGGAGATCGTTATGGCATTACTCGAACGTGTAGCCACACTCATTCGCGCCAACCTGAACGACATGGTCGAGCGCGCGGAAAACCCCGAGAAGCTCCTCAAGCAGATCATTCTCGACATGCAGAACCAGTTCCTGCAGGTGAAGACGCAGGTGGCCATTGCCATTGCCGACCTTCACCTGTTGGAAAAGAAGAAGAAAGAAAATGCGGACAAGGAGGTCGAGTGGATGCATAAGGCCGAACTCGCCGTGGACAAGAAGCAGGATGACCTGGCGCGGGCGGCACTCGATCGCGCGCTCGGTTATAAGCAGTTCACCGCCAGCTTTGACGAGCAGATTGCCGACCAGCACGCGCAGGTCGAGATCCTGAAGGGGGCGCTGCAGAAGCTCGATGCCAAGATCGCCGAGGCCCACGCCAAGGCCGACTTGCTGATTGCACAGTCGCGCCGCGCACGGGCGATGGACAAAGCCACCACGGCGCAGTTTGCGGTCGACGATCGCAACAAGGTCGCCACGCTCGATCGGCTGAAGACGAGGATCCAGCACGCTGAAGCCGTGAGCCAGGCAAGAGTCGAAATTGTGGCCGGCGACGACATCGAGCACCGCCTCGAGATGCTGGTGAAGGACGACCAGATCGATAAGATGCTGGCCGAAATGAAAGAGCGCAAGGCGTTGAAGGCGTAATACAAGAAAAGTGTGGGTGCCCCACCCTGTCGAGTAGCGACTGGGTGGGACGCGCCATGACGGAGGCGAGGCTTGCTCGGTGACCGACGAACCGGAACCGCCCAGGTGAAGAGTGGGTTGTGGCTGGCCGCGCAGTTCGCATGCGGGCTTACCATCGCATTTCTGCTGCTGGATGGGTTTCTCATCGTGAAAGGCGCGGATTCATCAGTGTCAGCTGCGCATTCCCGCGCGTGGCTCATGATCCTCATCGGAACTGTGTTGCTCGTCATGATGATTCCCCGCTGGCGGTGGGGCGTTCCCGCTGCACCGGCCGCTCTCATCCTTGTACGCATTGCCAGGCTCAGTTTTGCTAGTTGGGCAGAGGGGGTTATCGTCGTTGGCTACTCTGCGTTGACGTTGCTGCTAATCTCTTCGCTTTATCGCCGCAAGAGCTCGCTTGCGAGGATCGACTACGTTGTTATCCTAGCCAATGTTTACTGCGTGTGCCTCGCTGTTTCTGCCGGTGAATCGGCGCGGGGCGCGCTTTACCTGGGTGGGTCGGTAGTCTGCGTCGCGATCGCTGCCGGCTATCACTTACTTGTGAATGGCGGCGAACACGATCGGACTGCAGGACTGTAAACACATCCATTTGGTTCTGAGCTATTCTCTGAGCGTGAACCGCGTAATCCTCGTCCTCGCACTGCTGGCGATCACCGCCTGCCATCGTCACGGGAACGAGTTGCGCGTGCGCGTGCTGTACTCTGCGAGCAATCCGAACATTGTGAAGTTGCGTCAGGGGGAACGCGAGTTCTCATTCACCGATCCGCGGCTGCGCAACGGGAAGCCATTCGTGCTGGTGCCCGACACGGTAAGCGAGCCTACGCCGGTTCTCGCCGACAAAAAGAAAAGCGAGTCGATTGATTTGGTGATTTTGAAGTCGGCCGACGAATTGCCGGATGATCCTGTGCTGCTGAAGGCAATGGGAGATCGCTTCAGCGTGTGCAACGAGGCGGTTGCGTATATCCCCGACTGGTCTGCCGAGGAACGCCGTGAGGGTGCGGCGCACTTTCTGCAGTATCTATCCACCCATTGTCGCTAGCTTCTTTTTTGACACTCGTAGCGCGTATGCCGATGCCGGGTTGTGGCCTGTGGTCGCCGCAGCCTTGCGATAGAACTCCAGCGCGTGCTGCTTGTCGCCGAGCGCTTCGTAGGTCTGTGCCATCATGCATTGCACGAAGGCATCATTCTGGTTCGACTGCTGATAATCGGCCAGCGCGGTCTTATAGTCCTTTGAGTAGTAGGCGACGTATCCTTCGAGCGCGGGCAGGAACTGCGCCTGCTGCGGATTCGTGCCCTTGGCGAGGATCGCCTTGGCCTTGGCAATGTTCGTCTTCGGATCGTCGTCTTCCTTGATGCGCGCTGCCGCGCGAGCTTGTGCGTGTTCCCAGCGGAAGTTCCAGAGGTCCTTGCGCGCTTCGGAAATGTTCGGCTCCTTCAGGCCAAGGTCGTGGCCCTCCTGGTACCAGATCATGCCGCGTTCCACGTCGCTGCCGTCGAGGCAGACGCGGCCGGCTTCGTCGGCAATTTCGCCGGCACGGAAGAAGTCGCCCTTCGCCTTGGCGTAGTCGAGCACCTTCTGCTCGTACTGGCCGCTCATCTGGCAGTTGTCCTCAAAAGCCCACGACATGGCCATAGCGCGGTTCGAGCCGGCGCGTTCTTCGTCGTCCTTCGCGGAGTCGATCGCCTTCTGGAAATACGGCCGCGCCTCCGCACCCTTCAACTCGAGATCGAGCACTATGCCTGCGCCGATCAATGCGTCGTGCGAGTCGGGATGCGTTTTCAGTTCGTCCTGAAAGACGGTAAGCGCGTCGTTGAGTTTGCCATCGTGCATGAGTTGATGCGCCTGCTTCACGAAGGCGGGTTCGTTGTCAGGCTGCTGCGGAGGGTTCTGGGCGAACACGGCAGAGCAGAGAAGAAGGGTGCAGATCGCCAGGTATTTCATAGCGGCGCGATTATCGCATAAAGCAAAGAGTGCTACGCGCCCGCTTTGTCTGCCAGCGGAAGTTGTTCCGGTTCGCTCCAATCCGGCGCCTGCAGCTTTTTAGTGGTGAGCTCCACCTGCTCGACTTCCGGGATCTCTGCCTTGATTTGAACTGCGAGCCCTGGAAACTTCCGAGCTGTCGAGAGCACGCGCGTTTCGAGCGATGACACGGTGCTGTTGTAGGCTTCGACTGCGCCTTTGAGCCGTACGCCAACTTTGTCGAAGTGCTCTCCCATGGTACACAGCCGCTCGTAGATTTCTTTCCCGAGTTCCGCAACTTGTGAAGCGTTCGCCGCGATCTCCTGCTGCTGCCACCCGTAGTGCACGGCGCGGAGGAGCGCGATCAGCGTGGTGGGCGAAGCGATGATGACTTTTTCCGCAACGCCAGCTTCGATCAGCGTAGGATCTTCGGAAAGTGCGGCGCTGAAGAACGCTTCGTTGGGCAGGAACATGACGACGAGTTCGGGGGCTGAATCAAACTGGTCCCAGTAGGCCTTTCCTCCGAGCTTCTTAATGTGGACCCGGACCTGGGCGGCGTGTTGACGCAGAAACTCTGCGCGCTCGGTGTCCGACTTTGCTTCAAGCGCACCGAGGTAGGCGGCCAGTGGGGTCTTGGCATCGACGATGACCGTTTTCCCCCCGGGCAGGCGCACCACCATATCGGGGCGCAGGCTGCCGTCTTCGCCGCTGCGATGCTCTTGCTCCACGAAATCGCAACGGTTGATCATGCCCGCCATTTCGGCCACGCGACGCAATTGGATTTCTCCCCAGCGCCCGCGGCCTTGCGGTGCACGCAATGCGGTGACGAGTGCACCGGTTTCGCTGCGCAGTTGCTCGCTGGATTGCGCCAGTGACTGTACCTGCGAAAGCAGTGAACCGTAGGCTTCGCTGCGCGACTTTTCGATTGCTTGAATCTGACCATCAAACTTCGTCAGGCTCTCGGCTATCGGCTTTACGAGCGTCTCGATCGCCTGCTGGCGCTGCGTGAGATCGCCTTTTGCTTGGTTCTGAAAATCGGTAAGTTTTGCCTCCGCAAGTTCCAGAAACGATTTGTTATTGGCTTGGAGGGTGGAAGCTGCCAGGGCTTCGAATTGGGCCTTCATCTCGTCGCGCGCCGCGAGCACGGCGGCGAGTTTTTCGACAGCTGCCTTCTTCTCAGTTTCCAGTGTGGCTCGTATAGCCGCGAGTTCGCTCTCCAGCTTAGTGTCGTGCGTCACTCTTGCAGCGAGTTCTTGCCTTGCACCGGCAAGATCGCGCTCCGCTACGGCTAACCGCGCCTCTGCTGCCGCTGATTGCGACCGCAACGCGAAGTACGTGATCGCCGCGGCGACCACCGCAGATACCACTCCAGCCAGCAACATTGAGCCCATACGTTTCCGCCTTCTCTTCGCCCCTGATTGTACGTGCTTCTTTCGCAATTTCGAGCGGAACTTTTGCACCGAGACTCGGGTTTATATCGCCTGAGGAGGTTTTGCGCCTCCTGGGGGATTACGACCAGCGTGCCTCGGCGCGCGCGTCCGGCCCGATTATCCTTGTTCAGTGGTTGGAATGCCCGTGCTCAAACGCCTTTTGATTCTCTGTCTGCTGGCCACTCCCGCGTTCGCGGTCAGCCATCGAGCCTCCGATTTCGATCCGCAGGGCGAAGAACAGATCCTGCAGCTCATTAATAAGGAGCGCACCGAGCGCGGGCTTGGCGCCCTGCACCTTGACGCGCGGCTCACCGAGGCGGCCCGCGAGCATACGGAGCGCATGGTTGAGCACCACGAACTCACGCATAAGCTGGCAACCGAGCCTGTGCTGAGCGACCGTGTCGCCGCGACCGGCATCGACTTCCAGGCCGCCGGTGAAAACGTGGCGTACGACATGAACGTCGATCACGCCCATGTGGAATTCATGCACTCGCCCGGCCATCGCGCAAATATTCTCCAGGCCAAATTTAACGCCGTGGGCATCGGAGTGATGCACAACGGCAACCTGGTGTGGGTGACCGAAGATTTCGCCGAGCGCCAGGGCACAACCTCGGCCTCTGAAGCGGCGAGCATTGTGGGCGTGAAGTACAGCGCGCTGCGCAAGAAAGTCGGCTCGCCGGCGGCGAGCGAGCGTCCGCTGCCGAAGCTTGGCCGCGTCGCTTGCGAAATGGCAAAGCACGACAAGCTCGACACGAAATCGCCGCGCAGCATTGCCGATGTTCGCGGCGTGCTCGCCTGGACCGCCGCCGATCCGGCGAAACTGCCGGAACAGGTGCGGCGCCTGGCCGATGACAAGAAGGCCACGACGTATTCGCTGGGCGTTTGCTACGCTTCCAGCGCGTCCTATCCGAACAAGGTTTTCTGGATGGTGATGGCGATCTACTAGCGAAAAGAAAGGGACGCTGGTTGCGTCCCTTTATCAGCCTGACAGAAAGCGCCGGTTCACCTCGTTATCAGTTGCCGGTCGCGGTATGAATACCAATTACTGCAGTTCGTACTGGGCCCGTACTACTTTGACCAATTGGGAGAGGGTCAAAACTTTTTAGTTCACCATCCGTGCCACTTCGCTTTCGCGGACGCTTTGTACCGGCATCCGCGGGTTGACGCGGCTCTTGAGAAACGCTTCGCCTGCGCGCATCATGTGCATCCACATCTCGTAGGCGTTGCCGTTTTCGTTCAGGAAGTTCGCCGCTTCCTGCAAAGTCATCTCGTCGCCGACTTCGTGCGCAAATTCCACCAGGTGAGCCACGGTGATCTCTGCGGTAACTCGTTCACGCCAGCACTTCTTGCTTGTTACTTCTTCAATCTTTTTCATTTTGCTTCCCGGCAAAGTGATGTTTGTTTCGAACTGATGTGAAGATACGGCGGGGCGTCGAAATGGCCTATGGCATGCGTCACTAGCGCTTGTGATGTACGTCACAAATGGTTGGGAAGCCACGGTTGACGAGGGTTCGAAGGCATCCCACGGGGGTGGTAAGGGAAACCAATCGCGCGCTTGTGCTAGCCTCAATATTGCAATTTTGTTCGCGAACGAAAGGTCTTCTGCACGCGTGACTGCCAACCCCAGCGCCACGGTCCTTGAAGCGCGCCTGCGCGTGCGCTACGCGGAAACCGACCAGATGAACGTCGTCTATCATTCGAACTATGTCATCTGGTTCGAGGTGGGACGCGTGGAGTTTATGCGCCAGCTCGGGTTCACGTACCGCGAAATGGAGCAGCACGACCATCTTCACTTGCCGGTGGTCGAGGTGCGTTGCCGCTTTAAGGCGCCCGCGCGTTACGATGACGAGATCATCATCCGCACGCATATTGCACGGCTACGCTCTTCGCTCATCCAGTTCCAGTACGAGATCGTTCGGGTCGAAGATGCCCTCCTCCTTGCGGAGGGCGAGAGCGCACACGTGGTCGTGAATGCGAAGATGGAGAAGACTCCATTTCCAGAAAAATATATGAGCGTCTTTCGCCGCGTTGCGGTGCGAGCCGCCGAACTACAATCTGAGGCTGAATGAACGCAATCCTTCTGACCGGCAATACGCTTACGCTCGACGCTGTCCGCGAAGTGGTATACGAAAACCGTGCCGTGCAACTCGAAACTAAGGCGCGCGAGGCGGTGGACCGCGCCCGCGCCGTGACTGAAGACGTTGTCGCGAACGATCGTCTCGTATACGCCGTAACTACGGGTGTCGGAAAGCTTAGCGATGTGCGAATTCCTCCGGCGGAAAATCGCAAGCTGCAATTGAACCTCATGCGTTCGCACGCGGTCGGTGTGGGCGAGCCGCTTAGCGAAGCCGTGAGCCGGGGCATGATGCTGCTGCGCGCAAATTCACTGGCCAAGGGATGGTCAGGCGTGCGCGGCGTGGTAATCGATACGCTTTGCGAAATGCTGAACCGAGGCGTGCATCCGGTCATCCCGTCTCAGGGAAGCGTGGGAGCGAGCGGCGATCTGGCTCCGCTGGCGCACCTCGGGCTGGTCTTGATCGGCGAAGGCGAAGCGTTTTACCAAGGCAAGCGGATGAGTGGCGGCGACGCGGTGCGCGCCGCCGGTATTCGGCCGATTTCGCTCGAGGCGAAGGAAACGATTTCGCTCATTAACGGTACCCAGGCGATGCTGGCAGTCGGGCTGCTCGCGACCATCGACGCCGAGATCCTCGCCGAAACCGCTGACGCTGTCGGCGCGCTTTCGCTCGACGTGCTCAAAGGTACCGACGCTGCATTCGATGCACGCATTCACAGCGCTCGCCCACACAAAGGCCAAGTTGAGGTCGCGGCCAACTTACGGCGGCTGCTGGCCGGCAGCCCAATCCATGAATCCCACCGTGATTGTGGCCGCGTGCAGGACGCGTATTCGCTGCGCTGCATTCCACAGGTGCACGGCGCCGTCCGCGATACGATCCGGTACTGCCGGTCGGTATTCGAAGTGGAGATGAACTCGGCCGTCGATAACCCGCTGGTATTTCCCGATCCACAGCAGCCTGGGCAGGGGGACATCATTTCCGGCGGAAACTTCCATGGAGAACCGATGGCTTTCGCACTGGACTTCCTCGCGATCTCGCTTAGCGCGCTCGCTGGGATCTCCGAGCGGCGGATCGAGCGGCTGGTGAATCCGGCGCTCAGTGAAGGGCTCCCTGCGTTTCTCGCACCCGGTGCGGGGCTGAATTCAGGCTTCATGATGCCGCAGGTCACAGCGGCCGCGTTGGTGAGCGAAAACAAGGTTCTGGCGCATCCGGCGTCGGTAGATTCGATTACGACCTCGGGCAACAAGGAAGACTACGTCTCCATGGGCATGACCGCGGCCACCAAGCTGCAGCGGGTAGTGCAGAACACGCGCAACGTGCTGGCCATTGAGGCGCTGGCCGCGGCGCAGGCGCTCGACTTCGTTGCCCCACTCAAGACCACTGCGCTTCTGCAAAAGGTGCACGACGAAATCCGTGCGGTGTCAGCGCAGATCCACGAAGACCGCGTACTTACTGCCGATTTCGCGGCCGCCGCTGAACTGGTGCGTAGCGGAAAGTTAGCGAGAGCCTCTCGCGGATAAGTGGTGCGCGGAACCGCGCAGCGGTTTTCTCGGGCCCATTTTTCTCGATCCCCATTACCTTCGTCATGTGCCGAACATGGCAATAGGCTATTAAATCCCTGTTACAGGTGGCGAAGCTCAGTAGTACTATCTCCGCATAAAGGGTTGTTGGAGGGTCCCACAAAATGTTGAAGGTAAGTGCGGGTCTCCTCGTGCTACTTTGCATCGGGGCGCTCCCGGCGGTAGCTGCGCGCGGTTGTGGTCCCACCACCGTACAGCTCACGGTGCTGGACCAGGGCGGCTCCGCATTGCCGGGCCTCACGCCTTCCGATTTCAAAGTGTGGATCAAGAACTCGACGACCAACGTGACGGCGGTGGATTACGGTTTGTTTCCGCACGCGACGATGGTGCTGGTGTCGAAGTCGCCCACGATGGGGCAGTCGCTGAAGATGGAGATGGCGCGGCAGATGACGCAGGCAATGGTCGCCAGCGCGCCCGGCGCAATTATGGTGGGCACCTTCGCGGAAAATGCTTCGCCGCTCGAGGACGGACGCTCGGGCCAAGCGGCTGGAGCAGACCTTGCCGCAGGCTCCGATAACCGCAACGCTATTTATGACGCCGTGCTCGCCGGCATGTCGAAGATGAAAGTGCACCGCGGCGACAATATCGTGCTGATTACCGATTCGCCCGACGACGGCAGCAAAGCAAGCCCATCCGATCTTTCGCAGCGGCTTACCGCCGCGGGCGCGCGACTTTTTGTGGTGGCACTTCCGCCGGCGAGCGCCCTGAGCAACATGCAAACGCTCATCCAGGTGGCCGACGCGACCGGCGGCGAGGTGCTGGTTCCGTTGCATCTGGATGCCACTACGAACGGCATCAACATAACGCCCACGCAAGTGGATGGCGCTGTGACTAAGTTCAATCACGATTTCACGGAGCACAACAACATTTACTCGATCGAGACCGAGACCGATAACCAGGACCGTCCGCTACCCCTTCGCGTGGAAGTGGATCGCCGCAAGCTTGGCGGCGGTAGGGTGCTGGCGCCCGCGGTTACCGCGCCATGCAGCGCGATCCAACAGTAGCTCGAACCAGGTTGTCTGGAGGCGGCCGGGGCGATCCGGCCGTTTTCTATTAGGGGTTGGTGCCGGCGAGGCCGAGATCCTTCGCCACACTTTTCATCGCCTCGATGCAAAACGCGATGTGCTCTTCGAGATCGACGCCGAGTTCCGCGGCGCCATTCACAATGTCATCACGATTCACGGAGCGCGCGAAGGCTTTGTCCTTCATCTTTTTCCGTACGCTCTTGGCTTCCACCTCGGCCAGGGATTTGCTGGGCTTGACCAGAGCGGTGGCGGTAATGAAGCCGGCCAGCTCGTCGCAGGCAAAAAGGGTTTTCTCCAACTTCGATTCGCGCGTTACGCCGGTATATTCCGCGTGCGACATGATTGCCCGCCGCACATCGTCGGGCCAGCCGCGCTGGGCGAGGATCTCGTTGCCGCGATAGGGATGGTCTTCGAGGCTGGGATACTTTTCATAATCGAAATCGTGGATCAGACCCACAATGCCCCACTTCTCTTCATCCTCGCCAAACTTGCGGGCGTAGCCGCGCACACAGGCTTCCACGGCCAGCGCGTGCTTGCGCAAGCTCTCGGACTGCGTGAATTCAGTCAATAGGTCCCAGGCAGCTTCACGATTCATGGGAAAAACAGTAACAGAAATTCGGTGACGCGCTGCATGGCCAGTCACGAGTTCCTGCGGACGCTGATACGAAGCAGTTCGTGCAGCTTCTTCTCCCCTTCTAACGAAACTCGCAGCGCCCGCGTATCCCGCAAGGGCGCGAACCACTTGAGCTCGCGAAAGCGCGTGAGCAGCAGCGAACCGAGCTTGCCGGCGATGTGATCGCGACGCTCAGTCCAATCGAGACAGGTGCGAGCGAAGCCACGCTGATGCAATTGTGATTTCGAGAGCTCGATGCCAAGCTCCGCGAACCAATCCTGGCCAGAAGGGGTGATGGCGAACTCGCGACGGGTTTTACGGCGTAGGATTCGGCGCTCCACGAGCGTATCGGCAAGTTGTACCGCGACTTTTCCGGCGAGGTGCGAGTAGCAGGTGCGCACCTGCACGAGTCGATGGTCTGACGGCGGTTGCAGGCGGCCATGGCTGATGCGCGGCGCGATCGCGAGCAGGGCTTCCACGGCATAGGCCACTTCACGGCCAGCGAGCCGGTAATAACGATGCCGCCCGCGATTTTCGCCTACAAGCAAGCGGCCGCGGACGAGCTTGGCGAGGTGGCTGCTTGCCGTTTGCGGCGCTACGTTGCCGATCAGCGCAAGTTGGCCTGCGGGCAGCGAGACATCGTTCATCAGGGCCATGACCATCGCCGCGCGGCCGGGGTCGCTGAGCAGGGCAGCGGTCTGTGAAAAATCTCCATCCATGCATTCATTCTAAGCCGCAGCGTAAAAGAACGCTTCGATGGCGATCGAAGCATTTTGCTGCGCAGGCGCGTTAGGTTCGAGATGTGAGGGCACAAGAATGATTACGGTTTGTATTCGCTATACGCTCGATATCCACAAGCTTGCTGACTTCGAACGCTATGCCCGTAACTGGCCGGAACCCATTTGCCGCTGCGGCGGCGACCTGGTGGGGTACTTCCTTCCGACGAAAATCGCGGGACCAACAAATTTCGCACTGGCACTCATCGATTTCCCGAGCCTCGCAGCCTACGAGAGATATCGCGAGCTCCTGATGAATGATCCCGATGCAAAAGCGAACGTGGAGTTTGCTGATAAATCCGGCTGCATTCTGTTAGAAGACCGCCTGGTTTTGCGCCGTGCATCTTAAGGGGAGTGACTGCATGTGGCGCTGATCATCTCGACGGCGGTTCTTGTGGTGGGGTCGGCGCTGGCGCTTATGGCGAAGGAAGGGAAGCGGGTGAAGGAAATCTCGCGGCGGGGGGCGGAGCGGGAAGCGGCGTGAGCGCCTACCCTCCGGAGCACAACTTTTCAATCCCCCGGAATCAAGAGAGTAACGGTTCCAGAGTTGCTGGATTTATGCCGATTTTCGCCCTATTTTCTCCGGATCACTTCCGGGTTTTCCGGAGACTTCCCGTTTTCTCCGGTTTTTCACCGCGAAACTTCTTGACACTGCTGTGCGAAATCCCTAAATTACGGCCAGCCAGTAACTGCGAAGGTTCTGGCTGAAGAAGCCCCGCTCTGGCATCTTCCACAACCTGATGGCCACGACGCTCGCACCCGTTGACTCAAGGGAAGTGGTTCGATGCGATACCTGTAGTCTCGTCCAGTTCCGTACCACTAACAATCTCTGCCGAAAGTGCCGCCACTGCCTGGATCCGGAAGAACCAGAGCCGGTGGTCATTGCCCCACAGCCCACAATTTCGGTTCCATCGTCGTCGCATTCGCAGTTGCACATTGCCCAGTCTATCCGCGCGTTACGTCTACGTTCGGGCTTGAGCCAGCGCCAGCTTGCCTTGCGCATGCAGGTGCCGCGCACCTACGTCTCGAAGATTGAAAACGAGAAGGCTACGCCTACGCTGTCATCACTTGAGCGGTTGGCGAAGGCGCTGGAAGTGACACTGCCCGACCTGCTCACCGGCGGACAGCCCAGCCGCGATGAGCAGTTGCGCGACATCAACAGCGACCCGTTCCTGGCCGAACTGCTGCCCTTCTGCGAAAAGCTCAATGGTATGCAGCTCTCCAGCATCCTGGGGCAGGTACGTGACATGACGATGCGGCCGCGCAGAATGGCTTAAAGCACTTCCACAGTATCGAAGGTTCTCGCGAACGACCTACCCAATCCTTGCGAGAAAGCCGAGGCTAACTGCCTCGGCTTTTTATCTTCAACGCTCAAGCTGTGTTTACGTGCTCTGAGGAGTGAGAGCAGCCTCCGTTACCGCGGCTTCAAAGCACACTGGCGTAAACATTGCAGTGGCGATGGTGTGGCCGACGGGAACCGAATTGCAGGCGGAGCACAGGCCCTCACTTGACTGGGTGCCTATCGCGGTCGTGTTCGCAGAACGTGAGTCGTACCGGCATGTCAGTTGTGCTGCACCTGCCATGAGAATTACGAGCATGGAAGTGAGTGCGAGGCACAATTGCCACGACCAGCGTCGATCTGTGGAGGTACTCTGCATTCCGCATTTACTTAGATGGATGAAACCGGAAAAGGTTCTGCCACTTGCGAGAAATTCAGTTCCCCCTAATCGGTCGCTGGCAGGTTCAGTACCCGGTAGGCGTCGGCTAGCGACTTTACGACGCTCAGGTTCGGATGCATGTCTTCCCCCAGCATCTGCAACTCCCGGGCAAGTCCAAAAAGCACGGTTGTGGGCGCGACGATCACCCGCATCGCTTCGCGGGCGAAGACGCTGGGGTGGTTGGCGATCATGTCGAGCAGTTCCGGGGGAGCGTGTACGTTGGTGACGCCGGTAAGATCAATGATCTCGTTGTACGCCGGATCGAAGTTCGGATGGGTAGCCAGCGCCCGCATGTTCTCGCGAAAATCTTCAAGACGCACGGTGCCAGAGTACTCGGAGCGCACCAGGCGCTGCGCATCGTTGATCTCGACTCGAAGCGGCATGCGGGTTCCTTGTAGGTGCCCGACCAGTTTTTTGGAGCGTTGGCGGTATCTTAGCAGAGATATAAATGGTGTCGTTGATGACGTTGTGCCGAAAGGAACTGCGCGCTCGCGGTGTCCTTTGCATCTTGGTATGGCCTATGTTAGCGTCAATGTTTTGAGTGAGGTAGGCGTGCGAGCATCCACTCCTGCCGGGCTTAGCCACAAGGAAGCGGAGCTTTACGCCCGGCTCGATCCGGACCGGTTTCCCCGGCATATCGCAATCATCATGGACGGCAATGGCCGCTGGGCCAAGCGCCGCCATTTGCCCCGGATCGCCGGTCACCGCTCGGGTGTGTTCGCCGTCCGCAACACCGTGCAGTGCGCCTCGCGCATCGGGCTGCCCGCCCTGACCTTGTATGCCTTCTCGGTGGAAAATTGGCTGCGCCGCCCCAAGACCGAAACGTCGTTCCTGATGGGCCTGCTGCGCCGGTATCTGAAGATCGAAATGCCCGCCTTCCAAGAACATAATGTGCGCGTGCAGTTCATCGGGCGCTGGCGCGAACTGCCCGCCGAAGTCCAGGAGCGCATGGACTGGGCGATCGAAGAAACGGCCAACAATACCGGCCTCCTGCTGACCTTCGCCATCAACTACGGCGGACGGTCGGAAATCGTCGACGCCGTAAATGCCGTTATCGCCATGGCGCGCCGCAACGGCGAACACGCCGAGATCGACGAAGACGCCATCGACCAGCACCTCTATACCAGCCATCTGCCGGAACTCGACCTGCTCATCCGCACGAGTGGCGAGATGCGGCTGAGCAATTTTCTGCTGTGGCAGGCGGCCTACTCCGAAATCTTCGTAACTGAATCCTTGTGGCCGGACTTCAGTGGCGTCAAGCTGCTCGAAGCCATTGCCGAATTCCAAAAACGCGAACGCCGCTTCGGCGGCATCGAGACTGTTCCCCATTCCACCGTGCACACTGCGTAAGCCACGATGAAGCGCGTCCTCACCGCTCTCGTTCTGATTCCCTTAGTCCTATTCGCCGTGTTCAAAGCGCCAAGCTGGCTGTTCACGCTGCTAGTGGGCGCGGTGGCATTGCTTGCGCTAAAAGAGTATTTGGATTTGGTGGAAGCGTATGGGGTGAAGTCGATACGGTGGCTGAGCTACGCACTGGTGATTCTGATTTTCGCGGCTCAAATATGGAACACTGCCTACATCTTTTTCTTTGATGCAGTGGTCGGTCCGTACTATTCGCTTCCTTTTTACGAACGCATCTCCTCCCTTGCGATGCGAGGAATCGCCGCACTCTGGCCGTTTCTTTTCTTGTCAGTGGCGATGCGGACTGACGATCTTTCAAAAGCGTTTCCTTCCGCCGGGATGAGCGGCATGAGTATTTTTTATATCGGCTACTCGATGCTGACGGTCGCGATGCTACAGAGTGCTGGGTGGTACGCGCTAATCTTCACGTTTTTCGCGGTATGGGCTGGTGACATCGTCGCCATGTATACGGGCAAAGCGATCGGGAAACACAAGATGAGCCCGAGGATCAGTCCTAACAAGACATGGGAGGGTGCGATTGGTTCGGTGGTCGGCAGTGTGCTCGCCTGTTGTCTACTCGCCTACTTCGCGCCACGGATTGCCGCTTCTGTGAAGGGCTGGACGAACGCGCAGCCGTTGGTTGCCGCATTGCCAAAGGTGATCATCTTCGCCATCCTCCTCAACATCGCCGCCCAACTCGGCGACCTCGTCGAGTCGCTCATCAAGCGCGGAGCCAATGTGAAAGACTCCGGGACCATGCTTCCCGGCCACGGCGGCATCCTCGACCGCATTGATGCATTGTTGTTCGCCGCGCCGGTCGCGCTGATTCTCTTCGAATTTGTGCACTAGCAGTTCACGCTTTCGCGGTGAGCGCAACTTCGTGCCTTGCACCCATCGGCCGATGCGCGTAGCTGTATGCCACCGCTGCGATCGCGTAGCAGGCGACGCCTGTCCAGAACGATGCGCTGATGCCGTAGGCGATGGCGATCACCATGGCAAACACCGAGGCGCACACCGACGTTGCTCCGTTCACTCCCCAAAGCCACGGGCCGATTTCCGGCGATTTTTCCGAGATCCACTGCATGCCCAGGGGAAAAGCCATTCCCATGAAGAACGCCAATGGAGCGAGCAGCGCGACCGCCAGCGCGATACGAACGTTGGTGGTGGATGCGGCGTAGGCGGTCGTCACTCTTACGGTCAGCAGACCGAAGAGCACCAGGGCGACCAGCAACAAGCTGAGCCTTCCAGTTGCTTTTTGTCCCTTGATGCGGGAGCACGCCAGGCTACCGATGCCGCTGAAGACAAGGAGCGAGAAAAGTGCGACGGCGAGTGCGTAAGTTGGGTGGCCGAGGAAGACGACGAGACGCTGCATCTGCGAGACCTCGACAAGCATAAAGCCCAATCCGATGCCGCCGAAATACAAGAAGCTGGGAGTTGTGCCGCGCAGACGACTACGCTCGGTTGTCAGCAGTAGCGGTGCAACGATGCATAAGGCCGTCAGAACCACCACCGTCACTGCAAGCCAGGCGAGTACGTAAACCGCCCACGTGTTGTGGCTCATGGAGCCTTGCCGGATCAGTTCCGGGTGGAACAGCGAGTGCAGGTACATCACGTTAAAGAAAAACGGATTGTCGTCGGTGGGCGGATGGATATTCAGCGGGTAAGCGTCGGCTGTAGCTTGCAAATCCTTGCCGGAGGCGATGTGTTCCAGCATCGGGTCTGAGGACGAGACGGGAGAAAGCAGCACGTTGAACTGCAACGTGGATGCGAGTTGCTGCATCTTTTCGAGGTCGGCGGCGCTGAATGGGTTTCGGCTGACGAGGATCGTGCCGACGCCGCTGGAACGGTCGGAACCTTGGCTGGTTCGGAAGGGAGTTTCCAGCAGGATGATGTGCGAGCGCGGGTCAGTGACCCCTGATTCGAGAAGAGATTGCGTCGCCAACGCCGTTAAGCGGTAGACCTCAGCCGGACGGTCCGGGTAATACCAGCGCGAAAATGTCAGGACACCGCGATCACTCAATTTGGAAAGAAAAACCTTCCAGCCGTTGGTGGTGTAGAGGGAATTTTCGGTGAGAACGAAGGCGCCCGCGGAAGAAGCAGCGAACGTATCAATCAGCGAAACCTGGATGACATCGAATCGGCGGTTCTGGCGGGTGACGAAGCTGCGGGCCTCGTCGTTAACGAAGCGCACGTTTGGATAGCGGTCGAGATGGCCGCTGAAATCGCCGTAGTTGTGGTTGAGGGTGTTGAGAATGTCCTGGTTGATCTCGACGCCGACGATGGATTTCTGTTTGTAAGCCAGCGCGGAGAGAACGTCGCGTCCACCGCCCGTACCGACAATCAGCACGTCGGAATCGGGGCGCAGGTAGTGGACGGAATTCACGATGTCGTACTTCAGTTCCGGCACCTGGTCGAAGTCGCCATCAAACTGCACGATCGGCGTGGCGGCAAGTCCGTCCATGGCGAGCGTGAGCTCCGGACGGACAGGGCGGTCGTACTTCCAGGTAGGACTCATGCCCCAGCCGAACGGCAGGTTGAAGTCGCTTTTGGCTACGGTGATACGCGAGAAGTGGCTCCACTTCTCGTACTGGATTTCGTGCTCGACACGGAATTTCGTGTAGTAAATCCCCATGAATGGCTTGCCCGCGCGGGCGGCCAGGGTGCTGGTGACGCAAAGCACGATCATTCCAACAAAGGTGAGGACTGCAGCGCCGGAAAGTTTAAGTCCTTGCGGCAGGCTAAAGAAGAACGCAGCCGCGGCAGCGATGGCAGCCGTGGCGGCCACTGCGCTGGGGCCATCGGTTATGCGCAGCAGGCCGATGATGCACAAGCAGCCCAGCGCCGCGCCCAGCAGGTCGACGGAGTAAAGCTTGGCGACGTGCTTCGGAAAGCGGGTGAGTGCAAGGCAAACCGATACTCCGCTGAAGATGAACGGAGCTGCGATCACCACATAGATCAGGGAAATGGATCCGTAGCTTCCGAACCAGTTGTTGCCGCCCACCGGGACCTTGCGCTCGATGAGATAGGCGAGGACGATCGTCCACGAGAACAGGCCGGTGCTTACCGCCATTTGCAGCATGGTTTTGGCTGGCGGGAACAACCTCGGCAGGACGTAGACGGCCACGGCACCGACGCTCATGCCAAACATAGCGATGGAGATCGCGACAAAGGCAAAGTGATAGTAAAGCTGCACGCTAAAAATGCGGGTGATCAGGATTTCGTAGGTGATGGTGGCGAGAGTCAGGAAAAATACACCGACGTACGTCGAGCCGTTCGGCCGATCCAAGGATGGGTCCTCCGTGTTTGCGTTAATCCTAAATGGCGTGCTCTTTACCCGCCTCTGAGGAAACGCTTAGTTCTTCATTACTTTTTGCTGAGTTCCGGCCGCAGGCACGAGCTCGATGTGGAACGCCGGAGCATCGTATTTGTGCCTGGTACCACTTCGTTACATTCCCGGGAGCAGCCGCGCTGCTGTATCCTATAAGTTCCTTTGATGAAGCGCATTGCCATCCTTGGTTCGACCGGTTCCATCGGCACGAGCACCCTCAAGATCGTAGAAGCCTACCCTGATCTCTTCACCGTGGTTTCGCTCGCGGGTGGGCATAACCTCGACCTTCTCGCCGAGCAGACGCTGCGTTGGCATCCGAAAATCGTCTCTGTCGCTACCCAGGAAGCCGCAGCCACTCTGAAGCAGCGGCTCGCGCAAACGGGTGCAAAGGGCATAAAGGTCGTTTTCGGAACCGACGGCACGGTTGAAGCAGCTACTCTCGACGAAGTCGATTTCGTGGTGAGCGCTATTGTCGGTGTTGGCGGACTGAAGGCTACTTACGAGGCCGTGAAGGCAGGCAAGTGGATCGGCCTGGCGAACAAGGAGACGATGGTCGCCGCGGGCGAGATCGTCACCGCCGAAGCGCGCAAGCAGGGCAAACCCATTCTGCCCATCGACAGCGAGCACAACGCCATCCACCAGGCAATGCGAGGCGGACGCCTCCACGAAGTCGAAAAGGTGTGGCTCACGGCTTCCGGCGGACCGTTTCTGCATACGCCGATTGATCAATTCGAGCACATTACCGTCGAGCAGGCGCTGAATCATCCCACGTGGAAGATGGGACGCCGCATCACAATTGACTCGGCCACGCTGATGAATAAGGGTTTCGAGGTCATCGAGGCGTGCCGACTCTTTGCTATGCCGCCCAGCAAGGTCGAAGTCATCGTGCATCCGCAGAGCACGATTCACTCGATGGTTGAATTCACGGACGGTTCGATCCTTGCGCAACTTTCGGTTACGGACATGCGGCTGCCGATTCTGTACGCAATGACCTACCCGGATCGCGTCCCGTCCAATTTGAAATTTCCCGTGCTGGAACTGAAGCAGTTGGACTTCTATCCCCCTGATTTCGCGAAGTTTCCGTGCCTGCCATTGGCATATGAAGCGGCTGAAAAAGGTGGGACGAAGAGCATTGCGCTGAATGCCGTTGATGAAGTTGCAGTAGCTGCTTTCCTCGAAGGTGGGATACCATTTAATGAAATCCCCCGGACAATTGGACGCATAATAGAAGAAACGCCGCTGCGTCATCCGGAATCTATAGAAGAGGTTCTTTTGGCCGACGAAGCAGCGCGGGATGCCGCTCGTCGGCGGATTCAGGAACTCCGTTCCAATTCGCAGGAAAATCTGGCGCGTAGCCGTTCTTGATTAAAGTTTCGTAGAGGTTGGATGGAAGGATTTCTAATTGCTTTCGTGTCGGTCGTCTTCGTCCTCGGGGTACTGATCCTCGTTCACGAATTCGGCCATTTTGCCGCCGCCAAGTTGTTTCGCGTGCGGGTCGAGACGTTTTCGATCGGCTTCGGTAAGCGCCTCGTCGGTTTCCGCCGGGGCGAGACCGACTACCGGATCAGCGCGCTGCCGTTCGGCGGCTACGTGAAGATGACCGGCGAGACGCCGCTCGACAATCACACGGGCGCGGCTGAAGAGTTCATGTCTCACCCGCGCTGGCAGCGCCTCATCATCGCGCTCGCCGGGCCCTTCATGAACATCGCGCTTTCCATCCTCCTGCTCACCGTGGTCTTCATGGTCCACTACGAGCGCCCGGCATTCCGCGATCAGAAAGCGAAAATCGGCTACGTTGTTCCCAACACGCCCGCCGCGAAAGCCGGTATCCAGACCGGCGACGTCATCGCCAAAATCAACGGCATCGATAACCCCACATGGGAAGACGTCATGCTGAACACCGGGGTCAGCCCCGGTACGCCGGTGAAGCTCGTTATTATGCGCGGCAACCAGGCCATTCCAGCCTCCGTCACCCCAGAGAAGAACGCCGACGATCAGGCTAGCGATCCTGGCTGGATTCCCGACGAGTCCAACATCGTGACCTCGCTCGAGCAGAACATGCCGGCGGTGAAGGCTGGCATCAAGGTGGGCGACGTAATCACCGCCGTTGACGGCACAGCCATCCGCTCCACCAAGGCGATGATCGACCTTCTCCAGCAGAGCAAAGATAAGCCGGTGGACCTTACCATCGGTCGTGACGGCAAAGAATTCGTTGTGCGCGTGACACCCGTGTTGACGAACGACAACGGCGAAAGCCATTGGCGCATCGGCATGGCGTCCGAACCGAAGATCATCGATACCACGCTACCTTTTGCGAAAGCTTTCCGAACTTCGCTCGATGAGAACCGGCGCTACTCGTTCCTCGTCCTAGATCTTGTGGACAAGCTTCTGCACAGGCAGGCTTCTATCAAGACCATGTCGAGCCCAATCGGTATCGCACAAGCCTCCGGTGAAGCCGCCCGGCAACCCGGGTGGACGCCGCTCATGACACTGATGGCAATCATCAGCTTGCAGCTCGGCATCTTCAACCTGTTCCCGATCCCGATCCTCGACGGCGGCATGATCGTCATGCTCCTGATCGAGGGCCTGATGCGCCGCGATATCAGCATGCGCATCAAGGAGCGAGCGTACCAGTTG
The DNA here is from genome assembly GCA_036501185.1 of Candidatus Korobacter sp. Taxonomy (GTDB): domain Bacteria; phylum Acidobacteriota; class Terriglobia; order Terriglobales; family Acidobacteriaceae; genus Korobacter. Next base: position 5,586 of record DASYAU010000124.1, on the reverse strand, counting down.
GCATTCGTGTTCCTCGTGCTCTTTGCCGCGGTAGTTATTTACAACGACATTGTGAAGAACCTGTCGCACACCCACTTGCCGTAATAGTTTCTAACCGCAGAGGACACGGAGGAAAGTGAGGATTTTTAAGAATCCTGTAACCCTCTGTGTTCTGTGTGGTTACGCGAATTTGGCTGGCTAACTGCTAAAATAACTACAAGCATGCCTACGATTTTCCGCCGTAAAACGCCTACTGTCCTCATTGGTGACGTACGTGTCGGCAGCGACGCCCCCGTCGTTGTGCAGTCGATGACGAACACCGATACCGCCGATGTGGATTCGACGATCAAGCAGTGCATCGCGCTCGCCCGCTCGGGCTCGGAGCTCATTCGCGTCACGGTAAATAACGACGACGCTGCGAAAGGCGTGCCTCACATCGTTGAAGGCCTGGCAAAAATCGACATTCACACGCCCATCATTGGCGACTTCCATTACAACGGTCACATCCTGCTGAAGAAGTATCCCGCCTGCGCAAAAGCGCTCGCGAAGTATCGCATCAATCCCGGCAATGTTTCGATCGGCCGCAAGGACGACGACAACTTCAAGGCCATGGTCGATGTAGCGGTCGAGAACCAGAAGCCTGTACGCATTGGCGTGAACTGGGGCTCGCTCGACCAGCAACTGCTCGCCCGCATGATGGACGAAAACGCGAAACTCGCCGAGCCAAAAGAAGCGCGCGACGTGATGATGGAAGCGATGATCGCTAGCGCGTTGAACTCGGCTGCGATCGCGGAGAAGTATGGGCTGCGGAAAGACCAGATCATCCTCAGCGCGAAAGTCAGCGGCGTGCAAGATCTGATCGACGTTTATCGCGAGATTGCCAAGCGTTGTGACTACGTGTTGCACCTCGGCCTGACCGAAGCCGGCATGGGCGCGAAGGGAATAGTAGCCTCCACGGCTGGCTTGAGCGTATTGCTCCTCGAAGGAATTGGCGACACCATCCGTGTTTCGCTTACGCCCAAGCCCAACGGTGATCGCACCGAAGAAGTGTTGGTCGCGCAGCAAATCCTGCAGTCGATGAATATCCGGAGCTTCACGCCGCAGGTTACTGCCTGCCCCGGGTGCGGGCGCACCACCAGCACCTTCTTCCAGGAGCTTGCAGAAGGGATCCAAACGTACATCCGCGAGCAGATGCCGCTGTGGAAGACCCGCTACGCCGGCGTGGAGGAGATGAAGGTCGCGGTCATGGGCTGCGTGGTGAACGGCCCTGGTGAGTCGAAGCATGCCAATATTGGCATTTCACTGCCGGGGACCTTCGAGGAGCCTAAGGCTCCGGTCTTTGTGGATGGCCGGTTGATGACCACGCTCAAGGGTGATCACATCGTCGAGGAGTTCACCACCATCCTCAACGAATACGTCGACAACCGTTATGCCAAGAAGTCCGAGCCTGTCGGCGCCTAACTAGAGCTGCAATTCACTCCCGGTTCACCTCTCGTCCCGCTCTGTGTGCATCCAACCTCGCAGCCGGAGGTTTGCGTGGACGAGAAGCTCATCGACGAAATCCTTGACGCCGTGCTGCCGCCCATCGAAGCGGCTGCGTCGCAGACCGCGGCGCTAATCCAGTTCCTGCGCGACCGTGGCATTCTCACCGACGACGACTTCGCCCGTTTCCAGGAGCAGGCCGAGAACGCGAGTGAGATTAAGTCGCGCGCTATGCGCCTCCGCCTGAAACGGATCCTTACCTCGATCAACGAGGAGATGGCAAAGCTGCGCAAACAAGTCCAGGAAGCCGCGAAAGAGAGGACTGCGCAGGGAGAGAATCCCGAGCATCGCGCGCGCAAAGAAGGTCCTCCTACCAAAGAAGAGACGGCAAAGCAGGAACAAAAGCCGCGCGAAATAAGAGGAGGATCGCCCGAAGAGCGCCGCGAGAAGCCTGCCGAGCAGCCGAAAGAAGAAGAGGCGCAAAAAAAAGAAGAGGCACAGAAAAAAGAAGAAGCTCCTGCCGCACGCGAAGAACGCGAGCAACCGGAGCCTCGAAAAAAAGCGAGTTAGCTAGAACGCCGGCAGGGCACTCTTGCTCGGCGCGAAGATGTCGTTCATGCGGTCTGGCGTCCCGTCCACGCGCTGCAGCGACGGAATCCGCAGCCCATCGTAGTAGGGCAGGGCAATAGTGGTGTAGATGTTCCCCCGCTTGAACTGCAACTGGATCGGCTGCTTCGATTTTTCCGCCGCGAGGATTGCATCTTTCAGCACATCCGGCGCGAATTCTTTTCCGTTGACCGAAACAATCGTCATGTCAGGTGTCACCCCGGCTTTGAAGGCTGGACTGTTCCATACCAATTCGGCAATAGCGCCCGGAGGTCCGGAATCCTCGCCGCTTCCGCTCTCCTTAGGAACCGTAACCACGATGCCCAGCGAAGTGCCGTAGTCCGCCACGCCGTACAGGGCCAGAGCCTTATCGAATGTCGGCTGTTCCGTGTCGGTATATACGAGTTTGTAGCCACCACGCGTAATGCCATCTTCCGGCACCTGTGCATGCAAATCGTAGACGCGCTCCTTGAGGAACTTGATCCAGTCATAGGGCGCGACGGTGTTGAGCGTCTTGACGACATCGTCCAGCGTGTAGGGAAGGGTCACGAAGCTGCTGTTGTACACACCGAAAAACGCTTTGCAAAAATCGTCCAGTGATTTCTCGCCATTGGTTAGCTCGCGGATCTTCGTGTCCGCATCGAGCCAGATCAGCGCGCCCTCTTCGTAATAATCTTCAGCGCGCTGCCAGCTTTCGAACGACACGGGGCGCCGCTGCGAAATTGTCGGCTGGTTGGTGGTGTCAACCAGCGGCCGCCAATCGCGACCCGGGCTCAGCTCGTAGCGCGCCGCAGTGTGGGCAAAGACCGCACGCGCATCCTCAGGCGAGCGGAGGCCGGAGCGGGCGGCGAGCACCATGCCCCAGTATTCCGTCATGCCCTCGTACACCCAGAGCAGGTCATCGCGCATGGGCACGTTGAAGTTCGGGGTCCACAGATCGGCCGGTCGGCGGAACTTGCCGTCCCATGAGTGGGTGTATTCGTGGGGGAGCAAATCGCTTTCCAGCGCGCTCGAGCCGAAGTCGGTGAAATACTTCGCACGCTCGCCGTCTTCGCTCGACTGATGGTGTTCCAGGCCGATGCCTCCGACCTTATCGCTTACCAGCAACAGGAAGTCGTAGTGATTGTAGTGGTGCGAACCGTACAGTTTGTCTGCCTGCACGGGCAAGTTTTTATGTTTGGCGAGAACGTCGTCCGGAATCTCCAGGTACTTGTCCTCATCGGCGAAGACGTTGAGGAAGACTTTGTCCGTTGGGGTCGGCGAAATATCAATGCGCTTCGAATGTGACCCGGCATAGAGCGGCGAATCCACCAGCGTGTTCAGCGGCGTTTGCTGGAACTTCACCGTCCCGCCCTCGTTCGACGCTGTTTCCAGGGCCGTGGCGTACTTCCAGCCCTCCGGCAATTTCAGCGTGACGTCGAAGGGGATATCGCGCGAGAAGTAGCCCCCCGGGTACATCGCAACTTCATGCCACTCGAGGTCGAGGATCGCGTCGGAGATTTCGATACGCCCCTGGTCCTGCCTGACCGGCGAGAGGTAATCGAACTCGAGTTCAACTTCCTTGGCGCCGGCCGTGAGCGGGACGTGGAAGGCGTAGACATTCACCTGGTCGCGAACCCACTGGACGCGGTTGCCATCCACACTCGTTACAACGCCGGCCACGCTGGAGATCGGGCCGGTGGGGGAGTGGTGGCCGGGGATCCACTCCGGGTAGAGCAGCACCATCTCTTTGGCGCCGCGCTCAACCGGGATGCGCTCGCGCACGTGCAGTACGTGGTCAGTGAGGTTGGAGGCATTGACCTCGAGCTGCACCGGGCCCACGTAAGGACGGTCGACTGGCTGCGCGATCGCAGGAGGCAGCGGCACAGGCTGCGGCGGCGGAGGGTTCTTACCTTGTTGGGCGAAAGCTGTGGAAGCAAAGAGAAGGATGAGCGTGGCGCAGAGTGAAAAAGAACGGCTCGTCATGTCGGGCAACAGTGTAAATGGTTTGCGCCGGATGAATTGCAGCTGGTCACAGGCAGGTGGGTACCCCCTCCCCCTCCCCCCTGGCTTTGATTGTTTTCAGAGGGTTAGGCTGTGGAAAACCCGTAAAGTCCTCTTTCAAAAGATAGTTACCGGTAAAGTCTTCTCGGCGTAGGAGTTAAAGTCCATTAACCACAGAGGGCACGGAGGAGTTTGAGGATCTGGGGTGCCGGTAAGGCTGGGTTTTCAGAGAACTCGTGTGGTGCATTCGCGGGAAATATTCCCACATGCTCACAATAAGGGATGGTGCCGCAAGTTGTATGTGAGGCGGGATACCTCGGAGCGTGATTGGAGAAAAAGCAAAATCTTTAAACACGAAGGGCACGAAGGTTTTTGGGGGGCGTGCGAGGTTTGATTTGGGGTGGTAAAAACCGAGGAATCGGGGTGAACAATTGCGGTTTCCAACTCATTAATGAGCAAAACTGGGCGCAAAAATGCGATTTTCGACGTGCTTTTTCGTATGAGTTTGGGGCCGTCCGACGTGGGTGGCGGAGCGAGAATTTGCGGGGAAATCGCGGAAGTGCGCATGAACAGCGGGTTTCCGTGATTCTGGAGCGGAATGCGCGGAACTGCGCGAAAACGCCTCCAGGAGCACGAAAAGTGCGAAAAAGTCAGGATTTTGGGGCTGGGGAAGTTTCGCGAAATGGGTGGAACTGGCGCAAGAATCGTGAGGCGACTGAGCCGCGTCTTGTTAGACCCACCCTACCTCGCCAAAAGAGGCGAGGTAAATGGGGCACCCTGAACTCCTCATTTTTGGTTGGGTGAGCCAGCCCGCGATAAGGGGTTTTGCCGCCAGTAATCCGCTAGAATCCCGCTGTGGATATTGCGGAAACAGACGGAAAACCATTTACGTTGTGGCTCACAGATGAGGCCGAGGAATCCGCCGTCTTTTCCGGCGTTGCTCGGTGGGACGGCGCCACTCTGCTACTTGATCGCGGTACGACACCAGTGTTTGAGATACGCTCCGAATGGCACGACCGAATCCAGCGCGTCACGAGTGAAGAAGCACGCCGCATCCTGCTCGGCGCCGATTATTTTCTTCGCCTATATGTCGGTACACTCCCCGAACGCGGTAATGCGTCGAGCTTTGAGCAATCCGGCTTGAAGTGGCCCAAATGATTCTCACGAATACATGTTGATAACATCTCTAACGAAGTCGGCTTCGTCAACCTCTTATTAGAGGGGTTTTGATTTTACTTTGACAGACTACGGCGTGTGCGCCGTAGTCTGCGCTTTTGCGCCACTTTGTCTTGTTGAGCCGGTTCGCACCGTAGTGACTCAGCCCTTCTGTTGCATCGTTGCGCTGTTGCCCACCACACATCTCTTCGGTCACGCTTCGACCATGATGACTCGTTGTCTTCGAGTTCGCCCGTTTCCACGTCCAGCATCGCAATCGTCTGCTGTCGTGCATGTAGATCGCAGCCTATAATGCGCATCTCGGCCTCCTTCGCCCGAGTCACTTACGGTTTCGAACCCAGAAAGTGTACTCGCCGCGCT
>DASYAU010000123.1:0-2460 GCA_036501185.1 Candidatus Korobacter sp. | reverse complement strand
ATCAATTACACCTGGGCCAAGTCGCTGACCAATCGCCCCGACCAGCCCGGCGGCAACCTGCCTGTTCCGCAGAACACCTACAACCTCGCTTCCGAGTACGGCCCGTCGCGTTTCGATCGCCGCAACGTCTTCAACGCCAACTTCGTCTACGAGCTGCCCTTCTTCACCGCGCAGCAGGGCTTCGTCGGGCGCGCTCTCGGCGGATGGGAATTCTCTGGCATCGTGCAGTTGCAATCCGGCCAGTGGCTCACCGCGGTCGGCAACTCCTTCTCGGACCCCGGCGGCCTCGGCGTCTTCACCTCTGCCACCGCGCCAAACTTCCCGCGTCCTGACCAGGTCGGCAATCCCAACAGCCAAGCGCCGCACACCATCGCCGAGTGGTACAACACCTCTGCCTTCGCAGACGTGCCGGCCGACCAGTTCCGCCCTGGAAATTCGCAGCGCGCCAGCATCGTCGGTCCGGGCAGCCAGCGCTGGGACCTCTCGTTCCTCAAGAACATCAAGGTTCACGAAGAGCAGGCCTTCCAGTTTCGTGCGGAAGCCTTCAATGTCTGGAACCACACCAACTACAACAACGTCGACACCACCATGGACGACGGCACAACCGGCCAAGTCCTCGGTGCAGGCGAAAAACGCATCCTCCAGCTCGGCCTGAAATACAACTTTTAATTTTTGAGACGCAAACAGGATTGAGCTTATGATGATGGCCGCTGAACTCCGTGGCCATCGCTAGCTGGAAGACTTCATGCCCAACAAATCCCGTCGTCATCCCGGCCGGAACAATTTACCTATCGTCATCCCGAGCCTAACGAAGCGAAGTGGAGGGATCTGTTGTGCATCTGTATGTGCCCTGCTGCTTCTACTCTTAACGGCTGCGCCTCTGGCCGCGCAAACCATACGCATTGACACCGCCGCTCCGGTCAACACCATCGACCCGCGCACCTCCGTCGGCGCAGGCATCGACCGCATCCCCGTCGATGCCATCGACCACGACCTCACGAAGCAAGCTCTTGCTCCGGTGCTCGAATCTGGATGGCAGCCCGTCACCTATCGCCAGAACACCGACCTCGCCGTCGAAGCCTGGCACTGGAACCCAGAGGGCACATGGAGCGATGCTTCCGGCCAGGGCTACTTCACCGGCACCACCACGTCCACCGGATTTATCCGCCACTCCTTCGGTTACGCATTGCCACACCGTGGCGTCACGCGCAACGACGGCACCGGCAACATCGGCTTCTCCCGCATCACCGATGGAGACGAGAGCACTTACTGGAAGAGCAACCCCTACCTCACCAGCCGCTACACCGGCGAGGATGACGCGCTTCATCCGCAGTGGGTCATCCTCGATCTCTCCAAAGATGAGCTGGTCGATACCCTCAAAATCTCATGGGCCGAACCCTTCGCGACCGATTACGTACTCCAATACTGGACCGGTCTCGACCCCCTCCACTTCCCCACGCGCGGCGCATGGGTCACCTTCCCCCGCGGTGTTGTCACCGCGGCGCACGGCGGCCTGGCGACTCACTCGTTCTCCGATCTCCCCGTGCGTCTCCGCTATCTCCGCATTTGGATGACGCACTCCTCCAACACCTGCGACACCCACGGTTCATCCGACCCAAGAAACTGTGCCGGCTATGCAATCAAGGAGCTATATCTCGGTACCACTTCCAAAGATGGCTCTTTCCACGATCTGCTCCGCCACACGCCGGACCAGGAGCAGACCGCAACCTTTTGCTCCTCCATCGATCCCTGGCATACGCCCGACAGCGCCGTGAATAAAAACGAGGCTCAGGTCGGCTTCGATCTCTTCTTTCAAAGCGGCGTCACCCGCGGCCTTCCCGCCATGATGCCGATCGCAATGCTCTACGAAACCCCCGACAACGCCGCCGCCGAGATCCGCTATCTCGAAAACCATAAGTACCCGATCTCCTATGTCGAAATGGGCGAGGAGTCCGATGGCCAATACATGCAACCGGAAGACTACGGTGCGCTCTATCTTCAGTTCGCGACGGCGCTGCGCAAAGTCGATCCCAGCCTTAAGCTGGGCGGCCCATCCTTCGAAGGTGTCAACGAAGATGTCGAAGTCTGGCCGGATGCCGACGGCCGCACCTCATGGCTCAGCCGCTTCCTGTTCTATCTGCGCCGGCACAACCGCATGCAGGACCTGCAATTCTTCTCCTTCGAGCACTATCCATACGAGCCCTGCCGCATCACCTGGGCCAGCCTCTACGAGGAGCCGGAACTCATCCATCACATCGTGGATGTGTGGCACGCCGATGGCCTTCCCGCCTCCATGCCCTTCTTCATCACCGAGTCGAATCTCTCCTCCTCCACCAGCGAAACCTACGAGGACATCTTCAGCGGTCTCTGGCTGGCGGACTACATCGGTTCCTTCGTTAGCAATGGCGGCGGTGGCGTCTACTACTTCCACTATCTGCCCCTGCAGTTGGAGCACGGCTG
>DASYAU010000122.1:0-55389 GCA_036501185.1 Candidatus Korobacter sp. | reverse complement strand
GGCGGAGGGCCATGGCGAGCGAGCCTCCGATGAGGCCGAGCCCGGCGATGGTGATGCGGCGGATGGGCATGGGTCAGGGGCGAGTTTGCAGGTCGCGCATGATGGCGATGATCTGCTCGTAGATCTGGGTGACGTCGGGGTTGGTGAGCGGGCCGCTGTTGGTCTTGTGCAGGTTGGCGAAAATCGTGCGCTCGCGGTCGGGTTCGTAGACGGCGGCGTGGGTGGTCTGCTTGATCTGGCCGATTTCGTGCGCGGCACGCGCGCGTTCGTTCAAGAGCCGGAGAACTTCCTGGTCGATGGCATCGATTCTTTTACGCCAGTCTGCGATATCCATTGCTTGCTATTAGCCCCTTCTGGCTGCGGCCGGTTTCATGGCAGAGGTGAGTCCACGGATGAAGGCCTTGACGGCATTGGCCTCGTTGCCGGGATTATCGAAGACGCGCTGCATGATGGCCGAGCCGACAACTGCGGCGTCGGCGAAGCGGCCGACCTCGGCAAACTGCTCGGCGTTCGAGACGCCGAAACCGACGGCAATGGGCAGCTTGGTGTGGCGGCGCAGACGGGTGACGAGTTCGCGCGCATCAGATGCAAGGTTCTCGCGCGTGCCGGTGACGCCGGTGCGCGAGACGGCGTAGATGAATCCGCGGCTGTGCTGCGCGATTGCCTTCAGGCGAGCGTCGGGACTGGTGGGCGCGGCGAGGAAGACGGGATCGAGATTGTGGCGTGCCATAGCGGCGACGTAGGCGGCGGACTCTTCGACCGGAAGATCGGTGATCAGTGCGCCGTCTACGCCGACGGCGGCGGCATCAGCACAGAACTTTTCCAAGCCGTAGCGCAGGATGGGATTCATGTAGGAGAAGACGATCAGGCCGGCATCGGAGCGGCGATGGACTTCGCGGGCAACGGCGAGGACGTCCTTCAGAGTTGTGCCGGCGCTGAGGGCGCGCTCGCTGGCCGCCTGGATGACCGGACCGTCGGCCACGGGATCGCTGAAGGGGACGCCCAGTTCGATGACGTCGGCGCCGGATTCGATGGCGGCGAGGATGATCGCGATGGTGGTGTCGAGGTCGGGATCGCCGCAGGTGATATAGGCGACGAGTCCGGGACGCTTGTGAAAAGTAATGGCCATGAATTATCGGTTCGAGTAGCGGGCGATCCAGTCCTTCATCTGGTTCTTGAGGATCATGTCTTCCATGCCGAGATACTCGCGGCCATCCTGCTCTTTACCAACCCAGATGTGAGTGTGCGGCGGAATGCCGCCGGACTTGTCGTTGTCGAGCGAAACGCGCTCATCGAAGGCAGCGGCCTTGAGGTAGTCGTCGATGTGCGCGGTGTAGAACTGCGTTTCCATCAGGCGGTTGTTGTAAAAGCTGAGAACGAGGGTGCCATTGAAGCCGTGGTCCACCACGTTGCGCGCCTGGATGCTGGTGAAGCGGAAGGGGGGACGCTGGTCGCTCACGAGCGGCTGGCGGTCTTCCACGTTCTCCCAGTTGGTGTAGCCGAAAGCTTTCTCCGCGGTTTCGAAATCCTGGTAACTCACGGCGGGCTTTTGCAGCGGCGTGGGATCGGGCGGCGGCTCGTCAGATTTTGAATTCGAGCGGTGACAGCCCAACATGGCTGCGGTGAGCAGGACTGCCAATGCGAGGATGTGAGGATTTCGCATGGTTGAGCTAAAAATTTAAGTGCTCCCGCAGAATTCCAATATCTTTGTCGCCACGCCCGGAGACGTTGACGATCACGATCTCGTTTTTACGCATCTTCGGAGCACGGCGGATACATTCAGCCACGGCGTGTGACGATTCTAGCGCCGGGATGATGCCTTCCGTCTTAGCAAGCATACTGCACGCTGCAAGGGCTTCGGCGTCGGAGGCGGCGGTGTACTCGGCGCGGCCGGCGTCGGCGAGGGCGGCGTGCTCGGGGCCGATGGCGGGGTAATCGAGACCGGCGGAGACGGAATGTGTGCTGGCGATCTGGCCGAATTCGTCCTGTAAAACATAAGAATACGTGCCTTGCAGAACTCCGGGAGCGCCTCCTCGAAAACGGGCGGCGTGCTGGCCTAGCGAGGTGCCGCGACCACCGGCTTCCACGCCGATGAGCTGAACTTTCTTGTCGCCAAGAAACTCGTAGAAGGCGCCGATCGCGTTCGATCCTCCGCCAACACAGGCAATGATCGCCGTGGGGAGCTTGCCTTCCGCTTTGAGGATCTGGGCGCGGGCTTCACGGCTGATGACCCGATGGAAGTCGCGGACCATGGTTGGATACGGATGCGCGCCGAGCACGCTGCCGAGCATGTAATGGGTGGTGCGGATGTTGGTGACCCAGTCGCGCATGGCCTCGTTGATGGCGTCTTTGAGGGTGCGCGAGCCGGAGTTCACGCTGACGACTTCGGCGCCGAGAAGCTTCATGCGGAAAACGTTGGGCTCCTGGCGGCGAACATCTTCCGAACCCATGTAGACGACGCACTTCATGCCGAAGAGCGCGCTGACCGTCGCGCTGGCTACGCCGTGCTGTCCGGCGCCGGTTTCGGCGATGATGCGCTGCTTGCCCATGCGACGCGCCAGCAGACCCTGGCCAATGCAGTTGTTGATTTTGTGCGCGCCGGTGTGGAGCAGGTCTTCACGCTTGAGATAGATTTTCGCGCCACCGAGCTTCTGGGTGAGATTCCTGGCGAAAAAGAGCGGCGTGGGACGGCCGGCGAAGTCGCGCAGCAGGCTCTCGAACTCCTCTTTGAACTTCTTGTCCTGCTTGGCGGCCTCGTAGGCGGTATCGAGTTCCTGGAGCGCGGCCATCAGCGTCTCGGGGACGAAGCGGCCGCCGTAGCTGCCGAAATATCCGGGCTGCGGCGCGGGCTTGGCAACTTTTTGGGGTCCCCGACGAGCGCCGTCTTCGCGCTTGGTGGGGTCGCTCTTGCTGGGTTTCGAAAGTGTCTTGGTGGCCATGAATTCTCTATTTTCCCTGAGGAACGCCGTAAACGGCGTCGAAAAATGCGCGGAGTTTCGTGGGATCTTTCTTGCCCGGCTTGCTTTCCACGCCGCTGACGACATCGAGTCCCCACGGCTGGAAGAGGGCGAGGGCGCGTGACACGTTCTGCGGGTTCAAGCCCCCGGCGATGATGATCTTCGCACGGCGGGCGAGTATGCGGACGAGCGGCGCGGCCTCGTCCCAATCGAATTGGCGGCCAGTACCTCCGCGCTGGACGGGGGTGCCGCTGTCGAGCAGCATGCCGGCAAGGAGCTTGGAGGCTTCGACATCCCACTTGAAGCTGTCGTCGATGATGGTCATGCGGACGGCCTTGTAGATTTTCAGCTCGGTCTTTTGGCGGCGGGCGAGAGCTAGCAGCGTGCCAACCATGTTGGGATCTTCGTCGCCATGAAGCTGCACGCCGCTTAAACCCGCGCGGCTGGCGCTGGCGAGAATGACCGAGGGCGGCTGGTTGACGAAGACGCCGATGGTTTCGACCGCAGGGTCAATATGCTGGATGATGCGGCTGGCTTCGATGGGCGTGATACGGCGCGGGCTGGGGGCGAAGATGAAACCCAGCGCGCTGGCGCCGAGCTCGACGGCGAGTTTTGCGTCGTCGAGGTTGGTATTGCCGCACACTTTAATCCAAGGCTTCTGGTCGGGTGCGGTCATGCCAGCAGCTCGCGGAGAGTGTCGCCCGGAGAGTCGGAGCGCATGAGGCGTTCGCCGACGAGGAAAGCCTGGTATCCAGCAGCCTTGAGGCGCTGGATTGTCTGCGGCGAATCGATGCCGCTCTCCGCCACGCGGAAGGCGTTGAGAGGAAAATCCTCGATAAAGCGCAGCGAGTTCTCCATGTCAACGTGGAAGGTGTGGAGATCGCGATTGTTGACGCCGATGAGGTCGAAGCCGAGATCAGCGGCGCGTTTCATTTCATCGCGCTGCTGGACCTCGCAAAGCACATCAAGGCCAAGCGCTTTGGCTTCGTCGTGGAGATCGCGCAGCTCCTTGTCCTGCAAAACGGCGACGATCAACAGGATGGCATCGGCACCATGAGCGCGGGCTTCGACGACCTGGATGGCGTCGACAATGAAATCTTTGCGAAGGCAGGGGATCTTCACTGCCTGCGAAGCTAAGGTCAGATTGCGCAGCGAACCCTGAAAATGGGGTTCGTTGGTCAGCACCGAGAGGCAAGTTGCGCCGGCGGCTTCGAGTTCAGCGGCTAACGAGGCGGGATCGAATTCGGCGCGCAGCAGTCCCTTCGAAGGAGAAGCCTTCTTCAGCTCAGCTATGACGGCGGTACCGGACTGCGAACGCTCGACCAGCGCACGTTTGAACCCGCGCGGCCTGTGGTCGCGGGCTTGCTTCTCGAGGTCGCGGGCACGACTGGCCGTACGGGCGGCGGTCACATTGCGGCGTGCTTCGGCGATGAAATCGTGGAGGCGGTCGGGCATGCGTACTTTCAGTATAAATCGGTGGTTGAGGTGAAATCGCGGAGTCCGCCGAGACGGAAAAGAACAGCAGGTCCTGCGCTTCGGTCTGGATGACAAGAGGCGGCAGCGCGGGGGAGAAAGTCGTGGAAGCAGGGTAGGTTTCAGGTTTCAGGTTTCAGGTGTCAGGAAAAGAGGGAGTGGCAGAGCGGAAAAGCGGTTAGGTTGGCTACCGCACGGCGGAAGCGCCGGTCCCTTGGCGGAACGGATCCGGGCGGGAACACTACTTCAGACTTGATTCTCGCAGGGCGATGGACTACGTTTGCGGGCAGATTTTTGCCGCAGACAGGAGATTGCTATGAACCGTCCCACGGGCGTTACCCTGATTTCCGTGTTCTTCTTCGTGATGTGTGGCCTGCTCGTCGTCGGCACGATTGCAGCGTTTGTAGGCGGCGCATTCATCGGCAGCTTATTCGGCGCGGCGTTGCAGCAGCGCGGCGCGGGGATGACGGGCGCAGGGTTTGGCGCGATGGTGGGAGCCATTCTCGGCGTGTTCTTCCTGATAGGCGCCGCGTTAAACCTGATATGCGGCATTGGGCTATGGAAGGTGAAGGAATGGGCCCGCATCCTGACGATTGTGCTATGCGGACTCGGCGCGGCACTAGGCGTACTCGGATTATTCATCGGCATGATCCACTTCAACATCTTCATGATGATGTGGCGCCTGCTCTGGCTGGCGATTGACGTTGGGATCGTCTGGTACCTGCTGCAGCCAGAGGTGAAGGCAGCGTTCGCGCGGATACAGTTGCCACCGCAGGCGTACGCGACGAGATAAAACAGCGTGGAAGGATCGAAAGCCCCGGGCTATGCTCGGGGCTTTTTGCTTGTGAGAATTACTCACTTACATTGGCCGCGCAGCATGCCAAAGCCGGCGTGTTCTGCGGTGATGAAACTTAAATCGCAGCGAGTGCCGTTGCCGCGATGGATGACCGCCGTATAGGAGAGCGGCTCAACGCCGGGCGCCCTCATGGCGAGGCCGGCGAAGCTCCCGAACCCGCGCGGGGGAGCATATTGCATAGGCCGCTGCACAAATGGGGCCGGGGAGATCTCGATGGTGGCGTTGCCCAGCCAAGTGCGTTCCTTCCAGGAGAAACTCCCTGCACGCTCAATCTCGTCGGCGCTGAGATGCAGTGGTGCTGAAGGTGATGCTTGGGAAAGTCGCGCCCCTTGGGCCTCAAAGAAACGATGGAGATCAGCGAGCAGCGCGCTTCGCGAGGTCCAGCTGGTTTCCACGAATTTGTCGAAGACCTGCTGGGCAAAAACCGGAAGGAAGGTGGCAAGCAACAAGGGCAGCGCTACGCGAAGGACCCGCCGATTTGTGTCGTCGGCGCTTTCCACGAAGCGACGGCGCGTCGCGATGAGGATAACTAAGAAAAGCGGAGTCGCCACGATGGCAGTCATCCACTGGAAAAGGGGCGTATTGATGAGGATCCAGTGGACCACGCTTTGAACACGAATCGGATCGAGCTTCCAAATGAGGGCCCATTCGAGATCGAAGATCGCTCCTTCAGACGCCGAGTAAAGCGCGTAGCCCGCGTATGCGGCGAGAGCGACCGCGAGGGTGACGACAAACAGCCACATTACCGAGCGCACAGTTTCCTTGGCTACACACGCGGCCCAGAAGGCTGCGATCGTGATGAGCGCCGAGGCGAGCGGCCATCCCCACAGGATGGCGTGATCGAGCGGGAACGCGTAGTGGCGCAGTGCCCGCCCTGCGAAGAGCACGATCACGGGAAGCACGGCTCCGGCGAACACGCTGGTGAAGAGGGCGACGGCGAGCTTCACCAACCACTGAAGGGTGGAAGAAATCGGTAGCGTGAGGTGCCAGGGATGCGTACCCCACTGCTTCTCTTCGCCGAGTGAAACAACGCCGCAAAGCACGGCGATGACTATGGATATGAGTCCGTTCAGGCCAACGAGGACGTCGTACACATGCGACTCTGCGTTATTGGCATTGAGGAATGGGACAAGGACAATCCACGCAAGGACTGCGATCACGCTGAGCGGCCAGATCACGCGCAGGAGGTGGAACTCGCGACGGACGAGGTTGAGCAGTGCGCCACGCGGACGGGGACGGAACCCAGCGACGAGGAACCCGGGTAGGAGCGCAGCGCCGGGGATAAAGGTTTCGCCGGCTTGCATGCCGTCGGCGGCCTGGTAGCGGAGGACCATGCGGCGCCCGAGCCAGAGCATGGCGATGGCATAGGCGAAGACCAGAGCAGCGATGGTCGAGAGCGCAGCCGTGGAGAAATTGCCGTGATCTTTGTAGTAGACCCAACCGTAGGCTGCGGCCAGATAAATCCAACCGCTCAGCACCAAGCCGCCGATGGTGGAGCGCGCGATCAGCGTGAACGGGATAGCGCCAGCGGTGGTGACCACGATCCAAATAATGGCGAGGAGCAGGAAAGCATGGCCGAAGTTGGCGCTGAACGAAATGCAATCGAGGACGGCGAGCGGCACTACGGCGGCGATGGCGACGAGGATTTTGTGCGTCCAGAAAGTCTGGCGCGGCACCGGCTGAGAGAGGCGTAAGGCCAGTGTACGGTGCTGGAACTCGTTGCCGATGGGCAGAATGGCCAGGAGCGGGATAGCGAAAAAGACGCCAAGGTAGAGCACGATCCCTGCGGTTTCATGCCAGGCACTCACGGGCCAGAACGTCACGGGACGCGAGAGGATGACAGCGGAATAGATTCCGGCGGCGAGCGTGAGCACCCACGGCCATGCCAGCGGACGCGCTTCCTGCACGAGTTGCATTGAGCCTGCTTTCATGGCGTCCTCCTATTCCCGCAATGTTGCAACGAAAATTTCTTCGAGGCTGAGAGATTCGATCGAAAGCTGTTCGGGCGCATGGGATCTCATTAGGGCTTCGAGCTTGGCGGCGCTGCCGTTGGCGATGACGTCGAGCTCGCGGCCATTGCGGCGGACGCGTAAAGCACCGGCAAGATCGAGTTCCGGCACCGTGTTGGCAAAGCGGGCGTGGATGCGCTGGTAACGCTCGCGCGCCGGGTCGCTCTCGAGCGTGAGAATGCCGCGGCCAGCGTCCATGATGGTGAACTCGTCGATGAGACCTTCGAATTCGCTGATCAGATGAGTGGAGACGAAGATGGTTCGGCGGCCGGGGCCGCTCTCCTGGTAGGCCCCAATGACGGTCTCGATGAACTCGCGGCGGACGATGGGATCGAGGCCGGATGTCGGCTCGTCGAGCACGAGAAGATCGGTTTCGGGGCAGACAGCGGCAATCAACGCGACTTGCGTGCGCTGGCCCTTGGAGAGGCTGCCGGTGCGCTGGTCGGAACGAAGGCCGAAGCGTTTCAGCAGGTCCTGCTCGGTCTTCGCATTCCAGTTCTGGCGGAAGGAGGCGAGGTAGTCGATGGTTTCGCGGATCGACATCCACGGATAAAACGCGACCTGGTCGGGGACGTAGGCGATGCGGCGTTTCACTTCGACTTCCTGCTTGGCCGGATCGAGGCCGAAGACGCGCACGCTGCCGCTGTGCGGACGCAGCAGGTTGAGCAGGCACTTCATGGTGGTGGTCTTGCCGGCGCCGTTGCGGCCAAAGAGGCCGTAGCAGCGGCCGGGACGCACGGTGAGCGAGAGGTCGTGAACGGCTTCGGCGCGGCCGTAAGAGTAGGCCAGGTGGTCGATCTGGATGGCGGCGGTGGAGTCGGTGGTCACGGCTGAACCTCCTTGCGTTCTTGGTTGGCGCGGCGGCGATCGTCGAGGGCATCCACGCGCTCGTGCACGAGGCGGAGAAATTCGTCGCGCGGCACTTGCAGATGGTGCGCCTGCACAATCGCCTGGTCGATCTCCTCGATGAGCAGCTTGCGACGGACGTCCTTGCGAAGGCCGGCGTGGTTTTCTTTCACGAACGATCCGCGGCCGGGCTGGGTCTCGACCACGCCGAGCGATTCGAGTTCGGTGTATGCCTTGGCGATGGTGTTGCGGTTCACACGGAGTTCTTCGGCAAGCGGGCGGATGGACGGTAGCGCTTCCCCGGCTTGGAGCGCGCCGGAAGCGGCGGCGGTTTTTACCTGGTCCACCAGCTGGAGGTAGATCGGCTTGCCGGATTTGTAATTCACCTGAAAGATCATGGTGTCTGCCTACTGTCATATGACAGTAGGACAGTTGAGCAAAGCCTGTCAACGAAAAATCGCATGCCGATTACCATCGTCATGTTTTTACGGCATTGGTACAGAGACCAAAGCTAAGGGTTTCCCTGATTGAATGGGGCGGGTAACGACCTTATAATCCTGCTACTCCGAAGATTTATGGCATACCTTCGCCGCATTGACGAATTGCGCGCTTCCCGACCCTGGCGTATCCGCCTGGGAAGGAGCACTTTGCTGTGCGCGGCGGCGGCGATGGCGCTGCTGCTGACGGTGAAGGCCGAGGCGCAGATCGAGCCGGTGGTGGTGGACGGCCATAAAGTTTACGTCAACGAAGATGACCAGCCGAAGTACGTTACCGCGCAGGGGACACCGTCGCGATATTCGAAGTCGCTGATTTTCTGGAGCAACACCGAACATCGCTGGAAGGCGGTTCCGCATGCCAATCCGGCAGCGCTCGATGCGGCGCGCACGGCCGCCAACGAGGTGAAGGAGTTCGTCTCGTTGCAACCGGCGGCGAGCACGGCAGGCAAGGAACCAGCGGAAAAGGATCCGAACTTCGCAAAGATGGCGAAGGGCTACGCCGTGACTACCGCCGAAGTAGAAAAGGCGGTGGAAGAGGCGGCGGCGCGGCATGGCGTGGACGCGGGGCTGGTGAAAGCGATCATCAAGGTGGAATCGAATTTCAATGCCCGGGTGATTTCGAACAAGGGCGCGATGGGGCTCATGCAACTTATGCCCGACACCGCGCGGCGGCTGAACGTGAACAATCCGTTCGACGTGAACGAGAACGTGGACGCGGGCGTGCGGCACTTCCGCAAGCTGCTCGACGACTTCAACGGAGACGTGAAGCTTTCGCTGGCGGCGTATAACGCGGGCGAAAAGGCGGTGACGTCGCACGGCGGCATTCCGCCGTATCACGAGACGCAGAATTACGTGCGGCAGATTACGAACCTGTACAACGGTGGGCTATCGCTGCAATTCACGCCCACGCGGGCGCCGATCAAGGTGTACCGTGACGAATCAGGTGTGCTGACCTTTAACAACGTTGACTAACCGCCAGAGTGGCTCCATGCTATCGGTAGGAGATCGGTAGCAGTCACGATGGGGTTCAGGGTCCCAACGAAACGAGGCACACAGTGGGTCGCAGTGATGATCCTGCTGACCACAATAACCTCGCTGGCCTTCGCAGCAACTACTCCTTCCCGCAAAAAAGAACTTGCCCTTAGCGCCTACGAAAAGGCCGAGCAGGACCGCGAGGCGCTGAACGGGCGTCCGGAAAAAGACCGCACGAAGGCTTCGTACCAGAAGGTGATCGACGCGTATAAGCGGGTGTACTTCCTGAGCCCGGCGTCGAGCAAGGCGGATGCAAGCATTGTGGCCGTCGCGGAACTGCTGGCCGAAGAAGGCCGTCACTTCTCGGACGAAAAGCTGCTCAAAGACTCGATTACCCAGTACGAGTTCCTGCGGAAGGAGTATCCGGGGAGCAAGTACCGGGTGGATGCGCTGTTTACCATCGGACAAATCTACAAAGAAGATTTAAAGGACGACGCCTCGGCAAAGGCGACGTTCGAAGAATTTCTGCAGCGCTATCCAAAGTCGCAAATGGTGGATGAGGCTCATAAGGCGCTGGCGGATTTGAGCGCGCCTCCGCCGCTGACGCCGACTGAGGTGAAGGCCGCGGCCGTGGCCGAGAAAAAACACGCCTCCATGCCTACCGTAAACGGCATCCGCTACTGGTCGACGCCGGATTACACGCGGGTGGCCGTCGATCTTGACGACGAAGTGAAGTACGAAGCGGGACGCATCCCCAAGCCCGACCGGATCTTTTTCGACCTGCATGGGGCGAAGCTGGCCTCCACGTTGGTGGGCAAGAGCTTCGAGGTTGGCGACGGGTTCCTGAAGACGGTGCGCGTGGCGCCGTATCAGAAGGACGTGGTGCGGATCGTGCTCGACGTTAGCGATGTTTCGGATTACTCGGCGTTCCTGCTGCCGAATCCGTACCGGCTGATTATTGATATTCACGGGAAGAAACCGGAAAGCCAGGTTGCGAAAAACGTGAAACCTGGGGCACCCACAACAGAAAAGGAAACGAAAGCGGCGGAAAGCCATAAGACCGAGCTCGCGAAAGAAACGAAGGCCACCGAAAATCCTGCGCGCGAGACAAAGCGGCCGGAGACGGCCCAGAAGGCGAACGCAGAAGCCCAGGTTTCGAAAACCGCGAAACCTGGGGCACCCGTAAAGAGCGGCGAGCAGATGCGTGAAGAAGCTGCCGCCTTCGAGAAGAAATATAAGGAAGCGGAAGAAGCGGGAAAGCCGCTTCCCAAGCCGGATGCCGATATCGCGGCCGCAAAGTTGAAGGGCACCACGCAGCCGACCACTAAGCCAACTTATGAATCGGTTGAACCGAAAGCCGAACCGGCGGCGAAGTCGTCGAAGGCGTCGCGGAAATCGAAAGCGGACACTGAGGTAGCGGAGATCCACGAAGCTGCGCCGATCGGCAGCGGCGATCGCACGCTGGTGCGAGCACTGGGGCTGAAGATCAACAAGATCGTGGTGGACGCGGGACATGGCGGGCACGATACCGGAACCGTCGGACCAAATGGCCTGATGGAAAAAGATTTGGTGCTCGACGTCGCGATGCGGCTCGGAAAGCTGCTCGAGGAGCGACTTGGGGCCGACGTCGTGTATACGCGCGATGACGACACCTTCATTCCGCTCGAAACCCGGACGGCGATCGCCAACCAGAACCAGGCGGATCTGTTTGTCTCGGTACACGCCAACAGCAGCCGCGATGCTTCGGCGCGGGGCGTGGAGGTGTATTACCTGAACTTTACTTCCGATCCGGGGGCGCTGGAAGTGGCGGCACGCGAAAACGCCGTCTCCCAGACGTCGATCCACGACCTGCAGGACCTGGTGAAGAAGATCACGCTCAAGGACAAGATTGACGAGTCGCGCGAGTTGGCGAGCGATGTGGATGGCTCGTTGGCGCAGGGGCTCTCGACGAAGTCGCTCACCATGCGTAACCGCGGGGTGAAGAAGGCGCCGTTCATCGTTCTGATCGGCGCGAACATGCCGAGCATCCTGGCCGAGATCTCGTTCGTCAGCAACCCCGGCGACGAGCGCAAGCTGCGGACGCCCGAATATCGGCAAAAGATTGCCGAATCGCTTTACAAAGGCGTGGCGAAGTATGTGAGCAGCCTGAGCAGCGTTAAGGTGGCACAGTCGGGGGGAAAGACGAGCGGCCAATAACGGGTGATTAGTGATTAGTGATTAGTAAAACCGCAGCCGACGCAACGGAGCCTCAAGCCCTAATCACTAATTGCTAATCACTGCTTTCCGGAAACTTCCCTGCATTCCGTGTAGTCTAATAAGTAAGTCCCATGCGACGTTGCTTCGCCGTTTTCGCCCTGATTTGTCTTTCGTTGCCGGCGTTTGCTGCCGATACCAAGGCTGCGCCTGCCGCGCCGGCTTCGTTGCTGCCGCAAGAATTTGCCGGTTGGCAGAAGGCTTCCACCGCGAAGCATGGCGATAAGCCGGAACAGGTGGATGCGGCGTATCCGGCGGTGCTGAAGGAATACGGCTTCCAGGACTACGAGACGGCGGAGTACACGCGCGACGGGCGTCACCTGACGGTGAAGGCGGCGCGGTTCGACAACGTAAGTGGGACCTTTGGGGCGTTCACCTTCTATCGCGCACCCCAGATGCAGCCCGAGAAGATCGGCGATGACGCGGCCTCGAACAACACGCGCATCCTCTTTTATCGCAGCAATGTTCTTGTGGATGTTTCGCTCGACCAGACCACGGCGATGTCGGCCGCCGACTTGCGGGTGCTCGCGAAAGAATTGCCCCAGGCGCACGGCAACGAAGCGACGCCGCCGAACTTGCCGGGCTATTTGCCGAAGGACAAGCTGGTATCGGGAACGGTGCGTTACGTGCTGGGTCCCGACGCGCTGAATCTTGTGCATGCGCCGGTTTCAGCGGACCAGGTGAACTTCGCTAAGTTCGGCAACGACGCAGAAGTTGCGCTGGGGGATTACGAAGATCGCGGCGCGCGCTCGACCATGGTGGTCATTTCGTATCCCACGAAAGAAATCGCCACCGAGCGGCTGCACAATCTCGATACGACGATGCAGTCGGCGCCGGGGTACATCTCGAAGCGAAGCGGCGACAAAGTGGTGGTGATGACTGGCGATCTCCCAATGGCTGACGAGAAGGGATTGGTCGGGTCGGTGAACTTCGATGCGACGGTGAGCTGGACGGAAGCAACCAGCGTTTCGCCGAGGAACAACATCGGCAATCTGATCGTCGCGGTGTTCTCGCTGATCGGGATTCTGATGCTGGTGGGCGCCGGCTTCGGGTTCCTGATGGGCGGAACGAGGGTCCTTTTCAGGAGAATCCTGCCCGGCCGGTTCCATAAAGAGGATGAGGACGAGTTCATCAGCCTCGATTTACGGTAACCCCTTACATTCAGGTTACTTACAAGTTTGATTCCCCCGGGATTGACATTTTGCGTCACTTTTACTTTTCTGAGGACGAACCTGTAAGTTATTGAAAAACAAGGGATTTAAGTTCCAAAAATCGCTTGACACCCCCTACCCTCCCTCATAGTATTTCTCCAGAAAGTTTCTACGGTCTAGCCTCCGTTGGAACTATTCTCCCTTGAAGGAAAGGCCGCCTGAGTTGCCGGGCGGCCTTTTCCTTTGCCTTAAAACCAAAAGGAAAAATCCACCACGGAGGCACGGAGGACACGGAGGAATTTTTTTCTTGCGTGGCGGTGATCAGGACGACCTCGCCCTTACCTCGCAATCCACTTTCAATTTCATCTTCTCCGTGGCTCCGTGTCTCCGTGGCGGGTGTGAAACGTTCGCGGCGATAAGTGCGATTTTGTTTCACCTCTGAAGTGATATCCTCGCGTGCCATGCGGAACAAAGTCTTACTTCCCCTCTTCCTGCTTGTTTCGACGTTCACATTCTCTGCCGGATTCACCCTCGAACAAATTCTGAGTTCGCCATTTCCCTCGGAACTGGTCGCGTCGCGCAACGGTCAACGCATTGCGTGGGTGTTCGATATCAAGGGTGCACGCAACGTATTTGTTGCCGACGCGCCGGATTTCAAAGCGCGACCGGTGACCCACTATGCGAATGATGACGGCATGGAGATCGACGCCCTCACCATCACCACCGACGGCAAGACCGTCGTGTATTCGCGGGGAACGGAGTTGAACGGCACCGGAACTCCGGCGAACACCGAACACCTGGTGGCGGGGACGAAGCAACAGGTTTTCGCCGTGGATGTGGCTGGTGGTGAGCCGCGGCTCATCGGCGACATGGGTTGCGGCGAAGAAGGATGCGAGGACATCCAGATCTCACCCGACAACCAACGGGTTGCGTGGTCCACGAAAAGCTCGATCATGGTGGCGTCGCTGCAAGGCAAGGCCGATGCGAAGAAGCTGAATGAGATCCGCGGCGAAGTGAGCCAGCCACGGTGGTCCCCCGATAACAAGCGACTGGCGTTCGTGGTGGGACGCAAAGACCACAACTTCATCGCGATCCAGGAATTGGGCGGGACCGAGGTACATTACGTGGCGCCGAGCACCAGCCGTGATGACCTGCCGCGCTGGTCGGCCGACGGAACGCAGATTGCGTTCATCCGGCAGCCGGGGGCGGAAGCAAAACTTCCACTCATTCCTGAGCGACCGCGGCTATGGTCCATTTGGGTGGGCAACACCGGCACTTACGCCGCGAAAGAGGCGTGGCATAGCGGCGACGGCATGCGCGATTCGCTGCCGGAGTTCACGCAAACATCGTTCAACTTCGCCGATGGCCGGATCATTTTCGATTCCTATCGCGACAACCGCAACCAGTTATATGCAGTTCCGGCGAATGGCGGCGAGGCGGTGCAACTCACATCGGGCAACTTCGACGTGGAAGACGTAACCCTGAGCAACGACCGCAAGACGATTTTCTTCTCATCGAATGAGTACACCAGCGATTCGAACGATGAAGACCGGCGTCACCTGTGGCGGGTTGCGGTGACGGGCGGCCAGCGTGAACAACTCAGCAAGGGCGAGACGATCGAATGGTCGCCGGTGGAGGCGGGCAACAAGATCGTTTGCCTCGGCTCAAGCGCAACCACTCCGGCCATGCCGTACCAACTGACGGCGAAGGGCCGCGAGATGATCGCTGCTGATCTGCTGCCAAAGGACTTCCCTTCCGACCAATTGGTGGTGCCGCAGCAGGTCATCTTCGATAGCACCGACGGCTTCAAGATCCACGGCCAGCTCTTCCTGCCGAAGGACGGGCACGCGAAGCATCCGGCGTTGATCTTCACCCACGGCGGACCGATACGGCAGATGCTGCTCGGCTTCCATTACATGGACTACTACCACGACGCTTACGCCATGAATGAATACCTGGCGAGCAAGGGCTACGTGGTGCTCTCCGTGAATTATCGGCTTGGCATCATGTACGGCTACGACTTCCTGAATCCGCCGCACACGGTTTGGCGCGGCGCCAAGGAATATGACGACGTGGTGGCGGGCGCGCATTATCTGCAATCGCTGCCCAGCGTGGACGCGACGAAGATGGGTCTGTGGGGTGGATCGTACGGCGGCTTCCTGACCGCGATGGGCCTGGCCCGCAACTCCGACATCTTCAAGGCGGGCGTGGACTTCCACGGGGTGCATGACTGGAGTGCGTTCCTGGGGTCGTGGGAAAGCAGCACAGGCGGTGCGCCGGATGCGAAAGAGGCGCAGAAGCTGGCATGGGAGTCCTCACCAGAGAGCTCGATGGATACGTGGAAGTCGCCGGTGCTGCTCATCCAGGGCGACGACGACCGCAACGTGCCGTTCTCGCAAACCGTTGACCTGGCGCAGAAGCTGCGGCACCACAACATTGAATTCGAAGAGCTGGTGCTGCCAGACGAGATCCACGGGTTCTTGATGTACAAATCGTGGATCAAGGCCTACGGAGCGACGGCGGATTACTTCGATAAGAAGCTCAAATAGGAGCTACGCGGAAGGATTCGGCTTGCTGAATCCTTCCGTCTTTCTGAATCGGCGCCATCAAAGATCGATGTCCTTGCCGTAAGCCGGTTCGCGCTCGAGGTCGAGTTCCACTTCAGCGGTCGGCGACTCGCGGAAAAAGCGCACGAGGCTCGAGCAACCGCGCGCTGCTCGTCCCGCGGGATTGACTTTTGCTGCGGCTTCTCGGGTTTCACGGCTGCATCCCGCGCCGGAAGCGCAAGCACTACTTCACCTCGCGATGCCGGTCGATCCAGTAGCACCACGGCACGAAGATCCACATGAGGAGCGCGCTCCAGGCGAGTTCGTTTTGCGTGGGCGGACTGCCGGGATTCACGGCGGCGCTGACATAGAAGCCGAGCAGCAGAAGTAGAAACACCCAGAGGGCGATGGAGCCGATCTTGTCTTTGGCGCGGGTGGTGGTGAGATAGATCGCGGCACCCGCGACGAACATCAGGACCTCGATAGTCACGGTTCCGGCGATGGAGTTCCACAGGCCGAGGCCGACCTTTGGGCCTCCGGGATAGAGCGGGAGGTCGGGGCGGTGGGTGAAATAGTCGAGCACCCAGTGGCTGGTGACCAGCGCTCCCACGAGCAAGGCACCGCGGGCGTCGCGGCGGATGGCGAAAAAAATTACCGCGAAGAGAATGCTCCAGGCGAGCGCCATCGCGAGGCTGTGGGTCCACGGATAGCTGACGAAATCGAGTGGAGTAAAACGGGTGATGCCGGGCGCAGGGCGCACCTGTTCGATACCGAGCAGCAGGCAGATCGGCCAGAGCAAATCAAGCCACTGCGCGGCCATAACGGTGGTGCCAAGCCGAATTTTCGGCGCAGGCTTTTTGGCGGCGAGTGCCAGGGCGAAGTGTCCGATGAACAAAGGGTGACCTCGGAAGTGTGATGTCTGCCGTTGCACATTCTTCCACAGACCCCGCATCATGGAAATGCAGTGACCGATGTAATGGAAAATCCGGGTGGGCGAAGCGCGACGAGCTTGATCGCGGTGATGCTGGCGGGCACGTGCACGTTCCTCAACGTGTACTGCACACAGCCGCTGCTTCCCTTCCTGCGGCAGCTGTTTCACGCGTCAGAATTGGAAGTCAGCCTCACAGTGAGCGCCACCACGTTGGGCGTGGCACTCGCAGCGCCGATCGTGGGGTTGATGGCCGAACACATTGGGCGGAAGAAAGTCATCGTTCCCGCGCTGTTGTGGCTGACACTGCCAACCTTGTTGGCGGCGACTTCCACCGGCATTTGGACGCTGGTGCTCTGGCGATTCCTGCAAGGCATTTTCGTTCCCGGGATCATCGCGGTGATGATCGCCTATATCGGCGAGGAGTTCAGCGGCGCGAACGTCGGGTCCGTAATGGCGGCCTACATTACCGGCACCGTGTTTGGCGGATTTCTTGGACGATTTATTTCCGGGATAATCGCTACGCATTGGCAGTGGCGAGCGGCGTTCGTGGTGATCGGAGTACTGAACTTCGGTGGAGCGCTAGTCGTGCGGCAGTGGCTCCCGAAGGCAAAGAACTTCGTCGCTGCCGCGAATGTTTCATCCACGCTGAGCGATATGCGGATGCACCTGCGCAACCCGCGGCTGATCGCAACGTTTGCCATGGGCTTCGGTGTGCTGTTTTCGCTGGTGGGAGCGTTCACCTACGTCAACTTCTATCTCGCGGCGCCGCCGTTCTTGCTCACCAGCGCTGCGCTGGGCAGCATTTTCTGCGTGTACTTACTCGGGTTGGTGATCACGCCGCTTTCGGGACGCTTTCTCGATCGCAGCGGCTTTCGCGCCACGGCGGTGCTCGCGCTGCTGTTTGCGCTGACGGGGCTTCTCTGCACGCTCTCGCAGCATTTGGCAATCGTGGTGGTGGGGCTGGCGCTGTTTTCGTCGGGCAATTTCATTTTCCAGGCCGCGGCCACGGTGCAAACGGGCATTAACGCCGGGCGTGCGCGCTCATCAGCCGCTGGTCTCTACGTTACGCTTTACTACATTGGCGGAAGCCTGGGCGCAACGGTGCTGGGGTGGGTTTGGCTCTGGCATGGATGGAAGGCGTGCGTGGGGGCATTGGGCTGTTCGTCGTTGCTCACGCTGGGTTGCGCATTCCTCAGCAGCACTCCGGCCGAGCGCATCCCGGCGAAGGTGGTCAGTGAATCGGCAGACGTGAGTTGATCGCTGCTCCGGCGGCCCGGAATGCGTTACATTGGAGGGCGGCAATAATTCTCCCTGGAGGCTCTTGTGTTTGCTGCTCATTTGTTGGCTCTTTCGTGTCTCTTGGTAGGCGGGGTGAATCTTCACTTGGGCGGAACGACGGTAAAAAAAGACAGCTTCGGGAAAATGCAGGACGGGCGTAACGTCGAGATCTACACGCTGAAGGACGACAAGCTCGAAGCGCGCGTTACGACCTATGGCGCGCGGCTCGTATCGGTGATCGCGCCTGATCGCAACGGCAAGACCGCGGACATCGCACTCGGCTTCGACAACGTCCAGGGCTACTTGAGCGACACTTCATCGTTCGGATCGATTGTTGGCCGTTACGCCGGGCGCATCGGCAATGCAACCTTCACGCTCGATGGCCAGCAATTCCATCTACCCAAGAACGACGGCGCGAACACGCTGCACGGCGGTCCGGAAAACTTCGGTAAACAGCTATGGACCGCGAAGCAGGTTCACGATGGCGTGGAGCTGACGTACATCAGCCAGGACGGCGAGGCCGGCTTCCCCGGCACGTTGACGACGACCGTGCGCTACATTCTGCAGGGCGACGACCTGAAGATCGAGTACAGCGCGTTCAGCGATAAAGACACCGTGGTGAACCTCACCAACCACGCCTACTTCAACCTGGCAGGCGAAGGCAGCGGCGACATCCTGAAACAGGAAGTAAAGATCGACAGCGAGAAAATCGTCCCCGTAGATGCGGGGCTGATTCCTACCGGCCAGATCGTTCCCGCTGACGGTACGCCCTTCGACTTCCACGAGCTGACGCCGATCGGCAAGAACATTGATGCGAAGAACGATCAGCTCAAGTACGGGATTGGGTACGACATCAGCTACGCGCTCGACAACGATGGCAAGGTACAGGAGGCCGCGGAGGCCTACGATCCTGAGAGCGGCCGCATGCTGACGGTGCTCACTGACCAGCCAGCCATCCACTTCTATACCGGCAATCACATGGATGGCGCGATCGGAAAGGGCGGCCACAAGTATGCGTTCCGCAATGCGTTCTGCTTCGAGGCGCAGCACTTCGCCGATTCTCCGAACCAGCCGAAGTTTCCCAGCACTGAGCTGAAGTTCGGCAAGAAGTTCCACGCCACCACAATTTATCGATTCACCACGAAATAAATGAGCGTGCTCTTGCGGCGGGCAGAGGCGAACGATGCCGAGGCGCTCGCCGTTTTTGCGGCCCGCACGTTTCCGCTCGGCGGACGACCGGGCGCCGATCGCGCTGACATCGCCGCGCACGTTGCCAAGGAACTGACGCCGCAGAAAATGCGGACGATGATCGGCGATGCAAATGCTGTTGTTGTGTTGGCGGAAGAGGATTCACAGATCGTCGGTTACGGCGTGCTGATGCTGGCCAGCAGTCATCCGAAGATCGCGGTCGAGCGCGCGGCAGAGGTCTATAAGTTCTACGTGGACCCCGAGCATCACGGACGCGGGGTGGCGAATTTGCTGATGCGTGAGCTGCTCGATGCCTCTGACTGCGACACATTGTGGCTCAGCGTGTTCTCCGAGAACCCGCGCGGCATTGGGTTTTACCGGCGCTGGGGATTTGAAGTGGTCGGTGAGCAGATTTACGTGGTGGGCAACGACCGGCAGCAGGATCTGCTGATGCGGCGCGAAAGGAACGAACTGAAATGAATCTCTCAAGCACCGAGCTGATCACGGTAAGCATGATCATCGGCGGAGGCGTTCTTTATCACCTATGCCAGAAGGCGACGCCGGCGACGCTCGATCCGTTCCTCTCGCTCTGCGTGTCGTTCGGGCTTGCCTCGCTCACCTGCCTCGTCATTTCAGCAACGCGGCACGGCGTGAACGGCGAACAAGTGCATCGGCTTAACTTTGCTTGCGTCGGTCTCGCAGCTTCGGTGGTGCTCATCGAGTCCGGCTACCTCATCGGCTATCGCTTCGGATTGAAGTTGAACATCACGTCGTTTGCCTGCAATACGATGATCGCGCTGGTGCTGCTGGCGGTGGGGACGTTCGTTTATCGCGAGAGTTTTAATTTGAAAAACGCCAGCGGACTGGTGCTATGCGTGATCGGATTGCTGCTGCTGCGCTAGCTACTTCTTGCGGGTGATTGCCTCGCGAATGGCGGCGTCCGGGGCCTTCGGATCGAAGACCGCCGTCTTTCCTTCCATGCGTACGCCAAGCTTCTTCCAGAGTGCATCGAGGTCGACGGGATCGGGCTTGTCGCGCATTTCTTTATAGAGGTCCATGAGGACGGTGGTTCCGGTGGCGTGGTCGCCTATTTCAAAGGCGCGCTCGATCTCCCAATCCTCGGTGATGATCCCCTGGTGCTCCATCACTGCGCGCAGAGCGTCTTGCAAACCCTGCTGGTTATGGGTCTGCTCGCGGATGCGAACGTCGGCCATTAGGCAGAACATGGCGCCGCCCCAGTAGGTGCGTCCCCAGGTGTGGGTGTGGTCGAGGCCTTCGTCGCCCGGCTCGGGCTCGCCCTGGTGCATATCGCGCATGGTCTCAAACCACATTTCGTTCACGGAAAGCTCGCCAGCCTGCACCCGTGCTACTGGTTCGACGTAGACCGAGATGCCCTCTTCGATCCAGTGCTGGCGGTGTGCCATGGAAGGAAAAGCGAGGTGGATCATCTCGTGGGTCAGCATCCAGTCTTCGTCGAAGTCATTCTTCTTCATGCCCCGTCCGACGGAAATCACGATCAAGCCGCCTTGGTCGGGATAGGTGGTTCCGTGATGCACGCCATTGCGGTCGTCGGCGCTGATCTTCAGCGTGAGGTGCTTCACCGGGAAACGTCCGTAGTAGGTCGTCACGGCGTCGGCTGCGCGATGGACCCAGGTCATGAGATATTGCTGCGAGAGATCGCCGGGATCGGCAGGCAAAGTGACGTCGATGGTGCCGCCGCCGATGGAGAATGATTGGGTGGGAGCTTGCGCGCAGGCAAAGGTGGAAAGAGCGAGGGCGAGGAATAGCGAGCGGGCAGACATCCGGCCAACATTCTAGCCCGGCCGTGGCTATTCGGGTTTGTCGTCGAGCGCGATACCTGGCGAAATCCGCCAGAATTGCGGATTCGCTGCCTTTGCGGGGTATCGGCCTGCACGTACGCGGGGCACAAGAGAGTCTTCAGAGTTTGGGATGAGTTGCGGCGATCTAACTGGGACACTTCGGTTATGAAGTACGTTGACTCCAGGTACTTTCCGCGTTAATTGTTAGTTCAATCATGCGCCGGCTTAGGGTTCTGCCTGTTCTACTTTTCTTGTTTCTGTATTTCGCAATTGCTGCCTTTGGCAAGAATGACACCTGGGTAGAAGTGCGCACGCCACATTTCACGGTGCTGTGCAACGACGGCGAGAAGGAAGCACGACGGCTGGGCGACCAGTTCGAGCGAATGCGCGCGGTCTTCCGGAAGGCGCTGCCGAACGTCGCGGTGGATGCACCTGCGCCGATCGTGGTGATTGCGGTCAAGGACCGCAAAGATTTCCAGGCCCTGGAACCAGCGGCCTACCTGGGCAAAGGGCAACTGAACCTTGCAGGACTTTTCCTGCGCACGCCCGACAAGAACTATGTTCTGCTGCGGCTCGATACGGAGGGCGAACATCCGTATGAAACGGTGTATCACGAGTACACGCACTTTCTATTGAGCCGTGACGACGAGTGGATGCCGCTGTGGGTGAATGAAGGGCTGGCAGAGTTCTACGAAACCACCGATATCCGCGATAAGGAAGTGGAGTTAGGCCAGCCGAGCACGCCGAACCTTGCGCTGCTTCGCCAAAACCGCCTGTTGCCGTTGGGCACTTTGTTCCAGGTAGACCACGACTCGCCGTACTACCGCGAGGAGAACAAAGGCTCCATTTTTTACGCGGAGTCGTGGGCGCTTACGCACTGCCTGATGATTGAGGACCGCAAGAACAACACTCAGAAACTGCGCGATTACCTCGAGTTGGTGAGCACGCACGTGGACCCGCTCAGTGCAGCCATTCAAGCATTCGGCGACCTGGCTACTGTGCAAAAGCACCTTGAGGCTTACGTTGCGCAAGGCAGTTTCAGTTATTTCCGCATGCCGGCGGACACTGGAGTGGACGACTCCACATTTAAAGTGCGGCCGGTATCGCTGATCGAGGCGGACGCGGTTCGCGCCGACCTTCTCGCCTATAACCGGCGCGAGAGCGATGCGCGCGCGATCCTGGACCACCTGCTGCAACAGGACCCGACGAATGTGCAGGCCAACGAAACGATGGGCTATCTGGCCTACCGCAGCGGGAACCTCGACGAAGCGCAGAAGTGGTTTGGCGAGGCGGTGAAGTATGACTCGCAGAGCTACCTGGCGAACTATTACTTCGGCGCGATTGCGATGCGCGACACGCGCGAAGTGGACGCTACGCAGATCGAGAAGAGCCTGCGGGCCGCGATCAAGCTCAATCCGTCGTTCGCGCCATCGTACGACGCGCTCGCCATGTATTACCTTTCGCAGCACAAGAATTTAAGCGAAGCGCGAATGCTCAGCGTAACTGCAGTCGACCTCGATCCGAATAATGTGGCGTACCGGCTGAACAACTCCAACCTGCAGATGGAACTGAATCACCCGAAAGATGCGATTGCGGTGCTGACGGCAGCGCTGAAATTCGCAGATACTCCAGAGCTCCAGGAGCAGATCAAGCAGCGCCTCGCGAGCATTCAAGGCTTCGTCAGCGCGATGGAGGAGAACGAGAAGCAAAGGTCGCCGGTGCAAGCCGAAGTCGCCGATAAAGTCAACATCGTCGAGGCGCCCGTGGAGGACGACACCAAGCACGGCCCGAAACACACCGTTCGCGGGACGCTGCGCGAAGTTGCCTGCACCTATCCCAGCCGAATGACGCTCACGGTTGTTGCCCCCAAGCCGACCAAACCGGTGGAGTTGCGCAGCATAAACTTTTCGAAGATCGAATACTCGGCGCTCGGCTTCACCCCGAAAGGCGACTTGGATCCATGCCACGATCTAAGCGGCATGAAGGCGAAGGTGGATTACTTCGAAAGCGCCGAATCGGGAAAGCCAGGCTGGGTCGTCGCCATTCAACTGACGAAGTAAGCGGGCGACGTGAGTTTAATCGGCCATTACGATCACCGCGGAACGCGGTGGGATCTCGATCAGTCCGGAGATAGCAACGGCCTCTGGCGACTCCGGCCGCGCAAGCCGCAGGGTTGACGCTCCCTGAATTTTTGCCTCCACCTTCAACAGTTGGTGCAGGTCTTCATTCACGATGACCAGAGTCTTCTTGCCGGCGCGGTTTTGCAAAACTGAATAGAGGGGATATGGCAGGCCATCCCGAGTGACGAAGGCTCCCTGGTTATCGCGGAACTCCGCATCCCACACGCGATCGCGGTAACGCTCACGCAAGGCATCGATCTGTTTGCCGTACGCCATGGTAAGCGGAAAATCGCTGAGATGCCCTTTGAAGTTGTAGGGCTCGTAGCTGGCGACATAGCGATACATCAGGTTGCGGTTGAGCGTCTCGCGGTCGTCGAAGCCGGTGACGGCAACCATCAAAGGCGCATCGGGATCGAGATAGCGGCCCACGGGAACGCATGCACCGTCGATGCGGAAGTAGGAGAAGGGATAATCCTGGAGGAGGATGTCTTCCGGCGCTTCGCCGGCGAAGAGAAACTCCTTGCCCGCGGCAACCTGATGCAAGTCGGCCGCGAGTTGACGATCGGCGCCATAGATATAGCCGGCACGGGATGACCGTGATCCTTGGCGAAGCAGTACTTCGCCGGCCCGTGGTGGCAAACTTCGTCGAAGAGGAAGCCGTCGGCGTTGAGCGCCAGCACCTTCTTGAATTCGCTCAGAGCGATCTTGCGATACGGCTCGCAAGCCGTGCACATCACCGCAAAGCGTCGGGTCTTGATGCCCGCTAACTGGGTCGGCGTGGTATATCCGTAACCGAAGTTCTCGTAGGCCTCGCCGTACGGGTCTTTGGCTGCGTAGCGATAAAGGTCGCGCTGGTACCACTGGCTGGACTTATCAGCCCACACGAATTTGCCGAAGAGAATGATCTTCACCCCCATAGCCTGGACGCGGGCGATGGAGTCGTGCAGTTCCTGCCAAGTGCCGAGCCGCGGATCGATGTCGAGTGAGGGATTGTTGCGGTCCTGGCCGCCGTTGTTCCATCCCACGACTTGGATTGCCTTCACCCCATTCTTCGCGCACTCCTCGCCGATTTTCACCAGGTCGGTGTAGCGAAAGCGGAGGTCGTCCTCCGGCGAGTTCATCTGAACTTCCTGCCACGCGTGGACCTGGTTCGCCCAGGCGGGCACGGCGGTCGACTGGAACCACGATTTTCGCCATTCCTTATAGATGTCCACGCCCGCGTGCCAATCGCCGCGGTAGGGACGGAGGACCGTCGGCGACAGCTCGATTTTCGTGTGCGGCTGCGCGAAAACAAAATGTGTGAAGCGAAATTCGAGGTGCGCGGGAATGCCGGAGATCGACTCCTGCACCGGTACCTGGTTGTGGATCGACTCCAGCACTCCGGGCTTCTGCTCGAAGGTGTATTGCACAAGGTACTTCGCAGTCGGATCTTGTACGCCGGCGTATAGGCCGTGATCGTTGCTCTCGATCAGCGTGAAGAGGCTCGAACTGCTGCCGCCGCTCTGCATGGGAGACGGGAATCCCCAGTAACCCCAGATGGCGTTGTTGAAATGCGGATGGATCTCTTCGGACTGGAAATTTTCGTACCAGATTTGCCGCCGCCAAATGGGCGCATCGGGTGTGGGCGCCTGCAAATCGCCGAGATACGGGAATTCAATACTCTCGATGACGAGGTCGGAGTCGTTCTTCAGATTTCCCTGGAAATGAAGGCCACTGTCATCGAGCGTGACGGCCGCCATCAGTTGAACCGGGAGAGTTCCGCCATGTTCGCTCTCCAGGCGATCCCAGGTGAGCTGCATGACGTTGCGACCCACGCGTGAAATCCCGCTGAGAGTCTGCTTCTGCCCCAGTACGAAGTTGTCGCGACGATCGGGCAACGGAACGTGCATGCGGAACGAAACGCCCAACTCCGGCCGTCGCTGGATGGCCCAGCCTTCGTTCACGAGCTTCGACAGCGCGCCGGTGTGGGGATGGAATACGACGCGGAATGAGTCGTCGCCGAGAAGGAATGCAGGATCTTCGCCCTGCGCCGCGGCCCTGGCTGGCAGAAGCTCAGAGAGGCATAGGGCCATAGCGGTTTCACCGGCCTGCTTCAGAAACGATCGTCGTGTCGAAGACATCGGCTGCTACGCGTCCGCGATCCTGGAGCCGGCCTCGTCGTGTTCCCACACATCCGCGGGCTCCGTTTCAGGAGCAGGATGGATCTGGGGGTTGTGCATGATGAGGCGCGCGCAAGTGTTCCATCGGAGAATGGCATCGTCGTTTCCGACTGGCGCAATTCTCATGGCCTTCTCGTAGTCGACCATCGCTTCGCGTAACGCGTGATAGGAAGATGCGCCGCCAGCAGGGCCGCCGTGACGAATGCGCGCGTTGCCTAAACGCTCCCAGATAATACCCTCGTAGTAGGCCTGTTCGTATTCGCCTTGAATTTGTGCGAGGACCTCGCGCGCGGATTTTACATTCGCGTGGGATTCGAACTGGTCGGTCCGCGCGAGGAGCAGCGAAATCAGCGCCTCCTGGTGATCGGGGACGATGGCCAGGATATCGAGACAAATGCTCTCCGCCAGGCTGGGCTCATTCAACAGGCGATAACGCTCTACCTTCGCCAGGGCTTCGGGAATCGCTTGCTCGGAAATGGATTTCAATTCGAAATGCATGATATCTCCTAGGTCTTCGAATTGCTGAACATGCGGAATAGTTTCGACAGCGGATCGAAGAAGCGGTCAACCACGCGTTCCTTGAGCGGGATGATCGCGTTGTCAGTGATCGTGATGCTTTCAGGGCAAACCTTGGTACAGCACTTGGTGATGTTGCATAGACCTACGCCGAAATCCTTCCGCAGCGCTTCCGCGCGATCTCCCACGTCCAGGGGATGCATTTCCAGCGCGGCCGTGTAGACGAGGAATCGCGGCCCGATGAACTGGTCGTGCATGTGGTGGTCGCGCAGGACGTGGCAAACATCCTGGCAGAGATAGCACTCGATGCACTTGCGAAATTCCTGTACGCGGTCCACATCTTCCGGCGCGATGCGCCAGGTGCCATCGGGTGCGTCGGGCTTGCGCGGCTGGAATTTCGGGATGCGTTTCTTCACCTCGTAGTTCCAGGAGACGTCGGTGACAAGGTCCTTCATGTGCGGAAACGCCTTCATCGGTTCGACGGTCACAGGCTTATCGAGCGGGATGGTATTGAGGCGCGTCATGCACATCAATTTCGGCATGCCGTTAATTTCGGCCGAGCAGGAGCCGCATTTACCGGCTTTGCAATTCCAGCGCACCGCAAGATCGCCAGCCTGCTCTGCCTGTATTTGATGCACGGCGTCGAGGACGACCATGCCGGCGGAGACTTCGGTGGTGAAGTCCTGGAAATTGCCCTGGCCTTTTTCGCCGCGCCATATCCGAAAGGTGGCGGTCGCCATTACTTCATCTCCTCGATGATTTGCTTGAGTTCTTCTCGCATGGGAGGGATCGGTTCACGCGTGAGTTGCATCTCTCCGCCCGCACCTTTTCGCAACACGATGTTGAAGCTACCGTACTCCTTATTCTTGTCGGGGAAATCGTCGCGGAAGTGCGCGCCGCGGCTCTCTTTTCGTTCCAAGGCGGCCCGCGTCACCATTTCCGATACGGTCAGCAGGTTTTGCAAGTCGAGCGCGGTGTGCCAGCCCGAGTTGTATTCGCGGTTTCCGTCCACGCCCACGCGCTCGCTTGCGGCTTTCAACTCCCGAAGGCGTTCCAGCGCTTGCCGCATCTCCGATTCCTGGCGCACGATGCCGACCATGTCCTGCATCACGTCCTGCAACGTATGTTGCACGGTGTAGGGATTGTCGGACCCCTTATGCTCGAATGGCTGGAGCGCCCATTTCTCGGTGGATGCGAGCTGTTCGGCATTGATTGCGCCCAGCGAGTTGGCTTTCGCGAATTGGGCGGCGTACTCGCCTGCCCGCTTGCCGAAGACCAATAAATCGGAGAGCGAATTTCCGCCGAGACGGTTGGCGCCATGCAGACCGGCGGCACACTCGCC
This sequence comes from Candidatus Korobacter sp., assembly GCA_036501185.1. Lineage (GTDB taxonomy): Bacteria > Acidobacteriota > Terriglobia > Terriglobales > Acidobacteriaceae > Korobacter. The sequence continues at coordinate 28,475 of DASYAU010000122.1, read as the reverse complement.
CGCTGCGAACAGGCCCGGCACGTCCGACATCTGAGAATCTGCGTCAACTCTCACGCCTCCCATCATGTAGTGGGTGGTGGGACCGACTTCCATCGGCTCCTGGGTGATGTCGATGTCGGCGAGCTGCTTGAACTGGCGATACATGCTGGGGAGCTTCTTCTTTATATACTCCGGCGCGTGCGGAAGTTTCTCTTTGATCCAGGCAATGTCGAGGAAGACTCCGCCGTGCGGACTGCCGCGTCCTTCGCGGACTTCGCGACGGATGCAGCGGGCCACGTGGTCACGGGTGAGCAACTCGGGCGGTCGGCGCGATTCCTTGTCGCCTTGCGTGTAGCGCCAGCCTTCTTCGGGTGTGTCGGCAGTCTGGTTGACGTAGAGCGGCGGAATGTCTTTGAACATGAAGCGCTCGCCATCGCGATTGCGCAGCACGCCGCCTTCGCCGCGGACGCCTTCGGTGACGAGGATGCCGCGCACGCTGGGCGGCCAAATCATGCCGGTGGGATGGAACTGCACGAACTCCATGTCCATGAGCGATGCGCCGGCGTGGTAGGCGAGCGAATGTCCGTCGCCGGTGTATTCCCAACTGTTGCTGGTGATTTTGAAAGCGCGGCCGATGCCGCCAGTCGCCAGCACCACGGCTTTCGCCCGAAACAAATGGAACCGTCCGCGCTCGCGATCGTAGCCAAACGCGCCGGCAATGCGGCCGCCATCTTTCAGCAACGTAACGACGGTGTGTTCCATGAAGACGTCGAGGCCGAGATGGATGCCGTGGTCCTGGAGAGTGCGGATCATTTCCAGGCCGGTGCGGTCGCCCACGTGGGCAAGGCGCGGATAGCGATGACCGCCGAAGTTCCGCTGGAGAATGCGACCATCCTTGGTGCGATCGAAGAGAGCGCCCCAGACCTCGAGTTCGCGTACGCGGGCCGGAGCTTCCTTGGCATGCAGTTCCGCCATGCGCCAGTTATTCAGATATTGGCCGCCGCGCATAGTGTCGGAGAAATGGACGCGCCAATTGTCGCGGTCGTCGACGTTGCCCATGGCCGCGGCTACGCCGCCTTCGGCCATGACGGTGTGGGCTTTGCCGAGAAGCGATTTCGTAATGACCGCGACCTTCGCGCCCGCTGCGGAGACTTCGACGGCAGCGCGCAGACCTGCGCCGCCCGCTCCGATGATCAGAACATCATGTTCATGCGTGATGTACTCGCTCACTAGAGGATCCTCCAATCCGTCCAGATCCCCATGGAGCACATCCGTATATACAAATCGGAAAAGCCAACCGTGAACAGGCTGCACCAGGCAAACAGCATGTGCCGCCGGTTCATGCAACTGACGCAGTCGTACGCGGTCTTGCGAACGGGCGAGCCTGCCATGCGGTCGCGAAAGCCGCCGACGATGTGGCGCAAGGAATGGCAGCCGAAGGTGTAGGAGCTCAGCAGCACGAGGTTCGCGAGCAAAATCAGCGTGCCGACGCCGATGCCGAAGTGGCCGTCGAACCAGAAGGCATCCCACACATCGCGGGCGAGAATTATGAGAAACACCAGGGCGAGATAAAGAAAATAGCGGTGGATGTTCTGAATGATGAGGGGAAATGAACGTTCGCCGAGATAGGTTTTGCGCGGCTCGCCCACGGTGCAGGAAGGCGGATCGGCCCAAAACGCCTTGTAATACGCGCCGCGATAGTAATAGCAGGTGACGCGAAATCCGCCGGGCGCCCATAGGATCAGCATGGCGCCGGTGACCCAGGCGGGGATCCAGGTTGGACTCACGCCAAACCATGCCTGGTGCTGAGGGCCAAACAATATGGGCGAATAGAACGGTGAGAGATAAGGCCCGTAGGTGAAATGGTTTCCTTGCAACGCGGCCCAAGTGGAATAAACGATGAATACCGACAAACCCAGAAAAACTGCCAGCGGCTGCACCCACCAGTTGTCAGCGCGACGCGTCTGTCCAAAGCCCCCGCGCACCAACGGGACGTCGATTTGAGACATCCAGCCTCCTCAAGTTTTTGTGCGGACCTTGCAATTCCCGATCCAACGCCATCCTGCGATTGGCAGCCATGATACAGCGAAACTCATCGTCATGTTTTCGGAAACGATGTCAAAGAATCGCCGCGCGCAATCGAACTCCGGTACGAGCGCGCTATGGTACAGTTTTCGTGACCGCGAGCTGAAAGCGTGTGCGGCGGGATGGAACAATGAGTGCTGGACGCGAGATTCGCAGCTACGACTATGTGAACCGTCCCTACGAGCGGGTGCGCGATGCGTTGAAGCAGAACGCGCTCGCTATATTCCAGTCGGCCACGAAGGCGGCTGCTTCGCGGGCGGAATCCGTGGCGGCTGAGCTGCACGTGGACGTTGGCGGGATTGGCGTGAAGACCGACATCCACATTTCCGTGAAAGACATTGAAGAAAAGGCGGGCGAAGCCAGGGCCACTCCGAGCACGCGGTTGCTGCTGGAATGGGAGGCCGCGACGCTGCCGGGATTGTTTCCGCTCATGAAGGGCGAGCTTTCCGTGTACCCGCTGACCTCGACCGAAACGCAATTGGATTTCTCCGGCGTTTACGAGCCACCGTTCGGCGCCGTGGGAAAAACCATGAATGCGATCGTGGGTCACCGCATCGCGGAAGCGTGTGTACACCGCTTCGTGGGCGACGTGGCGGGTTATCTGCGGCAAACGCTTGGGTAGATGAACGCTGCTTGCGGTCTTGAGTAACCGATCCAAACAATCAGCCGAGGTACTCGTGAAGCGAACCTTACTTGCCGCTGTACCGGTGTTCTTGCTGGTAACAACCGCTCTCGCGCAGCCCGTGTTTCGCGGCTCCGAGATCTTTCCGCCGGAAGAGTATGCCGCGCGGCGTGCGAAGGTCATGGCGCAGATCGGGGACGCGGTCGCCATTGTGCTCGGTACCGCTGGGCCGCCGGGGGAGATGCCGTTTCGCCAGAACAGCCAATTCTTCTACCTGACAGGCGTCGCCGAGCCGCGCGCCAGCGTCATTATTGACGGGCGCACGAAGAAAACTACGCTGTACCTGACCCAACACTCCGAAAGACAAGAGCAGAGCATGTTTGGGCCGGGCCTGAATCCCGGGGCGAATCCGGCTTCGCTCGGCATGGATGCGGTGGTGGCGAGCGAGCAGTTCACGCCGGCGTTGACCGCGATTCGCGACGAGCATCGCGTGATCTACACGCCCTTCGCCGCCGAAGTGCTCGGCAGCCAATCGCAGGGCGACCCCACGCGCTACTGGAAAACCAATCACGACGATCCATGGGACGGGCGCGATTCGCGCGAGGCGATGTTTATCGCGAAGCTCAAAGCCTTCGCGCCACAGGCAGAGATCAAAGACCTGGATCCGATCGAGAATCAATTGCGACTGATCAAGTCTCCACGGGAGATTGCGCTGATCCGCGAGGCGACGAACATCGCGGGGCTGGGGATCATGGAAGCGATGCGCGATGCCAAGCCCGGCAGGAAGGAATACGAACTCCAGGCCGATTCGGAGTTCGTCTTCAAGAAGCACGGAGCATACGGCGCGGCCTATTTCGCGCTGGTCGCCACAGGGAAGAATACTTATTACACCCATTACAACCGCAATACGGCCACGCTGGCGGATGGCGATCTCGTCCAGTTCGACTACGCTCCCGACTACAAGTACTACCAATCGGATGTAACGCGGGTCTTCCCCGCCAACGGCAAATTCACGGCGCGACAGCGGGAAGAGTACGAAATTTACCTGAAGCTTTACCAGGCGCTAATGACGTCGATCAAGCCACACCAGGCGGCGCCGGAGATCATTAAGAGCGCGTTGCCGAAGATGGACGCGATCATGGCCAGCTACAAGTTCACCGACCCGAAGATTAAGGCAGCGGCGGAAAAATTCGTAGCCGACTATCGCAAGGAAGCCGATCATGCGAAGTCACTCGGCCACTGGGTTGGGATGGAGGTACACGACGTCGGCCCATACGACGGCAGCCCGTTGCAGCCCGGCGAAGTATTCACCATCGAGCCGCAGATGCGCTTCGAGGAAGACCATACCGGCATACGACTCGAAGACATGATCCTGATCACGGAAAACGGTTACGAGTGCCTATCGGGATTTGTGCCGATTGAAATCGGAGACATTGAGAAATTGAAGAAGGAGAAAGGGATTAGCTCGGGGATGCTGAAGAGGAGGAAGTGAAGGGCGGTCGGGCAAACAATGATCCAAAAACTAACCCACCTCATCGCTGTGTAAAAGGGTGCGCCAAACGCGAAACGGTTTGACCACCCCGGAGGCGACGGTAGGCTTCTCGGTACTGTAAGAGAGGCCCGTCGGCGGGTGTTCGCCTTTGACTGGGTGGACGTAGGTTCCAAAGAGCACATCCCAGAACATCCAAACCCCGGCGAAGTTCTTGTCGATGTGCTGTGGAAAGGTCGAATGGTGCAGACGGTGGCTGCTCGGACTTATGAGAATGCGATCAAACCAGCCCCATCGGATCGGTAAATTCAGGTGGTTAAAGAAGGCGTTTGCGTTGCTGATCAGATACGACGCCGGAAGAACTGTGATCGGATTAGGCAAGAAAATTGACGGGATCAGCGCGAGCAGAGGCGTGAAAATAACCTCCAACCAGTGAATCCGCAACGCCGACGTGACATTAACGCTTTCATCGGAGTGATGGATCTCATGGATCGCCCGAAGCCATTTCGACTTGTGTTCCCAGCGATGGAGCCAGTAGTAGCCTAAATCTCCGAGGATGCTGGTTAAGAGAGCCAACAGCAACGAGAAGGCAATGCCGGGGCGAGATTGCAGGATGTGAAGACGAGAATGGGCAAGTCCAACGATTCTCCCAGCTTCGATTGCAATGATGAGGCCGAGGGTGATCTCGGCGGCAAAGTAGATCGCCGTGCAGCCGTAGTTGAAAAAGCGACTGTCTGACGTACTTCTCGGTTCCCGTTTCGCTAGAGCTTCTGCAATGAGACCGACGAAGATGCAAATGCCTGCGGCCTTGAGGCGCACGCAGAACATGACCCAGAAAATCTCAAAATAGAGGATCACTGTATGCATCGGTTTCGTGGGGGGACTGGAACTATACCCCCGAACCCGGCAGAACGGCAATCACTTTTCGATCATCCATCAGTGCAACCACGGCTTGCAGAAATCGGCTGAGCCATACAATCTGCAGCTAGGTTCGGGGAGGGAGTTTGTAACTGAATGAAGAAATGGAGCCGACGACCAGACTTGAACTGGTGACCTGCCGATTACGAATCGGCTGCTCTACCAACTGAGCTACGTCGGCCTGTTTCGATTTTAAATGGCAGCGAGCGTATCGGTAAAGCGCGCTACGTTCCGATGGATTGCAGAGCATCGGCGGCGGCTTGCGCCTGGATGCGGAGCTTGTCCAAGCTCTCGGTGATGGCGGTCACTTTGTCGGCCAGGCCGCGCTGCTCGGCAATTGCCTGCAACTGCATCGCCGCGTCGGCGGTAGTTCGCGATGCACTCAGCAAATGCGCCAGCGAATCGGCGTGGGGTTTCCAGTTATATGCCGTGTAGCGCGTCTTGTGAAACTCCTGGAGCTCCGATTGGATGCGGGCATCGAGGCCGGCCATGTGCATGAGCGCGGCTACGAAGTCGGCGCGGAAACTTTTCTCGTTGCCATAGTCGGCGCGGAAGGCATCGACCTCGGCATGGGTCAGCTTCACGCTGGCGTTGGGCAGCGGCACCACGTTGGCGGAGTGCGCATCGGCGGCGCGAACAAAGCTGCGCATCGTGACCTGCAATGCGTGCAGACGCTGCAGCTCGACATCCGCGATCGAACCAGAACTGCGGGGAATGTTGTAAGCCGGCGGCTCCTGTGGTAAAGGACCCAAGCGGCGGTCGAATCCGCCTGGGGGTGCATTGCCCGGAGCACTGCCACGGGCGGCCGACTGGCGCTGCGCTTTGTCGGGCGCAATCGAGTCCGAAAGCCCGAGTACCGGAGGCGCACCTGGGCCTGGCTGCGACGCTGGCCGCGGAGCTCCCGGTTGAGGTGGAGGCATCTTGATGGGCGTAGTTTTGCCGAAGCGGCGGTTGTCCACCGCCTTCTTCAGCTTCGACATGTGGCGCAGATTTTCCTGCGCGCGGCTGTATTCCTCGTTGAAGATCTTGCCCTCATCCACGTCGGCGAGGTGCTTCACGATGACGTCACCGTCCACGCGGCTCATGATGCTGCCGCCATCCTGCTGCACCTTGGCGGCGAAACCTTTTACCTCGTTGGCGGCGCGCTTGAAGAGGGTATCGAACTTCTGTCCGAAGAAAACGTTGTACGCGGCGATGGTAGCGAGCACGCTGGGATGCAGGAACGATGCGTCGAGCGTCTGCTTGATATCGCGCACTTTCTGAATGACGCCGCTGTCGATGAGTTCGTCGAAGTGGCGGAAGTCGTTGACTTCGTCACGGAGGAACTGGAACTCGCGCACCAACTGCATGTGTTCGGGCGCGGGATCAGCGACCTCGATCCCGTGATAAACGGTGCGGAGATCTTCTTCGAACTTGAGGGCGCGCTGTAAGTCAGCTTCCTCGGCGAGCTCGCCGGAGTCTTCCGGCACCAGCACGCGATAGAGCGCGGTGGCAATCACGTCAACCTTGTCGCGGTCTTCGCGGCGACGGCGTTTTTTCGCGGCAAAGAAGCGGAGGAGCGCCTCGGCGCTTTGCCGCTGTTCCTCGCCCTTCAGGCCGTCGCGGATCATCTGGGGGGTGACTGCCATATCGAGCAGCCCGACGAAACGGTGGAGAACATCAATATCGTGGGCAATGGAGGGCGGCACGGGCACTTCGTTCCCTAACGCACTCTCCAGGAGGAAGAGGTAGAACTCGTGTACCGCCGATAAATCTTGCCCGAATTGTTCAGCAGACTGCGGCAAAACTTGGGCCTCGTTTCAGGGATGGATCGTTACGCGAAGTCTAGTGCAGGTGCGCGGGGCGGCACAAGTAAATCCTCAGGATTTTCGCATCTCCGCGCGTGGGCTCACTTCCCTCCCATCACCATCTTCGCAATCGTCATCAACTGCATGTTCGACGTGCCTTCGTAGATCTTGCCGATCTTGGCATCGCGGAAATATTTCTCGGCGGGGTAATCCTTGGTGAAGCCGTAGCCGCCGTAGATCTCCAGGCTGAGCGAGGCGACGCGCTCCGCGACCTGCGAGGCGAAGAGCTTGGTCATGGCGGCTTCCTTCACGAAATTCATGCCGGCATCTTTCATGCGCGCGGCGTTGTAGACCATCATGCGCACGGCCTCGATTTCGGTGGCCATTTGCGCAACATGGAATTGGACGCCCTGGAACGACGAGAGCGCCTGGCCGAACTGTTTGCGCTCGGTTGCGTACTTGGCCGCGCCCTCCCATGCTCCGCGCGCCAGGCCGAGCATCTGCGCGCCAATGCCTATGCGGCCTTCGTTCAGCGTCTCGATGGCGATTTTGTAGCCCTTGCCGACTTCGCCCAGCACGTTTTCCTTGGGGACCTTGCAGTCCTCGAGGATCAACTCACAGGTGCTCGATGCGCGGATACCGAGCTTGTCTTCCTTCTTGCCGACGGTGAATCCTTCAAAATCCTTCTCTACGAGGAACGCGGTAATTCCCTTGTACCCGGCACTTGGATCGACGGTGGCGAGCAGCACGAAGAGGCTGGCTTCCTTGCCGTTGGTGATCCACAGCTTGCGGCCGTTCAGAACGTAGTGATCAGCCTTGGCCTCGGCCTTCGTCTGCAGGGCAAACGCATCGGAACCCGAGCCGGCCTCGCTGAGAGCGTAGGCGCCAACCCACTCGCTGGCCATCTTCGGCAGGTAGCGTTTCTTCTGGTCGGCATTGCCCCAGCGCAGGAGGGCGTTGTTCACGAGGGTGTTCTGCACGTCGACGATAACGCCGGCCGAGGCGTCGACGCGCGACATTTCTTCCACCGCAAGGATCGCTTCGAAGAACGTTCCTCCTCCGCCGCCGTATTCCTCGGGCACCTCGATTCCCATGAGCCCCAACTGGTGGAACTGGTCGATGAGGGAGTGTTCGAAGACGCCCTTCTCGTCCATTTCCTTCACGTGCGGCTTCACCACCTCGTCGGCGAACTGGCGGACGTTGTCGCGGAACAGGATCTCGTCTTCGGTGAGGGCAGTCAGCGGCGACGGGCCGTGGACTTTCAGAGTGGCTTCGGACATTGGGAATCTCCGTGGGATGGATGAAAACCCATGATTTTAACAGGCGGGATCACTTCCTGAAACCTTATCGACAGGTCTTTGCGCTACTATATGTCGCTCACACCAACCGCACCTCGAGGTCACTATGGCTTGCACTCCCGACGTACTCAAAAACGTTCCCCTGTTCAGCCTCATGGATGGCGATGAACTCTCCGTCCTCTGCACCCATGTCGAGCTGAAAAAGTTCGCGCCGCGCCAGCGTATCTACAAGATGGGAGAAACCGGAGGCCGCGCTTACGTCATCCTCGCCGGTTCGGTCACGGTGACAACGGTCGATGAAGACGGGCAGGAAGTGATCGTGGATCAGCCGTCAGCCGGCGAGTTCTTCGGCTTCGCGTCGATGATCGAAGGCACGCCGCACCAGACGAACGCCGTCGCGGTGACTGAGTGCGATTGCGTCGAGGTGGACCGCAACGACATCGAGCAACTGATCCAGAAGAAGCCACACTCCGGCATGGACCTGCTAAGCATGGTCGCGCGCCATTTCCATACCGCGCATCAGCTCATCCGGCTGCGCTCGCAACGCAATCCGAACGAGGTGATCGAAGAGAAGAGTACTGCCGGCCAGCGCATCGCCGACGCTGTTGCCCGGTTCGGCGGTTCGTGGGCCTTCATCATTACCTTCGCCGTGATCCTCATCGTCTACTCTGGGGTCAACATCGCGCTCCGGGGCCGGGCGTGGGACCCGTATCCGTTCATTCTTCTGAACCTGTTCCTCTCGATGCTGGCTGCCATCCAGGCACCGGTCATCATGATGAGCCAGAACCGGCAGGACATGAAAGACCGGCTCCGCAGCGAACTCGATTTCGACGTGAACCGCCGCGCTGCAACAGATATCCAAGGCTTGGCACGGAAGATGAATTTACTGGCGGAAAAAATGGATGATGTGGAGGAGATGATTCGAGCGAAGGGAGCGGCCAACTAGGGATTACCGGCTGCGGTAAACCACTTTTAGCCGGTCGATTTCCAGGGTGCGCGCAATTTGTTTCCGCGCATGCACCGCCCACGGGCCATTGGCGTCAAGCTTGGTATAGGTGCGCCAATGGCGCAGGGCTTTCCGCGGCTGCTTCAACTTTTCGAACGCCAGCGCCAGGTTGTAGTGGGCGTCGGCGTAGGTGGGCGCCAGCACAATCGCCGTGCGATAGGCTCGCACCGCGTCTTCCAGCCGCCCGGTTTCGTCGAGCACGTTGCCCAAGTCGAAGTAGGCGAGCGCGTAACGCGAGTCCACTTCAATCGCCTTGCGATAGTGGAACTCCGCTTCCTGGAACTCGCCGCGGTTGTAATGCACGGTGCCGAGATTGATGTGCGCCGCCGCGTGCGCCGGCTCAAGCTCCAGAACTTTCATGTACGCCGCGATGGCGTCCGCGTGGCTGTTTGGATCTTCTTCCAGCGCGACGCCGCGCGCAAAAAACTCTGACGCGCTCTCGGCGCTCCGCATCGCTTTCACATTGGCGGCCACGAGTTGGCCCAATGGGGCGAATTCCATCATGTACTGGCCCGCGATCGGGTCCATCGCCCTGCCTTCATGACGGAACGCCACCCGGCCACGCACTGGGATCGCAGAAGCCTCCAGCAGCGGATGCTCCAGCCCAGCTACCTGCTTCTGCATCGCCTGCAGCGATTCGCGGATCATCGCCGGACGCACTTTGCGCGCCCGCAAGTCTCGCACTTTCTTTACTTGGATCAGGTCGAAGAAGGAATAGCTGTCAGAGGGGGTCAATAACCCTGCCCTCTCCCAGCCAATCAACTGCTTGGCAGAGATGTGCAGGATGCGAATGACGTCCGCTCGATGGTAACGATTCATCGGGTGATCGTGGTTATGCTCCAGCCACAAGTATTATGCGGTTCCCGTGCTCGGTGCGCAACTAGAAATCTGTTGAAAGTAAATGATTTCTGAGGAAAATTGGCACCAAACTCCGGCTGACTGCGGAGTTATCCCAGAGCCGAAAAGGTAATAGCGCGGGATATACCGGCGAGCGCGGGCGAGCTCCGAGCCATAAATACTCACGACTGCGGGCCACCAATTTTAGCCGTTGCATACATGTGACTACAGTGATATCTAATGTATTCATGCCAACCAATAAGCCGATCACGTTGCGATTAGATCCCAAGCTGACGAAAGATCTCGACAAGCTCGCTGAATCCACGCAGCGCAGCCGCTCGTTTTTATTGACGGAGGCTGTGAAGGAATACGTTTCAGTCAATCAGTGGCAGATTGAGAAGATCCAGCGCGCGATCGAAGCGGCGGACCGGGGCGAGTTCGTCTCCGACGAGGAGATCGATCGCATAGCAAAAAAATCGAGACGTCGTGCGGGTTAAGTGGCTCGCATTGGCGGCCCAAGATTTCGAGTCCATATTGGATTCCATTGGGTGCGACAATCCGACCGCGTCCGATGACCTGCGCGATCAGATCCTTACAGCGGTGAAAAAGCTACCTCAGTTTCCCGCCATGGGGCGTGCCGGCCGGATTCGCGGAACGCGCGAACTTGTGGTGTCGGGGACGCCTTACATAATTCCCTACCGAGTTAAGGCCGATCGCGTCGAGATCTTGAGCGTCATGCACGGGTCGCGGCGCTGGCCGGACTCGTTCTAATTTTCACCAGCGCGATGCAGACCTTGCCATCGCGTCCCGCGCGCGAATCCTGCCCTTACGACCAGCCATTACTTATTCCACCTGGTGCTTCGCCGTATAGCCTTCGCGATACGTCAGCACCGTCTTTAGATCTTTTCCCTTTTCGTTCTTTACCGTGAGCGGCTTGCCGCTGCCGTCGCCTGCCACTAGTTCGACTTTTACTTTCCGGTAAGAGCCGTCCTGTTTGCGGTTTGTTGGGTGATAAGAAACGGTGTACTGGTTGCGAACGCGGGCGGCGATATCGCGGTAAATTTCCGGATATTCGCCTTCAAAACGCGGGGCATACGCCTGGCCGCCGGTGAGCTTTGCAAAGGTGCGCATGGCGTTGTCGGCCTGCAGGTAATCCAACTGGCGCATTGCGCCCATGCCGTGTGCTTCCGCCCAGATGAGGTAGGCCTGGCCAGTGCTGATCGGGAAGATGGTAACGTTCTGCGTCGACTTCACCTTCTTCAAGATCTGGTCGTAGGTATGTTTGCTGAAGGTATCGCGGCCCTGGGCCACGAGAACGATTTCCTTGCGGCCTTCGATGCGATCCAACCGGTCAAGGGTCTCGTCTAGCGCGTCCCACAAGTTGATTTCGCTGAAACCAGGGATGCGCATCATGTTCAGTGCGCCGTAAATCTCTTGTTTGTTCTGGGTGAAGTCAACGAGGATGTGTGGCCTCATGTCGAACTCAATCACCGCGACCCAGTCGTCTTTTTTCAAATTCGCGGCAAAGTTATACGAAGCCACGAGGGCGTCGTACATGAACTCGTAGGTTCGATTGCTGTTGGCAAATTCCACCAGCAGCACGGCGGTGATCGGAGCTTCGGTCTGCTGGAAGTTGGTGATCTGCTGTTCCACGCCGTCTTCGTAAATGCGGAAGTTTTCTTTCTTCAGCCCGGGAATGAACCCGCCATCCTTGGTGTTCGCCGAAACGTCGATGCTGACCAGCGGGACATCGACGGTTATTGAATAACTAGGGCCTTCCGGCGTTTTGGGCTTGGGCGGAGGAGGCGGTGGCGGCGCTTCCGTTTTCTTCGGCAATGCGATCGAACCGGTATCGCCACCTGGGCCACCGGCTTCCGGGACCTCCGGTTGCTGCTGTTGTTGACCGCTCTGCGCCTGCGGTTGGCTGCTCTGCGATTGTGCCCACGCCGTCGCCGGCGGAAGGACTAGGCCGGCTATAAGAAGTGCCGTAGCACTAGCGGCACATACGTCCTGACCGATTGAGCTAAGCCGTTTTTTAAGGTCTTTATAGGGGAACGTCATGGGTATTGAACACCAGCCTCTTTGCTAGTATAGATGCATTCAGACCACTCGTTTAAATGGGGTTGTACGGCATCCTCGAACAGCGCGGTAAGCGTTGGGCGGGGAGATTCGGGCACTCGAAGCTGAGGCCTGAGCGCTCGCTCACTTCCAACGTGCGCTGCCGTCCATTCCAGAGTAGGTCGAAGTTCCTGCTCGACACGATGCTTTTGTCGCGCAGGCGATTCTAGCCACGTTGTTTTTGCAAACGGCGCCTGGCAGCACGGCTCGCCGTTCGGTGGTGGAATGAAATTGGTTTCTCGCTTCTTCGTCGTGGTACTCCTGCTGGCTTCCTCCAGCGTAATCGCCCAAAACCCTGCGCCCAAATCCGCCGTGCCCGCCGCGGCCCCGGTCAACGTTCCCACCATGCCCCTTAGCGACATTAGGACCGGCATGAAGGGCGTGGCCTATACCGTGTTCGAAGGCACCCAGCCCGAACCTATGGACCTCACCGTCCTCGGCGTGCTGCGCAACATGACTGGTCCGAAGAGCGACGTCATCCTCATCCGCCTCGAGGGGAAAAAGCCCGAGTACACCGGCGTGGTCGCCGGCATGAGCGGAAGCCCCGTCTATATCGACGGGAAATTGGTCGGCGCGATAGCGTATCGCATCGGCGAATTCAGTAAAGAACCTATCGCCGGCGTTACCCCCATCGGCCAGATGCTCGAAATCAATGCCATGGACGAGACGCCGACCGACTCCGAGACCGCTGCCCGGAACCAGTCGCTCGCCACCCGCACCAGCGTAGGCGCACCTGCCGACTCGAATAGCGGCTTTGCTACCGTACTGAAACCCATCGCCACGCCGTTGGTATTCAGCGGCTTCGACGAAAGCGCTATCAAGATGTTTGCCCCGCAGTTTGCCGCCGCCGGCGTTACACCCGTCATGGGCGCGGGCTCGGTCGATACCAGCATCAAGCAGCCTGAACCTCTGGTTCCGGGCTCGGCCGTCAGCGCACTGTTCGTGCGCGGGGACATGAGCATCGCCGGCACCTGCACGGTCACGTACGTCGATCCGCAGCGCCTGCTCGCCTGCGGCCACCCGATCCTTAACTACGGCAACGTGGATATGCCGATGACGAAGGCCCAGATTCTTGCGACCCTGCCTTCGCCGGAAAATTCTTTCAAGATCGTCAACGCCACCGAGCCGGTCGGCGCCTTCGTCCAGGACCGCCATACCGGCATCCTCGGCCGCTTCGGCGCGGAGCCGAAGATGATCCCGGTGACGCTGACGTTCCACGGCACATCGAAACCCAAGACCTTCCACTACGAAGTGCTGAACAACGCCAAGATCACCCCGGTGGCGATGATGACCACGGTCTTCAACGCGCTCCAGGGGATGAACGAGTACGGCGAAGACACCACCTATCGCATGACGGGCGACATCAACGTGGCCGGTTTCCCCAAGCTCGATCTCCAGAACATGTTCGCGCCCACCGACGGAGGCCAGCCCACCGCCTACAACATCGCCGTCTCCATCGGCGATAAATTCAACCGCATCTTCGACAATCCTTACGAGACGCCGAACATCCAGGGCGTGGAACTGAACTTCGACCTCACCCAGGACCGTCGCTGGGCGCGCCTTGAGAGCGCTCGCACCGACGTGACCGAAGTCCGGCCGGGCGACGAGATCACCATCGAGACCGTGCTTCGTCCCTATCGCGGCGAGCAGGTCGTCCGCGAGATCCCCGTCAAGATCCCGACCTCGAGCCCGAAGGGCCAGCTCCGCATCCTCGTCAGCGATGGCGATACGCTCGACAAGATGCGCCGCACTGGCTCGAACGCCAACCGCCGCTACGACCTTGGCTCGACCATAGCGCTGCTAAATAAAGAGCACGAAAACAGCCGCGTGTACGTCTCGCTGCTGGAAGCCAATCCGCAAGCCATGGTGCAGGACAAAGTCATGCCCACACTTCCCATCAGCGTAATGAACGTGATGGAAGGCATGCGCGGCACGCAGGACATGGTGATCGTCGGTGAATCGAGCGTGAACGAAGCCTCCACGCCGGTCGACTACGTGGTAAGCGGAGCGCAGGTTATTACGATTGATGTGAAGTAAATCGCTGTTCGCCGGGTGAAAAGTGCGAGAGGCGTAAAGGCAGTCCACCAATGCGACGGCCCGGACAGTGCACGCAGGCGGTCGTCACTCCTTACCATCTTATGCCGTATAGGCTGTCGTCGACAGGGAGGATGGCCCCACACCCCGTGACAAACCCCTCCAGATCGAACTTTGTGCAGGGTGGACGACCCAATTAGCTGGAAACTTTCCATCGCAGAGAGACGGAGGAGTCGAAATGGGAATTAGCCGAGCTGACACGGCATATTACAAACGAATGATTCGCGTTGTTCTTCTGTTAGTGATAGTGACCTCCGTATCAGAAGCCCTCTGGGGGCAGAGGATATGCTGCGCAGGAGAGATGTGGCTCAAATGGAACAATGACCGCCGCGAGAGCTATATGTGGGGCTACATGATCGGTTATTCCCACGCGTATTGGGATGGCTGTAGACAGGCCATGAAGGCACTGCCTGGAGGCGCGACCTCGGAATCCATCGAGAGAAGCTGCCGAAGCCGTCAACCTGATTTTTCAGGAGGCACAACCTACTGGGCGCGACAAGTCACTCAGTTCTACAAGACCTATCCGAATGATCGAGATATCGCCATTGACGGCATCTTGGATCAGCTTCGCAACGGTCTCACGCTAGAACAAATACACAATTACCCGTTCATGCGTCGGCGCTCTCAGGGAGGCGACGGAGTAAGCAAGCCCAACTAGTGCGCTACGACCGCGAACTCGAAGGATGTTGGAGTGCCGCTCATGGCTTTCGGTGGGCCTATGGAATAAGCGCGAAATCAGATCAAGCGCAGGTTATTACGATTGATGTGAAGTAGTTAGCTGTTCCCCTGGTGAAAGAAAAGCCCCGTTTCATACGGGGCTTTCTTATTTCCTTGACACTTACATCGCTACGCACTATACATAGCAATACAATGTATCTTGCAAAGCAAGACAATGGCGACGATCGGTGGGAAGCCCAGCTCCGCAAGGGCGCTCTGGAGATGGCGATCCTCGCCACGCTGTGGAGCGGAAAAGCCTACGGCCTCGAGATCATTCGCACTCTTGAAGACCGCTCGCAGCTGGTCCTGGCCGAAGGAACGATCTACCCCATCCTCAGCCGCTTAAAAGAAGACGAATTCCTCACCTCGGAGTGGGTAGAGGCCGATGCCGGCCATCCCCGCAAGTATTACGCCCTGACGAAAACCGGTCGCGATCGCCTGCACAAGATGGCGGAAGCGTGGGTGGATTTCTCGCGCAACCTGAGTCGCCTGGTGGCCCCCGTACTTTCGAAGAAGGAGTTATCGCAATGACGAGCCAGGAATATTTGCAGAGTCTCCGTTCTTATTTGAAGTCGCTGCCCTCGGAAACGCGTGAGGAGATTGTGCTGGAGATCGCGTCGCACATCCAGGACGCTCTTGCGCAGCCCGGCGCATCGCTTGATGCGATCCTTGCCCGGCTCGGGCCGCCTGAGCGTGTGGCTGCCGCTTATCGCGACAACTTTCTACTGCGCCGCGCCCGCCGCAGCTTCTCGCCGGTGGTGGCCGCCCACGCGGCCGTGCGTCTGGCCACCAAGGGCATCTTCGGGTTCATCGTCGCCGCATGCGCCACCGTCGGCTACTGCTTCGGTGGAGGCATGGTGCTCGTCGCGCTGATGAAGCCGATTTTCCCGCGCCATACCGGGCTGTGGGTAAGCGGTGGGCACGTCATCAATAGCGGCGTTATATTCCCCATTCCCGCCCCGCCCGCGCACGAAATTCTTGGCCAGGCAATCATCCCCATCTGCCTCGTTCTTGGCACCGCTATCGTGCTGCTTACCACCGGCTGTGTCCAGCTGTTCCTGCGCACTTCGCGTTTCGTGCAGAAGCAGTTTCAAACATCAGCGGAAGCCATGCCCCGCCCCGCAACCGCGCAATAACATTCGATCGCACAAAAGTGATGCGTGACGAAGGCCCTTTGAAGAAGGAGTGATTGCCATGACGAGCCAGGAATATCTGCAGAGTCTGCGTTCCCATTTGAAGTCGCTCCCCGCGACGACCCGCGAAGAGATCGTGCTGGAGATCGCGTCGCACATCCAGGACGCGCTTTCGCAACCTGGCGCTTCGCTCGAAGCAATTCTCGCCCGGCTCGGCCCACCGGAGCGCGTGGCGGCCGCCTATCGCGACAACTTTCTTATGCGCCGCGCCCGCCGCAGCTTTTCGCCCATCGTAATCGCCCACGCCGCCGTGCGCCTGGCCACCAAGGGAATCTTCGGGTTCCTGGTTTTCCTGTGCGCCATCATTGGCTATAGCATCGGCGGATCGTTTGTCTTCCTGGCCTTGATGAAGCCCATCCTCCCGCACAATACCGGACTATGGATCGGCGGCCCGGAAGTCGTCAACATGGGCGTTCGATTTCCGCCGCCCGGCCCGCCCGCGCACGAAGTCCTCGGCCAGACAATCATCCCGGTATGCCTGATCCTGGGCACCGGCATCGTGCTGCTAACCGTCGGCTGCATTCGGCTGTTCCTGCGCACGTCGCGTTTCGTGCAGGGCCACTTCCAAAGCTCGCCGGAAGCGGTGGGCAATCCGGTGGTGGCGCACTAACTGGTCATTTTGTTTTGGCTGAGTCTCGACGCACGCTCTGAATGAGCCGATTAATTTGCGCTTGGGTGAGCGGCATCTTTCCGTTTTCCGCCTGCTGCCCGATCATGAACGAGACGCTTCCCTGGTCATCGAACAACTCGATGTTCAGTTGCTTCGCCACCGCTGGATTGCCAAACTGAAAGCCCTTTAGAGTGGCCGACGAGACCTCATAAAACCCGCTCTGTGCCTCGGAAGGCAGCATGACCCCTTTGATCACCAAAATCATGTACTCCCCAGCCGCAACCCGGTCCGACATGAACGGACTGACGCGCGACGGTGTCGCACCGTAAATTCGCTCTCGCAACACATAGTCCGACTGCAAAGCATCTCCGAACATGCCAGCCGCCACTCTCCCATGGTGCCCGGACATCGATTCCATGTCCTTGACGTCTTGCTTTGGTCCACCCGCCAGCACCCCAAACGCCCACTCATGCCCGTGGCTCTTCATCACGAAGCTGTGATCGGTAAGTTTCGTCTGCGACTCGTCGACATCGGCGAAGGGAATTTCGAATTGGTACCCGAGGGCGGTTCGGGTTTGCGATGGCCGGCCGTCCACCGTGCTGTCCGGCAACAAAGCTGGCAGGAGTTTCACCACAGCCACCTTTCGCGCCATCCATTGCGCCTGGATGGCGTACACGTTCCCCATCCGAAGAAGTACGCGTATCCCACGAGTAGGAGCACAATGACCGTCAAGCCAGTCCCGACTCGCTCCGTTCTCGTCATGCAGACACCTTGCCATCGAATCCTGCCGCTCGCAATCTCAATTTCTTGGTAGTCTGATAAGCGCAATGAAACGGCTCGTCTTCCTGCTCCTTCTCACCACCCTCGCCTTCGCTGAAGGCACCCGCACCTGGGACCAGTCCAAGTACGAGGATTTCGAGAAGGGCTCCGCCAAAGGCGTCGCCATCCGCAGCGATGGCTCGCTGGAACTGGCGCCCACCTTCAAGCCGGTCTTTACCTCGCCGTCGACTTACATCTGGTCGATCGTGGCAGACCAGCAGGGCAACATCTTCGCCGCCGCCGGATCGCCCGCGCGCGTCTACCGCATTACTCCCGGAGGCGCGGCCACCATCGTCTTCGCGCCCGAGGAACTTCAAGTCCAGGCACTTGCGCTCGCCGAAGATGGCACTCTGTTCGCCGCCACCTCTCCCGATGGCCGCGTGTACAAGATCGTCCGCAAAGGCACACCCGCGGAAAAGACCGCTGCGCAGAATCCTCCAGTAAACACCGCACAAAACGCCGCCGCCAACGAGCCCGGAGGCAACCGAAAGCAAGCCAGCTTGCCAGTTGATCCCGACTACACCGCCACGGTTTTCTTTGAGCCGAAGACGAAATACATCTGGGACCTCGCGCTCGATTCGCAAGGCCGTCTCTACATCGCCACTGGCGACAACGGCGAGATTTTCCGCGTAGACCGCAACGGCCAGGGCGCAGTCTTCTTCAAGTCCGACGAAGCCCACATCCGCACACTCGCCATCGACAATCATCAGAACCTGATAGCGGGAAGCGATGGCAGCGGTCTCATCTATCGCATTTCGCCCGACGGGGATGGCTTCGTCCTGTACTCGGCGCCGAAAAAAGAAATTACCGCATTGGCCGTCGATCAACAGGGCAACATCTATGCGGCCGGAGTCGGCGAAAAGCGTGGCAGTTCGGCGAGCAACACCACCTCGCCGGGCACAGTTGTTCAGCTCCCGCAAATTCAATCAGGACTTCCCGCCGGAGTCGTCGTGCCGCTGCAAACGCTCACCGCGACGGGAGGCTCCGACGTTTATCGCATTGCGCCTGACGGCTCTCCACGGCGCATTTGGACCTCAGCCACCGATATTGTTTACACCCTCGGCTTCGATGCCAGCGGACGCCTGATTGCAGGCAGCGGCAATCGCGGGCGCCTCTATTCCATCGCGCCTGACGGCACCTTCGCTGATCTGCTCGACGCCAGCGCCAACCAGGTCACCGCGCTAGCTCGCGCCGCGGACGGCGGCCTCCACGTGGCAACCAGCAACCTCGGCAAAATTTTTGAGATGGGATCGACCGCCGGCAGCGAAGGGACGTTCGAATCCGATGTTTTCGACGCGCACATCTTTTCCAAGTGGGGCCGTGTTCAGGTCCGCGGCACGGGATTTATCGAACTCTTCGCGAGGAGTGGCAACGTCGACAATCCCGACCGCAACTGGAGCGCCTGGCGCAAGATCGATCTCCAGCGCGACATGCCGATCGATGCGCCTGCCGCGCGGTTCATCCAGTGGCGCGCGGTTCTACATGAAGGCAATCCCGGCCCGTCGCTGGACAGCGTGAGCGTCTTCTATCTGCCGAAAAACGTTGCACCCGTGATCGACGATGTTTATGTGCAGGCGGGCGCGAAGTTTCAACCGACGGTTCACACTGAAAACAACACTGTGACGATTGGCCCAAGCCAGCAACCGGTCCCGCACTTCGAAAATATTCCGAACGCCACCCGAGATCGCACGTCCGTCGCCGTCCGTTGGGATTCGCACGACGACAATGACGACCAGCTCGTGTACAGCCTGTGGTATCGCGGCGATGGCGAGTCGCGCTGGAAGCTGCTCGAAGATAATTTGAACGACAAGTTTTATTCCTTCGACGCGGGCCTGCTGCCCGACGGCGGCTACACCCTGCGGGTCGTCGCCAGCGATGCGCCTTCGCATACGCCGCAGGACGCCCTCAGCGCGCAAAAAGAAAGCTCACGCTTCGAGGTCGATAACACACCGCCCTTCGTGCAGAACCTGATCTCGGTGTACGACGGCAACAATATCCACACCACGTTCCGCGCCGAAGACAGCTTCTCGGTGATCAAGCACGCCGAATTTTCCGTGGACGCCGGCGATTGGCAAACCGTCGAGCCGGTCGGCCAGCTCAGTGATTCGCGGGTGGAGAACTACGATTTCAACGTGCCGCTGAACATCGCCGCTCCGGTCCTGACCCCGAACGCCAACGAAGGCGTGCCGGAGAGCGCCGTCCGCACCTCGAACAACAACCGCAAGCGCAACCAGAAGAACACTCCGGCGCCGCCCGCGCCCAACCAGGAAGAACACATCGTGGTGGTGCGGGTGTACGACCGCTTCGACAACATGGGCAGCGCGAAGGTCCTGGTAAGGAATATGCCTGCGGCAGCGGTACCGGTGAAAAAATAGAATATGGGAATGGTAAAGAGACGAACTCTCGAAGAAATCCGGGCCCAGCGCGATCCGGAGGAATTCAAACGCGAGTTGGAAACGCTCGGTCAAATGAAAGACGAGGACATCGACTTCTCGGATATTCCGGAGTTGACGGCGGAGCAGATTCGCGGGGGCGTTCGCGGAATGTTTTATAACAAGCTGTTTGATCGCAAACCCAAGTAGCCCTCTGCGTGCTTCCCTACGTCCAATCTCTCGCTCTTCTCGCCTGCTGCGTGTACGCCACGATCCCGGCCTTCTGGCTCACGCTGCATCCATTCACGCAACACTGGCGCGCCCGCGGACGCCACTCGTTCAAAGCCATCCTCCCGCTTTGGTGGCTCTACATTGGGCTGATCTTCGCGGCGCTGTTCCCCTGGCGCCACCATACCCTTTACGCCACGCGGTATGCGTACATCCCCGCCGCGCTCCTTATCCTCACCGGCTTCGTTCTCTATCGCGCCGCCACCCGCGACTTCGGTCACGTCGAGATCAGCGGCCTGGCCGAACTCGAACCCGACCGTCACCGCCAGGCGCTGGTCACCGCCGGCATCCGCGGCCGCGTTCGGCATCCTATTTATTTAGGTCACCTCTGCGAACTGCTCGGCTGGACGATTGCCTTCGGCACCGTGTCGCTGTTCGTGGTGGCTGCGTTCGCCATCGTCACCGGAGCCATCATGCTTCCGCTGGAAGACCGCGAACTGGAAGCGCGCTTCGGTTCCCCGTACCGCGACTACCGCAAATCCGTCCCCGCCATCATTCCCCGCATCTTTTAGAGGGTGGTTGGCTATTGGCTGTTAGCTATTGGGTAAAGCAAACCTCTGGGCCTGACGGAAAGCCGAATTACCCAACAGCCAAGCGCCAAAAGCCCTTTTCGCTACAATGACTCGTTAGCCTCCGCATGCGCTTCGAACTTTTCATTGCGACCCGCTACCTCCGCGCCAAGCGCCGCCAGGCGGTTATCGGCGTCATCACTGCCATCTCCATCGTGGGAGTGGCGGCTGGGGTCGCCTCACTGATCATCGCGCTGGCCATCAATAACGGCTTCCGCAGCGACCTGCAATCGCGCCTGCTCGGCTCCATGTCGCACATCAACCTCATGCGCGTGCAGAACGACGGCATCCACAACTGGCAGGAACTTCTCGCGCGTCTCACGAAACAGCCGCACGTGGTCGCCGGAGCGCCCGCCATCTACGAACAAGTGCTCGTCTCCCGCGGAGCCCGCGCGCAGGGTGCGTTGCTCAAAGGCATCGTTCCCGCCGACGAGCGCCGCGTCAGCGACCTCCTGACCCACGTGAACTTTGGCAGCGCCGCCCCACTCTCGGAAGAGAAGAATTCCGACCATCCGCCCACCACGCTCTCTGAAGAGGTCACGCAGACGCTTCCGCCCATCGTCCTCGGCAAAGATATGGCCGACACGCTCGGGGCGACGGTCGGCTCCGTCGTGCTCGTCACCAGCCCACAGGGCGAACTAACGCCCTTCGGCATCGTGCCGAAATACCAGCGCTTCAAGGTGGTCGGCATTTTCGAATCGGGCTTCTACGATTACGACGCCTCATGGGCGCTCATCCGCCTGCACGACGCGCAGGAACTCTTCGGTCTCAGCGATGTGGTGCCGGTCCTCGAGTTCAAAGTGGACGACATCTACAAAGCTCCTCAGATCGCCGACGAGCTCGAAAAGGCCGCCGGCCCCGGATTCGGCTCCAAGAACTGGATGGAGCAAAACCAGGCGCTCTTCCGCGCCCTGCGCCTGGAAAAGATCGTGACGTTCATCACCATCGGCCTGATCGTCTTCGTGGCTGCCCTCAACATCCTTATCTCGCTCATCATGATGGTGATGGAGAAGACCAAGGACATCGCCGTGCTGGTCTCCATCGGCGCGCGACGGATGCAGATTCGCCGCATCTTCATCCTGCAAGGCGTTCTTGTCGGACTGATTGGCACCGCCATCGGCTTGGTGATTGGCTTCGGCATTGCTATCGCCGCCGGGCACTATCACTGGATCCACCTTTCCGCCGAGGTTTATTCGATCGACTACGTTCCCTTCGCCCCGCGGGTGATGGACGGCATCATCGTCTCCATCGTTTCGGTCGCGATTTCACTCATCGCGACGATTTATCCAGCGATGAACGCCAGCCGGGTGCTACCGGCGGAAGCACTGCGGTACGAATAGCTCCGGGTACCCAAGTTTCCCGGTTTCCTAAACTTGCAATGCCCCGAAACCCACCCACCATGTACAAACGATCGTCCAGTTCCCTTTTGGTACACCAAGGTCACAAAAAAGTATGAGCATCAATCCACCCCGTCCCGTGTTCTAATTCGGGTAGCAGTCAAACGCTCCCAGGGGCGTAAACACTGCGATATCTGCGACGTGGGAGTGAGCTTCTGCATCCAACAGATACGCCCATCGTGCGGGCAGAGCGATTGGCCAAGGTCTTTCGCTCGGGGAACTCTGATTTAGTGCTCTTTGAGAACTTGTCCTTTCAGATTGCGAAAGGCGAACTGGTTGCGATCGTCGGCGATTCGGGGTCCGGAAAGAGCACACTTTTGCACATCCTCGGCGCCCTTGATAGGCCTTCGGAAGGTGACGTATACTTCGCGGAACTCAGGCTCGCAAAGCTCTCGGAATCGGCAGCCGCGGAGTTCCGAAATCGTGAACTCGGGTTCGTATGGCAGTTTCACTACCTGCTACCCGAATTCACGGCGCTCGAGAACATCGCCATGCCATTGCTGGTACGAGGCTTGCGACGGAGCGAGGCGGAAAAAGAAGCCCGTCACT
Organism: Candidatus Korobacter sp.; assembly: GCA_036501185.1. Classification (GTDB taxonomy): domain Bacteria; phylum Acidobacteriota; class Terriglobia; order Terriglobales; family Acidobacteriaceae; genus Korobacter. The sequence goes on along the minus strand of DASYAU010000122.1, from coordinate 5,728 downwards.
GGATTGCGGAAGTGGGGCTATTAGATCGGGCCCATCACAGGTCCGGCGAACTGTCCGGGGGAGAGCAGCAGCGTGTTGCCCTGGCCCGGGCTTTGGTTACAAGGCCTAAGGTGCTCATGGCAGATGAGCCTACCGGAGACCTGGATAACCGTACGGCGGAGACAGTTTTTGAATTGATTGCCAAGCTACATCGCGACTACCAGCTCACCTCTCTTATCGTCACCCACAATCTCGCTTTCGCGCGTCGCTGTGACCGGGTCTTCCGGCTGGCGGGTGGGGTGGTTTCTGAGGTCGGGCCGCAGTCGCTGCCTGCCTAAGGCAGTTTGGCATGATGACTTGGATGGCCGGTGAACCGTCCAAGCTGAAAGGACCGGTTAGCAAACCGCGCAAGCGGAATGCTGATGAGGCGGCCACCATCGGGTGGCTGAGGCGGCGCGGATGACAGAAGTAGCTCCTGTCCGCGTGGTCCGTACCACTGGGTGCGGATCGGGGGTGAGCTGGTGACAAGGGCTCCTGCAGTTGACATAGATCAACGCAGACGGGCTTTGGAGATTTAAATGTTTGAACGGTATACAGAAAAGGCCAGACGCGTAATCTTCTTCGCGCGCTACGAAGCCAGCCAGTTCGGCTCTCCGTACATTGAGACCGAACACTTGCTTCTTGGGCTGTTGCGCGAAGATAAGGCGCTCACCAATCGATTCCTCCGGCAGCATTCGTCGGTGGAATCCATTCGGAAACAGATTGAAGGCCACACCACGATCCGGGAAAAGGTTTCGACTTCGGTTGATCTCCCCCTGAGCAATGAGTGTAAGCGTGTGCTCGCCTACGCCGCGGAAGAGGCCGAGCGTCTCTCCCACAAGCACATTGGCACTGAGCATCTTCTGTTGGGTCTGTTGCGCGAAGAGAAGTGCTTCGCCGCCGAGATCCTCCACGAGCGCGGTCTACGTCTGGCTACTATCCGCGAGGAACTGGCACGTACCTCGCAGGAAAAGGCCCAGCCATCACAACAGCGGCAGCGTGAATCTTCCCTGCTCGCCGAATTTTCCCGCGACTTGACGCAAGTCGCCCTCGACAACCAGCTCGATCCGCTCGTCGGTCGTGATTCGGAACTCGAGCGGGTGGTGCAGATCCTTTGCCGCCGCACCAAGAACAACCCGGTGCTGATCGGCGAACCCGGCGTTGGCAAGACGGCCATCGTCGAAGGCCTGGCCCAGCGCATTGCCGACGGCGAAGTTCCTTCGTTCCTCGCCGACAAGCGCATCCTCGCCCTCGATCTCAGCCTGATCGTTGCCGGCACCAAGTATCGCGGCCAGTTCGAAGAGCGCCTCAAGACCATCATGAAGGAGTTGATGGAGAACCAGAATTCCATCATCTTCATTGATGAGCTGCACACTCTTGTCGGCGCCGGCAGTGCCGAGGGTTCGCTCGACGCCGCCAACATCCTGAAGCCCGCGCTTTCGCGTGGCGAGATCCAGTGCATTGGCGCCACCACGCCCAGCGAATATCGCAAGTCGATCGAGAAGGACCGTTCGCTCGAGCGCCGCTTCCAGGCCGTCAAGGTCAATCCGCCCGACGAAGAAACCGCGGTCAAAGTCCTGGCCGGCATCAAGGACCGCTACGAGAAGTTCCACGCCGTCACTTACACCGACGACGCCATCAACTTCGCGGTCTACCACAGCAACCGCTATATTCCCGATCGCTTCCTGCCTGACAAGGCCATCGATCTCATCGACGAAGCCGGCGCCCGCGTAAAGCTCCGCCAAACCTCGCTTCCCGAAGAGATCACCGAAGTGCAGAAGCGCATCAAGTTCATCGTTCACCGCATGGAGAACGCCATTGCGAACCACGAGTTCGAGAAGGCGCGCTTCTACAGTGACGAGGAGCGGAAGGAACGCGAGAACCTGCGCGGCCTCCGCGAGAAATATCACCTCGACGAGTCTTCCACCGGCGTAGTCGGCCGCGAGGACATCGAAGAAGTCGTCTCCCGCTGGACCGGCGTGCCGATCATGTCGATCAAGGAAGAGGAAACGGCGAAACTTCTTCGCATCGAAGAAGAGCTGCACAAGCGCGTCATCTCGCAGGAAAAGGCGATCAGTGCCCTTGCCCGCGCCATCCGCCGCAGCCGTGCCGGCCTCAAGAGCCCGAACCGTCCGATCGGATCGTTCCTGTTCCTCGGCCCCACTGGCGTCGGCAAGACGGAAGTCGCGCGCACTCTCGCCCAGTTCATGTTCGGCAGCGAGAAGAGCCTGGTCCGCTTCGATATGTCCGAGTACATGGAAAAGCACTCGGTCTCGAAGTTGATCGGTTCGCCTCCCGGATACGTGGGCTACGAAGAGGGTGGCCAGCTCACCGAGCGCGTCAAGCGTTCGCCGTACTCCGTCGTCCTCCTCGACGAAATCGAGAAGGCGCATCCGGACGTCTTCAACATCCTGTTGCAGGTGTTTGAAGATGGCCAGTTGACCGACGGCCTCGGCAACACGGTTGACTTCAAGAACTCGATCATCGTGATGACGTCGAACATCGGCGCGCGGCACTTGATTAAGCGCACCGGTCTCGGCTTCCAGAGCGAGCAGACCGAACAGATCGACTCCAAGGTCGAAGACATGGTGAAGAACGAGGTGAAGCGCACCTTCAACCCCGAGTTCTTAAACCGTCTCGACGAGGTCATCCTGTTCAACCCGCTCAGCGAGAACGACCTCATCCAGATCGTGGAACTGATGGTTGCGCAGCTCAACGCCAACCTCGCGCAGAAAGCCATCACGGTCACGGTGACCGAAGATGCGCGCAAGTGGATCCTCGACAAGACGATCACGGACCGCACCTACGGTGCCCGCCCGCTGCGTCGCGCCTTGCAGAAGTACATCGAGGACCCGCTCTCGGAAGCGCTCATCCAGGGCACCATCAACACGCGCCCCGCGTTCTTAGAGGTCTACCTCGAGAACAATCAACTCTTCTACCGCCCGATCGCGGATGGAGAGGAGAAGCCCGAGGGTGTGGTGCTGTATAACGACTAAAACTAACGCTTACGCGTTCATGGAAAAGCCCGCCGGAAGGCGGGCTTTTTGCAATCTCGGCGCGCCAAGACAACTCGGGTGTCGCGCTCGACACTCTATCGGACCCTTGAATGGAAATATCGACTTATCGTCAGTCCTGAGCGCCGTTAGGCATCTTCGTCCTCATCTCCGACTGAATGTTGGAGAGTTTGGCAAGAAAAATGGTCATCATCGCACTGATCTCGCCTAGGACACCGGCTGCTCGATTTTTCGCGTTTCGAAATCGAGCAGTAAAGCGCGGCAACTGTTCTAAGCTCTCTCTGAAGAAATCCACACTTCGTCTAGCGTTCGAAATACCTACGCTGAGAGATTCGATTTGACATGGAGTTTCTCTCAATTCATTCGGATTTCCGAGCTTTTCATCGAAATACATGCGAAGCAGAGTCTCCATTGCGTCCAGAGTCGCGAGCATGCCGTTTTTTAGCTGACCTGACTCCCTCTGCGCATTTTGAGCAAAGAGATTGAGATCGTCGGCTATAGCGTCCATTATTACTTTCACACGACCCGCATCCTTGTTCGCCCGCTGCAGCTCAAGTGTCTTCGCTACGAGCTGCTCGTTGATGATCCTATTCATCTCACCGAGCTGCGAAAGGGATTTCAGTGTGTCGGCGACAGCTGCGTGCCCTAGCACGACGAGATCAAAAAACTCCGGTCCATCCTCGTCATCATGTACTCCCACCACGATATCTGCGGCGCGGGTAATCTGCTCAGTCACCGAGGATTGCTGGTTGACGACCTGCGCCGAGCTGACTGCAATCGCGGAAGTGATGGGAGAGATCACCTTCCACTTTGAATGCGTCGCATCCCACTGTTCGGCGACCAAGGTTCTCAGATGATCTGCGACGACCTTCAAAAGCGCATCCGAGTCTGGAAACTCATGGTAGAAAACTCCCGCATTCCCGAGCTTGCCTCGAAATGCTATCACTTTTGAAAGTTCACTTGGATCCACTCTGTGTATGCTTTCGACAGAGCTCTTAAAGTAGAAGAGAATGCGGATCGACTCGGGAGCAGCGCGATATTTTTCGTAAGCGCTATCAAACTCCTCCGCGGTTCCCGAGCCCGCTCGCGGCGTCTCACTGCCAAATCTGGCGCCAAGAAGTCCAAGGTAGATATCGATCTTACCGTTTAGCTGGCTGTTGATCACCGCCTGAGGATCACTCCCGACCCCCGGGATCAAAGACGTGTTCCAGCTGATTGGATCGAGCATTACGTTATACGCCTGCGCGAGCAGCGGATTCAGCTCCCCAATGGCTTCCTCTATGACCTTTTTCTCAGCATTCAGGTCGCTCGGGCAAGAAAGCAACACGGACAAATGATCACGTTTGGCGGACATATCGACCGGCCCACTCCATTCTACTGCCGGGTAGTCCACCTCTTGCGCCTCTAACCCGACAGGCGGAACCACACTGTACTATTAACGATTACCATTTCCGCGTGAAATTTGAGCTCGCCCGAAAATTGAACGGCATCCTTTTGCCTCACGACGGAGTACCTAATACTGCCTTCAAAGGTGCTGAAATTAAAGTAGTTCGGACTATTATTCGCGATTTTCGTCAGCGATGCGTGAGTTATGGGTACCGAAAACCCCTTCGAAAAAACCTCTCCATGCACGTCGTAATCATGTACCTTCGCACCTGACGGCGAGACTAGTGACACTTGGCTCAGAGCAAAATCCATGGGTGACTTTAGTATCAAATTGTTCACTTGCTCCGGTCCTTCGACCCTCGACTCGATCGCTGCTACGGGCGTCCAACGCGCCGCTTCATCTCTATCCACCTGTGCTTGGAGGCGAGCTGCTTCAGCTTGCTTCATTTCATCGCGAATAACTTCTGCCACGGATTTTTGTTCGGTGGTCACAGTCATCGTTGGCGCGCTGCTTCTCCACATTCCGATTTGGAGCGGTTTTGCGACACTGGTCGCGATCCCAGTGAGGTGCTGCGTGACCTGGCGGCGCAGATCCGCAGCATTCGAATACATTTCGTACTTGGTGTCTCGCATTCGAGCTTCCCTGTAACTTTCGAGTGCATCGAGTTGTTGTCGATCCGCGTCTCGCGGCACCGGCGCATTCGAGAAATACAGAGCGACATACTTGCCAGCCTTTCGAAATTGCTCTATCTCTTCGATCGATCCCGAGTCGGCGGCACCCGTCGGGGTACCGATGCGTGCGCCGAAGATCCCGATGAGAATGTCGCCTAGCTCGACGATCTGGCGATTAAGTAGGGCCTGCGGACGATCCCCCGATTCCGGATATGAATGGGTCTCCCATCGTATCGGATTCAGCAATATATTTAAGGTGTCAGGGCGCGCATGGGGCGCGTTCCAATCGTGAATGGCCTCTACAACAGCCTCTCGCTCCTCACTAACGTCACTGGGAGAGGCGATGAGCACATTGAGCACGTCGGGCCGGGTGCCTTCACGAACCTTCTTCGCAGCGACAGGGTAAGCGTTCATCGTTTGATTTGCCGTCTTCGATTGGAATGATCTCTCGCTTTGCACTCGAGCTCTTTCAAGTCCAATGAGGATTTCATTGTAGCGGGGCAGGCTCTGTGGGTGTTCGCTGAGCTGCTGTCGCGCACTTAGAGGAATTCGTGGAGCGCCCGGAACACTCATGGCTTCATTCTTCACCGCATTCCGTTGCTGGACTAGGAGGAAGTCCTTAACGGCGGACTCAATAC
>DASYAU010000121.1:0-31759 GCA_036501185.1 Candidatus Korobacter sp. | reverse complement strand
CACCGGGAGTAGAAGGCTGGCTGCCGATCGCCAGCCTGATGAACCTTAAGTTCTTCGTCGTCACCGGACGACTGCCGCAGAACCTTTGCGCCGGCATGCTTCTGCTGATCGCGTTCTTGACGCTGTCCATCGTTCTCCGCAAGGCGTTCTGCAGTTGGCTATGCCCAGTAGGTACGATTTCCGAGTGGCTTTGGAAGTTTGGCCGAAAGTTGATTGGCCGCAACCTACAACTTCCGCGTTGGCTTGACCTGCCGCTGCGTGGGCTCAAGTACCTGCTCCTCAGCCTCTTCCTCTTCGCGGTCGGAACCATGTCGGCTGGGGCGATCGAACAATTTCTCGCCGGGCCGTATGGTGCCGTTGCGGACGTGCAGTTGCTGAACTTTTTCCGTCACCTCAGTGGAGTTGCCGGAGCGGTGCTCATCGTACTCGTCGCTGCTTCGCTCTTCTTCCAGAATTTCTGGTGCCGCTACGTTTGCCCATACGGAGCGCTGATGGGGATGGCTTCGCTGGCGAGTCCGGCGCGGATCGTGCGTGCTCCGGAGCCATGCATCGATTGCGGAAAATGCAGCAAGGCGTGTCCGTCGTTGCTTCCAGTTGACCAACTGGTAACGATCCGCTCCGCGGAATGCATGGCGTGCATGGAGTGCGTTGCAGTCTGCCCGGCCGAGGGAGCTTTGGGCCTGAAGTTTCCGTCTCGTAAGCCGATGTCAGCGGTAGTCGCCGCCGTCATCGTGGCGGTCATCTTCCTGGGGGCGGTTGCGATCGGCCATGCGTCGGGCCACTGGGCTCCGCGCGTGTCGGAAAGAACGTATATGGAACTAGTTGGCGCCGCGGACCAGGCGATCCATCCATAGCCCTATTGGCGTGCCAAACAGTATTACCTTCGTAGGTTCGGCTCATGTGACTGACGTACCCGGGTTACGGTTGCAAACCTTTTGCAAGTGCTTGGTTTTAGCGATATTGTGCCTAAATAGCCACTAATCAGCAGCGCAACAATGTCCCAAAGATCAGACACCATGCACGCCAAGAGTGCCCCGGCTAGCGCCACCGAAAAAGTATCGGACATCGAACGACTTCGCGCGTTCGTTGAGAGCACCCCGGTTGCGTTCTTCCGCACCACCTTCGACGGGCGCTTCAAGAGCTGTAACGCTGCCTGCGCCAAGCTGTTCGGCTTCAACAATCGCGACGAGTTCCTTGAGTGTGCCGCCCAGGAGTTGTACTTCGAGCCTTCGGACCGCACAGCAGTGTTGAAGCAACTGGAAAACTGTTCTTCACTCTCGAGTTTTCAAACGCGCTTCCGCCGGAAGGACGGCCGGGAACTCTGGCTGCTCGAGAATGTAATTCGAGTGAAGGACCCGGACAGTGGCGAGCCTGTGCTCGAAGGCACGCTGATCGACATCTCGCCTCTTAAGGCTGACGAGCGCAAGCTTCAAGTACAGAAGGCGCATCTCGAACAACTGATCGATAGCGCTCCCGAAGCGATCGCCATTCTGCGAAGCGACTTCCGCGTAGAACGCGTGAACAAGGAATTTGCCAAGGTCTTTGGCTACGAACTGCAAGAGGTAGTCGCACACGATTTGCGTGCACTGATCGGCGATCCCATCAGTGCGCCAGAAGACACCGACCTATTGAACCGCGCCCTTGCCGGAGAAACCGTCAGCGTGGAAGGAATGCGGCGGCGCAAGGATGGCTCGACGATTGAGGTTTCCGTCCTTCTGCGGCCAGTCAGCACCGAAAGCGGCGAGGTCGGACTGTTCACGATCTACCGTGAAATCACCCAGCAGAAGCAGGCGGAGCGCCTTCAGTCTGCGCTGTATCGCATTGCGGAAAACGCCAGTTCGGCGCTCGATCTCCAGGAACTCTATAAGGCGATCCACGGCATTCTGCAGGAATTGATGTTCGCCAAGAACTGCTACATCGCTTTCCATGATCCGGTCACCGATATGGTGAGCTTCCCGTATTTCGTGGATGAAAAAGACCCGCAATTCCCGCCGCACAAGTTCGGCAAAGGGCTAACGGAATACGTTCTGCGCACCGGAAAAGCGTTGCTGGCCACGCCCGACCGTCTGGAGGAACTCGTTCGCCGTGGAGAACTGGAACGCGCCGGTTCGCCTTCGCTCGATTGGATGGGCGTTCCGCTCAAGAAGGGCGACCATACCTTCGGAACGCTGGTGGTGCAGTCGTATCGCGAGAATGTGCGGTACGGCGAACACGAAAAAGAGATTCTCACCTTCGTTTCGCAGCAGATTGCCAATGCCGTGGAGCATCGGCGCAGCCAGGAAGCGATTCGCGAGAGCGAAAACAAGTTCCGAGGGCTGGCGGAAACCGCCGTCCAGGCGATTTTTATTTACGACGGCCAGCGCTTTCTTTACGTGAATGCCGCCACCGAAGCGATGTTTGGCTATTCACGCCGCGAGCTGCTCTCGATGGAGGATGGCTGGGCGCTCGTCAATCCGGAGTCGCGGGAGTGGACGCGCCAGCGCATCGCGCAACAGTTGAGCCACTCTGCCGAGCCCACCCGGTTCGAGTTCAGGATCCGCACGCGCTCCGGCGAAGAGCGCTGGCTCGATTTCAGTTCCAACCGCATCGAGTTTGAGCGCCGCGCGGCGATCGTTGCCACCGCGGTCGACATTACCGAGCGCAAGCGCTCTGAGCAGTTGCAATCAGCGTTGTATCGCATTGCCGAAGAGACGAGCGCGGCCGGCGATCTCGACGAGTTCTACCGTTTTATCCACCGCATTGTCGGCGGATTGATGCATGCCGAGAACTTCTACATTGCGCTGTACGAGGAGCAAAGCGATATGCTCAGCTTCCCGTACTTCGTGGATGAGGAAGATGAGCGCCCCGAACGCAAAAAACTCGGTAAGGGTCTTACCGAGTATGTATTGCGCACCGGGCAGCCACTGCTGGCAACCCCTTCGGTCTTCGAAGATCTGGTGGCGCGCGGGGAAGTGCAATCCATCGGCGCTCCCTCGCTCGACTGGCTTGGGGTACCGCTGATCATCAGCGACAAGTCAATCGGTGTGCTGGTGGTACAGACCTATCGCGAGAACATCCGCTACCGCCAGACCGAAAAAGACATTCTCACCTTCGTATCGCAACACGTGGCCGCGGCCATTGAGCATAAGCGCAGCGAAGACCAGGTGCGGCAGTCGGAGGCACGCTATCGTTCGCTCGTGCAGAGCGCGGTTTACGGCATCTACCGCTCTACGCTCGACGGCCAGTTCCTTGCCGTAAACCCCGCGCTCATTGCGATGCTTGGCTACGAGTCGGAAGAAGAGATGCTGGCCATGAACATCGGCCACGACGTCTATCTCGAGACGCTGGAACGCGAGAACTTCGCCGGCGAATTCTTGGCGATGCGTCGCTGGGAAGGCGTGGAGGTGAAGTGGCGCCGCAAGGATGGCAAGTCGATTACGGTGCGCCTCAGCGGCCGCGTTGTCGGTGACGAAGGCGGCGCGCCGGCATACATCGAAGGCATTGTGGAAGACGTGACCGAGCGTCGCATGCTCGAGCAGCAACTGCGCCAATCGCAGAAGATGGAGGCGGTTGGACGCCTGGCCGGCGGCGTCGCCCACGACTTCAACAACCTGCTCACCGTCATTCGCGGTTACACCGAAATTCTTCTCAGTGATCTTCCTGACGGTGATGTCCAGCGCGGTGAACTCGAAGAGATCATGAAGGCGTCGGAACGCGCCGGGTCGCTAACCCGGCAACTGCTCGCGTTCAGCCGCCAGCAGGTGCTCGCGCCGAAAGTTCTCAGCCTGAACACGATCGTGTTGAACATGCACAACCTGCTGCGTCGCCTGCTGGGCGAAGATATCGATCTGCAGACAGTGCTCGATCCCCAACTCGGTCACGTAAAGGCCGACCCCAGCCAGATCGAACAGGTCATCATGAACCTTGCGGTCAATGCGCGCGATGCCATGCCGATGGGTGGGCGGTTGACGATCGAAACCGCAAACGTAGAGCTCACGGAAAATTGGGGCCGCGACATCATCAGCGCGAAACCTGGTTCGTACGTAATGATTGCGATGACCGATTCCGGCGCCGGCATGGACGAAGCCACCCGCGCCCGCGTCTTCGAGCCGTTCTTCACCACGAAGGAGCAGGGCAAAGGAACCGGCCTCGGTCTCTCGACTGCGTATGGCATTGTGAAGCAGAGCGACGGCTACATCTCGGTTTACAGCGAGGTTGGCATCGGTACGGCGTTCAAGGTGTACTTGCCGTGCATTGAAACAGTCAAGGATGCGACTGTGACGCCCACTTCCACGCCTGCCACCCACCGCGGCACCGAAACCGTTTTGCTGGTGGAAGACGAGGAAGGTGTTCGCAAACTCGTCCGCGGAATCCTGGCGCGCCAAGGCTACAACGTTTTGGAAGCCACGAGCGGCGAAGAAGCGCTTGAACTGGTACACGAGTACAGCGGAAAACTCGACTTGCTGCTGAGCGACGTCGTACTCGTCGGCATGAGTGGTCGCGAACTCTCGGAGCGCCTGCGCATCCAGATGCCGTCGTTGCGCGTTATCTATATGTCGGGCTACACCGATGACGCCATCGTGCGCCACGGCGTACTCACGGAGAGCGCTGAGTTCCTGCAGAAGCCATTCAGCAGCGACAATCTCCTGCGAAAAGTCCGCGCGGTGCTAGAGAAAAAACAGGCGGGTTCGACGGGCGCATAGCATTTTCCGATTCTTGATTCGGGGACCTAAAGTTTTTCGAACGCGTGCAATTTGTCCGCGGCAAAGCCCAGTCCTCCTTCACGCTCGGTGAACATGCTGGTGAACCGAGCGTTCCAGACCACCTCGGAAGCGGAATACGACGTGCGGCTGTGCACGCTTTGCGCAAAGACGTCGTCGGTGGCGGTCAAGAGGATGAGAAATTCGGATTCCGCCGCGAGCGACAGTTCTTCCGTCCAACCCCACAACGGGCTGTCTTCGTCGATGGGGTGAACTACCGTCCAGCTCAACGGGAAAAACGCAACGTTCGGCCGTTCCAGCTGAAGGTTGTGGTACACGCGCTGGCGCCGGCCATCGCGGTCTTCGAAGCGGCTGAGGATGACGCGCGCATTTACTTCGATCAGCTCGTTCTGTCGCCGGTTCACGAGGCGAAACATATAAGCCGTGATTCCCCGGTAGGGCGCGATCACCGCATTCTTGCTATACAGAATTCTCGCGGTGGGCCGCGCAAAACGCGCGTAGACAAGCCCCGCCACGAGGCCGACGCTTAGCAACCCGAACATCGCTTCCACCGAAACCAGGAAATTTGCCGTCAACCCCGAGGGGGTGATGTTGCCGTAGCCAATTGTGGAGAAGGTATCGACGCTGAAGAAAAAATATCGCGCGAAGCCCTTGAGCGCGCCGTCCCCCGCCAGCGCCTTCGGCCCGCAGAGGTAATACGCCAGCGCGAATGGCAGGTTGATGAAGAAATAGGAAACGCCGATGAGCAGGAAGAATCGCGGCCAGCTCATCGTCACCAGCGAGTGATAGCTGGTGATTCGCTCCCGGAACGTTGGCGAAAAACGATGGACGTTGAACGAGCCGTCCCGATTGAGCAGCCGGAGTTGCTGCTGTTTCGAAAGAACCGAGCCGAAGCCGAGGTCCTGAGTTTCTTTCTGCGGATCGTAAACGCGTGCCACGGGACGTCCCTCTGAAGAATTAGCTTCGCGTTAGATTCCCAGAATCTTACAGGAGATTCAAAGCAGCCGCTTATTTCGCCGCCGCCAGCACACGCCGACCCTCAATGCGGAAGTTTTCGGAGAGCACGATACGGATCGCCTCGCTATAGGCGATGTGTTCCTGCTCGAGAATCCGCTTGGCAAGCGCGTGATCGTCGTCGGTATCGAGCACCGGCACGGATTTCTGCAGGATGATGTCGCCGTGATCGAGATGCTCATCCACGAAATGCACCGTGCAGCCGGTGACTTTCACGCCGTAGTCAAAGGCCTGTTTTTGCGCGTCGAGCCCGGGAAAAGCTGGCAGAAGGGAAGGATGAATATTGAGGATCCGCCGCGGAAACTGCTGCACGAACCAGGGAGAGAGCAGCCGCATATATCCGGCGAGGCAGATCAGATCGACGTCGTTGTCTTGCAGCCTTTTCACCACCTGCTGATCGTGCTGTTCGCGGGGAACACCCTTGCTGGGAATCACCAGTGCATGCAGCCCGCGTCGTTTTGCCGACTCGATGCCGCCCGCATCGGCGCGGTTCGAGATAACTACAGAAATCCGGGCAGGAATTTTTCCGGCGGCGACGTTATCCGCAATGGCTTCGAAGTTCGAGCCGCGTCCGGAGAGCAGGATGCCGAGGTTCTTCACGCCATTATTGTAAATGGACGTAAGAAAGCCCCGGCTTCACGCAATGCGATCAGCTCGGGGCTTGGGATTTTAGGAGTACGTGACCTTGCGATCGCCCTTCACAATGCGTCCGATCGTGTAGCCCTTTTCGCCGGCGCGCTCGAGCACCGTCTGCACCTTCTTGAACTTCTTCGCCGGCACCACCAGCACCATGCCTATGCCCATGTTGAAGGTGCGCAGCATTTCATCTTGTGAGATGTTGCCGAGTTGCTGCATGTGGCCGAAGATGGGCAGCACCGGCCAGGTTCCCAGTTCCACCACCGCACCTGTGCCCTTGGGCAGAACGCGCGGCAGGTTCTCGGTAATTCCTCCGCCGGTAATGTGCGCCATCGCGCTCACGCACTCGGCTTCCACCAGTCGCCGAACCGCCGGCCAGTAGCTCTTGTGCGTCTTCATCAATTCGTTGCCGACCTTGCCCTTGATCGCGTTCACGTACGTCTCAGGCGAATATCCAGCGATGGAGAACAGCAGTTTGCGTGCCAGTGAGTATCCGTTGGTGTGCAAACCGTTCGAGGCGAGACCGATGAGGACATCGCCCGGCTGAACTTCCTTGCCACTAATAATCCTGTCGCGTTCGACCACGCCCACAATGAATCCCGCAAGGTCGTACTCGCCATCGGGATAGAAGCCCGGCATCTCGGCGGTTTCACCGCCAATCAGCGAGCACCCGTTGTGTTTGCAAGCCTCAGCCAGGCCAGTCACCACACGTTCCGCGACATCGGGATCGAGTTTGCCCGCGGCAAGGTAATCCATAAAGAACATGGGCGCGGCGCCCTGCACTGCTATGTCGTTCACGCAATGGTTTACGAGATCGCCGCCTATCGTGTGGTGCAGGTTCATCTCGAAGGCGATTTTGAGCTTCGTGCCCACGCCGTCCACGCTGGAGACGAGCACCGGGTCGGTGTATTTCTTCTTGTCGATCTGGAACAGGCCACCGAAGCCGCCGATCTCGCTCAACACGCTCTTAGTGAACGTCTTGTGCGCTAGATACTTGATGCGCTGCTTGGTGCGGTTGGCCTTTTCAATATCCACACCGGCATCGGCGTAGGTTACGGGCTTCGTGTCCATGTTGGCTTGAGTCAATGCGAAAACCTTGCTTCCCTGCGGGCTCGGAACTGACGGAAGAAAGTACATTGTAGCATTTCAAGGGCAATCGCTCGCCGGACATTCCCTCGCACGGTCGCCTGCTGCCTTTGCGAAAAAAAGGCCCCACCCTGCACGAATCTCGCGCAAGATAGGGCCATCCGTAGGGACATTACTCGTTATGCGGCCTTGCGATCGGCCCACGGATCGATGACGATCTTCGTTACGTGGTCCTGTTTTTTCAGCCACACGTCATACATCTCCGGCACTTCCTCAATCCCGACGCGGTGCGAAATGATGAAGCTCGGATCGATGTCGCCTTTCTCAATATGATCGAGCAACGGTTTCATGTACTTCATCATGTGGGTTTGTCCCGTGCGCATGGTGAGGGCCTTGTTCATAAACGCGCCCATCGGGATCGTGTCCACGAAGCCGCCATAAACACCAGGAACGGAGACGACGCCACCTTTGCGGCACGCCTGGATTGCCTGCCGCAGCGCGATCGGGCGACCGGTTTCCACTTTCATTGCCTGTTTTACTTCGTCGACGATCGCGTCAATCGATGCGCCGTGACCTTCCATACCGACGGCCTCGATACAAGCGTCCGGCCCACGCCCGCCGGTCAGCTCTTTTAGCACCTCGATCAGGTCTGGAATCTCGCTGTAATTCAACGCTTCCGCGCCGGCCTCCTCCGCCAGGTGAAGGCGCTCTGGGAAACGGTCGATGGCTATTACCTGTTCGGCACCGAGCAAGAACGCGCTCTTGATGGCGAACAGGCCGACGGGGCCGCAGCCCCAAACCGCGACACTCTGACCACGGCCCGGCTTGATGTCGCAGTTCTCCGCGGCCATATAGCCGGTTGGAAAAACGTCGGACAAGAACAACACTTGCTCATCCGTAAAGCCGTTTTCGATTTTCAGCGGACCCACATCGGCAAACGGCACCCGCACGTACTGCGCCTGGCCGCCGGCGTAGCCGCCCGTCATGTGCGAATAGCCGAACAGCCCGGAAGGCGATTGGCCCATCAGCGCTTCCGCGAGGTATGCATTCGGATTGGTGTTATCGCAGTTCGACCAGAGTTGTTGTTTGCAGAAAAAGCAATTGCCGCACGCTATGGTGAACGGCACCACCACGCGATCGCCGACTTTCAGCTTCTTTACCTCGCGGCCGACCTCCATTACTTCGCCCATAAATTCATGGCCGACGATGTCGCCCTGCTCCATCGTCGGAATGTACCCGTTGTAAAGGTGCAAGTCGGAGCCGCATATCGCGGTGCGTGTGACTTTAATAATGCAATCGCGCGGATTGAGGATCTTCGGGTCATCCACCGTCTCAACCCGCATGTCATGACGTCCAAACCAACAAACTGCTTTCATTCGAAATCTCCTGGAATTTGTTGTGCAGGTCGAGCTCTAAGCCAAGCTTTCTAACGGACGGCGCTGCTGCGAAGCACCTTGCGATTTCTTCTTGCTGCCCGGATAGGCAATCTTTGCGGCGCGAACCAGCGCCGATCGGCGTCCATGCGGCTGGCCTTCGATGGTCGGGACTTCTCCGGCCTCCATCAACGCCTTGAACGCGCGCAGGTCTTCGCGTACCTGCTGTTCCGGATCCTCACCAAAAACTCGGGCAAACAGTGCCCCAGCTTTTCCAGCCGGCGGATCGTAATCGATGGCCACGGAAATTTCGGTGGCCTCCCCGTTGAGCGCGGAGAAGAACTGCACGGAACCGCGGTTCTCAATGTCGGAACCAGCGCACGAGCGCCATACAATGAATTCGTTCTCGCGCTCGTCGATGATCTCGGCGTCCCACTCAATGCTCATGTTCATCGGCCCGCGCGCTTTCCAATGCGAGTAGCGGTTGTCAATGGAGCGCACATTTTCCAGGTGCGTCATGATGTGTGGCAGGTTTTCGAACTTGTGCCAGAACGAATACACCTCGTTCACCTGCTTCATGATGGTGAAAGTTTTTTGCACGTGAACTTGTTGCGGGCCTCGCCGTTGCTGCGCGGCACGATAAATGAGGAAGCCTCCGGCGGCCGCGATGGCTGCTCCACCCAGGGACTTACGCGAGATGCCGAGCGCGGTGAGCGCCCCGCCTCCAAGATAAGAAGCCCACGGCTCGACACGTGAAAGCCGTGAGCGCTGGCCGTTGCGGCCATTGTGCTGAGAATTCTGATTGTTCATTGTTCCTCGCCTTGTGAAGTGCGGATATAGGGTGGGATGCGCCGAATTTTGGACGAGTTTCGCCACCAGAGCTGGAAGATCAGGGCGAAAAATTTATTGCGTGGGAGCGCTGCTATTCGGAGAAGCGGCCCAGTAACTGCTCCGCGCCATTACCTCGGCTTTCCCGGGCTGCTTCAGCCGCACTGTGATGTGGTGCAGCCCCGGATGCGGGCTGCTAGGCGCAAAACTGAGGAGGTATCGCGCATATAAGTGGTTGGTGAACTCCGTCATGTCGCGATCGAAATTTTTTCCCGTCGAAAAATTCGCGTACTCCCCACCCGTCATCCCCGTGATGGTTTTGGCAGCATTCTTGCGTGCTCCTTGCGCCAGCAAAACGAGCGGCGCAAGCAGGTCCGGCCCCTCATGTACTTCGCTCTGCTCGGGATGGAGATCAGGATTGTTCGTGCCGCGCAGGGTATCGAGCACATTCGACTTTGAAGGCGAGAACGTGAGCGCATAGACCACGGCATTGCTGCTGCCGAGCTCGCGAAGTAGGTCCACTGGCTTCTTTTTGCTGCCGTGGTCGCGAGTTTCACTTACCAGCAGCAGCACGCGCTGGCGGTCCGTCGGAGTGCTGGCCAGCATGCGCAATCCGTAATCCACGGCGTCAATGATGGCCGCGCCCCCGTCGCCCGGTTGCAACGAGTCGAGAACGCGTGACGTCTTTACGTCGTCGCCGCTGAAGTTCTGCAACTCGTGAACATGGCTGTCGAAGGCGACGATTGCTATTTCCGCGTGGCCCTGGTCGAGCAGTGGGTACAGCATCGACTTCAATCCGCGAATGCGCGGCAACTCGTAGTCTGCCCGGCGTCCAATCTGCACCGCGACCACGACTGACGCCGGGCGGAATAGCGCCCCTTCGTCGAGTTGGACAGCTTGCGGCACGCCATCGTCCTCGATCACGAAGTCGTCGGCCTTCAAATCGTAGACAATGTCGCGGTTCCGGTCGCGCACAAGCGTGGGCACCATCACGACGTTCGATTCCGAGCGGAACGTCGGTTCCTGCGCGGTTGCGCCCGCAAGCAGCAGGATTCCGGCCAGCCCGATGAGGATTGCATTTCGCATAACTGATGGACTAAAGAACTACTGGACCGTCATCGCGAAATTGTCAGCCTTCTCCCACGTGAAAATGCCGAGCTTCTCATCGAGTTTATACATCTCGAAGTTCAACTTGCCCGACTCCATGGTGATGAGGCAGTAGTGGTAGGTCGGTCCCACGCCCTGGTAGTAATCGGTGGGATCGCGATGCGGCATATACGGTGTTGCGCCGCCGCCACCCGTCACGATGTACATCACGCCGCCGTGCGTGTAGCGCTCGTAATTGTGGTTGTGCCCGGCGAGCACGAGGAATTTCGCTTTCGACTTCTGCTGCAGCTTCTCGAGATACCCAGCCATGTCTTTCTCCTGGTGGCGTGCCTCGTGTCCGACGCTCGCCAGGCCGAAGTGCGTGTAAGGAGGATGATGCAACGAGAACACCACGAACTGGATGTCGCGCGTGACCTGCGTTTTCATCACTCCTTCGAGCCACTTGCGCTCCGGCGATTTCGGGTCGTCCTGCTCGCTGTCGATCGTCACTAGCAGCACATTGCCGGCCTTCACCGTGTAGTAGCGGCTGTCTTTGAGTTGCTGGAATCGCTGGAAATAATTCGCCAACCCGAGACGCTGATCACCATGCATCTCGTGATTGCCGAGCGCGGGGTAAATCGTCGCACCCGAGTCGTAGATCGGCTTGATCTCCTTGTCGAACTCCGTCCAATCATTGCCGTTCCCGCCGCTTAGCACCAGGTCGCCGGTGATTACCACGAACTTAGCGTGCTGCTGCGCGATGGCATCGATGATCGCCTTGCGTCGCGCCGGATCGGTGTCGTGGTGATTTGACGGATCGGTCATCCGCATATCGCCATAGGCGACGAACTTCCACGGAAACGGCCCCGGGTCGAACGTGAGGGCTACATGATTTTCTGCGGCGCTTGCGGCCAGTGCCGCCATCAATATGAAAGCAAGGAGCTTGGGAATCGCTCGGAGAGTATTCATGAGAACTCTTCATTAGAGCACGACAGCGCGGGCGCGGTTTTCTAACCAATTTGTGAGCCGCGTCACAGCCGAATGTGAGCTGTTCCGGCGACACTGCGATTTCCCGAAACTAGACTAGACATTCATATTTAACTTCGAGGCAATCTTATGAGTGTTGTCAGTAAGGCCAGTTCCGCCGTAGGCAAAGCCGATCCCGCGCACGATGTTCTGCGTTCCGTCGGGCATCCCCTCGATGCCATCTTCCAGCCGCAATCGGTAGCGGTGATCGGAGCCAGCGAACGTGCCGGGAGCGTAGGCCGTTCCGTGCTATGGAACCTCCTGAGCAGCCCGTTCGGCGGTACGCTTTACCCCGTCAATCCCAAGCGCAGCAACATCCTTGGCGTACGCGCTTACAAGAACCTGCATGAACTCCCGGAGCGTCCGGACCTCGTAGTTGTCACCACGCCGGCAGATTCCGTGCCCGGACTCATCCAGGAAGCGGTGGACGAGGGCGTCCCCGCCGGCATCGTGATCAGCGCCGGTTTCAAGGAATTCGGCGAGCATGGCAAGCAGCTCGAACACGAAATCTCGCGGATCATCCAGGGCAAGATGCGCATCATCGGCCCGAACTGCCTCGGCGTCATGAACCCGATCAAGGGCTTGAACGCAACCTTCGCGAACACCATCGCGCGTCCCGGCAATGTGGCTTTCATCAGCCAGAGCGGTGCGCTCTGCACTGCCGTTCTCGACTGGAGCCTGAAAGAAATGGTCGGCTTCAGCTCGTTCGTCTCCATCGGCTCGATGCTCGACGTCGACTGGGGAGACCTCATCAGCTATCTCGGCAATGATCCGCGTACGAACGCCATCGTCATCTACATGGAGTCCATTGGCAACGCGCGTTCGTTCCTCTCCGCCGCACGCGAAGTTTCGCTGACTAAGCCAATCATCGTGATCAAGGCCGGACGCACCGCCGCCGCCGCGAAGGCCGCCGCGTCGCACACAGGCTCACTCACCGGCTCCGACGAGGTTCTCGACGCCGCTTTCCGCCGCGTCGGCGTCCTGCGCGTGAACTCTATCGCCGACGTCTTCTATATGACGGAAGTCCTCGCGAAGCAGCCGCGGCCGCAAGGCAATCGCCTGTGCATTCTCACCAACGCCGGCGGTCCGGGTGTCCTCGCTACCGACGCGCTGATCCAAGGTGGTGGCGCGCTAGCCGAGCTCTCCGAAGACACGATGAAGGCCTTCGACGAGCTCCTGCCTCCGCACTGGAGCCACAACAATCCGGTCGACATCCTCGGCGACGCCGAGCCCGAACGCTATGCGAAGTCGCTGCAGATCGCCGCGAAAGATCCGAGCATTGACGGCATGCTGATCGTCATGACGCCGCAAGGCATGACCAATCCCACGCAGATCGCGGAAACCCTGAAGCCCTATGGCCACTCGCTCGGCAAGCCGGTGCTCGCAAGCTGGATGGGCGGCGTGGAAGTCGCTGCCGGCGAGAAGATCCTGAATGCGGCGAAGATCCCGAGCTTCTCGTATCCCGACTCCGCCTGCCGCGCGTTCAACTACATGTGGCAGTACTCGTACAACCTGAAGGGCATTTACGAAACCCCGACCACAGGCGGCAATGAATCGAACATCGACCGCCCGCGCGCCGAAAAGCTGATCAAGGATGTTCGCCAGACCGGCCGCACGATCCTGACCGAGTACGAATCAAAGAAGCTGCTCGAGACTTACGGCATCCCCACAGTCCCGACCGAAATCGCGCTCAGCGAGGACGAAGCCGCAAAACTCGCCGAGAACATGGGTTATCCAGTCGTCCTCAAGCTCTACTCGCTTACCATCACGCACAAAACGGATGTTGGCGGGGTAGTTCTCAATCTTCGCGATGCCGAAGCTGTTCGCAAGGCTTACACCGCGATCAAGAACGCCGTTACCGAGAAGAAAGGTGCAGAGCACTTCCAGGGCGTGACCGTGCAGCCGATGGCAAAGCTCGATGGTTACGAGATCATCATCGGCAGCAGCCTCGATCCGCAATTTGGCCCCGTGCTTCTCTTCGGAACTGGCGGACAGTTGGTCGAAGTCTTCAAAGACCGTTCACTCGCGCTGCCGCCGCTCAACACCACGCTGGCGCGCCGCATGATGGAGCAGACAAGGATTTACAAGGCGCTGAAGGGCGTTCGCGGTCGCAAGTCAGTGGACATGGCCGCACTCGAAGACCTGATGGTCCGCTTCAGCCAGTTGGTCGCCGAGCAAAGGTGGATCAAGGAAATCGATATCAATCCGCTGCTCGCTTCGCCTGACCGCCTTCTGGCCCTCGACGCCCGCGTCGTCGTCCACGGCCCCGAGGTGAAGGAAGCCGATCTGCCGAAGACCGCGATCCGCGCCTATCCCGCGAAATATGTCTCAGAGTGGAAGATGAAGAACGGCGAAGAAGTGATGATCCGGCCGATTCGTCCCGAGGACGAGCCCCAGATGATCCAGTTCCACCAGGCCCTCTCGGAACGCACCGTCTACCTGCGCTACTTCCAGCCTTTAAAGCTCTCGCAGCGCACTGCGCACGAACGCCTCACCCGCATCTGCTTTACCGACTACGATCGCGAAATGCCGCTCGTCGTCGAACGCAAAAAGAAGGACGGTGGTAGTGAAATCCTCGCCGTGGGACGCCTGAGCAAGCTGCACGGCCGCAACGAAGCTGAACTCGCAGCGCTTGTCGCCGACGGCGCTCAGCACCTCGGGCTCGGCAGCGAACTCTATCGCCGCATGCTGCAAGTGGCACGCGACGAAAAAATCGCCGTCGTCAGCTCGAACATGCTGGCAGAGAACCACGAAATGCGCGCCATCGTTACGCGTCTCGGTTTCAAAATCCATTCGAGCGTGGAAGACAACACCATGCACGCCGAGCTGAACCTGTAATCCTTTGTCACGAACACGCCGCGCTGGGATGAACGCCTGACGCGGCGTTTTCTATTGCGCCCGGCGCGTCTTCCGGTCAGAATCAGCCATCATGCGTAATTTTTTTGCGGCCCCCCTGCGTCTCGTTTTTTGCCTTCTTTTCGCCTGCTTGTTCGCTTTCTCCCAGGACGCCAAGACGGCCGCCCCGCAATCCACGTCGCAAAAGCCCACTCCAGCGCCGCAGCAACAACCGACGCCGCTGCCGCCCGCACCCACTCCGCAACCGTTGCCGGAAGGCGGATCTACTGTCGCCATCGACGACTTCACCAAGCAGGCCTACGTTTACGAGCTATACCAGGTTAAGTCGCGTTACGAGGCGGATGGAACCGGCGACGAGGAGGTTCATGTTCGCGTGCGCATCCAGAGCGATGCCGGCGTGAAGGCATGGGGTGAACTTGTCTTCGGTTACAGCGCCGAGAGCGATGAGCTTACCGTTGCCTATGCGCGCGTTCGCAAGCCCGATGGCTCTGTGATTGAAACGCCGGTCAGCAGCATTCGCGATATGACCAGCGCCGTCGAGCGCGAAGCCCCTGTTTACACCGACTATCGTGAAAAGCGCCTGACCGTTTCCGCTCTCCAGGTGGGCGACGTGCTCGAATACGATCGCACGCGCAAGATCGTGAAGCCCGCTACCCCGGGCGAGTTCTGGAGTGAGCACATGTTCCTTCGCGACAACATCGTGCTCGACGAAGAACTCGAGTTCAATATCCCGGCTAAGAGCAACGCTAAGTTGAAGACCGCTCCCGGCTACGAAGCTACGTCCACGCGTAGCGAAGGCGATCGCGTCATTTACGCATGGAAGCGCAAGAACCTTCACATTGAAGACGAAGAAGAGAAGGCTAAGCGCGAAAAGAAAAAAGGGAAGAAGCCACCGGAGTTCGCCGACGTTCAGCTCACCACTTTTAATTCATGGGAGCAAATCGGCTCGTGGTACCAGACGCTGCAAAAAGATCGCATGACCGTCACGCCCGAAATTAAGGCTAAGGCGGATGAGTTGACCAAGGGCCTCACCACCGACGAGGACAAAATCGCCGCGCTCTATCGCTACGTCGCCACCGGATATCGCTACGTCAGCCTCTCTTTCGGAGTGGGACGTTTCCAGCCGCACGCGGCCGGCGAAATCCTGCACAACAAGTACGGCGATTGCAAAGATAAAAGCACTCTGCTCGGCACGCTGCTCGTTGCCGAGGGTTATCACCCGGCCAATGTGTTGATCCACACCTATGTGAAGCTGCAAGACGACCTGCCTACGCCCGCTGCCTTTAACCACGTCATCACGGAAGTTACGGTTGGCAAGCAGGAATATTGGATGGACAGTACCACCGAGGTCGCGCCGTTTCGCCTGCTGAGCTGGCAGATCCGGAAGAAGAAAGCTCTGATGGTGCCCCTCGAGGGCACTCCCCGCGTGGTGGAAACGCCCGCGGATCCGCCCTTCCAGAGCCTCGAAGCCATCGACGTCACGGGCAAGATTAACGAACTCGGCAGCGCCGAGGTGCACGTGAAACTCGCCACTCGCGGTGATCTTGAATTGCAACTGCGCGCGCTATTCCGCAACTATGGCGCGGCAAATTACAAGCGGCTCATGGAATTCGTGGTCAAAGCCGTCGGCGTCCCCGGCGAGGTCAGCGAGATCAAAGTCTCCGATCCTGCCGACACCGTGAAGCCTTTCACCGTCGAGTGCGATGTGAAAGAGCAGAACGCCATCGACTGGAAAGACAAGACCGGCACCCTGGGAATCCCGACGGGTTCCGTGATGCTCGCCGAAGAACCATCCGACCCGGGACCAGACACCGAACCGCTGCCGCTCGTGGGTGGTCCCGGCGAATTCCGTGTCACGATGAAAATCACGCTGCCGGCCGCGTATACGCTTGCGCTGCCCGCCTCTGAAACCGTGAAGCGCGATTACAGCGAGTACACCGCGAGTTATTCGCAAGATGGCAACATTTTCGTCGCCGAGCGGCGCATGAAGATGCTGCAGCGAGAAGTCCCAGTCGCGCATTTCCGCGACTATCGCGCATATCGCGTCGCAGTGGGCGCGGATCGCGGCCAGATGCTGACGCTTACTCGCACTGACACGAGCGTTGCGGGAGCCGAGAAAGACGCAAAGGCGGACGATCTCTTCGACGCCGCTCAAGCCGCCGTGAAAGCCGAAAACTACTCCAATGCAATCGAATTGTTGCAGCGCGCGCTTGCCATGGAACCCGAGCACAAGTACGGCTGGGACATGCTCGCAGAAACGTTCGAAAATGCCGGCGACTTTAATAGGGCCATCGACAGCTACAAGCACCAGCTCGAAGTTGATCCATACGATGACCTTGCGAACAACGGCCTGGGCGGTGTGTACAGCCTGCAACATAATGATGACGCCGCTTTGAAAGCGTTCCAGGCGCAGGTTGAACTCAATCCGCTCGACAAGATTGCCCACCTCGCCATCGGCAACATCTACATCATTCAAGAAAACTACAAGGCGGCGGTGCCGGAATTGCAACGCGCTGTCTCCATCACCCCGCAGTTGCCCGGCGCGCACTACATGCTTGGCAACGCGCTGCTGAAGACCGACCAGACTGAAAAAGCGATCGATGAATTTGAGCAGGCGCTGAAGCTCGACAATAATCCTGCGACAACCTGGAACGACATCGCCTACGCACTGGCCGAGAAAAACGTGGAGCTACCGCGTGCTGAACGTTACGCGCAGAGTTCGGTCAATACGACGCAGTCGTACCTGGTGAACTTGCCGACCGAGCAGGTGGTGAAGGTTGGGCCGCTGCTTACGTCGAGTCTCGCCGCGGCTTGGGACACCCTGGGCTGGGTCTACTACCGCGAAGGCAAGCAGCAGGAAGCCGAATCCTTCATTCACGCTGCATGGGACCAGGACCAACACTCAGAGATTGCCGAGCACCTGGCGATCTTCGCCGAAAAACGAAACGATAAAAAGCTCGCCGCCGACTACTACGCCATGGCGCTTGCCGGCGACCGGCCCATCGACCGCTACCGCGAAAAGCTTGCAGCGCTCACCGGATTGAAGTCTCCATCCGACATCGATGCCAAGATCAAGCAGGCGCGCGAATCAATGCTCGCAGACCGCGAATTGAAGATTGCGAATAAAGGCTGGTCAGGAAAGGCCGAGTTCGTCATCACCTTTACGTCATCGAAGAAAGCCAGCGCCGCGCAGTGGAAGGTCGGGGCGGAAGAGATGAAGCCGGTAGCGAATGCGTTGACTTCACTCACGTACCCAATGACGCTGCCGAGCGGCGAGTACCGCGTTTTCCGGCGTGCGCTGGTGACGTGCGAGAAGGGAAGCGATTGCAGCGTGATGATCTATCGCGCGGAGGACCGCGAGAGCTCGCTTGGTGACGAGCATCCCGCGGCCCCGGCCGCTACAGGAGATTCGAAGAGCGCGAGCTAAACCAGTTCGCGCACCTTGTCACTTAACGCGGTCAATGCAATCTGCTTGCGGTTCGGTTCGCCCCGTACCAGCGATTCCGCGAACTTCAACGCTTGCTCCGGCTTGATCTTCGCCGGCAATGGCGGCTCCAGCGGATCCACAACCGCCTGTAAAATCGCGGGCCCAGGTGTGTTCAAGAAGCGTTCCACGGTTTCGCCGCAGGTCTCGGCTTTGTCGGCGGTGAAGCCAACGCCGCCGCACGCTTCTGCGAACTTGGCAAAATCGATGGGATGCAAATCGACCACGTACTCGGGGTTTCCGAGGAATACCATCTGCTCCCACTTGATCTGCCCGAGGACATTGTTCTTCACCACCACCACCTTGATGGGCAGCTTGTACTTCACCGCCGTCACGAAGTCGGCCATCAGCATCGAGAAGCCGCCATCACCAACGAACGCCACTACCTGTCGCTCGGGATACGCCACCTGTGCGGCAATCGCATAGGGAAGCCCCGGTGCCATGCTGGCCAGCGTTCCCGAGAGGCTGTGCTTCTGGCCTTTCTTCACTGGAATGTGCCGGGCCCACCAGGTAGTGATGGTGCCGCTATCACAGCTTACGATTGCATCATTGCGCAACCGTTTACCAATCTCCCATGCCGGAACCTGCGGCTTCATCGGCGAGTCCATGCGCGTGTGACGATGTTCCATCAGCTCGTTCCATTCCTTCATCCCTTTTTGCGCTTTCTCAAGGAATGCGCGGTCTTCATGCCGCTTAAGCATGGGGACGAGTTCATTCAGGGTCGCGCGGGTGTCGCCGACCAGGCCGACCTCCACGGGATAGCGGAGGCCAATGCGCTGCGGATCGATATCGATCTGCACCGCTCGGCAATCGCCAGGCTTTGGCATGAACTCGATATAAGGAAACGAGCTGCCCGCAATCAGCAACGCATCGCACCCTTCCAGTGCCTCCTGCGAAGGGCTGGTGCCGAGCAGGCCGATGGTGTTGGTGGTGTAGGGCGAATCATCCGGCACTACGGCTTTGCCGAGCAGCGCCTTGATGATCGGCGCTCCCAGCATCTCGGCAATGCGCTCCAGTTCCTCGCCTGAACCGAGCGCGCCTCGCCCGGCAAGAATTGCGACCTTCTTGCCTTCGTTCAGGATCGATGCAGCTTTCTGCAAGTCGGCGGCGTGCGGCAGGTATGCGCTCTTCGCATACACATCGCTCTCGTGATGCGGAATGTTGCGCTTCGAGGCCTCGCGCTTCGAAACCTTCGCTTCCTGGAAATCAACTGGGATCGTGAGGTGCGCCACTCCGCGCCGTGCCAGCGCCGTGCGGCACGCGAGATGGGTCATATTCTCGACGTGAGTGGGTCCCATGATGCGCTCGTTAAATACACAGACATCCATGAAGAGCTTGTCGAGTTGTACGTCTTGCTGCGTCATCGTGCCGATCAGGTCGGAAAACTGCAGGCCGGTGATGGCCAGCACGGAAGCGCCATCCAGCTTTGCGTCGTACAGGCCGTTGAGCAGATGGATGCCGCCCGGCCCTGAGGTCGCGAGGCACACGCCGAGTCTGCCGGTGTACTTCGAATACGCGCAGGCGGCGAACGCGGCCGATTCTTCGTGTCGCACCTGTATGAATCGAATCTTGTCTTGGCGCTCGCGCAGGGCTTCGATCACGCCATTGATGCCGTCACCCGGCAAACCGAAGATTGTGTCTACTCCCCAATCGATAAGGACCTCGACCAGAACGTCGGAAGCATTCATGCATGCACCTCGATGAGAACTTGGGTTGCGTAGGCAACTCTGCACACTACCCATGTGGTCAGATGCTTACTGTTGAGTCACGGTGTTCCGTTCACTCCAGAGTTCGTGTAAATTAGCGAACAAGCAGCACTCGTCAGAGAGTCACGACGCCATTAACCGCCAACAAAAAATCATGCAATACGAAAATCAGTTTCCCTCTTTTCAGCAAGTGCACTCTTGTTGTTATAATCACGGGTTCCTGTGACGCACGTCACAAACTCTGTGTTCGCTCATCGTTGCATTTTTAATCGTTAACCATCGCACGTGGATTGGTGTGCCGCTCGCGTGTACTGCATAGCCCAGCGATGTTGGGTTCGCTAGGGAAAGCTCGGAGCAAACGGAAAGCTTCGTTAAATGGCCCAGATTTTTCATAGAAGTTCGAATTCAATCTCACGCATTTCGATTCTGGCCGCCATCGTTTTGGTGTCCGGTCTACTTTGGGCATGTCTGGAACTGCAGCGTTCGCCGTACGTCACGTACGCGGGCGTGTCGCGCATGCAGCCCGTTCCATTCAGTCATCAGCACCACGTGGGCGGGCTGGGGATCGACTGCCGCTACTGCCACACTTCCGTGGAGGTCTCAGGATTCGCGGGCATTCCGCCGACGAAGACCTGCATGAACTGCCACGCGCAGATCTGGACGAACGCGCCGCTGCTTGAGCCGGTGCGCGATAGCTTCCGTACCGGCAAGTCGCTGGTGTGGACGCGCGCCAACGATCTGCCCGACTTCGTTTATTTCGATCACAGCATTCACATCAATAAGGGTGTCGGTTGCGCCACCTGCCACGGACCCGTGGACCGGATGCCGCTGATGTACAACCAGGCTTCGCTGCAAATGGAGTGGTGCCTGGACTGCCATCGCGCCCCGGAAAAATATCTACGGCCGCGTGACCAGGTCTTCAACATGCGTTACGAACAGCCAAGCAGCGAGCACCCGGTGGAAATGCCGGGCCGCGACGGCAACGGTGTGGAAAAGTTCACGGATCAGATGGCGTTGGGCACCGAACTGAAGACGCGCTACCACCTGCGTTCGGTGCACGATATCACCAGTTGCAGCACTTGCCATAGATAAACGTCCCCAATAAGCGCGAAAGAGGCGCTTGCCGGGGCCCCGATAAGAGTTTGGGACGAGCAACGATTTAAGCGGGAAACGACGAATTGATGGATAACGGAAAGCAGAAAAAAGGCGAAGCCGTTTGCCCCAGCAAGAAGGGCAAGCTCGAACTCGTCGACGTGAAGCAGCAGCTCGCGGCAGCCAAGGACGGTCCGCAGTATTGGCGTAGCCTCGAAGAGCTGTCGAATACGGAAGAATTCCAGGAGATGCTCCACCGCGAATTTCCGCGGCAGGCCTCCGAATGGGTGGACGGTGGAACCTCTCGCCGCGACTTCCTCAAACTGATGAGCGCTTCCATGGCGCTGGCCGGCCTGAGCGCCTGCGTCAAGCAGCCACTCGAGCCGATCGTGCCGTATGTTCGTCAGCCGGAAGAGATCACCCTCGGCAAGCCTCTGTTCTTCGCCACTGCGGCGGTCATAGCCGGATATGCGGTGCCGGTTCTGGCCGAAAGCCATGAAGGCCGCCCGACGAAGATCGAAGGCAATCCGCAGCATCCCGCCACCCTTGGCGGTACGGACGTCATGACTCAGGGCTCGGTCCTCGGCATGTACGATCCCGACCGCTCGCAGACGGTGATGCTCGACAACGACATTCGCACATGGGGCGGCTTCGTGGGTGCGTTGGCGAATCCACTTGCCGCACAGAAAGCGGTGCAGGGCGCCGGTCTTCGGCTGCTCAGTCGCTCGACGACTTCGCCCACGCTCGCCGCGCAAATCAAGCAATTCCTGCAAACGTATCCTCAAGCCAAGTGGGTGCAGTACGATCCCGCGGGCCGCGACAACTCTCGCGCGGGCGCTAAGCAGTCCTTCGGCGAGTACCTCGATACGCAGTACAACTTTGAGAAGGCCGACGTTATTCTCTCGCTCGACGGCGACTTCCTCTCCAGCGGTTTCCCGGGATTCCATAAGTACGCACGCCAGTTTTCGGCGCGACGCAGTCCGGACCTCAAGGAGAAGATGATTCGCTTCTATGCGGCCGAGAGTACGCCGACCAACACCGGCGCAAAGGCCGACCACCGTATTCCAGTGCGCGCGGTGGAAATTGAAGCGTTCGGTCGTGCCGTCGCGGCGGGCCTCGGCGTAGGCGGCCCGGCAACAGCGTCGAGCGATTGGGGCGAATATGCCTCCATGATTGCCAACGACCTGCAGAAGCACAAAGGTGCGGCGGTTGTAGTAGTCGGCGAACACCAACCGCCCGCGGTGCACGCCCTAGCGCACTCCATGAATGCTGCACTGGGCGCGGTTGGGAACACGGTTCTCTACACCGAGCCGGTGGAAGCGCAGCCCATCGATCAGACGGCGGCCCTGAAAGAGCTTGTCGCCGAAATGAACGCTGGCAAGGTCGACATGATCGTCGTGATGGGCGCCAATCCGGTCTACGAAGCGCCCGCTGACCTCGATTTCGTCGATGCCTACAAGAAAGTCGCGCTCCGCATTCATCACGGGCTCTACGTCGATGAAACCGGCGTGATCTCCCACTGGCATATTCCCGCAACCCACTATCTTGAGCAGTGGGGCGATGTCCGCGCGTTCGATGGCACCATTACCATCCAGCAGCCGCTGATTGCTCCGCTTTACGGCGGGAAGAACCAGTACGAATTGGTTTCAGCGCTCAACGGTCAGGGATCCACGGGCGCCTACGAACTGGTTCGCGCCTACTGGCAGAAGCAGCACACGGGCGCCGATTTCGAAGCCTGGTGGCGTCGCGCCGTGCACGATGGCTTCATCGCCAACAGCGCGGCTCAGGTTCGCAATGCATCGGCGAAGGGCGGTGTTCCCGCGGCCTCCGGCGCCGCCGACAATTCCATGGAGATCATCTTCCGCCGCGACCCGATGATCTACGACGGCGAATTTTCCAACAACGGCTGGCTCCAGGAAGCCCCGAAGCCCTACACGCAGCTCACCTGGGACAACGCGATCCTGATCAATCCCACGACTGCGCATGACATGAAGATCGACACCGAAGACGAAGTCGAGATCAACGTCAACGGTCGCAAGGTGACCGGTGGAATCTGGCGCACTCCGGGCCATCCGAAGAATTCCATCTCGGTCTTCCTCGGCTACGGCCGCACTCGCGCTGGACGCGTAGGCAACGGTCCCGGCTTTAGCGCCTACCAGGTGCGCACGTCAGACAAGCAGGGAATCGCGACCGGCGTTCAGCTCAACAAAACCGGCAAGCAGTTCCTCTTCGCCACCACGCAAGGCTTCCAGAACATGGATGGCCGCGACATCGTCCGCGTCGCTACCCTTGAGGATTTCATCTCCGATCCCAACTTCGCGCACGAGAAGACGCAAGCGCCAGTTGAAGGTCTCACCATGTTCCAGCCCTACGATTATTCGAAGGAATACAAGTGGGGCATGGCCATTGACCTGAACTCCTGCGTTGGCTGCAAGAGCTGCGTGGTCGCCTGCGTCGCCGAGAACAACATCCCGGTCGTCGGTAAGGACATGGTGAAGCGTGGCCGGCACATGCACTGGCTGCGTGTCGACAACTACCACGAGGGCTCGCCCGATGCTCCCAAGACATACACGCAACCGGTCCCATGCCAGCAGTGCGAAAATGCCCCGTGCGAACTGGTTTGCCCGGTCGGCGCGACGGTGCACAGCACGGAAGGCCTGAACGATATGGTCTACAACCGCTGCGTGGGCACGCGCTACTGCTCCAACAATTGCCCCTACAAGGTGCGCCGCTTCAATTTCCTGCTCTTCCAGGATTGGACTACGCCGCAGTGGAAGATGGCGCGCAACCCTGATGTCTCGATCCGCAGTCGCGGCGTCATGGAAAAGTGCACTTACTGCGTGCAGCGCATCACCCACGCCCGCATCAATGCGGAGCGCGAAGACCGAAAGATTCGCGATGGTGAATTCACCACCGCTTGTGCGCAAGCCTGCCCAGCCGATGCGATTGTGTTTGGCGATCTCAATAATGCCAGCAGCCGCGTCGCCAAGTTGCGGGCGCAGCAGCGCAATTATGGGTTGCTGGAAGAATTGAACAACCGTCCGCGTACGACTTACATGGCGGTGGTCCGCAACCCGAACCCTGAACTCGAACGCGCAATGGATCAACGCGAACTCGCCACGGAGCATAAGTAGCAATGCATCAAGGTCCAGACGAGAAAACAGTACTGCAAGACGTCCTTGAGCCGGGCGAGCCGCCGGTACTTGCTCCAGGGCACGATTTCGGCACGGTCACCGACAAGATCACTTCGATCGTGCTGCGCCGTCCGCTGGGCATCGGTTGGGGGACCGCGGCCTTCATTGGCTTCGTCCTCGTCAACGTCCTGCTCATGGCGGTCACCTACCTCTTTCTCAAAGGTGTGGGAATCTGGGGTATTGATATCCCCGTGGCGTGGGGCTTCGCCATCGTCAACTTCGTTTGGTGGGTCGGTATCGGCCACGCGGGCACGTTGATTTCGGCGATTCTCCTACTGCTTAAACAAACCTGGCGTAACTCCATCAATCGTTTCGCCGAGGCGATGACCCTGTTTGCCGTCGCCTGCGCCGGCATGTTCCCGCTGTTTCACATGGGGCGCCCGTGGCTGGCCTACTGGATGTTCCCCTATCCGAGTTCGATGGGAGTGTGGCCGCAGTTCCGCAGTCCGCTCGTGTGGGACGTCTTCGCGGTATCGACGTATGCAACAGTTTCGCTAATCTTCTGGTTTGTCGGCTTGATCCCCGACATCGCCAGCCTCCGCGATCGCGCCAGGAACCCATACACACGCATCACCTATGGATTGCTCGCCATGGGCTGGCGCGGCTCCGCCCGCCACTGGAAGCGTTATCAGTCGGTGTACCTGCTGCTTGCCGGACTCGCCACGCCACTCGTGCTCTCCGTGCATACGGTGGTGTCATTCGATTTCGCGGTGGCGCAATTGCCCGGCTGGCACACAACGATTTTCCCACCCTACTTTGTTGCTGGTGCTATTTACTCCGGCTTTGCCATGGTGTTGGTGCTCGCCATTCCCATCCGCCACTACTACGGCGTGGGAGACATGATCACCCTGCGCCACCTCGAGAACTCCGCGAAGATCATGCTCGCCACCGGCCTGATCGTGGCCTACGGCTACTTCATGGAAATCTTCATGGCGTTTTACGGCAGCAACATTTATGAGCGCTCCATCGTGCACACCCGCTGGTTCGGGCCATACGCGCCGGCTTACTGGTCGCTCATCCTCTGCAACATCCTGTTGCCGCAGTTATTGTGGATCCCGAGGATCCGCAAGAGTCCGAAGTGGCAGTTCATCCTCTCGCTCGATATCTTGGTCGGCATGTGGCTGGAGCGCTTTGTCATCATCGTCACCAGCTTGCATCGCGACTTCCTGCCGTCCTCCTGGGGCATGTACGCCGGCACCCGCTGGGATTACGCAACTTATCTCGGCACGCTCGGATTCTTCCTGTTCGCGTTTGTGTTGTTCATCCGCGTACTGCCAATGATCACCATCTTCGAAATCAAAGCGCTGTTGCCGGAGTCGGAAGTTCATCCGGCGGAGGTGGAGGCGTAAATGAAGCAGACGCCTGTTTCTCCTGTTTACGGATTGATGGCCGAGTTCTCCGACGCTTCGTCGTTGCTGCACGCGTCTGAGAAGGCCTACGCCGCCGGCTATCGGCAAATGGACGCTTATTCGCCGTACCCGATCGAAGAGATCGCCGACGCCATTGGTTTTCCCAAGACGCGCGTGCCGCTCATCGTTCTGGTCGGCGGCATCATGGGCGGACTATCCGCTTTCGCGCTGCAGTATTGGATTTCGGCCATCAGTTACCCCGAAGTCATCGCGGGACGTCCGTACAATTCGTGGCCGGCCTTCGTCATTCCGTGTTTCGAACTGACCATTCTGTTCGCCTCGCTCTCCGGCGTGTTTGGCATGTTGGCTCTGAACGGACTGCCGATGCCGTATCACCCGGTCTTCAACGTGGAACGCTTCACCGGCGCGAGCCGGGACAAGTTCTTCCTCTGCATTGAGGCGGCTGACCCACTGTTTGACCGAGTGGACGCCGAGAAGTTCCTGGCCAGCCTCTCGCCGGATTTCATCACGGAGGTGCCTCATTAATCCGGTTCGCACCTCCGCTAAAAACATCATGGGAACTCGATTCACACAGGTCACGATCGCCGCGGTGCTCGGCCTGGCTGCACTTTTCCTTGCGGGTTGCCGGCAGGACATGCACGACCAGCCCAGGTACATCCCGCTGCGCATGAGCGATTTCTACGCTGATAAGCGCAGCGCGCGTCCCATCATTGAGGGTACCGTCGCACGCGGGCAGCTCAAGGACGATACCTATTTCTACACCGGCAAAATCGGCAACGAGGAAGGCGATGTCATGCCGTTCCCCGCCAATGCCGATGTGCTGGCGCGCGGGCAGCAGCGCTTCAATATCTATTGCACTCCCTGCCACTCCGAGCTCGGCGATGGTCACGGCATGGTCGTGCAACGCGGTTATCGTCCACCTCCGTCGTACCACACCGACCGGCTCCGTAAAGCGCCGCTCGGGCATTTCTTCGATGTCATCACCAACGGCTTTGGCGCCATGCCTGATTACGCGACCCAGATTCCCGTCGCCGACCGCTGGGCCATCGCGGCTTATATACGTGCGCTCCAGCTGAGCCAGAACGCGCAGCAGAGCGATCTGCCGCCTGGAACCGAAGTCGTCGATAAAGTCACCTCGAAAATCCCCGCTACCGGAACTCCGGGTTCCGGCGCAACCGAGCCTCCTGCTCCTGCGAAAGGAGGCGAATCCAAGTGAGCGATACGCATTTGACGAATTACGATTACAGCGTTCCTGCCGCCGCTGCCAGTTGGCAGATGCGCTCGTTGATTGTTGGCATCCTCGGCGTCCTTTTGTTCGCCGCCAGCGTCTTCATGGGGCGCGACATTTTTCTGCGTGGCTATCTCGTTGGCTTCATGCTTTGGTTGGGCTTGAGTCTTGGCTGTCTTGCGCTGCTCATGCTCCAATATGTCGCTGGTGGTCTTTGGGGGCTGGTGTCTCGTCGCATCCTCGAGGCAGCGTCCAAAGGTTTTCCATTGATGGCGCTCCTGTTCCTGCCCATCGCATTCAGCGCGCATAGCTTCTATCCGTGGGTGAACCATCAGACCGGGTGGCTGAACTTCCCGTGGTTCTACATTCGCGCGGTCATCTATTTCGCGCTCTGGATGACGCTCGCCTTCACGCTCACCAGCTGGGGCAAGCGCTATGACGAAGGTCCTGCTCCTTCGTTGACCTATCGCCTCCAGGGACTCTCAGCTCCGGGTCTGATCATTTACACGTTAACCATCACGTTCGCTGCCGTGGACTGGGTGATGTCGCTCAGTCCGGGTTGGACCTCCACCATCTATGGCCTGTTGTACCTGGCAGGACAGGGGCTCTCAGCGTTCGCTTTCATCCTCATCATTCTGTGGCTGGTGATGAAGCACGAGCCCTATCGCACCATCGTTACCCGCATGCAGATCCACGACATTGGCAAGTTGATGATGGCGTTCACCCTGTTGTGGGCCTACTTCTCGTACTCGCAGTTCCTCATCATTTGGTCCGGCAACCTTCCTGAAGAAATTTCCTGGTACCTGAACCGTCTCCGCGGGGCTTGGGCGCCGGTTGCGATTTTCATCGTGATGTTCCACTTTTTCGTGCCGTTCGGAATCATGTTGTCACAGGAGTTCAAACGCAACGTCCGCAAGCTGGCCTTCCTCGGCATGGGCATCATGTTCATGCGCATGGTTGACCTCTTCTGGTACATCGTGCCGAACTTCAATACGCCCGGGGCAAAACCAGGGCCATTTGCAGAAGTCCACGTCGTTATGGCGGTCGCGGGCTCGGTCATTGGCATCGGTGGACTGTGGCTTTGGTTCTTCTTCTTTAACCTGCGGAAAGCGCCGTTCACTCCGGCTTACGATCCGCAAACGCCGCTCCTGTTGAGCATGAGTCAGGGTCATGGACACTAATTCGCACAACGCGCATCCGGCTATGAATCCGGACGTCGGTTACGACCACTCCGACCTCAGCATCCGCGGGATTGTCATTTTCCTCGTGGGTGTGGGCATGGCCGGGGTCGCCGCGCACCTCATCATCTGGGGAATGTTCGTGGGCGCCAAGAAGTTCACGCCGTACAACACGGCGCCTAATCCCATGGCCAGCATGGAAACCCTTCCCGAAGCTCCGCCGTTGCAGAACGCAGGCCCGCAGAGCGTGGTGAAGTTTCCTGAGCCGCGTCTTCAGACCGACGACACGGCCGATATGAGCAAGTTTAAGGATTACGAAGATATGGAACTCCATCCCGCACGGCCGTACCGCACCGCTGATGGCGCTATCCATATCGATATTAACGATGCCATGGCGCTGATCGCGCAACGTGGTTTGCCGACACGCCAGGCCGGACAGGAAAACGAAACCGAAAACCAGGCCACGCAGAACCAGGCGACGAAACCGGTCGCCAAACCCGGCAGCGGTACGCCGGGCAAGTAGGGAGCAGTTGTGAAACAGAGTTTCAAAATCCTCGCGTTGACGGCGTGCATAATGCTGGCGGTGAGCTTCGCGCTCGCCCAGCCGCCCTCTGCCTTCCTGCGAGGACAAAATTCGGGCCCAGCATCGCAGGTCAGTCCCGATAGCCTAAAAGATATCGGCATCGACCAGCACCTGAACACGCAGTTGCCACTGAATCTGCAATTTAAGGACGAAAACGGAAGCACGGTGCATCTCGGCGACTATTTCCAGAAAGGCCGTCCCGTCATCCTCACCTTCGTTTACTACCAGTGCCCCATGCTCTGCAGTGAAGTCCTTAGCGGACTCAACAGCGCCATGGGCGTGATGAAGTTCACCGCCGGCAACGAATACGAAGTGGTTACCGTCAGCATCGACCCGCGCGATACGCCTGAGATGGCGAAAGAAAAGAAAGCGAGCTATTTGAAGGAATACAACCGGCCCGGTTCCGATGACGGCTGGCACTTCCTCACCGGAGATCCTGCCACGGTTGCTCAGCTCGCGAAGGCCGCGGGCTGGAAGTACCGCTGGGATCCCAAGCTCAACCAGTTCATTCACGCCGCCGGCATCATGATCGTGACGCCGACGGGCAGGCTGGCCCAGTACTACTACGGAGTCGAATATTCGCCGAAAGACTTGCGCCTCGGCTTGATTGAGGCCTCGCAAGACAGGATCGGCAATTTTGTGGATCAGGTGGTGCTGTACTGCTACCACTATGATCCGCACACCGGCAAGTATGGCGCTGTGATCGCGAACATTCTTCGCATTGCCGGCACCGCAACCATTTTGCTATTAGGAGGCTTTCTCGTGCTTATGTTTCGCCGTGAATCGCACGCGGGCCACCATCCAACAGGACAGGCCTGAGCGACATGTGGCAGAACTTACCATTATTTCCCACGGAAGCATCGAAGATCGCGCCCCAGGTGGACGCCTGCTTCGCCTTCCTGGTTGCGGTCACGATCTTCTTTTCCGCGCTGATCGCGTTACTGATCGTCATCTTCTCGGTCAGATACCGCCATGACAAGCACCCCCACGCCGAGCAGATCGAGGGCAATATCCCTCTCGAATTGACGTGGACGCTCATCCCGCTCGCCATCTCCATGGTGATGTTTGTCTGGGGCGCCGGCATTTTCTTCGTCGACAGCCGCCCGCCCGCCGACGCAATGGAGGTCTACGCCGTTGGCAAGCAGTGGATGTGGAAGATCCAGCACGTCGAAGGCGTTCGCGAAATCAACCAGCTCCACGTGCCCGTCGGCCGCGACGTCAAGGTCATCATGTCGTCGCAAGACGTCATCCACGACTTCTACGTCCCCGCGTTCCGCATCAAGGCTGATGTCATTCCCGGACGCTACACCGTGACCTGGTTCCATGCCACGAAAGTCGGCACCTATCATCTTTTCTGCTCGCAATATTGCGGTACGCAGCACTCGCTCATGGTCGGCCAGGTCATCGTCATGGATCCCGGCGACTACCAGGCGTGGCTCAGTGGCGGCGGCGCCGAAGGTTCGCTCTCCGGCACCGGACAAAAACTATTCCAGCAGTACGGCTGCGCAACCTGTCACCGTTCCGATACCCAGGGCCGCGGCCCGAATCTCGTCGGCGTTTTTGGCAAACCGGTTCTGCTTGACGATGGACGCGCCATCATCGCCGACGAAAACTATGTTCGAGAATCAATCTTGAATCCGGGTGCCAAGGTCGTTGCCGGGTTCAAGCCAATCATGCCCACATTCCAAGGGCAATTGAGTGAAGAGCAATTAATGGCGCTGGTCGAGTATGTGAAATCTCTTTCCGGCCCCAACCCCAATAGTGCACCAACCACGAACCGTCCCATTGTGCCGAACAATGCGACGCAGCAAACGCAGTAGGGCGTGAACACACATGGCTACCGTAGCAATCAATCAGACCGTTGAACGCGAGACCTACCTCAATAATGGGTACGGCCTCAAGTCCTGGCTCCTGACGAAAGACCACAAGCGCATCGCGATCCTATACCTCATCTCGATATCCGTCTTTTTCGCGATCGGTGGCTTCTTCGCCATGATGATCCGCCTCGAGCTGCTTACGCCCGCGGGCGACCTGGTTCAGGCTGACACTTACAACAAGTTGTTCTCCATGCACGGAATCATCATGGTGTTCTTTTTCCTAATCCCATCGATTCCGGCTACGCTCGGCAACTTCCTTGTGCCCCTCATGATCGGCGCCAAGGACCTTGCCTTCCCCAAGATCAACTTGTTGAGCTGGTATCTCTACATCATCGGCGGCACGCTCGCCCTCGTCGCCATGTTCGCAGGCGGCGTCGATACCGGCTGGACCTTCTACACACCGCTCAGCAGCGAGTTCCTCAATACCAACGTCATTCCTGTCGTCTTCGGCGTTTTCATCGCCGGATTTTCTTCCATCTTTACCGGTCTCAACTTCATCGTCACCGTTCACCGCATGCGTGCTCCGGGGCTTACCTGGAGCCGCCTGCCCATCTTCATCTGGTCGCACTACGCCGCCAGCCTCATCATGGTGCTCGGAACTCCAGTCGTCGCCATCACTCTTACCCTGATGGTTCTGGAGCGCGCCTTCCATATCGGCATCTTCAATCCGCAGTTGGGTGGCGATCCCGTGCTCTTCCAGCACATGTTCTGGTTCTATTCGCACCCTGCGGTATACATCATGATCCTGCCTTCCATGGCGGTGGTCAGCGAAATCGTGCCTTGCTTCACCCGCAAGCGCATCTTCGGATACGAATTCATCGCCCTTTCCAGCATTGCCATCGCGGTGCTCGGGTTCCTCGTGTGGGCGCATCACATGTTCGTCGCCGGCATCTCGGTTTACGCCGCGCTGGTCTTCTCGCTCTTAAGCTACCTCGTGGCCATCCCGTCGGCGGTGAAGGTCTTCAACTGGACCGCCACCATGTTCAAAGGGTCCATCAGTTTCCAAACGCCGATGCTCTATGCCTTCGGCTTTATCGGACTCTTTACCATCGGTGGCTTGACCGGCTTGTTCCTCGCCAACCTCGGCGTCGACGTCCATGTGCACGACACGTACTTCGTCATCGCCCACTTCCACTACATCATGGTGGGAGGCGCCTTAATGGGCTATCTCGGAGGTCTGCACTTCTGGTGGCCCAAAATAACCGGACGAATGTATCCCGAGAACTGGGCCAAGCTTTCCGCGCTGCTCGTGTTCGTGGGATTCAATCTCACGTTCTTCCCGCAGTTCGTGCTTGGTTACATGGGCATGCCGCGCCGCTATCACACCTATCCGCCGGAGTTCCAGGTGTTGAACGTGCTCTCCACTGCCGGCTCGTCGGTGCTCGCCGTCGGATACCTGTTACCGCTGTTCTATTTCCTCTGGTCGCTGCGCTACGGTAAGC
>DASYAU010000120.1:0-2631 GCA_036501185.1 Candidatus Korobacter sp. | reverse complement strand
GCCGATTCCGGTCTATCTGCTCGGCATCAACTTGACCACTTACGTCGCCTTTTGGGCCGATAAGGAAAGGGCGCGGCAACGGCTTTACAGGATTTCGGAAAGCAATCTTCTCTTGTTGGCCATTCTTGGCGGTTCGCCCGCTGCGATTATCGCTCAACAATATTTACGCCACAAAACTAGAAAGCAGCCGTTCTGCACAATCCTTCTCTGCATCCCTGGAATCCAAACCGGCGTTGCCGTCTGGCTCGCGCTGTCCATATAGTTCAAACTGTACCACTACCGGAATCTGGCATCCGACACTCCGTTCAGGGAGTGTCGCTCCGCGATGAAGATGAAGGCTTGTCGCTCTCTATAGATTGCTGGCGCTCCGTTTCCGTCGCCTTGTGCTCAAGTTCGTCGGCAAAGGCGTGAAGCGCCGCTCGCGCACGAGTGTCGGCAATATCGTTCGCCAGCCTACGAGCGTGGACAGCTTGATCGCGCAATCGTTCGGTATCGCTCACGGCACCGTCCTGGTAACAGGCGGGAGTGTGCGCAACCTCTCTTATGGGGGCAGGCGTTTCTCTCGACCGCCGGTGCCTGGCGTTGGGCCGCTCCGGCGATAAAACGAGGCTAGGCTCGCGTAAGTACACTGTAAAGTGACCATTCTGTGGCAGTGCGCGCGGCGCTCACGCCACATCACGTGCACTTCGGTTGCCTTTACGTGGTCGTTAAGTGGTCCCGATGTGGCAGTGAAGTGGCAGTGTGGCTCTCACTCGACATCGCCTTCGATCTCCGTACGCAGCTTCTTGATGGCGGCGCGCAGTCGTTCACTCTTCGCGACCGGCCAATGACCTTCCAAGAGGTCCGTTTCGCAACTGAGAATGGTCCGCCGTGTCTCGATTGGTAAATCGTCGTCGCTCACCGCCGTGTCTTGCCCTTCGATCCGCACGCCTTCAAAGAGCCTCCTAGTCTTACTGAGTCAGAAAGTCGCAGGCTGAGGGGCGTGTGAGTGAGGTAATTTGGGAAGATTCATTTTGGCAGGAGAGCCTTGATGGGTCTTTCAGGTTTGGACGGAAGCGATCGGCGTTTTGAGCGGTATGTCGATGGGTTGGCGGCGGTGATCGGGCATGCGGATCGGGCGGGTCCGCTGCGGGATTATTGCACCGGGCTGATGCTGCCTTGCGCCCGCAAGAGCGTGGAGCCGATGGCGGCGGTAACGGCGCCCGCGCGGACGGCGGCGCAGCATCAATCGTTGCTGCATTTTGTCGGACAGGCGGCGTGGTCTGACGACCAGGTGCTCTCGCAGGTGCGCGCGCTGGTGCTGCCGGCGATCGAGCGCCACGGGCGGATCGAAGCCTGGATCATCGACGACACCGGCTTTCCGAAGAAAGGCAAGCATTCGGTGGGCGTGGCGCGGCAGTACTGCGGCCAACTGGGCAAGCAGGACAATTGTCAGGCGGCGGTTTCGCTCTCGATTGCCAACCGCCATGCGAGCCTGCCGGTGCGCTATCGGCTGTATCTGCCGGAAGGCTGGGCCAACGACGCGGCGCGGCGGCGCAAAGCCGGCGTGCCCGAGGAGATCGTCTTTGCGACCAAGCCGCAGATCGCGCTCGACCAGCTGCGCTGGGCCGTGGCAGCGGGCCTCCCGCGCGGCGTCGTGCTCTTGGATGCGGGCTATGGCAATCACACCGAGCTGCGCACCGAGATCGGCGCCTTGGGGCTGACTTATGTGGCCGGCATTCTGTCCAGCACGACCGTGTGGGCGCCCGGCACCACGCCACTGCCGCCCAAGCGATGGTCGGGGCAAGGCCGGCCACCGACGCGAATCCGTCGCGACGACGCGCACAAACCGCTTTCGGTCAAGGAGCTTGCCCTCAGCCTGCCTCAACGGGCTTGGCGCCGTATCGGCTGGCGCGAGGGAGCCGCTGAGCCGTTGTCCTCGCGTTTTGCGCGCGTGCGCGTGCGTGCCGCCCATCGCGATGAGCTGCACCGCGAGGAATGGCTGCTGATCGAATGGCCCAAGGGCGAGAAGGAGCCGACCAAATACTGGCTCTCGACGCTGCCGCACGACATCGGTTTCGAGCGCCTGGTCGATTTGGCCAAGCTGCGCTGGCGCATCGAGCGCGATTATCAGGAGCTGAAGCAGGAGCTCGGCCTCGGCCACTTCGAGGGCCGAGGCTGGCGCGGCTTCCATCACCACGCCACGCTGTGCATCGCCGCTTACGGATTCCTGATCTCCGAGCGGGAGACGATTCCCCCCTCAGCACCGCGTGCTCCCGCGCCGCTCCCGCAACTTGCGCTTCCCGCCGATTACCGACCCAGAGGCGCCGCCGCTGCGAACCCAGCGTCACATGCCAAACTCGATCGCGACAATGCGGCTGCGATTGATCGCCGCCCTCGTCGTACGACTTCCACGATGTCCGTGTTGCGCGCGAAGAAGCCCGCGACACAAAAACTTATGACGCAGTAAGACTAATACGGCGTCAAAAAAACCGAGACCTCTTTTTCTATTCGCATTTTCCGAAATAGATTCGCGTGCGAAACGCGTTAGTGGTGTGCCTGGTGGTTTGCGATGACGGGTTTTGAAGCGACGTGCATTACTGACCAAGCGCTTTTTTATGTCGAACAGTTTCTGCTTGTTCCACAAGACCG
>DASYAU010000119.1:0-126226 GCA_036501185.1 Candidatus Korobacter sp. | reverse complement strand
CCTGCGTGATGGTGGTGGAGCTGAGCACCGGGCAGATGGTGGAAGACGTGAAGCTGGCGGTCAACGGGAGAGTTCCCGTCGAGTTCTACGGACGTGTGGGCGGCAACGTGCCGTCGGCGGAAGAAGTGAATGCAGAACTGTTCAGCCGCGTTGCGGCGCTCGTATAGGAAGGAGAAATCATGGAAGGGTTTGACATCATAAAAGAGAAATCTCCGGCCTTCTACGACCGCTTCGAACGGAAGGACGAACTGCAGAACCAGACGCACTATTGCCCGGGCTGCGGACACGGCGTGGCACACAAACTCGTCGCCGAAGCGCTTACGGATCTCGGTCTACAGGACCGGACGATCCTGGTAAGTCCGGTGGGATGCTCGGTGTTTGCCTATTACTACTTCGACGTGGGTAACGTGCAGGTGGCGCACGGACGCGCACCGGCGGCGGCGACAGCGCTTCGGCGGTCGCGGCCGGAGTCGATTGTGATCAGCTACCAGGGTGACGGCGACCTGGCAGCGATTGGGACGGCGGAAATTATTCATGCGGCGAACCGCGGCGAGAACATCACCGTGATCTTCATGAACAACGCCATCTACGGGATGACTGGCGGGCAGATGGCGCCGACCACGCTGGTGAACCAGACGAGCACAACCTCTCCCTACGGACGGAATCCAGCGAATGAAGGGTTCCCGATGCATATGTGCGAGTTGCTCTCGAGCCTGGAAGCCCCGGTGTATATCGAGCGAGTGGCGCTGGGCGATTCGAAGAACATCATGAAGGCGCAACGCGCGGTGAAGAAGGCGCTGACGCTGCAGAAAGAGAAGGCGGGCTTCACGTTTGTGGAGATCCTTTCTCCGTGCCCGACGATCTGGAAAAAGGACCCGATCGAAGCGCGCAAGTGGGTGTCCGAAGTGCTGATGAAGGCGTATCCGCTAGGCGTGTTCCGCGAGAAAAGCTCGAGCTGCCGGAGTGCAAACATGCTCCGCGCAAGAGTGTGGCAGAGGCGATTGGCGCAACTGAAGGAGTCGAGCAGATATCGGGCCATCATCATCACACCCGCGAGACTTCGATCAAGATCGCTGGCTTCGGTGGACAAGGCGTTCTGCTCCTCGGCCAACTGATTGCCGAGATGGGGATGCGCGAGAGCATGGAAGTGAGCTGGCTGCCGGCGTACGGTCCGGAAATGCGCAGCGGTAGCGCCAACTGCAGCGTCATGCTGGCGCACAACCGGATTGGCACTCCGCTGATCCCGCGACCGGAAGTGCTGGTGGCGATGAACGAGCCTTCGTTGCGGAAGTTTGCGGAGCAAGTCGCGCCGGGTGGCGTAATTATCTACAACCGAGACCGGCTGCCTGAGGATTTCACGCCATCGCATGCACGGGTGATCTGCATCCCGGCGTCGGAGATTGCGGACAGCCTAGGCGCGGCGAAAGTGGCGAACGTGGTGATGCTTGGAGCGCTGCTGGAAGAAACGGAATGCCTCCCGGCGGAGAGCGCCATCAGCGTGCTTGAGGCGACGGTGAAGAATCCGAAGATCCTCGAACTCGACAAGAAAGCGCTCGCTATGGGGCGTGACTTTGTGGACAACCAGGTGCGGGTAGGCTCCGTGCCCGGCCCAGACGGATACGCATACTAAACCCTCCAAACTTGGAGACGGCGGCAGGCCTCGTGCTTGCCGCCTTTTTTATAAGTGGGGTTTAGCGGACCACAGGTTCGGATAACCCATTTGAAAGCGAGTCCAAAACCCGTTGTTGCAGGTCATGGTGATCAGCGACGAGTTCCTCATCGACGATGTGACGGACAGCTATGCCCAGGCTGATGAGATGCGGTGCGATGAAGATGCCGCGATGACACGCGAGGGGATCCTTCTCTGTGCCGAGGAGTGCGACGCGCCGCCCGTGAAGAAGCTCGCCTTGGATGCGCTTCACGCCTTGTTGGAAGGCGGCCGTGGTTGCGTTTGCACCGGAACGAGTCCGGCCTGACGAGGTGGCAAACGGCCCGAGTTCCTTGCCGAGAAAAAGATATTGGATTCGCCGAAAGTGTAACGCGACGTCGACCGCGTCGCGGTCGAACTGCGGACGCGAGGCACTGTAAGGCGGCCAACGGACGTCCGCGACGCAGTTAACGCGATGGGTATGTAGGAGTGCGAGAAGCTGTTCCATACTGCGGTCGGCGAGTCCGATGGTGAAGACGGCGTGGCTCATGCGCTCTATTGAGTATGGCGGCGGATGAATCCTGTGGAAGTGACGGAACTCACGGAGCATTGTGAGGGACTTTTCACGGCGAGCGATTTCTGCCATGCTGACCGGCGATGGCACCGAAGAAGAAGAGGTTTCGCGCCGTGACGGCGGTGAAAGCGCTTTCGCGGAAGGTGCTGGGGACGACTCCGCCAACAAAAACAGTGCCGGGGAAGAAGAAAGAGAAGACCGCGAAGCACAAGCCTACGCTGGGCAAGCTCCTGAGCGAAGAATGACGGCTAAACGGCCTTGAGCAGCAGGCAGGTGATGTCGTCGTGCTGTGGCGTGGTGCCGACGTACAAATCCAGGTCGGCCATAATCTGCTGCATCATCTGCGCGGGCGTACCTGGTGCGCCGAGATTCACGCGCTGAATGAGACGCGCTTCGCCATATTCCTCCGCGCGGGCGTTTTCCGCTTCGATCACGCCGTCGGTGAAAATCACAACCCAGTCTCCAGGCGCCAGTGTTACGGTGGCGGATGGATAAACAAATCCATCGATGATGCCAAGCGGAACGCCACCAACATCGAAGCGTTCCAACTCGCCCGACGCCCGGCGCAGGATGGGATTATTGTGCCCGGCGTTGATGTAAGTCAGGATGCGTGTGGCCGGCTCGTATTCCGCGAGAAAAGCGGTGGTGAAGCGCCGGCCTTCCTGGCTGTTGCTGCACGCGTAGTGGTTCATGGCGGAAGCCAGGTCGGTGAGCGCGACGTTAGTAATCGACAGAGTCTTCAGGCTGGCTTGGAAGCTGGCCATCAAAAGTGCCGCGGGCATACTTTTGCCGGCGACGTCGGCACAGGCGATCAGCCAGTGGCTGTTGCTGCCGTCGCGCGGAAAGACGTCGTAAAAATCGCCGGCCACGGTGTTGGCGGGACGAGTGGTGAAAGCCACTTCCATGCCGGAGACGATCGGCGGATTTGCGGGCAGCAGCCACTGCTGGATCTCTTTCGCAATCTGGAGGTCGCGTTTCATCACCACGCGATCTCCCACTTCCAGCATGAGCAGCGCGAACATCAGCACGCCGCCGAAGAAAGATCCGTTGAAATAGATCGCGGTCTCGTGGCGACTGTCGTCGTTACTGTGGTAGTAGCCGCCTCCGAGCATTAATAAAATTAGCGCGAAAAGCAGGATGATTCGGCGGGCCGGCGTGAGCATGCCGAGAATCGCCCAGAAGAACTGCTCGGTGATGTACAGGAAGCGGCGGCCGCGGCTGAGGCCGGCGATTTGGGTCGAGTCGATTTCCTTGGAATAGAAGCGATAGCTGGCACGTGTGTCGGAACGAAATTGCGACCAGAGCTGGCGCATTTCCATGCCTTCGGTAACGCGCTGCCAGAATCGATCGAATTTGCTGCCGGGGCGTCGAGGCGGTGGCGGCGGTGCGGGGATGCTCATATGTCGAGTCCCGATTATAAAGTGGCCGAAGAGGTGCGACGTACGTCACAGACAACCGATTCCTGGCGCGGGATGATGAACCTAAACCGTCCGCAGTGCGGCGGACAAGGATGTGCGCTATGAAACGATTCATTGTTTTCTTGATTGTTTTGTTTGCTGTGCAGGGGTTTGCGCAGGAAAAATCGAAAATCACGGTGAAAGGCACCGAGAAAAATAGTGGCGTGGTAATTGTGACAGTCAGCGAGGGCAAACAAAGTCTCGA
This sequence comes from Candidatus Korobacter sp., assembly GCA_036501185.1. GTDB lineage: Bacteria > Acidobacteriota > Terriglobia > Terriglobales > Acidobacteriaceae > Korobacter. The sequence continues at coordinate 122,342 of DASYAU010000119.1, read as the reverse complement.
GCTGAACTGCAATGAAGGGTTCCCGCAATGTGCGGCGCCGAAAGCGGGCGAGTACTGGATGGTAAAGCTGGCCAAAAACCACGGCGTGTATGAGTGCCAGAATGTGGACCTCTATCTAACCACGGATGATCCGGACAGCGGGAATGCCAGCGCGGTCGGGGAGTACTGCCTGGTCGAAAAATAGGTTCGGATCTGCGGGGGTGGATGGCGGAAGCGTGTGCGAGTCGAACACACCCTTGACGAGACGAGCTCGCCAAACACCGGTTTTGAAGACCGGGGAGGTCACCGGACCCCATGCGCTTCCGTGCGTTCGATTCTAGCAGCCGATGTTGAGACGGGTGGCGGCCGGGAAGCTGTATAGTTCGAATCGGCATCATAGGAACGAGGGGTTTCATGTCCCGTTCTCGATTTGCATTCCGAGGTTTTCTCTGCGTGATTGCGCTAGTTGCCAGCGGTGTATATGCATGGGCACAATCGGCGCCCGGTGATGGCTCGACCGACGCTACAACCGTGGTGACGGTCAGCGGTTGCCTGTCGAAAGACGAAACCGGTTTCACGGTGAATACTGGGGATGGTGAGGTCTGGGTGGTCAAGGACGACAGCTCAGAGTTACCGCCGCTGGTGGGACGTACGGTAGAACTCACCGGGGATGCCTTACCTGCAGCCGGGCACTCGGATGTGGCGGGTCGGACGGTGGACAGCGGAAGCCCAAAGAGTTCCCCTCGGAAAATCCTTCGCGTCAATCATGTAACTGAGCTAAGGGACGGCTGCGAGGATGATTTGGCCACGCACTAGCCGCCCTGCCATCACCGGTGTTTCCTTCGCCGGCTACCTCACATAATTTCTGATCCGTTCGGTCGCTTAGAGAATCCAATTGGCAATTCGCAATCAGGAGTCTCTCCATGGGTGGCCGATCTTTCGCTTACGTTCAGCTTGATGTTTTTTCTTCCACCGCCCTCGAAGGCAATATGCTCGCGGTATTTCTCGATAGTCGTGGGCTCAGCGATGACGAGATGCAGGCAATTGCGCGGGAGACGAACCTGTCGGAAACGACATTCGTCCTGCCACGGGACGCGGAAACGGAGGCGCGCGAAGGAGTTCGTGTTCGGATATTCACCGTGGCCGAAGAGCTGCCGTTCGCGGGACATCCCACGCTGGGAACGGCGTATGTACTGCATCAACGCGACAAGAAGGATGACATCGCCTTGGCATTAAATGTTGGGAAGATCCCGGTGTCCTTTACGCGGGATGCGCAAGGACTTGCATTCGGCGAGATGCGGCAGCGTGACCCGGAGTTCGGGCAGATCCACTCGGATCGCGAGGCGGTGGCGAAAGTTGCGGGGCTGACGGCGAAGGATCTCGATGCGAGCTTGCCGATCCAGACCGTTTCTACCGGTATGCCATTTGCAATCGTGCCGGTGAAGACGCTGTGGTCCATGCGGAACCTGCGTTTTAGCTGGCAGGCAGCCGCGGACTACATGGAGAAGACGGACGCAAAGTTCCTGTATTTCGTTTCTCGCGAGACCGTGGAACCGCAGTCGACGCTGCACGCGCGCATGATTTTTTACAACGGCGAAGACCCGGCGACAGGATCGGCAGGCGGTTGCTGCGCATCGTGGGCCGTGCAACATGGGGTGGTGAAATCTGAGGAGAGGGCAATCATCGAGCAGGGATTTGAGATTCACCGACCGAGCCGGATCCACTTCCGGGCGACGAAAACGAACACCGCGGTCAAGAATGTCCGGGTGGGAGGGCATTGCGTTCAAGTGTCGGAAGCGACGCTTTCGCTCTGATGCGCATGCAGAGCGCACCAGTGTTGTGGCACTTCATGGTTACCTCGACGAATGTTATTCACAAGAGCGTCACAGCAGAAGCGTGATTACGAAGCAGCCCCGGACATTTTCCACATCTTTCACAGGCGGGATTACTAGAAAGGTTACTTTACAGCACGAACATCGGCTCGTAGGATCAGCCTCGCTCTGGCTCGAGAAAAATTGGAAAAGAAAGTGGACGACGGAAGCCCGCACGCGGCCGTCGTGCGGTGCCCTCCCTCATGAAACCTAAGCGGACGATCCTCTGCGTTGACGATAACGAACAGTCCCTGTCGATTCGAAAAGTGATGCTGGAAACCCGTGGATATCGGGTGCTGACCAGCCACAACGGGCGCGAGGCACTGGAAATTTTTCGCCGTGGAGGAGTGGACCTGTTGCTTACCGACCTGGTGATGCCGGAGTTGGATGGTAACGAACTGATCAGGCAGGCCAAGGAAGTCTCGCCGTTTACTCCCGCCATCCTGTTTTCCGGACACACCAAGTTCTGCACTGGCGATACTTGCGCCGACTTGTTCCTCCCCAAAGGAAGTCACGCGCCCATTGAATTGCTCGAGAGGATTCGCCTGATGCTGGTCCGCAAGCGCGGGCCAAAACGACCACTGCTCTCCGTGGGAACCGAGATCGAGATACGACCTTCAGTACGAACTGCCAGCGCGTAAGCGCAGTCCGGTTCGGCGAGACAAACCGGCCCGTTGCCCCAGCAAACGAAATGCTGCGGGGCTGCGCGGCCGGTCTTCGCGTCTCGTTTACAAAACAGCAACTCACCTCAGGTGATTACCCGAGAAGCAGAGTTGCTGGATTTCCACATTGCCCTGCGCCGCAAAAATCATTTTGACACCAGATTCCGGAGTTCCACCTAGGTAAGCGATTGAAAGCAGTGGGCTTGAACTCTGGATTACGAAAGCAGACGTAGTACTTGCCTAGGTGATTTCACTGATGGACTTTAGGGTGAAAACTGCAAAGCCCCTAAGCCCTAATGAGTATGTAGCCAGAGTAGATGCATCGCTAACCTGCGCTCATTGGAAAGTTGAAACGTTTTCTGGCCACAACCTTTAACGGAAGACTGAAGCAACTGTACGACTTTCTGGGCAACGGAGGCTCTAATGCGTATTTCAATTCTGGGGGCGATGGTGTGCCTCCTTGGGACGGCGGCAGTCGCATCCGTCACCGTATCTTCTCCAACCAACGGATCCACAGTTTCCACGTCGGTAAAGATTTCTTCTTCGGCATCATCCACGCATACCATCGAACGCAGTATTGTTTATATCGACACCAACGAAGTTTATTCGGTGGCATCCTCGAAGGTGAGCACCACCCTCACGGTGAGCGCCGGTACCCACCGACTTGTGGTGCAGGCAAAAGATTCGGCGGGAAACGTCCTCTCTTCCGATGCACTTAGCTTTACTGCAAGTAGTTCGGGTGTTCCTTCTAATGCGAAGGTTTATTCCGACATCCACGAGATGTCGGGCTGGGAATCGTGCGATAAATGCGCGGGCGCCGCTGGTGATGGCCACACGGCGACCGTCGAGATGACGCAGTTCCTCTCGTCGCCCTCACTTACCGGCAAAGCGTCCAAGTTTTATCTGAAGGGAAGTACCGCTTACTCCAATGGCCTCTGGTGGAAGCAACTTGGCGCGAATAACTCAGTCAGCAATTTTCAATACGAGTTGTACTTCTATCTCAGCAATCCGAGTGCGGCCCAGGCGCTGGAGTTCGATGTGAATCAGGGTCTGAACGGGCAGAAGTATATCTTCGGCACCGAGTGCGACGTTAAGAACAATCACGTTTGGAAGATTTATGACGCGAAGGACCACAAGTGGATGCTGACGTCGCTCGCGTGCACTACCCCCACGGCTTACAAATGGAACCACCTGACTTGGGAGTTCCAGCGGGCAAGCGGGAAACTGAAATTTGTTTCGATCACTCTCAATGGGAAAAAGACGTACATCAATAAGAGCTACTATCCGGAATCGTCCAGCAGCAAGGAACTGAATGTAGCGATCCAGATTGATGGCGACGGTCAGAATACGGCGTACTCCGAGTGGGCCGACAAGGTCACCCTCAGCGCCTGGTAACCGGAGTTGAGCGAAACTCCAAGGGGCATGGCTTCGGCCATGCCTTTTTTGTTGTAGCAAAAGCAGGTTTGCGGCAAAACGAAGGGATTTGTGGGATGGGCACCGCCGAAATGAGAGTGTAAGGGTGGAATAATCGACGTTCGACGGCACGCAACCTTTGCGTGTGCCGGAGGTGGTGATGAGTTTCGAGCACCCGTTGCTTCCATTCGCAGGCAGGCTCCTCATCACTTACATCTATCTCACCAGCGGGATTGCAAAGGTGTTCGGTTGGAGCGGCAACGAGTTCTACATGGCGCGTCACCATCTCCCATTGGTTCCGCTCCTACTCTCGCTTGCGACTGTCATCGAACTTGGCGGCTCGCTCTGTTTGATCACCGGCTTTCAAGCGCGCTGGGCGGCCTTCATCATGTTCGGCTACACCGTCATACTCACCATTCTTCTCCACAACTACTGGGCGTATTCCGGCGATGCTGCCGGAATGCAGGAGACTCATTTCCGGAAGAACCTCGCAATCATGGGCGGGCTCCTCATGCTTGCTTACAGCGGCCCGGGCCGCTGGGCGTTGCGTTGGCCAACCAAGGCAGCCGCTCCTGCGGGTGGCAACCCCTAACTGCGCGAATGCTGACCCAGTTGGTGGCGAGGCGAGACAGGGAGCGCCCACAATCATGTAATATCAAAGTTTCGCTCCGTCATGGCCCGCCATGTCTGGGCGACCTCATTCCATGGCTGCCATTATCCAGGCGCAGGACCTGCGCAAAACTTACAAAATCGGCAAAGTAGATGTTCCGGCGCTCCGCGGCGTTTCGTTCGATGTCGAAGAAGGCGAATTCGTCAGCATCGTAGGACCGTCGGGCAGTGGGAAATCGACACTCTTCTATATATTGGGCGGCCTGACAAAGGCGAGCGGCGGACGGGTGCTGATCGGTGGCACCGACTTTGCCCAACTCAACGATGCCGACCGCACGCGGCTGCGTAAGTCGAAGATCGGATTTGTCTTCCAGAAATTCAACCTTCTGCCGACGCTGAGCGCACGCGACAATATTTCGATTGCGCGTGATATCGCCGGACGCAAGTCGACTGCGGAAGACGATGCGATGTTTCAAAAGATTACGGCACTGCTTGGGATCGACAAGAGACTGGACCACCGTCCATCTGAGTTGAGCGGCGGGGAACAGCAGCGCGTGGCATTGGCGCGAGCACTCATTAACCGCCCGGCGATCGTGTTGGCCGACGAGCCCACGGGCAATCTTGATACCAAGAATTCCGATATTGTCCTGAACATGCTGCGCCAGTCGAACAAGGAGTTCGGCCAAACTGTGTTGATGATCACCCATAACCCGGAGGCAGCGCAGTTCGGCGACCGCATCATTCACATGCGCGACGGCGAGGTTGTGGCCGCGGCGAAAGACCCCCAGTGGACGCGTGAGTAGGCTGATTTGGCGCGATCATGTGAGCTGTTGTAAAATCACCAACAGGCAAGCGGGAGTAACTCAGTGGTAGAGTGCGACCTTGCCAAGGTCGAAGTCGCGGGTTCAAATCCCGTCTCCCGCTCCATAGTATTGTCCCTCGCTAGCGGCGAGGGTTTTGCGTTTTGGGAAGCCGCATCCGTGGGTTTGCGGCGGTGGCGCGGTGTCGTAAGATAAAATACAGGCAGTTCAGATAAGGCGCGGTACCCAAGTGGTAAGGGAGAGGTCTGCAAAACCTTTATGCGTCGGTTCGATTCCGACCCGCGCCTCCAACTCCCTCAACAACTTACATCACCCAGCCCTTGCTGTTGGCTGCCCGTTTGGCTGCCACTTTGGCTGCCAGCTCGTCCTTTTCGCACCGTTTTTGACTCAGCAGGACGGCTACGGTTAACCAGCAGATGCACCGGAAACGGAGCAGGTAGTTTGTGTACATCAGCTCTCCTCGAGGGAACTCATATTCGTCAGCGTGCAAGGCGGTCCTGCTTCGTTCAATTACGCGCGGAGATTTGCTTCATACCCATCACTGAACAGCTCGGAGGCGGGCAGATAAACGCCAGCCGCTGAAAAACCGCGCCGCTGCCGTTCTTTCCAGGCTGCGGCGTCACTCGGCCTCAACTGCGGATTTGCCTTGGCCTGCGAAAGCAGCAGCATCCCAGCGATTGTGTCGTACCGTGAGCTTCTCAACGAGATTGGTCTTCACTGCGTACCCCAGTCCGGGAGTTTGCGGGACCTGGATGGTACCCCTGGGCGTGACTTCGACCGCGGGCTCGATGATGTCTTCATGCCAATAACGTTGGCTGGCGGAAACATCGCCTGGGAGTGTGAACCCGGGAAGAGTTGACATGGCAATGTTGTGTGCGCGCCCGATGCCCACTTCCAACATGCCTCCACACCAAACTGGTATGCCGCGCTCCAGGCATGCGGCTTGCACTCGCCGCGCCTCCGTATGTCCACCAACCCGACCGAGCTTGATGTTGATGATCCGGCACGCCTTCAGTTCAATCGCAGTAAGCGCGTGATTCAGGTTGAAAATACATTCATCAAGACAAAGTGCTGTCTCGATCTGCGCCTGCAACTTGGAATGGCTGTAGATGTCATCCCAGCCCAGGGGCTGTTCCATCATGAGGAGATTGAATTCGTCGAGCCTTTTCAGATGTGGCGTTTCGTGGAGAGTGTATGCGGAGTTCGCATCCACGGAGAGACGAATGTCCGGAAACTCTTTTCGAACCGCGGCGATGTACTCGTAATCTTTGCCCGGTTTGATCTTCAGTTTCACGCGTTGGTATCCGGAGCGAAGCTCGAGCGCAACCCGGTCCGCCAGGGCTTTTGGGTTCTCGCGAATCCCGAGAGACACCCCGGCGGAGATCTCATTCATGGTGCCGCCCAGCAGCCGGGAAAGAGAAACGCCTTTCATCTGCGCTTCGATATCCCAAAGCGCATTTTCCACTGCGCTCTTCGCCATCTGGTGGCCGCGGATATCTTTTACAAGCGCCGGGAAATCCGAAGCCGCATCCAGGTGTTTGCCGATTGCGATGGGCGCAATGAAATCGGAGATCACATGCCATGCCGTGTCGGTGGTTTCCGCGTTGTAGGCTGGCGTCTCGCCCGCAGTAACATCACCCCATCCCCGAACGCCATCAGCGATTATCTCGACAAGGAGGATGCGCCGGTTTTGGGTTATGCCAAAACTCGTTTCAAACGGCGCTTTCAATTGCATTCGAATTTCACGCAGAACGAGAGTTTCGATTCTCATAAGGCTCCAATACGGCTGTACCGTAATCTACTTGCGACCATTTTCTGTCGCCCAGTACCATCGAAGATCGGCACGATCCTCTTCTGAGCTTCGCCGCATTAGCGCGAGAGTGCGAGAAGTTCGCGTATGAGCGCACGCAACCAGAACGGCTCCTTCCACTGCCATGGGGGCGACATAGGAATTGTCGAAGGAAGCACTGGTAACCGGGGCGAGGATGTAGTTATCACAGAATCGCGCGATAGGAGACTCAAGAGTGTCTGTGATGCCGAAGGTGGGTACACCTTGTTTCTTCGCGCGCAACGCGGCCTCTACCGTCTCCCGGAGCCCCTGCTTGAAACTGATCGCAATCAATAGGTCTTTCCGGGTGAGTGTCCGTACCCTTTTTTGTACGTTCCCGGTGCCTCCGACCGGAGCCTCGGCGGGAAAGCCAAGACTCATGAGTCCGTAGGCCAGGTGCCAACTGAGGGTAGCGGCGAGATCAATGCCAACCACCAAAATGCGGCGGGCGCGCTTGACCTGTCTGGCAAGAGCTATGATGCGTTCTGGATCCAGGCCCGACTGCAGAGATTCCAGGTTCCGCAGATCTAGTTCCAGGCTCTGCCGAATCCGATCGCTCAGAGTACGCTTCTCGCGAGAGGCTGCTTTCAACAACGTATAGGGCGTAATCCGGGTGATGAAATGGGCACGCAAGTCCGATGCAAATTCGGCGAACTTGTTGTAACCAAGAACTTGAATCGTGCGGACAATGGTTGCTGCGTCGACGTCGTGTCGTTTCGCCAATTCACGTGAGGAAAGAAAAAAATTATCCTGTGGATTCTCCAGGATCGAGCGCACAAGTCCCCTTCGGCTCTTGCTGAGTTCGCTTTGCATTCGAGCGAAGCGCGCTTCTAAGGCAGTTTGCCCTGCGGACAGTTTGATTGGCGTCACACGAGGTCCGCTGGCTCTAGTCAAAATCCCCCCTGATTCGCCCAGAACATCCACCGCCCCGAGGCATTCGCCCGTGCAGTTTCTTGCAACAGCGCGGCAAAGATGGGATTGCTAGCGAATGGAAATACAACACATGTTGCATCCTGTCAAGCATAACTCAATGCTTGTTGCATTTCTGGTGTCCCATATTTCGGTGTAATTTTTCCTGGGAAATTTTGCAATAGATATTGCACGAGCTCAGATATTTCCGAAACAGGTGCTGAATTTGTGTTGACATCTCGAACGGGCGCCCCTAGACTCCCGCGCATTCACCTCGCAATTGAATTTTGCAACGACTGTTGCAGAAATTTGACATTCAGGGCTGTACGGGCCGCGTCGTCAATAAAGCTACGTTGAGGATGGGAGAAGAAGAGCCATGCGGATCACAGAAATAAGCGCAGCGGAATACGCATCGGCGGGAACTGGCACACGTAAATCTTTGGTCGCCGGCCTGTCGTTCTGGATCATTCTTTTGCTGGTGCTTGTGCCTTGTATGTTTGCACAAACCACTTCAACGATTACGGGGACGGTCCGGGATGCACAAGGTCTCGTGGTTCCTGATTCCCAGATCCAGGTCACCAACACTGGGCTGGCCATCGATCGTAACGCGGCCACAGATTCTGAGGGCAACTATCGCCTGCCGGCGCTGCCGCCGGGAATCTACAACATTAAGGCGTCGAAGAACGGCTTCCAAACCGAAGTGCTAACCGGAATCGAACTTACGCTTAATCGAACCTTGGTATACGACATCGTCTTGAAAGTAGGTTCGACTCGCGAAACCCTCGAAGTCAGTTCGGAAGCACCGCTTTTGGAAACGGCGATTTCCTCCACCGGCAGCACAATTACCACCCAGCAGATCGAGGACATGCCAATCAACGGGCGCAATTATCTTGATTTGTTGCAACTGGTGCCCGGCGTCGCTCTGAACCGGCAAAATGACCCGTCAGGAGACGATTCCACCCCGATTCTTGGAGAACGCGGAGGGAATACGCTCTATCTGATCGATGGCATGCCCAATCGAGACAACTTCAATGGAGGGCCGTCAGCACAGTTCAACCAGGACTCGATTCTGGAGTTCCAGGTCGTCACCGCGGGCTATAAGGCTGAGTTTGGCCACGCGTCCGGCGGCGTCGTGAACGTTGTAACCCGAAGTGGAACGAACGATTGGCATGGCGGGTTATCGACGTTTTATAGAAGCAGCGTTTTCGATTCCAACGACATTCCTGGCGCCACGACGGGCGCTCCTTTCCTGTCTCGCTGGGATCCGACCGCTTACTTTGGCGGTCCTGTGGTGAAGGGCAAGGTGTTCTTCTTTGGATCTGCCGAGAGACTTCTCGAGAGTCGCGATCTGAACTTCATATTCAATCCCAACCTGCCGCAAACTTTGATCGACTTCGAAACTCCGTTTAACGATCACTCTTTGACGTATACGACTCGCGCCCGGGCGCGACTGGACGAGAACCTGGGCCGTCATCGTGTCAGCGAACAAGTCAACTACACGAACAACCACGTCACGGACTACCTTCCCCTCACGGCGTCGCTCAATTTACCCGATACACGCTCCAATCTGGACGGGCGAACGTTGATGTTGGGTGCATCCGATGTATGGACTCTCGGCGACCAGTCGAATCCATGGATCGTCAATTCCTATTTCCAGTACCGCAGCAATCCCACCCGTCAAAGTCCTTCGCATCCGCAGGCTGGAACCCCCAATACACTCTTTAACCTGTTCTCGACATACACCAGCGGCGATGAGTTTGGCGATCTCGGTCAGACCTCATTTGGACCTGGCTACAGCGCATTTACATTTCACCAGGATTACGATTCCACCGGCGTCAGTCTGTCGAAGCAACTGAATCACCACACCATCAAGTTCGGATGGGATTATGAGCATACGAATGTGACCGGGGCAGAGCCGAACAACTTCTTCACCCAACTCTTTTCGACCGTGGATGATTTCAATACATTCGGTCCGATCAATTCCGGGATCAACCTCATCACTTTGCAGGCGGGAGCCGGTCCGCAGGCAAACAACGTAAACATCCACAACAATTACAACGGGCTCTTTGTGCAGGATGACTGGAAGATCCGATCAAACCTGACAATCAATGCCGGGCTGAGATGGGACTACGACAGCACGTTCCCGAATAAGACGGACTTTTCGCCCCGCATCGGAGCAGCCTGGTCTCCGAATTCGAAAACCGTGATCAGCGCCAGCGTTGGCGTCTTCTACGATCAGTTTCGCGCTGGCGTAGCCCGCGACGTTCCGGGATTCGGTGGAGCAGATATTGAGAGAGAACGACTCTTGTCCTTTCCTCGGCTCTTCTACGGAAATCCGACGACACTCACGAGCCTCTTCCAAACCTTGGGCCGTCCAACCGTCTGCGTCTCCAACGCTATGACGGAGTCACAGGTCCAGGGCTCGGGCGCCAGCTGCCCGAACGGATTGGGCACCACGTTGTATGGAATCGATTACCTCAACAACGTCGTCGCTCCCGGCCACGCTCCCATACCCGCCAACACGGTTGTGAATATGGCGAACATTCAACAGTTAAGCGGCTACACTCCAGACCAATTTCTGGTGGCCGCTGATGCGGCGATCGCGAACTTAGCCGGTACAAATTCTTCAATTTCCGTTCCAGCCGACTACTGGTCGTGGGACCCATTTGGAAATCTCACAACCATTCCAGGCATCCTCGGAACCGCCGGTCAGGTGCCCATCACCGTCGATCCGAGATTCAAGGTCCCGTATACGCTCGACTACCACGTGGGAGTGCAGCGGCAAGTTGGGCAAGATATGGTGATCAACGTGGATTACTACCACAAAGACATCAACGACATCACCACCGTGCGAGCCACGAACTTGGCGTTTGAGGCGCGCATGCCGGGCTTCGCGAATGAACTGGTCCCTGGTACAGGAACGCACCGTATTGAAAGCTTCGGCCCATGGGGATCGGGGAACTACAACGGAGTGACCATTGGTTTCGAGAAACGCATGTCGCATCGTTTCATGCTGCAGGCGAGTTATACGTTCGCGCACGCCTACGACGATGTCCTGAACTCCACTCTCACTTCCGAAATCCAGACTGGCGAGGGTGTCAATTTCCTGGCGACGGCAGGTCTGTCGGATAGCTACGTCGGAATTGTGCCGACTGTGACGGATGCAAACACCGGACAATCGAATTCCAAAGGAGCGTTCGTCAACAGCGAGGGGAATTTCGTTCCCAAGGCAGGCACGTATTACAACGGTGCCAAGGTTGATTACGGTCCGTCGGATCTGGCGCTGAATCACACGTTCCTGGTGAACGGTGTCATTCAAATCCCGTGGAAGGTTGAGTTCGCGCCAATATTCCGTGCCCAGAGCGGCTTCCATTACGGCGTGTCGCCTGCCGAAGGAGGATCGGATTTCGACGGCGACGGCCTCTTTAACGGCACGGGTCTTTATTACGATGGGTTGGGCAACCCGCTTTATGCCCGAAACTCGCAGACAGCTCCGGCCTTCGTCAACATGGATCTTCGTGTCGCGAAACGCTTCAATATCGGCGAGCGAGTGAAGGCGCAAGTCCTGTTCGAATTCTTCAACCTGTTCAACCGCGGAAATCCTGCCGCCATCCAGACTCTCGAAGGCGGAACTCCGGCACTAGGTTCGAGCTCGCAGTACCTTCCCGGCAGAGAGGGGCAGATTGGAGTTCGATTCGACTTCTAACTGGCAAACGAGTTACCCAAAGCGGCTGCCTAATGGCGGCCGCTTCCCTTTTTGAGGTAGGAATCGCCGGCTCGCGCGGTTGGGCGCTGAGTTCATGGAGGCCAAGTGACTCTGGCGTGCGCGGAGGCCATATTTGGCCCAGAATGGATTCCGGGTTGCAGCTGCGGGAAGCGCAAAAGGAGCATTATCGAGATTCGAGTTAGGCAACGATTCACAAATCGAGCTGCTTCTGATCAAAACCGTCCCTTTCGTCGCGACGGAAAAGAACTTGCGCTTTAGGAAACACTTTGATTGAGGCGTCTCAAAGAGAACCTCAGCGCTGACGCGGCTGCGGAAAGATGGAGCGTTTTACAACGCACCGTCTTTCCTCGTACGAAGAGTGGCAAGGTAGAAACGAGTAAGCCGTAGCTGTCGATCCAGACCTCTGCAAAACTCGTTCGAGTCTAAACACAGTGGCCGTGGGCTTCCTGATTTGGCAACGCCAGTACTGTGGGAGGCGATGTCGCTGCGGAAGCTGCCATTGTGCTGAGCCAAGTCGTCGCTCGAAGCCACCACCCGTCGAAATGCCTGCCATCAACAACGATCGCAGAGAAGCGCCGCCAATCCGTCGCAGTGCACTGCGGTGCTTCGATCGCGACAGATAAGGACCGACTATCTACGCGCAGTCCGACTTTCAAGACTTTCAGCACGCTCTCCTTCGCGCTCCATATAAGCGACGATATGGTTGGTCTGTCGTCCGAGGCCGATTGCTCCACTTGATCGATTTCTGACGGCGTGAAGAAGCTCTCAACAAAGGCGGGGCTGTGAGGTTCAACTCTTTCCAGATCGCAGCCGACTGAGATCTCTGGCGGACCGATCAATGCGAGGGCGCGTCCGCCGCAATGGCTGATGGAAAGGGACACTCCCATCGGCTTACCCCACATCATGCCAACGGGCGCACCGCTCTCCGTGGGTACGATCGATATGTTACGAAAACGCCGAGGAGATACGGCGAGCCCGGCATATCCGGCCAAAGCACATTTTGCGGCCCAGCGGCCGAGGATCCAGTCGCGTCGACGCTTCGTCACCCAGCGTTGCCCGAAGTAGGCGGTCTCCGCGTCGGACAGCCAGCTCTCGTCTACCGGGAGCTGTGATTCATCGCATTCCAGCCAGAACAACTGTATCGGCTGCATAGGTTTGGCTTTCCACCTTCTCGAGAGGAGCGCGGCGGTTTATGCCGCGCTGCACGGCGTCTACAAGGAAGCTTCGCAAGTTGCGCGCAGGCAGTATGGAATGAAGAGCTCCAACCTCGAGCGCTCGTTGAACGCTGTGGATCGAATCAAACTCCGCTGCAACTTCGCCCAACTTTTCCGAATGGACCTGCTGGAAGAGCACATTCCATTCGGCTTCCAATTGTTTCTTCTCCGAGCCTTCGGCAGCTTTCAACCGCGTGCTCAGATCTGCAACGCGCGCGTCCTTTCGGGCGCGAGCTTCGACTTCTCCGGCGAAGACAACCGCTGCCGCGGGAGCGCCGCCGATTACGGATGCGTAGGTGCCTTCCAACGCGACGATTTCGATTCCGGGATTCAACGCGCGAGAGAAGACGACGTAAGCGCCTCCGTGATAGCGCGAGATTACGCAAAAGACGATCGGTCCCTTGAAGTTCACTGCCGCCCGGCCGATTTCAGCGCCGTATTCCAACTGAAGGCGACGCATTGACTCCGGCGAACCGTCAAACCCGGAGAGATTTGCCAGGATCACGACCGGCCGGTTGTTGCTGGCGGCGTTGAGGGCCCGCGCTACTTTCTTCGACGACATGGGGAAGAGGGTGCCTGCGGTCCACTGGTCCGGGCCATCGGCGGGCGCGAAGCCAAAACGCGCCAGAGGCTTGGATTCGATGCCGATCATGCAAATGGGATAACCGCCAAGATGCGCGTCCCAGACCACGGCCGTCTCAGCCCCGCGCAATCCGGAGAAGCGTTCCAGCGGCGGATAGTCCTGGTCGCTGACGGCGAGCATTACGTTACGTATATCGAACGAGTGCTTGCGGCCCGGATTGGTGACATCCGAGAAAATATCGCCGATGGTATTGAAGCCGTTCGAAGAGTCCTGCACCGGGTACACACAAACATCGCGTTCGATGGGGTCGGACGAAGTGGCCCTGCGAGGGAAGGCCTCGCCGGGCGCCTTGTAAGTATGCTCGTAGTGGCGCATCAGGATCTCACAGGCCTCGTCGATGTCGCGGGCGAAGTATTGCGCCTGGCCATTGACACCCATGATGCGGTCGTAGCCACCGATGCCGTAGTTGTCGCTCGCTGAAACGGAGCCGGAGTAATCGAGCGCTCTCTTGCCGGTCAACACCATCGCGCCTTTGGGAGTCATGATGAGAATCCCGCGGGTGTGCATCAGCATAGTGGCTTCGGCATTCCAATATGGCTGAGCGCCGACATTGATGCCATTCACCACGATGTTGATCTCTCCACCTGCCTGGGTGAACTCCACCAGGCGCTTCAGCACGCGGGCGATCCAATCCATGTTTTCGACGCCGCTTTCCATGGAAATCTTGGCTCCGGCGGAGACTGCAAACCATTCCAGCGGAATTTTCATGGATTCGGCAAGATCGAGCGCGGCGTTGATGCGTCGGCACTCCGGCTCTGCAATCGCGCCGAGATCGCGGCTGGGATCGCCGAGGACGATTACACGATTCATGCCTTCGGGGTAGCGGTCAGTGAAGTTGCGCACAACGCCGACTACGATATTGGCAGTGTTCTCGCCATAAGGCCGCGTCACGCTGATCAGCGAAACAGTTGCATCGAGATCGTATTCGGTAAATTCTCCGGGCGGGAGATCGGAGCGTGTGCCATCGCTGGGCGGCGTGAGCAACTCCACGATTTCATACGGATAAAGCAGTCCGCGCTGGCGCATCTTCACGACCTTTTGGTCATACGCGGAGAGTGGCTTCATCGGAAGCAGCTTGGCGGTAGGCCGGAACGTCGTAAGGATCCCCGCGTCCCCTGGCGCTGATACGCGAATGATCGTGTCGCGCATTTCACCTGTTCGCGGATTCGGAATGCGCGCCCGCACCACGACCTGTTCGAGCCCGATACCGGCGGTGGCGGGCGCAAGACGATGGATGATGCCATCCATTTCGTCAGCAGTGAGCGCGAGTGGAGGCCAGATGTAGAGGAAAATGCGATTCCAGTACAGACGGTTGCGAAGTGAACGCTGCGATTGCACACTTCGAATGGCGGCTACCGCCTCGGTAAACATTCGTTCGAGATTCGGCAACCCGACCACGCGCCCAGAAGCGTCGCGGATTGGAGTGACATCTCGAACTTCCGCAACCGCAAACAGCCGCTCATCCTTCGGATTGCTCTTCGCTACCACGTGTAAGACGAAGATATCTTCGATCGATGGAAGCCGCTCGATGTTGAAATTGGTAAGCCGCCAGAGATGTAAACGATCACCGGTTGCCGGGTGGACGCCACGGAAGAGCTCGACCTCGCTGTGGCCGGATGGAGCTTGTTCATAGGTGAAGTACTCTATCGTGGGCCGCCCCGGCGTTCCACCGGCGCCGGGCAGAGCGACCACGATGCGCTGCACTCGTCGCACGAAATGAGCATTCAAGATGAGGGTGTCAAGTTGTTGTTTGAGGACGTCGTGACCCAACGATGAATCATCCGTGATAAGCAGATCAACGAAGACGCGATCGCTGGTTGCGAACTCGGGCAACAATTCATTCAGGAGCGCCAATGTTTGTTTTGCGGAAGTGATATCGCTGTGGATCGAAACGATATGCGTTTTCCCGCCCGCATCGTCGAAAGCAGTTCTTACGGCAGAGATATGATCGAGTGTCACGAGGCGGAAGTCGGCGAGCCGGCGGACGCAGTAATAGCGCGACGTGAGAACTTCCAGCATGACCTGCTTAAGGTGGGAAGGAGCAGCAGGCATGCGCCTCGAGAAAAGTCCCGCGAGCAATTGTGGACAGTCTACGAGCCACAGTTTCTTTTCCAGCGCCTCGGTTGAGTGCGGCGCGGCCGCGATCACATCCAGACACTCCTCCGCCGTTCTAAAGATGCGGCTCCGGACCTCCTCGAAGACCGGCTGTTCGAAGCAGCGATACCTCAGTTCCCGGACGAGATCGCTCAGAGAAGGGAAGGGCGCACGGGTAACAGCCACCATCCGGTCGAGCAGCGAGCGGAACTGCGGATCGGCCGGATGTGACCCCGAATCTTTGGTGTCGAGTCGCCGTTGCAGAATCCTCATGATCGCCGGGATTTGCCGCTCGATCCTCTGATGCGATTTGTAGATCCGGAGCAGCGCTTCGTCCAGCGACAGCGTGTGCTCTAAGCTGTGGAGGCCATAATGCAGAAGGGCACGTCGCAGCGCATCCAGGAAGTCGGCGGGCAAATTCTGACCTTCGGACCCAGCCGCGTGCAGATAGGAGATGAGGCAAGATTCCGTGCTTGGGGATTCGCCGGGAACATTTTTCGCGAAGCGAGGGGTATTGCGGAAGAGTGAGCAGATATCGAGAAAAATCGAGAGCACGCCATTTTCGTTCTCGGTACGCGATCCATCGGTCACAGGCGCGCGATCCGGGGCGTTCGCGATTTCCGGCTTCACGTCGAAGCCGAGCAGCATTTGCCGTAAAGATCCAAGCGGTTGAAGAGATGGCATCTCGCACCCCGCGGCGAGTGCCGCGAACTGCATGCGCGGAGACAACGGGGCATGCTCTACTGCCGTAGCGGGATCGATTTGAAGAAGCGGATCTCCCGAACCCACCTGCACATTTGGAGTCGCCATGACTTTGCGGACTACTCCTGCGAACGGCGCGGAGACTTGCATCTCCATTTTCATCGCTTCGAGTACAGCAACACGATCTCCGGCCTCAACGCGGTCGCCGGGTTTTACCGCAATGGACACTACCACCGAGGGCGACTGCGCACGAAGTACTCCGCCGTCATCGCGGTCGACACGATGACCAACGCCATCGAATTCAATCCGATATGTGAGTCCTTGTTCGATGCAAACCGTACGGTAGGTTCGGCCGGCAAAATAGAGCGAATTCTCGTACTTGCGAAGTCGCTCGATCTCCACATAAAACGTGGCGCTGTCCACCTCGATGCGGTATTCCCTCAGCCCAAGGCGATAGACGCGCAAAGAATAAGGGTGGCGAGCATAGCGAAGTTCGACCGTGTGGCCGAGTTCCGTTCGCACTTCCGGGCGGCCGCGCAGCGCCGATGCGTAGAACTGGGCCGTTTCGATGGCGAACTCTTCATCACATGCGTCAATTGCTGCCTGAAAAAGAGCGATGTGGCCGAGGTCGTCGGCGAGGAGGTGGCCGCTTGCTGCAAATCCGTCCAGCCAACCTATATCGTAATTTCCGGCGTGAATCTCGGGCCGGCTCACAAGCTGCATCAGGAACGCGCGGTTCGAGGTGCCGCCGCGGATCACGACTACACTCTGGCGCAGAGCGCGATGAGTGCGGGCCAACGCTTCTTCGCGCGTGCTTCCGGTCGCGATAATTTTGGCGATCATGGAATCGAACTGCGGCGCGATTTCATCGCCTTCTTCGACCCCGGTATCGACGCGTACTCCGGGACCGGTTGAAATGCGAAAGCGTTCAACCACGCCAGGAGCTGGTGCGAAGTCATTACTAGCGTCCTCCGCATTCAGACGCACTTCGATCGCGTGCCCTCTCGATTCCGGGGGAGAGCCCACCAGTCGATGGCCTTGGGCAATGAGTATCTGGAGTTTCACCAAGTCTATGCCGGTGGTGCATTCTGTCACCGGATGTTCCACTTGAAGGCGTGTGTTCATCTCCATGAAAAGCGCACGCTGCGAAGCGGGCAGGTATAGGAATTCCACCGTGCCGACGTTCACGTAATCAGCGGCCTTGCACAACTGGACGGCGTCGTCGCACAACCGCCGGTCCTGCTCTCGGCTCAACACCGGGCAGGGAGCTTCTTCCATCACCTTCTGCTGTCGCCGCTGAATGGTGCAATCCCGAACGCCAACTGGCCATACCGTCCCGAATTCGTCGGCGATCACCTGGACTTCCACATGGCGAGCACCGTCGATTCGTTGCTCGATAAATACGGTGGGATCGCCAAACGCCTTGAACGCCTCACTTCGAGCAGCAACGAAGGCACGTTCCAGTTCGGCGGAAGAAGATACCTGGCGCATACCACGGCCGCCACCGCCTGCCGTTGCCTTGATGAACAGCGGATAGCCGACGCGCTCGCCCTGCTCATAGGCGGAGTCGATGGTTTCCACCGGTCCACCACTCCACATCGCGACTGGAACTTGCGCCTTTTCCGCTAGACGTTTCGAGCTGATCTTGTCACCCAGCAGGCGCATGACGTCGCCACCCGGGCCGATGAACACGATTCCCAGTTCGCGGCAGAGGTCCGCGAATTGCGCGTGCTCCGCCACGAAGCCCCAGCCCACCCAGGCGGCCTCTGCCTTGCAAGCAATCAACGCATGCCGCAGACAGTCGTAATCAACGTAGCTGCTCCGCATCAGCTTGCTTACAGTGTCGAGCGTCTGTGCCGGTCCAATGCAGAACGCCTCTCCGGCTTCACGAACAAACATGCTGTGGCGGTCGGGTTCCGTGAACAAACCGATGGTGCGCAATGCGGTGCCGTATTCTTGGTTGTACTCGCGGACCGCATGAATCAAGCGCATCCCTGGCTCGCCGCGGTTCACGATGGCGATACGACGGAATCTGGAATCCATAAATGTCGCTCCTCGAGTGGAAGTTCAGTGAACTTCGACCGCTTCTGGTCTAACCAGGTTTTGCAATGAGGTGAGTGTGTCGGCATCAAGCGGTGCCGGTAACGCGGTGGTGCGATATCCGTCCAGGCGCAGGTAACGGTTGCCTTGCGCGTCCACGACTTCCGCGTCGAATGTGCCTTTCTCTCCATGCGGCGTTACTACCGCGTACAAGTGGCCGGGCATACTCTTCGAGGGCGGCCATGCAACGACTTGATCCACTTGCGTCGGCAGGCCCAACTTGCTACTCGAACCAATCTCCCACAGGCCTGCAGTCTGGAAGCAAAGCTCGATCAAGCGCGGAGCCATCTGCGTCGGCAATTCTGACGGAGTGTGGTTCACAGGCAGCCCTGTTGCCATCTCGCCGATCAGGTGGGTGCCATCCCACCAAGCCCGCTCAAGCACCTGGTACGCAGGGCCGTGGAAATAGACACGGTAAATCTGCGCAGAATTCACAATGGCATCGGCTGAGAGATCCGGCGTCATTGCCACTGTTGATTGAGGTGGTAGATCACGCAGACGCACCCGGGCTGTGAAATGCGTGGTCGTTTGCGGTTGGCTTTGGCCGGGCAGCATGCGGTGACCTACCAGACGGCAGTCGGTCACGATGTGATCGCCCTCAGGACGAAATACTGCTTCGATGGTCAACGTCCTCGGCTCGTCTTTGTAGAACTTGAAGGGTGCAAGAAAACGCACCTCTTCGATGGCGTCGATGTGCCACCCCGGATGCACGCAGAGCGCGGCTTCAGCGAAAGCCTCAATTCCCATGACTCCGGGCAGGACCGGTGTGCCATCGATACGGTGATCATTCAGGAATGGTTGCGACGCAGGATCGAGAGTGGTTTCCATCGCAAGCCCGTGGTAAATGCCCATTCCCGTGATTTTGCCGAGCATCGGACCGGGGGCGGGCAGTTTCTCGCGAGAGTTCTCCAGCACCTGCAGGTCGAGTCCTCCGGTTGGATCGAATTCCTCGAGAAGCACGCCAAGCCTCTGCGCGACAACTAACTCGCCGCGCGTGCCGCCCGCCGTCAACTCGCGACGAATGAGAGGAATGCCGGCTGCCGGGTCGAGCATGTCGATCCCCGCAAGCTCCATCATCTTCGGGATGGATCCGCGAGTTGCCATGCCGATCTTTCCCCATGCAGTCCAGTCGATCGCAATACCGCGCGTGTCCGGACGAGTGGTGCGGAAACTGGACATGATCTTGCATTGCAAGTCATTCGCCGAGCTGTAGTCGGTTTGACCGGCATTGCCAAAACGTCCGGCTATCGAACTGAACGCCACCAGCGCACCCAGCGGCATGTCACCAATTGAGTGCAGCAGGTGGAACAAGCCATCCGCTTTTACGTCGAATACGAGATCGAACTCCTCGACAGATTTGTCCGGCAGGAAGTGGCTGCGCTCCAGGCCAGCCGCATGCAGTAGAACGCCGATGCGTCCGTGGGCATTTCGGATCTCATCGATGACGTGCGCAATCGCTTCTCCGTCGGTCAGGTTCACGGAGCGGTAATGCGCCGTTCCACCAGCCGCGGTCACGGCATCGATCGCCATCTGCGCGGCGTTTAAACGTTCCAGTTTTGCGAGCTCCTTCTCCACCATCGCGGGAGTGGCGCGCTTTTTGCTTGTGTTAAGGCGCTTTGCTATTTCCAGTTTTAATCCGTCTTTGTCAGTGGCGAATCGCTTCAGGTCGTCGCTATTGGCCTCAGGTTCTGGAACCACATCCAATAGATAGAAGATGCCGCCCGAAGCCGCTGCCAGATCGGACGTGATTGCGGAAACGATGCTTCCCGCTGCTCCAGTGATGACGAACACGGTATCCTGGCCGAGCGAAATTCCGGGTAGCCCGTCCGTCGCCGATTGTTCTTCGAGAGCGATGGTCCAGCGCTGGGACTGCTTGTACCCGATCTCTACCGCTCCCGGATCGAAGCAGGTTTCGGCGATGAGCTTCTCAGCGATGCTGTCGTGGGTTTCGTCCACATTGAAGTCAACAACCTTCGTCACTGCGCTCACTCGTTCGCGCTTGAACGTCTTGGTGAATCCCGCGACCGCGCCTCCGAGTGGCGCGACTGCACCGTGCTCGTCGTAACCGTGATGCCCGCCAAGTCGCACCGCGGAGACGAGGAACGTTCCCGGTGCAGCGAACTGCTCATACAGGACTCGAGTCGCGCGATACAGCAGCTTCACGCGGAGCCGAAGCGCCTCGTGCCATTCCTCCGCATCCATTTTGTCTAGAGGACTTTCCGGGTCGAGTGACGGCAGCCAATAGACGCCTTGAATCGGGCCAGTCGCCAGCCATCGCTGAACCGTCGCCTCGAACGTTGCAGTATCCGGGATGTCAGCGAACGTTAGCACCTCCACATCGAGGGCTCGCAATTTCGCGATGAGCTGAGTCGCGGCCCCATCTTTGCCCGGCATGACGATCACACGCGATCCAGTTCCGAGAGCGACGCCAGTGTTCTTACACAAAGCGAGCGGCGGACGCAGGACGGGTACTGGCACACGCCTTGGAACAAGATTTGTTTCGTCAAAGGAAGCAAGGGCGAGAGGCTTTTGCGTCGGAGCAGTAACGACGGGAGCCGCAGGCTCAATGGAAGGCGCTGCCTTCCCGATAGTCGATCGGTCGCGTGCGAATTGGATGACATGGTTCAGAGTCGGAAAATCACGGAGTTTCAGGTTTTCATCGCGAGGGATGTTGTAGATGGAACGGATCGAAGCGAACATCTCTGCCTGTTTGACCGTGTCAACGCCAAGGTCCGCTTCGAGGTCGAGTTCCAGGTCCAGCATGTCCTTGGGATACCCGGTCTTTTCTGCTACCAGATCGAGAATCCGTTCGGTGATTGCATCGGCCGCGGGCACGGCAGAAGTCTCCGGCTGTTTCGCCTCATTTGCTCGTACGCGAACTTCCGGCTCGACAGTGGTGGGGATCGAGCTCGCGGAGACGGACTGCGCCACGAGGTCCGGGCGGTTGTCGTATACGAATTTCACGACATGCTTAAGGGTGGGGAAGTCGCGGAGCCGCAGCGACTCTTGCCGCGGGATGCTGTAAATTTCGCGGATCCCAGCGAACAACTCGGCCTGCTTCACCGTGTCGACGCCAAGGTCTGCTTCCAGATCTAGATCCATGTCGAGCATCTCCGGCGGATAGCCGGTCTTCTCCACCACCAGCGCGAGGATCTGCTGCTGAACGGCGTCAACTTGCGGAGGAGCGCTGGTCTGTATGGACGAAGCGGGTTGCGACTTCGCTCCCACTGATGGCGTGGTGGTTGATCCACTCAAGTCTGGACGGTTGTCATAAACGAACTTGATGACATGCGCAAGTGTCGGGAAATCGCGAAGCCGGAGGGTCTCGCTTCGCGGGATGTTGTACTCCGCACGAATGCTGGCAAAAACTTCCGCCTGCTTTACGGTGTCCACCCCGAGGTCAGCCTCGAGATCCAGGTCAAGCGCCAGCATGTCGGCAGGGTACCCAGTCTTTTCGGCGACAAGTTGCAGGACCTTCTCTCGAACGGCGTCGGCCTGGCTCGCTGTCGATGCAGGAACAGGCTGCGAGACCACAGCGGGTTGGGCAACCGCGACGGGCTGCACTTGCGGAATGGCAGGAACCGCCGCTTGCTTCACCGGAGTGCTTGCAACCGCAACTCTCGCGTCGGTATTGCGAACTCGCAAAGTGCGGTGAACGATCTCGAGTTCAGGAGCTGGAACTTCGGCAGCGGCAGCCAGCCATTTGCTCCAAACGCCTTCGTCTGCGATGCGATTTTGGTATCCCAGCGCGGATGGAACCGTTCGCCGGCCATCCTTCGAAGGCACCCACCGCAGCAGCGACATGCTGATCTGCGATCCGAAACCAGCGCCCAACCGCAACGCGAATTGCACTGGGTACGAGCCGCCATGGGAGATGTTCAACGGCCCGAGCTCGGGATCGATTTCCTTGATGTTCGCAACTGGAGGCACCACGCCGGTCTCGAGCGCCTTGACCGCCAGCACGTCCTCGATGCCGGTGGCCATTGCGTGGCCCGTGAAGCCTTTCGTATTGGCGATGACGATCTTATCGGCGTCGTCGCCGAAGACCTTGCGGAGCGCATGGATTTCGGCAGAGGCGCTGCCACCGCGCGCGGGCGTATAGGTCTCGTGGGAGACGAAAACCATCTGGGACGAAATTTGGCTCCGCCGAATTCCGCGCGAGTTCTCCGCGCGCTTCACCAACGACTCCATTACGTCTCCAATGTGCTGCACATCGAGGCGAGTCGCATGGAATGCGCTATTGGCAATCACCGTAGCCAGGACCTCGCAGATCGGGCGAATTCCGCGTTCGCGTGCGGAGTCGGCACTCTCTACCACGAGCCCAGCCGCACCCATGCCGATGATCATGCCGTGGCGGCGACGGTCGAATGGCAAAGCTGCTTTCTCCACCGAGTCGTCGGTAGCAGCCACGCCACTGGCAAGGAAGCCGGAACCAAACCACGGAAGCAAGTTGTCGGAGGTGACATCGTCGGCTGCGACGATCAGCACGCGGCGGCAGCGGCCGAGACGAATCCAGTCTTCTGCCATACCGACCGCCAGAGTGGTGCTGGCGCATGCAGAGTTGATTTGCGTGTTCGGGCCACGCGCGCCGATGTACTCGGCAAGCTGGGAGTGTCCCATGGAAAGCACGCGCAACAGGAAGCGGCGTTCAAACGTATAAGGATGTTGCTCAAGCGCGGACTGTATCTCCGCGATGCGTCGCTCGATCTCCTGAGCGAGTCCGTTGTGGCCATTTGGCGTGCTCTGGGCGCGCAGCTCCTGCAATTGCTTGAGCTGTTCGCGGCGCAGATGGTCATCGTAATAACCGCTCATGATCTCCGTGAGCGAATCGCTGCCTGGGAACGCAGAGGCGAAGATCACACCGGTGTCGTCGCGCATGGACGCTGGCAAGGCCAGGCGATCGGGCAGCCGTGTGCCGACAGTTGTCGTCTTGTACCGCATTACGAGCGGGATTCCCGCATCGCGCAGGGCGTCGATTCCAGCCGCAAGCGCGAGAGCCGTAGTGCGATCGAAAGCGGCAACACGTTCCGCGGCTACGCCGAATTCGTGCTCGAGGTCGAACGCTCCGCCTCTGCCCGCAAGCTTAATCGCTTCGCTGACGTCTTCAATGCTTTCGAAGGTCGGGTCGCCGTTCTCGCGTTTCACGAGCCGGCGAATGTGGCGGTCGACCATTGCATGACGGAAGCGTTTGGGAATCACATCAATGAACTGCTCTCCCCGAAGTAAGCGCGCGATGTTGTTATCGTCGAAGATGTGTTCGGTGCCGGGCAGGCCAAGGGCCCCGCCGGTGATGACCACAGGCTCGGCTGTTTTCGGCTCGCGGCCTTCCATTTCGCCGGCACGATCGAGGAAATCGACAAACATTCGGCCAATGCGGGTGTAGCGATCGTCGGAAGAAACTGAGGCTGACATATTCGATTCCTCTCGCGCGGTTGACGCAGTTTCGATTGTGCTGGGCTGGGTGGAAAAGGGTACGGACTCGGGTGTCCCGCTCCCCAAGCCTGCGGAATAGAGACCGCAGAGTGCCTGGTTGAAGGCCGCTTGGTCTTCCCACTTCGGATGGTTGCAGAAAACCGAGAGCACTTCGGGATCTTTGCCCAGTACGTCTTCCGCAAAGCCCTGTAATGCTTTCTTCGGGCCGACCTCCACGAATACTCGCGCGCCTGCGTTGTACAACGTTCGGAGACCCTGCACGAACTGCACCGGCGAAGAGATCTGTCGCGCGAGAATGTCGAGCATCTGCGGCACGACATTTCCGTCAGTTGGATAGAACTCCCCATTAACGTTGGCGACGATTGGAATGCGAGGCGCTTGCAGATGCATGCGCTCAAGCGTGGCGCGCAACGGTCCGCTCGCGGGAGCGACAATCGAGGTGTGGAAGGCGTGGCTTACCGGCAGCGGCACCACATTAAAGCCAGCGGCTAGAAGTTTTTCGGAGGCTTCCGCGACCGCAGCGCTGGCACCGCCTATCACCGCCTGCTGATCACTATTGATGTTAGCGATCTCCACGTAGCCACTCACCGTTTTCAGGACCTGCTGCATCGCGGCTAGGGGCGCGAATACTGCCGCCATCTTGCCGTTGTCCGCCATCGAAACGCGGGTCATCTCGCGCCCGCGGGCACTCACGGCTTCCAACGCTTCTTCGAAGGGCAAAGAGCCCGACGCGACCAATGCGCCATATTCCCCAAGACTGTGGCCCATCGTCATGTCGGGCTGAATGCCATACGCGGCCAGGAGGCGTGTGGTCGCTATGTCAACGGAAAGCACGGCCGGTTGAGTGATGGCCGTTTGACGAAGATCTTCCTCAGCCGTGGCGATCGCCGCTTCATCATTAGAGTCGACGAAGATGTATTCACTCAGAGGCTTGCCCAGCAGCGGCGTCATGATATGGTCCGCCTGCGCGAAGGTTTCAGCGACGATCGGCTCCGTGCTGCGCAACGCTTTGAACATGTTTACGTATTGCGATCCCTGCCCGGTGTAGAGGAATGCGATTTTCGGCGCCGGTCCAGATCCTCGGAAGATTCCTTGTGCGCGCAATGCCTTCCAGATCGCGGGTTGACGGGCATCGAGTGCCTTGAGAGCGGCAGACTTCTTCTGTTCGAACTCTGCGTCGCTGCCGTAATCAAAGGCAATGCGGTAACGGGAGCGAAGATCGCTTTCGAGCGGTGGTTTGTGGGTCGCCTGCGGTTTAGCACTGCGCAGGCGTCCCGCGAGTTCAGCTTCCGAACTCGCGCCGAGCACGAGTGCCCCACGCAGCGGCGCTTTCAGGCCGTTTTGCGGGGCGCCCGCTGCGACGACGGCCGCAGCATTCTGCGGTATCTCCGATACGGTTACTCGTTCGCGAAGTTTCGGCTGCAGTCTGCCCGGAACGTACTCCTCCAGCACGGTGTGGAAGTTCGTGCCGCCGAAACCAAATGCGCTTACCCCGGCGCGGCGCACGGAATCACGTGTCGCTTCCCACGGACGAAGCTCCGTGTTGACGAAGAGAGGTGAATGAGCGAAGTCAATGTCCGGGCTCGGCCGCTCACAATGAACGCTAGGAGGCAGTACCTTGTTATGGAGCGCCAGCACAGTCTTGAGAATTCCGGCGGCGCCTGCTGCGGCTTTTAAGTGGCCGATATTCGATTTCACTGAGCCGATCGGGATCGAGTGAGCGGGCAGCGGGTGCTCACTGAGCACGTTCATCATGCTCTGTACTTCCACCACGTCGCCTACGCGCGTGGATGTGCCGTGGCCCTCGATGTAGTTCACGTCGGACGGGGAAAGCCCCGCGTTTTCCCAGGCCCGCTTGGTGCAAAGCACCTGGCCGATGGGATTAGGCGCGGTGATGCCCTTGCCCTTGCCATCGCTGGAGCCACCGATCCCACGAAGCACCGCGTACACCTTGTCGCCATCGCGCTCGGCATCTGCCAGGCGTTTCAATAGAAAGATGACCGCCCCTTCGCCCATCACGAAGCCGTCGGCTCCAGCCGCATACGGCCGTGAACCCGTCGCAGAGAGCGCACCGATCTTGGAAAACTTCACGAACGTCGTCGCGCCCATGTTGCGATCAATACCGCCAGTCACGACCACGTCAAACTGGTTCTCATTCAACCCCTGCACGGCCGCGCTCATCGCTCCCATCGCAGAGGCGCAAGCAGCGTCTACGACGAAATTCGGGCCGTGAAAGTTGTAGAGGTTTGCAATTCGCCCGGCAATACAGTTGGCGAGTTCACCCGGCATGCTGTCTTCTGTGATCTCGGGCAAACGGCGTCCCATGCGCTCATGGAGCTCTTCGGTGATCTGGTCTCGTATATCCGCCGGCAGCGCGGCGAAGCTCGTCACGGTTTCCAACGCATGCGCATACTCAGGAAACGAAATTCTAAGTGCGGTCAGGTAGTGCCTCTCGCCGCCCATGGCATTGCCGAGGATGACGGCCGTCCGCTCCGTAGCGATCGCGCGTTCAGGATAGCCGTAATCGGCGAGAGCTTCGCGGACACCGGCAATTGCCCAGCGTTGCGAAGCGTCCATGGCATCGCTGACTTTCGGTGGAATCGGCAGGCGCCACTTGATGGGATCCCAGGGGAAGTCCCGCACCCAGCCACCGATCTTCGAGTAAGTCTTGTCCGGGGCGGCGGGATCGGGATCGTAATAAAACTCAGGATTCCAGCGATCGTTGGGAACTTCGGAGATGCTGTCGCGGCCTTGTTGAATGTTGCTCCAGAAGGTTTTTACATCGGGGGCTTCAGGCAGAATAGTTCCCAATCCGACGATCGCGATAGCGCGATGAGCGGTAGATTCCATGACTTCGCTCCTGTGCGGGAGTTACACCCGGAACGACACACCGAATGAGTGCTCCTGTGGCTAATGCTGTAAAGCGAGCTCCGCGTGCTTTTCAGCGCGTTTGTATAAATGGTCAGCAACCAAATCCATATCTGCTATAAGTCCGGCTTGCGCGCGAAGCGCAGCAGGCAGGTTGAGCGAGGTTTCGAACGCCATCATCTCGGCAGCGTTCATCTGTGCGCTTCCTGCGATCCAGCGCGCACCGTCCTGCACGACCTTAAGCAAAGCTTCGCGAGCGAACACGCGCGCAAGAGCGGCAAGAACGTCGGCGGAAAAACGATCGCTAGCTTTTTCGTGCAAGTGCCCCTCTGCGGCGCGGGCCGCACGGCGCGCCAAGCCAGCGGCAGATTCGGCGTAGGAGATCAATTCGCCCAGGCGCAAAAGAACGTGCTGGTGGCGGGTAAGCCGCAGCGCCCTCGCTCGCTCCAAAATCTCGGCAAGCGCGTGTAGCGCCAGAGCCGCTGAATCAGCTCCCACGTGAGCATTTCGCGCATGCAACGCCTCGGCTTCGTTCGCAAGGTCGTGGTAGTACCGGCCTCGCGTTTTCAGGTGGAGCTGCCAGCGATCCCGGCTGATGGTCATCTCCATGATCTCGGAGGTGCCTTCGTAAATGGTGGTGATGCGCACATCGCGCTTGATCTTCTCCACCATGTATTCGTGGGTGTAGCCATAGCCGCCGAGAGCCTGGATACTCGCTTCTGCAGCGGCATTGCCGGCCTCAGTGGCCATGTATTTCGCGATTGCGCCTTCGGTATTCAGGCTGCCTTCGCCGGCGTCAATGCGTTCCGCAGTTTCTTCGATAAACGCGCGCGCGGCTTCGAGCTTCGCCACGTTGGGAACAATCAATTTGTGGGTGTAGCCCTGCTTTTCCGAGAGTGGCGCGCCGCCCTGAATTCGTTTTGTGGAGTAGGGAATAGCGCGATCTAATGCAGCCCACCCGGACCCTAGCCCGAAGGCCGCGACCATCAGACGCGTATATCCGAACACCGCCTGCGCCTGCAGCAAACCCTGTCCTTCAACGCCACCGATCAGGCGATCGGTATCGACGTACACGTTCTGCAGTGCGAGGGCCGCGGTGTTGCTGAGGCGGATGCCGTGTTTGTTCTCTGGCTTGTCGTGGGTGAAACCTGCAGCTCCCTTTTCGACGATGAACCAGCTCGGTCCCGCCGCCGTACTCGCGAGGATCGTGTACGCATCGGCAATGCCTCCGTTACTGATCCACTGTTTCAGGCCGTTGATCTTGTAGCCTACAATGCGATCGTTCTCGATCACGCGGTCCGCGGTCGTGCGCAGTGCGCCCAGGTCGCTACCGGCATCGGGCTCGGTGGCGCCGTATGCAAAAAGAATGCCATCGTTCGCGATCTTGCTCAGCCAATGCTTCTTCTGTTCCGGAGTGGCGCCAACCGTGATCGGGTCGCTGCCGAGGAACGTAGCGAACAACGACGTCGCGACGCCAAGGTCGATCGCTGCCATGGCCTCACAAATCAGATAGACGTCGAACGCACCCCTACCCATTCCGCCGAATTCTTCGGGTATAAAGAGGAGCTGGATTCCGAGGCCGTCGGGATTGCACATGTCGCGTACG
Source organism: Candidatus Korobacter sp. (assembly GCA_036501185.1). Classification (GTDB taxonomy): domain Bacteria; phylum Acidobacteriota; class Terriglobia; order Terriglobales; family Acidobacteriaceae; genus Korobacter. The sequence continues at coordinate 93,863 of DASYAU010000119.1, read as the reverse complement.
ATCTCGACCGGGCATTCGTCGCGCTCGTCCAGCTCGTTGAGCAACTGGTCCGGCAGGCGCTTCTTCGCGAATTCTTTAAGTGACTTCAAACTGAGTTTCAGCGTCTTTTTTGCGATCATGGCAGTCCTCGTTAACGTGCGGCGACAGCCGCGCCTTTGCCTGCTAGCACTTCGCGCACACGCTCAGTGAGCACTGGCAGGAATTCCAGAACGTCGTCGACTATCCCTATGTCTGCGAATTGGAAAATTGGCGCTCCGGGGTTCTTGTTGATAGCAACCAGAAACGGTGCTCCCTTGATGCCCGTCATGTGCTGGAACGACCCGCTGATTCCGCAGGCGAGGTAAACCTTCGGGCTGACGGTCGCACCGGAGGATCCGACTTGGCGAGACTTCTCGAGCCACTTCGCGTCCACCACAGGACGCGAACAACTCACCGCGCCTCCAAGAACCGAGGCCAGCTCTTCCGCCAGGCCAATGTTCTCCTGATCTTGTATGCCGCGGCCGACCGAGACGAGAACCGTCTGCTTCGTGATGTCCACGTCCCCGACTTGTGCAGGGATGGTTGTGATGTAGCGCCTGTGCAACGTCATCGTCGGAATGGCTGCGCTCTTATCGATGACCACTCCCTCCGCACTTGCGGTGGACGTGGCTTTGAAGCAGCCCGGCCGGATCGTAATGACAGCTCCGGCTGAAAGATCACACTCCATTCGTACGCTGAACTGGCCATTGAATTCCTGGCGAATCAGTTTCAACCCTTCTTCTACGGCGATCACGTCGGGCACATAGCTGGCGTTCAGCTTGATCGATAAACCGGGTGCAAGATCGAGGCCGAAGTGCTCATGCGCTAACAACACAATGCTGCCCTTTGGCACGATAGCAACCAGCGCCTCCCTCATCGCTTCGGAATTCGAACCCGTAAAGTGTTCGTTCGCGAGCTTCCACACTTCGCGAAACATGGGTCGAAGAGATGTACAAACGCTGTCGAGTTCCGCACCGTAGCCGCACGCGAGAGCGGTAGGAGCCGAGGACGGATCGATGACCTTGGCGACAGAGATCAGTTCGCCGACGCTGTCGTCCGGTAGTCCCGCTTGGTGCAATGCAACGATAAAAATCGGGTTCATGCTGGGATCCCCCCTCTCGCCTTCAACCGCTCCACAAGTTCATTGACGATGTCATCGCGATCGCCGGAAAGCATCTCGGCGCCGGTGCCGGAAACAGGCGTGAAGTACCCCGCGCGTTCCACCTTGGGCTGCAGCTCCGCCGCGGCTATGCCGAGAGCCCCCACATCCATCGATGGAATCTCGACCGACGCAACCTGGCGAATCCCGCGCATGCCGACATATCGCGGCTCGTTGATGCCCGTCTGAATCGAGAGAACGCAAGGCAGATCCATCTCGCTGATCTCCTTGTTGCCTCCAGCAACTTCTCGCGCAACTTTCAGCTTGTTGCCCTCGAGCGCCTCAATGGATGTCACGAGAGATGCGAACGGAAGGTCGAGCATCGCTGCCATCATCCCTCCGACCTGAGCCCCGCCACTCTCTGCCTGTACGCCCGTGAGGATCAGGTCGAAGTGGTTCTTCTTCGCGTAGGCTGCGAGCGCCATTGCGATGCCTCGCGCATCCGTCTCAACAAATGCTTCGTCGCTCACCAGCACGGCACGTTGGGCTCCCATCGCCAACTGTCGGCGCAATATCTCTTCATCGTCTTCGCCGCCGGCCGTAATCACCGTGACCTCGCCACCAAGACGAGACGTGATCTGGAGGGCTTCTTCGACAGCGTAGTTGTCCCACTCATTGATGGAGTAAACGAGATCATCGCGCGACAGGTCGGTGCGCGGGCCGTTCAGTCGGAATTCATTCTCCGCCGGGTCCGGCACTCTTCGTACGCAAACCAAAATATTCACAGGGCCTCCTAGAATCAGTGCACCATCGCTGTCTGTGGTTCGGCGGCGGTCACGGGGGTTGGTGTTTCAGTTGGGCTTGGCATGTGCTCCAGAACAAGCTCGGTCAGGTCCATCACTCGCATTTTGCTTTCGAGACCTGCAACCTTGATCGCGTCCTCAAGGTTGATCAGGCAGAATGGGCAGGCGGTGACGATTGTGTCTGCGCCCGTTTCACACGCCATCTTCAGGCGCAAGCTTCCGATGCGTTCTTTCTCGGGCGCTTCGTAATTCAGCATCAAACCGCCGCCGCCGCAGCAAAAGGAGCGGTCGCGGCACCGATTCATTTCCACCCGCTTGGTTCCGGGGATCGCGTCAAGCACCGCGCGCGGCTCGTCGTAGATCTGGTTGTGACGTCCGAGATAACACGGATCGTGGTACGCGACCACTCTTCCTGCATCGTCTCCGCTTCGCAGATGTAGCTTTTCCGAAGTGATCTGCCGCCATAAAAACTGGCTGACGTGCTCGACGGGAGGCAGTCCGTCATAGTCATGGCGCAGTGCGTTCAGCGCATGCGGATCGGCGGCAACGATCCTTGTTACACCGGAAGCCCGGATTGCCTCCGAGTTCTGCTGCCGAAGGGCTTGGAAGAGCGATTCCTCGCCAAAGCGGCGCACATCATGCCCACTGTCTTTTTCCGCGGGGCCGAGGATCCCAAAATCTTCGCCACTGGCCGAAAGAATCTGAGCGGTCGCGCGTGCAATCCGCTGAATGCGATCGTCATAGGAGCTGACACTGTCGACAAAGAACAGCGTCTTTGCCTGCGCTCCTTTATTCAGTACCTTCACTTCGCAAGCCGGTTGCGTCGCGGTGCTCTTCGTCCAATCCGCGCGTCTCTTCTCCAATTTGCCGAAGGGATTCCCGCGGCTTTCAAGGGCTTTTAGGGGTTTCTGAAGCGATGCCGGCACCGCTCCGTCTTCCACCAGAGCGCGCCGCAGGTCCACGATCTTGTCGATGTACTCAACCTGCATCGGGCACTCTTCTTCACACGCACCGCATGTCGTACATGACCAAATTTCGTCTTCCGAAAAGAATTCGCGGGTCGATGAAGCCCCGTTCTTGCTCCGTCCAAAAACTGGGAACGCCTCGAAGCAGGCATCTCGTGCCTTGATCGTAAGGAAGCGCGGCGATAGCGGCCGTCCCGCCGCATGAGCGGGACAGTTGTCGGAACAACGCCCGCAGTCCGCGCAGGAGTAGAAATCGAGCAGATGCTTCCAGGTGAAATCCTGGAGAGTGCTTACGCCGAGGGACTCAAGGTCGTCGACCTGATCCTCGGCGATACCCCACCGGGCCGGCTTCACACGTCCCCGGTCGAGTTTCGACAAATAGATGTTGAAGGCGGACGTTAGTACGTGGAAGTGCTTTCCAAACGGCAGGAAGCAGAGGAAGGCAAAGAACGTGATCTCATGGACTAGGTATGCATACAGCCGAATCGACCTCGCGCTGCCCACAGAAAGCTTTGTAAGAACTGTCCGAAACCCGCCCGCCAAGGTGAGCGCGGCCGGTGCTCGTTCGCCCGAACCAAATGCGCTCTCCGATAGCATAAGCGCCGCGATCAATCCCAGTACAGTCAGTGCTTCGGCTGTATGGTTGCGCGTGTCTCCCGGGCGCGGCTGATAACGTTTCGGCTTGAACACGACTCGTCGCACGGCGGCAACGACAACCGCTGCGAAAACGGCCGTTGCTACGTAATCCTTTATATATTCGTAGCTCGCCGTGAAGTGCCCGAGGAGTTCCTGCACATCGAAGCCGGGGAAAATGCCGATAAGAACAAGAGACAGCGAACGTAGCGATAGCACCAGGAACCCGAGAAAGATGACGATGTGAAGGAGTCCAGCGAGGCGGTACCGCGGATGCTTCCACTGCAACAGCCAATTACGGAGAACAAGGGCAAATCTCTCGCGTGGCCGGTCGAACCGCGGGTCTGGCAGCGCTAAGAAAAGTGGACGCAAGCGCCGGAAGATCGTCCAGCCAAAAAAGCACAACGCAATCAGAGGAATGGCAATGAAGAGGAATTGTCCACTCACGCCGCAATAAAGGGCGTGAGCCGGCGGGATTGGGGCGCCCATGCTGCACCTTCTCGAGCGAAAGATCTGTTCTTGCGGTTACCGCTTCTGAGCTTCTCGAAGGAGCTGGCGCTCCGGCGCAATACAGAATAAGGAGAGCGTCTATATAAGAGTCCGGGTCTACTACCGGCCCACCAGCTTCTTTTCGCGGCTCAGGCTCGAAGAAAGTGATCGGTCGCTCGCGCCACGTCGATCCTGGCTCGAACTGACCTTGTCGGGAGGCGAGCTACCCACCGAACTTCTTTACTGCGAGCGAAAAAAGTCTAAGTCAGATCGAGAGTATTGCCACACGTCATTTACAGACTTCTCCCGAATCAGGAACGCCTCGTGTCGAGCTGCGACACATCGCCTGGTGAGGACGGTCGTTTCGTGTGTACAAGTCGTGTACAGAATTGGTCCAGATCTGGACGATTGAGCTCATTCAGACGATTCGTAATCTCTGCAACTTACGGAGATTGCGTTGAGCCGCAGCATGCGAGGAGTGGCCGGGTTGTCGGAAGCTGCGTGTTGCCATATAACGACCGCGGCGGATTGGCACGGCTTGAAGAAACGCACGAGCTCCAGCGCGCAACCCTGCCTCTGGTGGAAGACTTGTGATCGGTGAGATGTCACCGAAGATCTTTGATGATCTCTCGCGCTGCGTTCGCTCCGGAAGCGCCGCTCAAACCGGAGCCCGGGTGTGAGCCGGAGCCACAGAAGTAGAGACCTGCAAGGGGAGTGCGGTATCGCGCATAACCCAACAGCGGACGCATGGTGAAAAACTGCTCGAGGGTCAACTCGCCATGAAAGATGTGGCCGCCGGTTGCGCCATAGGTCGTCTCAATGTCAGCCGGCGTTATCACTTGCTGGTGAAGGATGCGATTGGGCAGGTCAGGCGCATAGGCCGCTAATGTTTTCAGTGTGCAGTCGGCAAGTTCGCCAGATCTTGTGCTCCAATTCCCAGTACGCAGTGCGTAGGGCGCGAACTGCACGTAAATCGACATGATGTGTTTCCCGGCGGGAGCGAGGGACGGGTCCGCGATCGTGGGAACCATGAGATCCAGAAGCGGCTCGTTGGAAAACTCGCCGTACTTCGTGTGATCGAAAGCCCGTTCGATGTAATTCATAGAAGGGCCGATGTGAATGCGACCTGCGTATAGGGCGTCACTGCCCTCGCGGCGATCCAGAGCCGGAAATTTCGGCAATCCGTCGAGGGCCAGGTTCATCTTCGCGACCGCACCGCTGGAGCGATACTGCTGAACGCGTTGCAGGAAAGTTGGCGTGAGATGAACTGGGTCGACTAAGTTCAGCATGGTGCGGACCGGGTCGGCATTCGAGATGACGGACCCGGCGGCGATCACTTCTCCATTGCTCAGTCGGACGCCGGTGACTCGTCCTTCTTTTATCTCGATTCCGGCGACTTCGGCGTTGGTTCGAATCGTGGCGCCCGCGGCAACAGCGGCTTTCGCCATCGCCTGGGTCAGAGCTCCCGCACCGCCGATGGGAAAACCTGCGGGGCCGGCGAGGTTCGAATCATCAGCGGAGCGCAGCAGAAGCAGGTTGGTGGTGCCGGGGGAATGCGGGCCGACACCGCATCCGAAAATTGCGCGGGCGGCGATTGCAGCCTTGAGCAGCGGGTTCTCGAACCATTCGTCCATCAGGTCGGCGATTGGCATCGGCGCCCATCGCAGCAGGCGATGTATGTCGGCGCGGCCAAGCTTGCGAATCATTCGACCCGTCGCGACGCCCCGGAATAGGTCCTCTTTCGACGGATTATCGATATCGGGTGGCGTGCTCTCGGCGAGTTTCCGAAATACGACGGAAAGGCGACCGATGATCTCCTGAAATTCCTTGAAGGCGGCTGCGTCGTGCGGGGACACGGCGGAAAGATGCTGGGCCGTTTTGGCGGGATCGCCGTAGATACTGATGGAGCTGCCATCCGACGAAAGCGCTGTCACCCGCACTTGGGGTTGTGTCATGCGCAGGCCGTGCCGTTCGAGGGCCATATCGCGCACGATTTCTGCACGGATCGGACCGCCGGTATGAGCAAGGGTCGGACACCGAAATCCTGGCCACACTTCCTCAGTCACGGCCATGCCGCCAACCACCGGGCGTGCCTCGAGGACGATCGGCTTGAATCCGGCTCGTGCCAAGTAAAAGGACGTGACGAGGCCGTTGTGTCCGCCACCGATAATGATTACGTTGCCGCGACTGTCACCCATCGATCAGGCTTTCCAGTCTTTCAGGATTTCCATTGCAGCGATCCGTCCGGGAGCGCCCATGATGCCGCCGCCGGGATGCGTGGCGCTTCCGCACATATAAAGGTTCTTAATCGGCGTGCGGTATCGCGCCCAGCCAGGAACGGGCCGGAGAAAGAACAACTGTTCCAGGGAGAGCTCGCCCTGGAAAATGTTTCCTTCCGTCAATCCCCACTCGCGCTCGAGGTCAAGCGGAGTGACGACCTGGCGGCCGACGATGATGTTCTTAATGTTCGGCGCGTACTGGCTCAGGGTGTCGATGACGGTATCGCCGAATGCCTCTTTTTTCTCATCCCAGTTGCCGCTCGCGAGATGGTAGGGCGCATATTGCACGAAACACGACATGACGTGCTTGCCGGGAGGGGCAACGGAAGGATCGGTGAGACTGGGAATCACGATATCCATGTAAGGGTGCTTGGAATACTCGCCGTACTTGGCGTCGTCGTAGGCCCGCTCCATGTAGTCGATGCTGGGTGAAATCGAGATCGCACCGCGAAGGTGGGCGCCCGGTCCGGGCAGGCAAGAAAAGTTCGGAAGAGCATCGAGTGCGAGATTGACCTTCGCGGAACAGCCGCGATACTTGTAGTGCTCGACGCCGGCGCGAAATTCGTCCGGAAGCTGATTGCGGTCGAGCAGCTTAAGGAACGTCATGTTGGGATCGACGCTCGATGAGATTACATTGCCGTAAATCTCGTCGCCGTTTTCGAGGACAACGCCGATGGCCTTGCCGCCCTTGACCAGGATCTTGGCAATACCCGAGCGGGTGCGAATGTCCACTCCCGCTTCGCGAGCTGCATCGGCAATTGAATTGGAGATGGCACCGGTTCCGCCCCGAGCGAACCCCCATGAGCGAAAGGCGCCATCGATCTCACCCATGTAGTGATGCAATAAAACGTAAGCCGTGCCCGGGGAACGGACGCCGAGAAATGTGCCGATGATGCCGGAAGCGGACATCGTGGCCTTGAGGACATCGGTCTCGAACCATTGATCGAGAAAGTCCACGGCGCTCATTGTCATGAGCTGAACCTGGTTATATTTATCATCCTCATTCAACGCTTGAAAACGTCGACCGAGGAAGAGCAGCTTCATCAACTCGCTGGGCTTCAGCGTGGTCGGATCGGGAGGCGTCATGGCCAGGATGGGCTTAACAAACTTGCACATCTGGAGCATGGCCTTTCCGAATTCGTCGTAGGCTTCAGCGTCTACTCGCGAATGACGGGCGATTTCTCGGCGAGTTTTTCCATGATCGTTCACGCGCCACAGATAGTCGCCGTTGGGCATGGGCGTGAACGTGCCGTCGAGGGGGAGGATTTCAAGGCCGTGCCGCGGCAGGTCGAGGTCTCGGATGATTTCCGGCCGGAGAAGAGATACAACGTAGGAACACACGGAGAACTTGAAGCCGGGAAAGATTTCTTCCGTCACTGCGGCGCCCCCGAGGACGTGTCTGCGCTCCAAAACGACCGTTTTCTTGCCGGCGCGGGCAAGGTAGGCGGCATTTACTAACCCGTTGTGGCCACCGCCGATAACGATTACGTCGAACTTATTTGTTTTTTGATTGGTCATCAGAATGGAGCGGTAACGAGACGGATCGTATTGTAGCAAACGGATTAGCGATGCCGCCCACGGTGCGGTCCGCGCAGAATGACTGGTGCAACGGAAGTTGAAGTTATAATTCCCGGGATTACACTTGTCGCGATTACGCAGGAGCAACTGTGCCGATTGGAACCGCATTTCACGAGCGAACGTTCGGATTGTGCAAAAGCCTCAGCTACCGTGAGTGGTCGGGTTATTACACGGTCAGCGTGTATGAGACCCACCACGAGCATGAGTACAACGCCATTCGCAACGCCGCCGCACTGATCGACATCAGCCCACTGTTCAAGTACATGATCACTGGCAAGGACGCGACCCAGTTCGTCAATCGGGTAATTACGCGTGACATTAACAAGGTCGGCATCGACCAGGTGATTTACTGCTGCTGGTGCGATCAGGATGGCAAGGTGATCGACGACGGCACGATCACGCGTCTTGGCGAAAATACCTACCGCTGGACGGCTGCGGATCCCAGTTTGCGTTGGTTTCGGCAGAACGCCATTGCCATGGATGTTCAGATCGAAGACGTTTCGGAGACAGTTTCCGCGTTAGCTCTTCAAGGTCCCACGTCGGCTGCACTGCTGAAGGCGGTTGCCGAGGCGGATATTGCGAAATTGAAATACTTTCGGGTAACGCACGGCCGAATTAACGGTGTGGATGTCGACATTTCGCGAACCGGCTACACCGGAGACTTGGGCTACGAGATTTGGGTCCCATCTGAGGATTCGTTGCGTGTTTGGGACGCTCTCGCGAATGCCGGGCCTGCGTTTGATCTTCATCCAGCGGGGATGCTCGCGCTCGATGTCGCGCGCATCGAGGCGGGATTGCTGCTGATCGAGGTCGACTATTTCAGCAGCAAGAAAGCCATTATCGAATCGCAGAAATATTCTCCATTTGAACTCGGCTTTGACCGGATGGTACATCTCGACAAAGGGCCATTTGTGGGCCGCGAAGCATTGCAGCGAGAGCAGCGCACCGGAACCGGGCGCAAACTCGTCGGGTTGGAATTTGACTGGACCGCGGTTGAAAAGCTATACGACCGCGTGGGTCTGCCACCCCAGGCTCCTTCGGTCGCATCGAGAGTGCCCGTCCCCGTGTATCGGGGAAAGGACCAGGTCGGAAAGGCAACGTCGACGACATGGTCGCCTCTACTGAAGAAGATGATCGCGTTAGCTAGCGTCGACACCGCGCATTCCGCAATCGGAACCGAGCTGCAAGTCGAAATCACTATTGAAGCTGTCCGCCAGAAGGCAGCAGCAAGAATCGTTAAACTTCCGTTCTACAATCCCGCTCGGAAGACTGGTATGCCATTTTAATGAGCCTAGAACGTCAGCGTAATCTCGAAGCGTGGCTGGCAACAGCTCAGGGCTTTTGGGGAAAAGATCAACAACCTACGGACAATCCTCCGACGGAAATGCCCAATAAAATCAACTCTTAGAGTTAAATGAGACATCGCTGAAAATTACCTGCTATGGGTGCCTTCAAAAGCAAAGAGTCAGGCCGACCAGTACAGCTGTGTCCGTAAAGGATGGGTGGAACCCGGAAGCTCCACCCTTATTTTTACAGCTAGTGCAGACTGACGAGCACCTCGATAACGCCTTCCCCGGAATCTAAAGATTGAAGGGCCTTGCCAAGAATTGCGCCGGCGAGTTTTGAGCGATCGGTTCCGCGCATGGCATATCCCGAGTGGGACGAGGTGACCAGAACATCGCCGCGATGGATGGGGCCGTTTTCCGTGCTCACTCGCGTGGGCACCACTCCAATTACGGCCATCGGAATTTCCGAAGACGACTGGTTGTAGGCCAAGGTGTGCGGGACGGCAACGATGCCGGGACGGGTGGAATAGATTCCGGCCACGGCCGTTGAGTACGGGACCTGCGAAAGCGAGACGCGGCGATCATCGTCGGCATCAATCACGAGAACGTCGCCGGGGTGGTATTGCTTCGCTTCTCCTCTCACCGAAAACGCCTCTGCGAAATCTGCACCGTGGGTGTAGACGCCACCGTCCGCGTACACGTCACCAGACTCGCCGACGCGAAAGACGTTCGATCCGTCGAAGCGTCCAATGAGTAGATTACCGCCGCCATCCGAGCCGGAAATTTCAAACAGTCCCGCGGTTGCGCTCGTATTCAAACCGTTCACAATTCCGTGAACCCCAACGCCGGTGCAGTTTGCGTTGGAGGATTGCAAGCACGCGCTGCCGAGAAGGCCGGTACCGGATGGGCTGTCGGTGAAAAATGCGCCGCCTGTCGCTGCGCCAGAAGTGGCCTTGGCTTCGCCGCGAACACCTACGCCTGCCGAACTGTAGCTCTGCCCCCACAAGCCATTCGTATAGCCGCTCGACGCGCTCGCCTTTCCGTATATTGCGCCGACAGCATGCGTGGACGGCGTGGATGCCTTCAGGCCGTAGCCGGAAGAGTGTTGTTCGACATTGACGATCTGGGTAGTGTTTGAGCCGCTGAAGGTGGTTGGCCCTGATTGGCTGCTGGCGGAAGATCCCAGAGCGAAAGCGACGAGTGTGAGTGACGCGGAGACACTGAGGATACGCATCGAATTCTCCTTTGGCCAAGTGCTTTGTGGCCGGTGTTGAGTCGGAGAGCAGCTGCTTTATCGGCGTTGCCACCTCTAAGCTGCCGCTGTGACGAGCACCTGATTCGACACCGCAACCGTACAGAAAACGGTTGCGAGCACGTCCACGTGCCCGACAACAGCGCAAAACCGTAGTGCCGACGGCCAGGGATCAACACAGCAGAAGGCGTCTTTTAGGACAGAGAGGCCCCGAAACGACTGGCGACGCTTCCGACCCCAGCAGCTACTTGTCCTCAGATTCTGGAGGTTCGTCACATCTGGGTTGATGTAAGCCGAGATACTTCGTATTTAGATGTGAGGACCAAGTGGGGAAGTACAGCTCGAAAAATTGAGGCATCCATAGTTTTCACGGCGGACAGGCTCAGGGCAGGTGTTCCGTCGCTGGAGGAGACGGTCATGAAGCGAATGCCGACTTCCAGAGAACTCAGTCCTGGGTATCAGTCGCGGGAGAATCAATGGAAACGTCGATGGATCGACCAGCAGCAAGCCAGTTAGCGGTGACGCCCACGGAGTATAGATCTCCGTTCCGCGGGATGCGCTTGGCGGTTTTCATGCATGCTTGTGAGCAGCTGCCAAGAGCGCTTCGATCGATTGAGCTTGATCCCGACTTTACATTGGTTCGTCGCTGCGCGAACCGCCCGCAACTCATCGAAGTTCTCGACGATTTCGTGCCGGAGCTCGTTGCGGTAGGCGATGATGAGATTGATGAAATCACCGACGTCGCACTGACCGAGCAGTATTCATTCCTTGTGATTCGCTTGACACGCCATCAGGAAACTGAGAATGCGTGCCCAAGGATCGCGGCGACAATCCACATCACGGACGAGATCGAAAGCGTTCGAGCTGCGTTGTACACAGCGAAATCCGCGGCGATGAGCGCGAAGCTGCAGGAGCTTGCGCGGCTTGCGAGCGAATACCGAAAGTTCGGGCCATTCCAGCGGTACTCGTCGTCCCTTGAAGCTGTCGACAAGAGCGGAAGCGTTACGCAGATTCCAGTGGCCGCCATTATGAGCATTCTCGCGGATGGCAAATATGCGATCGTGAACTCCGCGAGCGGTGACTTTCGCATGCGAGAGAGCCTGGAGAACCTGCAGTTGCGACTCGATCCCCGGCTGTTCCAGCGGATCCATCGAGGCTCGATCGTGAACAAGCTTGCGGTTGTGCAGATGACGTCGACGCCGGACGGCCCGCGGATTCAGCTATCGAACGGCACGGTCCTGGCGGTGGGCCCCAGATACCGCCACAATGCAGTTTCGGTAACTGCCGACGAACTGCTCGCCTGAGTTTCAGCTTTCTGCAACCCAAATGCGGTTTATTGAGGAGTTCAATTCATCCCTCGATAGACCGAGTTTGTCCCTGCGTCGGTTAACAATCAGCGAAACCGTGTGTTTTCGTGCCGTGGAGTGAACGCGGCCGGCGAGGCTCATGCCGCTGCACGAAAGTGAATTCTCAGCCTGTTCTCACGTTCGCCTTCTGCAAACCCAACAAACTACAAGGTCCCGCAATAGGCGCATTTTGGCGGTGAAAGTGCACTCCAGCGACTTGGAAGTCGTGTACGCGCCTTCCGCGTGACTAGGAGAAAGCAGATGTCCATTTCGAAATGCACACTGCCAGGAGAGAGAATGAAAGCTCTTATTGCAAGCACAGCTCGAGTGCTGCTATGCCTCACGTTCTTGGTTGCATTTGTTTGCGGCCAGGAAACTACAGGTGGGTTGCAGGGAACGGTGAAGGACTCCACCGGCGCGGTTGTGGCCGGTGCGAAGGTAGTCCTCACCGGGCCCGGCCTCGTTGGAAGCAAAGAAGCGACAAGCGATGGTAACGGCTATTACCGTTTCGCAAATCTTCCACCGGCTGTTTACACGGTGACGATCACCACCAAGGGCTTTACCACGTTAAAACGTGACAACGTGGCGATCGAAGTCGGTCACCTTCCGACCCTCGACCTCGCCCTACAGGTCGGCGGCAGCGAGACTGTTGTCGAAGTGACGGAATCAGCTCCGCTCATCGACGTGACTACAACACGGACGATGACCAACGTTACGGAAGACGTGCTCGCCGATGTGCCGCACGGCCGTTCTTTTCAGTCGGTAATTCAATTTGCGCCTTCGGCTCGTAACGAGCCTTTGATGGCCGCGAGCTTGTACGGAGCCGCGACTGGTGGCACCGGCGGTTCGCTGCCCGGCAGCAGCGGTAACGGTGGCGGGGTCGGATATTCCGTAGGCGGCGCGTCCGACTCGGAAAACAGCTACCTCGTTGAAGGTCAGGACACGGAAAACATCTCTGGCGGCTATTCAAAAGCCAACGTGCCTTACCAGTTCATTCAGGAAGTCCAAATCAAAACGTCGGGTATCGAAGCTGAGCACGGCGGCTCGATTGGTGGCGTTGCCAATGTGGTTATGAAGAAAGGTTCGAACGCATGGCACGGCGAACTCTTCGGCACATGGGAAGGGTCTAGCTTAGATGGAAACAATAATGGGCAGTACCTCCGGTACGACGCTCTGAACAGTTATCAGACGGCCAGCGGCGACCCGGATCCGCAGATCTATTCCGGGATAAAAGACAAGTACCACATCATTCAACCGGGCGGCACGATTGGCGGGCCGATCGTGAAGGACAAGCTGTGGCTCTTCCTGGGGTTCGCGCCACAGTACTCGGCGACCTCTCGAACCGTGAACTTCGGCGCTTTCCCGCAGTTCAGCTCCGATCCAACCGCGGGCGCGCAGTTGTTCACGCAAGACTTGCAGCAGTACTACAGCACGGCACGCCTCGATTATGCGATGTCGCAGAAGGTCCGCCTCTTCGCATCGTGGCTCTATCAATACGGCCGCGAGACCGGTGCCAGCCTGCCGGTTGAAGATCCGGTTGCGCAGGAAGCCCAAGCCGGGTTCATCAACAGCAGAGGCATCCTGGCTCCAATCGCGCAGTTCTCGCACGGGATCGGCTGGTCTGCTCCGAACTCGACGTACAACTTCGGCGCTGATGTCACCTTGACGGACAAGATCGTTGCGACAACGCGTTTCGGATATTTCTTCGAGAACTATCACGACTTCGGCTGGCCCACTACAGCGCCGGACTTGAACTGGGCAACCCCGGGCGTGGGCCTCGGTGGGATACCCCAGTCTCTCCAGCAGCCAATCGGCACGAATAGCCAGCCGTTTGACGCGTCGTACACGGTGTACAACTCCAACAAACACTATCAATTCGACCAGGACGTTGCATTTTTCAAATCGGGTTGGTGGGGCACGCATAACTTTAAGTTTGGATATCAACTCAATCACCTCGTCAACTTGATCAACCAGAACGGCAACGTGCCGTTCGCAAACTTGATTCTCGGAAGTTCGTACAGTCCGTTCACGACCACTGGCGCAGCAAACTGCGCAGCGCTGGCGGCGGAATGGGGAGCCTGCACAGGCCAGTACGGCTACCTGCAGGTGGTGGACTTCGCAACCATCGAACCGAAGCCTGCTTCCGATTGGAACCACGGCTTCTTCGCGCAAGACGCATGGACCGTCGGCCATGGCATCACCATCAATGCCGGTATTCGGGTGGAGAAAGAAAGTTTGCCCGCTCCAACGGGAGTCAACATCCGGACCATCGACTTTGGATGGGGTGACAAGATCGCTCCACGCGTGGGAATAGCTTGGGATCCCTTGCAGAACGGCAAGATGAAGATTTTCGGCAGCTACGGCGTCTTCAACGACGTGATGAAGCTGTTGGTGGCGGAAACTTCCTTCGGTGCCCAGGTCTATGAAGAGTGCAACTATCCTCTTGGGCCAAACGGGCAGGCGAGCGGGTTCAATGTCAGCGACATCAACCTACAGTTCGTGAACAACCGTGCGTGCCCGAGCGCGTCGCCTACTACCGGTGCAAACTTCGCAGGCGGCGTCACTCCGCCAAACTTGGTTGACGCCGGGACGGATGTGTCGCTGATCGAGAACATCAATCTGCGTCCTTATGAGCCGGTGGTGCCAGGCCTCAAACCATATCGCCAGCATGAGTCCGTCGTTGGTGTCGACTACGAGCTCTCGAAGAATTGGGCGTTCGAAGCCCGTTGGGACCGTCGTCGTCTGGATCACGTGATCGAAGACGCCTCACTGGCCAGCCCGGCTTGGGGCGAGATTTATACCATCGTCAATCCTGGCGAGGGTGCGAATTCCACCATCAATGGTTACTCGAACTTCCTCGGGTCGCTTGGCCAGGGCTTCGGATTCCCAGGCATGGAGTTTGATCCGAGCTTGTTCGGTACCTGCAGCAACTGCCCGGCGAACCCTAAAGCCATCCGCGATTACGATGGCGTGGAGTTCCGCTTAACCAAGGCAGCCAGCAACGGCTTAGCTGGCATGTTCAGCTATACCTGGAGCCGCCTGTGGGGCAATTACACCGGTCTTACTACCACCGATCAGGCCGACGGTGGTACAACCGGCCGCAACTCGCCCGATACGACGCGCGCTTTCGATGAGCCCTTCATGTATTTCACAGCACAGGGAAAATCGAATGCAGGTCCTCTGCCCACCGATCGTCCAAATGCCTTGAAGGGCTATGCGTATTACCAGCTGCCCTGGGGCAAGGGACACGGGATGGCGACAACCTTCGGAATTTTCCAGACTGCCTATGAGGGCACGCCGATCAGCTCGTTTGTGGATCTCGGCACCATGTTCGGGCAGGAAGTCTCGGAGGGCGTCGATGTGTTTGGCCGTGGCAAGTACGCGAACATCACGGTCGATCCGACCACTGGCCAGTTCACGTTCGGACAGCCGTACACATTGCGCACGCCGTGGTACACGCAAACGGACGCCAACTTCGTCCAGACGTTCAAGGTCAACAAGCACAACGAGCGTCAGGAAGTTGGTTTCGAACTCAACGTGCTCAACTTGTGGAACCAGCACTCCGTCACCAACATTTATGGCGGGATGAACTCCACGAACCAGCCCTCGCCGGCATTACCGGGTGGTCTTCCGCTCTATGCCGGTGCGGCTACGTACCAGGCGTATGAAACTGGCTACAACCTGCAGCAGGCTCTGCAGGCTGGCGGTACGAAGGCCAGTTCGTGGTACGGGCTGCCGTTCAGTTATCAACTGGCGCGCACTATGAGGTTCACGTTGCGCTACAGCTTCTGAAGTCAGTGAGCTGCTGTTGTGGTGGGAATCAGACGCGCTATTGGGCGCCTGATTCCCCTTTTTTTACCCAAACAATTTAATCGCGGATTTTGCATGCAAAAGGATGGTCAATGCATGCGAAGCGACTAGGAGATCCGACAATGATCACGAGCTTCCGAAAAGGAAGTTGGGCAGTCGCGAGTTTGCTTGTCGTACTGCTGGCGTTCGCTTTTACAGCGTTTGCCCAGACGAGTAACGGCACGATCGCGGGTGTTGTCTTAGACTCGACCGGCGCGGCAATTACAAACGCGACGGTTATTGTTACGAATGTCCAAAACGGCGAAAGCCATCAGAGCGCCACGAACAGTGTCGGTGCATATAGGGTTGACTCCGTTCTGCCGGGCGTCTACAACGTCGCGGTCACCGCTTCCGGATTTGCCGAGACGAAACTTACCAATCTCAACGTAAGCGGATCCGTCATCACATCCGCCAATGCGACGTTGAGGCCAGGCGCACAGGAAACCCTCACGGTCGAAGCAGAGGGCGAGACGCTGCAAACGGAAACGGGCGAAATCACCAGCACGATCAGCACACGCGAAGTGCAGGATCTGCCGATCGCAACGCTCAATCCTTATGCGCTGGCGGTAAGCCTGCCAGGCGTCACCACGGTAACCACCGACATTTTGACGAATGGCGTTGGTTTTTCGGTTTACGGAACTCGCCCGCGCTCGAACAACTTCCTGATCGAAGGTTCCGACAACAACGATGCCGGCATTCACGGCCAGGGCCTTCAGCCAGGCAATCTCGACGCCATCAAGGAGGTGACGTTCCTCACCAATTCCTACGATGCGGAGTGGGGCCATGGCGGCGGTTCCGTGAGTAACCTGATCTTTAAGAGCGGCACCAACACTTGGCACGGCGCAGCGTGGGACCGACTTGTGAATTCCTCGTTCGACGCTGAAGACAAGCAAGACGTGCTGAATGGGAGCTCTAAGGACAAGTATCGTGAAAATATTTTCGGGTTTGATATTGGAGGAGCGATCAAGAAGGACAAACTCTTCTTCTTCGCCTCGTATCAGTGGAACAAGTATCGCTCCAACACGAACCTCAGCCCTCTGACGATCCCGACAGCTGACGGCATTGCGACGTTGCAGGCATTACTACCAAACCCGCGTGTTACCGAGTATCTGCAAGCGCTCGGCGGCCTTGTTGCTCCTACTGCGAATCTCCCCGCTCTGCCGCTAGGGAACGGGCGGAGCGATGTTGCGGTCGGAACGTACCAGCGGAATGTTCCGTCGGACTTCGACAATCCTGAACTGGATTTGAAGGGCGATTGGCTGATCAGCAAGAACGATACGCTGACGCTACGGTACATCAGAACGCACTTCAGCACTCCGATCGACACACTAAACTATCCTTCGCAGTTTCCAGGATTCGATACGCTGCAATACGGCAACTCGCACAACGCGGGCATCACGTACACCCACGTGTTCACCCCGGCAATTTTGAACGAAGCGCGTTTGTCCTACGGCCGCATCGGCGATTTCTTCGACTACACTGCTCAGACGTACGCCAATCCGCTGGCTCTGGCGCCGACAGTCGGAATTAGCGATGCGAGTGGGTGGGGACAGCCGTTTGGCGATCCTCAACAGCGCTTCCACAACACCTACCAAGCCCAGGACGCCCTGAGTTGGACCGTGGGTAAACATTTCTTCAAGTTCGGATTCGACTACGAACAGGTTCGCGTGGTCGACGGTGTGCCATTCAACTTCTACGGCACCATCAACTACTCGGGAGCCCCGGGCTATTCGGGCTTGGCCGATTACATCGACGATTACAGCGGTACGAGCTCAGTGGCGGCTGCGATCAATTACGGAAGTCCGAAGGTGTATCCGCACTTGAATGCGCAGGCCTACTATTTCCAGGACACCTGGAAGCTGCGCCCAAACCTCACTCTCACATACGGATTGCGCTATGAGAACAGCGGTACTCCCGGGAACTCCGTAAATTATCCGGCGCTGAATTGGAGTCAGATCGACAACTATCAGTTCGTTCAGAAAGAAACTCCTGATAACACCAACTTCGGACCGCGTTTCGGCTTTTCCTACACGCCTCGGTTCTGGCAGGGATTATTTGGGGACAATAAGACGGTCGTTCGTGGCGGGTTTGGGGTGTTCTACGACGGCATCTTCACGAACATCGTTGATAACACGCAGGCGAGTTCGCCGAACGTGCTCTCTCCCCAAATCGAAAACTTTGTCACTACGGGTCGGGGTACGGCGAATTGGTCCAGCAGTATCGCGAGCTTGACGCCCACTGGGAGCCCTTACGACACGGAAGACACGATCGTCTCGCATCTGCTGTCGCCGGAGACGTTGCAGTGGAACCTGAACGTCGAACGCGAACTGCCAGGCCACTTCATCGCGACATTGGGCTACGTTGGCACCCGCGGGGAACACTTATTTGCAAATGATGAGATTAACCCGATCGATGC
Organism: Candidatus Korobacter sp.; assembly: GCA_036501185.1. Lineage (GTDB taxonomy): Bacteria > Acidobacteriota > Terriglobia > Terriglobales > Acidobacteriaceae > Korobacter. Next base: position 75,850 of record DASYAU010000119.1, on the reverse strand, counting down.
GAACACTGGTTTCTACCGCGACCCCAACCGTGGGTTCATCCTGCTTCGGGACAACCAAGGAGATTCTATCTACCACGGAATGATCGGTGAGCTTGAGCGACAGTTCTCGCATGGACTGTTGTTCCGCGCTTCATACACGTGGTCGAAGCTGGAAGACGATTCGTCGGAAGTCTTTACGGTCGGCCAATGGTCTTCTTATCCGCAGGTGCAATATCCGGAGAACCGGAAGGCAACGGATTGGGGATTGTCGGCGTTTGATCACCGCCAGCGTTTCGCGGTGACGTACGTTTACGACCTTCCGAAGTGGAGTGCCGAAAACAACGCGTTCGAGAAAGGTCTCGCCGCAGCGTTCGTGAACGGGTGGCAGGTCCAGGGACAGACTTCGTTCCAGACCGGCAACCCGGAGAATATCGAAGTCGGTTACGATTCAAGCGGCGACGGGATCACAAACGACCGTCCGTCACTCGGCAACCCGTCGGCGCCTCTGACCAGCTACGCTTGGGACGGTTCTTGGTGTGGCGGACCTGCTGGGACCTACGTGGATGGTCCCTCGCTTTGGTTCGAGGGAACCTGCGTCCCCGTAAGCAAGAATTCGGTGCACTGGATCGTACCGGCTTATGGTCAGGCCGGCAATGTGGGCCGAAATTCGTTTATCTCACCAGGGTTCGAAGATTGGGATTTCGGCATCCAGCGCACTTTCAAGATCCACGAAAGTCATCAGATTGATTTCCGTGCTGAGATGTTCGATGTGTTCAATCATGGAAACCTAGGAACCCCAACCTTGAACAACGGGATTGGGAATGCCGCAACGCTCAACTTGACCAGCATCTCTCCGAGCGGGAGCCAAACGTTCTTGAACTACCCGTTGACGACCACTGGATCTCGAAGCATTCGCTTTTACATCAAGTACTCGTTCTGAGCGAACGAGCACTACTTCGGGCCGGCTTCGCGCCGGCCCATTTTTTTGCTGAGGAATGGTGTGAGCTTAGATGAGGAGCAGGGCTAGAGCTTCGCGTCGTCCGTGCCCAGGACTGTGCCGCCGCCATTCTTCGAGAGCAATTGCCGCAAGTTTCGCTTGTAAGTCCGAGTCACGGTGAATTCTTTTCCATTTATCAGCTTCAGGATGTACTCGCCTGTGTGCCAGGGCTGTACCTCGCTCACGAACGCCGAGTTGACGATGGAGGAGCGGTGAATGCGCAGGAAGCCGTAAGGGGCGAGGCGCTGTTCGATCTGCGTGAGGCACTCGCGCATGAGGTGGGAGCCGGCGCCCGTTTGCAACAAGACATAATTGCCTTCGGCTTGAGCGTACATGACTTCGGAGGGGTCGAGGAAGACGATCCGGCCTTGCGACTTGATAGCGATGCGGCCCGGTTTCGCTTGCACTAATCCGCTGGAGGTTGCGAGCGAAGCGACGAGCTTAGCCACGCGCTCAGTATCGGTGCGGTGGATCGCCTTGCTGATAGCTCGCTGGATCCTGGGTGCGGAGAATGGTTTCAGTACGTAATCGACCGCGTGGTGGTCAAAGGCCTGCACCGCGTGCTCACTGTAAGCGGTGGCAAAAATGACCGATGGCACGCGTAGATGTTGCTCTTGCAACATCTCGAGCAGTTCGACGCCCGAATGTTCGGGGAGTTTCACATCCAGGAACATGACATCGATGTTTTTTTCGCGAAGGAGAGCAAGGGCCTGGACGGCATCCCCTGCGGTAGCGATGTCTCCAATCTCATTTCGGCTTTTGATAATACGGACCAGTTCGTTTCGCGTGAGCGGTTCGTCGTCAACGATTAAGACGTTGTACATGGCGGGGCATCCTGGGGCACGCCGAGCTTGCCTGCCTTCAAACTCAAAGCGCGCAGGGATCCGTGTCGAACAATGTGGAGCACTCGAAATGCCGCAATTGGTGTCGAAAAGGCGTGATTTTGCTTTGGTTTACAAAGATGTGGGGATGAGCTGTCAATTGCGATGTCCATTGACCGAAATACCTGTCCATTCCCGAACATCATAGGGTCGAATCTCGCTCTGATCCGCCGAAGACTAAATCCGCGGGGACACGCGTCGCTCGCTCGTCCGCTCGAAAGGCGGGCAGGGTAACGATCGCTTCGAAAACCCCCGATGTAGTTGGCCCGGCGGTAAGGGATGCGTCGTCGGAGAAAAGGTGATGCAAACGGGCCCGGGTGTTCCGAAGTCCCAAGCCTGTATGTTCTCCGCTCGACGTGCCCACGCTGTTAGTTATTCGAATTATTAACCGATGGTTTTCGACGGCGCAGGAAATGCAGAGCCAGCCGTCGGAGCGACTGGCCGAGATGCCATGCGAGATCGCATTTTCAACCAGTGGTTGAAGGAACAGCTGTGGAACGAGATAGGACTCACATGATTCGGGTATGTTTATGCGAGTTGTGAGCCGCTCACCGAGTCTCATCTTCTCGATCGCAAGATACGAATGAATGAATTCCATTTCCAATTGCAGAGGAATGAGGTCGACGCTGGAATGGTTCAGCGCCTCACGTAGGAGTCGACCGAGCGCAACCACCATCTTTTTCGCGAGCGGGGGATCCTCTTCTGTCAGAGAGGAAATGCCTTGCAACGTATTGAACAGAAAATGTGGGTGGAGCTGGGTCTTCAGCAATGCGAGATCGTTTTCGGCGAGCGCCCGGCGAAGGTCGATCTGCTCAATCTCCTGGATCCGATTCCGCTCATAGAATTCAACCGCATGAACGGCAGCGAGCGTGAGGATGAAAGCAGTGAGGTGATCTGGAAAACGGAAGAGAAATACGGACAAGAAAGCCGCGAAGTTGCGCTGGGCCCAATGTCCTGCCTGGACATCGAAGGGCGGCATGAGAAGGCAACGGATGGCTGGTGCGGCCGAGACGAATACCAGCCCCGCGAGTACATACGCAAACGAGCGACGGAGCAGGAAGGGACGGCGGATTGGCCATCTGCGTACTGCCAGCAGTAAAGGCGGCGCGAGCGCGGCGAAACCGAGATATTCGCTGCTAACGATCAAGAAGTATTCAAAGGTCGTGGGTCGCATCGAATATCCCATCATCCAATGCGCCAGGGTGAGCAGGGGTGTCAGGGACATCCAACAGAGAATCGCCCAAAAATAGAGCCAGAGGATTCCAGGCTTGCTCGGGTTTGTTTTGAGAACGTGCAGCGCGTATTCCTTCGTAGATCGGGTCCGAACCGGGATCGCCCCAAACGGCAGCATAGACGCAGATCGGGCGGCTTGAGAGTACCGCGATATGACAGGAGTTCCGTCGCGGATGGGACTAACAGTGCCCGGAATGGGACGAAGCTGCAGGTAAAGCGCGCGGGACTGCACGATCGAGGGGCGTGGTGGCAGATCGTCACGATCGCAAGGAGCGAGCCCGCTCGACAGCTCTTTTGGAAATCGCGCTCAGCGGGCAGAAGTTCGTGCAGTTTGCAGCGGCAGCGTGAACGAGAAGACGGAGCCGCTGCCGAGCTGGCTGACGACGTTGATAGTGCCGCCATGTGCCTCGACGAGGGCCTTGGCGATGGCCAGACCCATGCCGGTGCCCTGGATGATAGAGCGCTGACCACGACCGCGATAGAACTTATCGAAGATCATTCCCTGATCGATCGTTTCGATCCCTGGGCCGCGATCAGCGACACTCGTGACGAGCTTTCCGCCCTCGACCGCGGCAGTGATGGTGATTGGAGTGTCGGCCGGCGAATATTTCGCGGCATTGTCGAGTAGCTGTGAAAGCACTTCGCCAATACGGCGGAGATCCATCCTGGTTTCGGGGAGAGCATCGTCGGCCTTGATGATTACAGGATGCTTTGCGAGAGCACTTTTCGTCGCTGAGGTCGCGATCTCGATGGCCTCTCGAACATGGTGTGGTTCAAGATGCAATTCGAGTGCACCCGCATCGAGTTGCGCCATCTGCGCGGCCTCGCCGACGAGGCGGTCGAGGCGGTCGCTCTCTTCGTTGATTACGGTGAGCAATTCGTGGCGCGCATCCTCGTTCAAGGCAGTTCCACCGAGGAGGGTCTCGGCCGAGGCTTTGATCGAAGTGAGAGGGGTGCGGAAGTCGTGGGTCACGGAATCGAGCAGGATTGAGCGTAAGCGCTCGCTCTCGCGACTGGCTTCCGCGTGGGCAAGCTTCTCGACAGCGCCCGCACGCTCTATGGCGATGGCGATGAGGCTTCCGACGGCATCGAGGATCTGGCGGCTGGTGTCGGTACCCGCAACTGCGAGCGCGCCGACGGACCTCACGCCAATCCGCAGCGGCACGTATTCGGTACCGACCGGGCCATGAGCCGGTTCACCTCTAGTTGCGACTTCTTTTAACTCATCTTCCTTGAGCTTTTCCTGCGCCTTCAGGTCGGAGTAATAGACCTTTTTGCGCTCGACCAGAAACATGCCCGCAGCGCTTGCATTCAGGGCTTCCACCACGTTTCTGGGGATCGCGTTGACGAGTGTCAGGATATTTTCGGAGGCGAGCATTTGCTGACTTAGAGCATACAGACGTTCGACCTCCGTGCGACGCTGGACCGCGCTCAGAGCCTCGCGGCGAGCGCGCTCTGCAAGTTGGCTCGCGACGATTGCGGTGCAGAGAAATGCGGTGAGCGCGACCCAATTCTGCGGATCGGCGATGGTGAATGTGCCCACCGGCGGTAGGAAGAAGAAGTTGTACGCCAGCGTGGCCACCACGGAAATGAAGATCGCATAACGAAGTCCCCATCCGGCGGAGATGATGAGGATCGCGACCAGAAGGGTGAAACCGACGGTCGCGGGGTTTACGTGTAGCCACGCGCGGTAGAGAAATACGATCAGCGCGATTGTGAGGATCCCGACGCTAAAGCGAACTGCCGGCTTGCTGAGCACGTTCACAACGCTGAATTCTAGCTGATTCGACAAGAACCAAGCATTTGACGACAATATGCCAAATGCAAAAGACACCTGAACAGTGGCTGGAGGAAACCGCGCCGTCGAAGCAGCGCGGATCGTTCAAGGTGTTTCTTGGCTACGCGCCTGGCGTCGGCAAGACTTACAGCATGTTGAGTGAAGGGATTCGACGCCACAGCCGCGGCGAGGATGTAGTGATCGGCGTGGTGGAGACGCATGGCCGGGCCGCAACCGCGGAACTCGCTGACCGGCTTGAGAAAGTGCCACGTAAATCCCTCGAATATAAAGGGACGATCTTCGAGGAGATGGATGTCGATGCGATCCTGGCGCGTAAGCCGCGGGTTGCGCTGATCGACGAACTCGCCCACACGAATGTGGATGGCAGTAAGCATCGCAAGCGCTATGAAGACATCATCGAGCTGTTGGATGCGAACATCGATGTGATCTCGACTATCAATGTCCAACACATCGAGAGCGTCACGCCGATTGTGGGACGTATTACGGGCGTCGTGGTGCGGGAAACGGTTCCGGATTGGGTGATGCAACGAGTGGATGAAATCGTGCTGAGCGATCTCACGCCCGAAGCGCTGCAAAACCGCATGAAACGCGGCGATATCTATCCCGTGGACCGCGCCGAAAGGGCGTTGGCAAATTTCTTCAAACCCGGAAATTTAATTGCGCTGCGTGAGATTGCGTTGCAGCAGGTGAGCCACGTGGTCGATCAGACGCTCGAGACGTACCTGGAGAAAGAGCACATCGAGAAACGGGCGCCGATCGCCGAGCGAATTGCGGTCTGCATCAGTTCGAATCCGGCGGCGCAGTACCTGATGGCGCGGGCCGCGCGGATGGCACACCGTATTCAAGCGGAACTGTACGTGATTTACATCGATGTTGGGGCCGATGCCTCCCCGGAAAACAAGCGATCGCTGCAGGAAAACCTCCGTTTTGCGGATAACCTGGGGGCGAAGATCGTGCGCGCGGAAGGGAAGCATGTTGCGGAGGAGGTGGCGAGGGTGGTGCGCGAGAAGCACATCACCCAGGTGGTGTTCGGACGCTCGGCGGTGAAGGGGTGGAAGAAGTATCTATACCTTTCTGCGATTCACCGTTTCCTGCGCGATGCGCCTTCCGTGGATGTGCACATCGTGACTCAGGAGGCGCGTTGACATGGCCGACGCGCAACGCAACATCCTGGTGGTGGACGACGAAGCCCAGATCACGCGAGTGCTTCGTACAACACTGTCGGGCCAGGGGTTCGCGGTCCGAACCGCCGGTGATGGCGATGAGGGGCTCGAGGTGATGCGGGAGTGGACACCGGACCTGGTGATCACCGATCTTTCGATGCCCAACATGTCGGGACTTGAACTGTGCCGGAGAATCCGCTCGAAATCGGCAGTCCCCATTATTGTGCTTTCGGTTCGCGGCGAGGAGAAAGTGAAAGTTGAGGCGCTCGATGCGGGAGCGGATGACTATGTAACGAAGCCTTTCAGCATGAATGAACTGCTCGCACGGGTGCGTGCGGGCATTCGTCGCAGCGGAATTGTTGCGGGACAGGAGCCCGGCGCAAGCACGATCGATGTTGGCGATTTCCACATCGAACTTGATTCACGGATGGTCTTCGTCTCGAAACGCGAGGTCAGGCTGACTCCCAAGGAATTTGAGGTGCTGCGGTACCTAGCCATGCATCCGAACAAGGTGATCACGCATCGCGCTCTGTTGGCGGCGGTTTGGGGAGGAAACAGCGTCGAACAACCGGAATACCTCCGCGTGTTCGTGAACCACTTACGAAAAAAGTTCGAGGTAGAAGGCGGTCCGAAGTACATCACTACCGAGCCGTGGGTGGGTTACCGTTTTGAACCTGGGGAATAAGTAATTCGCGAATTTTCTTCGCCAGTACGCCTTTTGCGAAAGGCTTCTGGAGGAAGTCAGAACCTGGCTGAAGGCTCCGATCGCGCAGGATATTTTCAGAGTATCCGGAGACGAACAGCACACGGATGGATGGTTGAATGGCGATCAATTCGTCGGCCAGCTGCTTGCCGTTCATGCCAGGCATCACGATGTCCGTGAGCAGGAGGTCGAGCGGCCCATAGTAACGATGGACGATATTGAGAGCCTCGGATGCGTTCGCCGCCGGCAGAACGTTATATCCGAGCCCCGTGAGCAGCTCCAAATTCAATTTTCGCAGGGTGGAATCGTCCTCAACGAGCAAAATGGTTTCCGAGCCGCCTTGCAGGATTTCGCGGTCTTGTTTGGAAGGGATGTTCGCTGATTCCGCAACGCGATGGAAATAGATCTTGAACGCGGTACCGACATCGACCTCGCTGTAAACCCGGATGTGCGCGCCGGTCTGCCGCACAATACCGTAGACAGTAGATAGACCGAGGCCAGTGCCGCGGCCCAGTCCCTTGGTGGTGAAGAAGGGCTCGAAGATACGCTTCTGCGTCTCCGCGTCGATGCCGGTGCCAGTATCGCTGACCGCCAACATGGCATATTCTCCCGGCGTGATCCGAACGTCTTTCGCCAGATTGCTTTCGTCGAGGAAAACGTTCGCAGTTTCGATGGTGAGAGTTCCTCCGTCGGGCATGGCATCGCGGGCGTTAATTGCGAGGTTGAGGATGATCTGGTCGATCCCGGTTGGATCCGCCTGGATGGTGCCAAGTTCTTCCGCCAGAGAGACGGTCAGGGCGATATCTTCGCCGAGAACCCGTCCAAGCATCTTGACGGTTTCGCGCACGGTGACGTTCAGGTCGAGAGCGATGGTCTGCAGGACCTGGCGACGGCTGAAGGCGAGCAATTGCCGGGTGACGGCGACAGCTTCTTCCGCGGCTTTGGAGATTTGTGCAATCCGCTGACGAGCACGTTGCGGAAGCGCAGAATCTTCGGCCAGCAGGTCAGCGTACCCTGTGATAATGCCCAGGAGATTGTTGAAGTCATGGGCGACGCCGCCGGCGAGCTGGCCTACCGCTTCCATTTTCTGGGCGTGCAGGAATTGCTGTTCGAGCTGCTTGCGACGGGTAATATCTTCGAGAAAGCCTTCGAAGTAAAGGATCTCGCCCTGTTCATCGCGTGCAACGCGGCCATTGAGAGACACCCAGATTCTGGAGCCGTCCTTACGCAGGTGCTGTGTCTCATAGCCGCGGACCATGCCATCACGCTCAAGCTGGGCGACGTAGGCAGCCCGCTCCTTAGGATCGCCCCACACTTGCGAGCCGGAATCGATGACCCGGCAAAGCATTTCGTCGGGTGAGTCATAACCGAGAATCTTGGCCATGGCAGGATTTGCACCGACAGGACGGCCTGCAGGAGTGGTTTGGAAGATGCCTTCCACGGCTTGTTCGAAGATGGTGCGATATTCGGTTTCCGCCTTTCGGAGGGCCTCTTCGGCGCGTTTCCTCCGGGTTATATCGGTGACGAAGCCCATGGTAGCGATTCCGTCGGGCAGGCGAACGCAAGCGACATCGATCCGCCCTACGAAGGCGCTGCCGCCCTTGCGGAGCAGCCCGCCTTCCCAATGAGACGGTTGCAACAGCGCTCCCGTGGCGCGAATGCGAATGCGCTCTTCCACTTCCAAGCGGCTTTCCGGCGCGGAACAAGAGATAACCGGCTGGCCGATGATTTCTTCGGCATTGTCGTAGCCAAATAAAGTCACGAACTTGGGATTTACGTAGATAAATTCAGTGCCGCGGGCAATCGCTACGGCTACCGGCGCGTCTTCGATAAGCGCACGGAAGCGCGATTCACTCTGCAGCAGGCTTTCGCAAACTCGCGTCTGTTCAGCAACGTTCTTGATATGAGCGCGTTCGGCGAGAAAGCTCAGCAAAAGTGCGGTGAGCGCCGCGACGAACCCGAAGCGATGAACGCGCGCTCCGTGCGGTGACCACAAACAGACGGCAGCGGCTATACCGAGCAGCGCGATATTGACAGTGATTAAGAAGAGCACGATGGTTCCGCGCAAGCGCGGAGTCGGCAAGTGCTCCGCTCTTACCGCGAATGCGTTCAGATCGGTTGGAACACTTGACGTTCTGAGCGAACTGCTCATAAGGGCACTATCGGCAAACACGGCGCAATTGTTAGCTCCTGTGGCGGGAGAGAGGTGCGCAGAGACTTAGCGAAAGCAGTCGGAACCGGGGTCGGCGAAGAAGTAATTCACGGCTGTCACCAGGGAGGCAACAGGGCGGAGTCTTCCTTTGTTTTACGGTACTTAGGGTCCTGTTACTGGTCTGTCGTCACGCAGTTACACTCTTTCGTAACAACCAGTTACGTGCGGGTTCGGCATACGATATTGGCGCCCATGAACCCTCGGACCGGCCTTCGCAGGAAGACTGTGTGAGAGCAGACCATCCATACATAAAGGGAATGCTGTCGGGATTGCCTTGGCTGATTGCTGCGGTTTATACCGTGGTAGCCGCCCTGGCGCATCCGTCCTTCCGCCTGACCTTCTTCGGTGACGTCGCGCAGCTTGCGCTGGCGACGACGCTGGTAGCTGCTTTCGCGGCGAATACCATTGTTTCCGAAGAACGTGGACGATGGTTCTGGTTCCTGATGACGTTTGGCGCCGTGTTTTGGGTATCGTCGCAGGCGGTGTGGTCCTACTACGAGTTGTGGAAGCAGGCGCCGCCACCCGTTCCTGGATTTGGCGGGCTACTCCTGTTCCTTCACCTGGCGCCGATGATCGCGGCGTTGATCGTGATGCCGCATAAGCACAGCGGAATTCCGCCACTGACCGCCCTCTCCACGGGAATGATCTTCACTTGGTGGATCTTCCTTTATACGTATCTGGTGGTGCCGTGGCAGTACGTGCATGCGGAACCGCAGCTGTACAACAACGCATTCAACAGCCTTTATACGATTGAAGACCTCGTGTTCATCGGGCTGTTGGGAGTATGGGCGTTCCATGCGGCGGGACCTTGGCGGAAACTGTATGTGCGATTGCTCGCCGGGTCGGGCGTTTACGCCGGCGGCACGCTGTTCCTAGATCATCTGATCGATCAGAACCACTACTACACGGGAAGCCTGTACGACCTGTTCTTCATACTGCCGGTGGCATGGATTGCATTCGTGGCTGCCGATTTTGAGCCGCAAGAATCGCCGAAAAGCGTGGAAGTTCTGAGCCGCAGCGATGGCAGAGCAGGCGTTCTCACCGTGCTGGCGCTGCTCTCGGTTCCGGGGCTGCTGATTTGGAACCAGTTTTCGCATGTTCCGGCTGGCGTTCGGGAGCTGCGGTCAGTGGCGGGATTGGTGGCGATCATCGTGCTCGCGCTGCTGCTCTTTGCGAAACAGTACGTGCTTGCCGGAAGGCTTTCGGAATCGCTGGAGAATTCGGAGAGCACGGTATCGGAATTATCGAAATTGCGGGAGCAACTCGAGCTGAAAGCGACCCACGATTCGATGACCGGGTTGCTGAACCGCAGCACCGTGATCCTGAGCCTGGAGCGTGAACTGAACCGGGCCGAGCGCGAAAATGGACGGGTCGCCGCGTTGCTGCTCGACCTCGACCACTTCAAATCGGTCAATGACAATTACGGCCATCACGCCGGCGACACCGCGATCGCTTTTGCGGCCACTTGCATGGAGCAATGCGTGCGCTCCCATGATTACGTGGGGCGGTACGGCGGGGAAGAGTTCCTGATTGTCATCTCAGATTGCGAAGAAGAGCTGGCACGCGACATCGCCGAGCGTATTCGCCAGCGCATGGAGTCCGAAACTGTCACCTTCGACGGGAACGCGATGAACATTACGGCGACGATTGGGCTGGCGATTTCCGACCCGGGCGAGACATCAGAAGCGCTGTTGCGTCGTTCTGATGCGGCGCTTTATGCAGGTAAGCAGCGCGGGCGCAACGTTGTGATTTGCGCCCAGGATGCCGCCGGTTGCGTGGTCGAACGGTTTGCGTAATTGAGCAAGCGGTACCGCGGAAGTGCTTCGCTGAAGCCCTAGAATTCCCTCGAACTTGATGTTGTAGTCGCTACTCGCGCCGGACTGCGGTAGGATGTCGGCACGATGCCGCGTCGTCTCCTGAAGAAGAAGGTCGCCCACGCCGGCGATGCTAGCGCAAAAAACCGCCCCTCGGACTTAGTAATTATCACGGGGATGAGCGGGTCGGGAAAGGCATCTGTTCTCAAAGCGTTCGAGGACCTCGGTTACTACTGCGTCGACAATCTGCCGGTGGAGCTGGTGCCGCAATTCGCGGAACTGGTGGCCGATTCTCCGGAGATCAACCGTGCCGCTTTGGTTCTCGATATCCGCGAAGGAGAGGGACTGGAGCGCTTGCCGGCGACACTGCGCTCGGTTCGCGGGATCGTCAAGTCGACGGTGGTGTACCTGGAAGCCGATGATGAGGTGCTGCTGCGGCGTTACAGTGAAACGCGGCGACCGCATCCACTTGGAACTTCGAAGCCGGTGAAATCGTCGCTGGAATCGGAACGACGCCGATTATCGGCAATCCGCAAAGTTGCCGATATGACGATCGACACGTCGAAGTTCAACGTGCACGAATTGCGCGGTCTGATCTTCGAGCGCTTCGGACATGCGCGCAGCAAGGACCACAAGAAAATCCTGGTTTCGTGCGTGAGTTTCGGCTTTCGCAAGGGCGTTCCCGAGGATGCGGACCTGGTATTTGATGTTCGATTTCTGCCCAACCCGCATTTCGTTCCCGAATTCCGCCCGTTCACTGGGCGGCATCCGAAGGTGGCGCAGTACATCCGATCGTTCCCGCAGACCCAGGAATTCATCAATCGGATCTCCGATTTGTTGATCTATCTTTTGCCGCATTACATCCGCGAGGGCAAGAGTTATCTCACGATTGCGTTCGGCTGCACGGGCGGGCAACATCGTTCGGTGATGATTGCGGAAGATGTAAAGAAACGTCTGGGGAAGGCCGGATATAACGTGAAAGTGGTGCATCGGGACTCACCGAAGTAGCAGATTCGCTGCTGTTCCGGGCGACATCGTGACAAGGCTCCTTTAGAATAAAGACAGCATTTCTCCCAATTTCTAAGGACGCGGTTCATGCGCCAGATCAAACCCCTGCTGCACTACCTTCGACCGTACTGGTTGCCGGTAGGGGTATCTGTCATCCTGCTGGCGCTGGTGGGATTGCTTCAAGCCTTCCGATTGCTGCTGATCGGGCCGGTTTTCCAGCGGGTGCTGAACCCGTCAATCTCCAAGCAGGACATCGATCTCTTCCGGGTCCCCGGAACGCATTACATCTTCCACCTGCAAAACGTGGTGCCCGACAGCTTTCACAACGACTGGACGGTGGTTGCTTTTGCACTGGTGGTGTCCACCATCCTTAAGGGCATTTGCGACTACTGCGGCACGTACCTGGTGAATTACGGCGGGTTCGGGATGGTGACCGATCTCCGCAACGACGTGTACAACGCGGTGCTGCGGAGATCGGCCGCGTTCTTCCAACGCCACGCGACGGGATCGCTCATATCGACGATCGTCAATGACATCGAGCGGGTGCAGTTCGCGATGTCGAGCGTGCTGGCGGAAATGATGCAGCAGTTCTTCACGTTCTTCTTCACCGCTGCGGTCGTCATTATTTATGGGCGGAAGCTGTCGTGGATCCTGCTGATTTTCGTTCCGGTAATTATCGGATCGAGCCGCAAGGTGGGCCGTAGCGTCCGGACTACGACGCGTAAGGGGCAGGATCGCCTGGCGGAGATCCAGAACATCCTGCACGAAACCATCACGGGTGTGCGCATCGTGAAGGCGTTTGGGATGGAACTTTGGGAGATCCTGCGCTTCCGCAGCGCAGCCAAACGGCTGTTCCGGGCCAACTTGCGCTCGGTGAGCGCGGCTGCGGTGAGTTCTCCGCTGATGGATGTTCTGGGCTCGATTGCGATTGCGCTTCTGCTATTAGTTGGCCGCCAGGAGATCAAGACCGGGTACATGGACCTGCCGCACTTCATGACGTTCATCGCGGCGGTGTTCAGCCTTTACGATCCGGTGCGGAAGTTCGCAGGCTTCTATAACAACTTCCAGCAGGCGATCGGTGCTTCGAGCGGAATCGTGGACTTCATGCAGTCCGAGGACGAGGTTCGAGAAAAGGCCGGTGCTCGCGAGATGAAGCCGTTCGCGGGAGCCATCCGGTTCGACCACGTGAGCTTCGCTTACGAGTCAGAGAACCCCGAGGACCGGCGCGAAATTCTGCACGACATCGATTTCGATGTCCATCGCGGGGAAGTGCTCGCCATCGTTGGTTCCAGCGGGTCCGGGAAAACGACGCTGGTGCATCTTCTGCCGCGGTTCTTCGACGTGAGCACTGGAGCGGTGTTGATTGATGGGCAGGATATTCGGGACGCGACCGTAGCTTCGCTGCGGAAACAGATCGGAATCGTGACCCAGGAGACAATCCTGTTCAATGATACGGTCAGGAACAACATCGCTTACGGGCAGCCGCACGTCTCGCAGGAACAGGTGGAAGCTGCGTCGCAAGCGGCGCTGGCGCATGACTTCATTATGAATTTGCCGGAGGGGTATAACACGATCATCGGCGAGCGAGGTGTCAGGCTCAGCGGCGGTGAACGCCAGCGATTGGCGATTGCGCGAGCTATTTTGAAGAATGCGCCGATCCTGATCCTGGATGAAGCGACTTCCGCGCTGGACACGGAGAGCGAGTCGCTGGTGGCATCGGCGTTGCAGAACCTAATGGCCGGGCGAACCGTGTTTGTGATCGCGCATCGGCTTTCGACGGTTCGGCGTGCGGATCGAATTATGGTGATCGAGAAGGGCACGATCGTTGATTCGGGCAGTCATGACGAGTTAATGTCGCACCTGGGAACCTATCGCAAGCTGTATGATTTGCAATTCGTAGATATTGACGGGAGCAACGGCGAGACCAACGGCAACGGCGTACGCGTTGCGCAATCCACGCGCCAACCCTAACTATGGCCATACGATCCATGACTGGCTTTGCGCAGGTGAAGGGCCAGTACAACGACCAGGTTGCGTTCACGATTACGCTGAAATCGGTGAACCACCGCTTTCTCGATTTGCACCTGCGCATGCCCGCCGATAGTGATGCGCTGGAAATGAAGGTCCGCCGCGTGTTCAAAGAGAAGCTGCATCGCGGGCACGTGGAGTTGACCCTGACCATGGAGCGCGCGGATGGCTCGTCGTTGGCTATCAATCGGCAGTTGGTGGGCGGATATGTGAGCGTATTTCGCGAAGCCGCGCGGGAATTCGCGGTGAACGCCGAGCCGGATTTGATGTCGATCCTGAAGCTGCCGGGGGCGATGAGCGGATCGGCTATTGATGCGGCTGACGAGGCGCTGGAAGCGGTGATCCTGCTGAAACTCGACGAGGCGATTGCCAAGCTAGATGCGATGCGGGCGCAGGAAGGTGCGACGATCGTACGTGAGCTGCGCGAGCGGATGAAGCACCTGGAAGAGGCGACACTCGAGGTGGAAAAGCTGCGATCGGCGATGCTGCACGCGCATATGGAGAAGATCCACGCGCGGATGCAGGAGCTGATTGGCAATCACGCCGATAAGGACCGCATCTTGCAGGAGGCCGCGATGCTGGCCGAACGCAGCGATATCCAGGAAGAGCTGGTGAGGATGAAGAACCACATCCAGCATTTTCTTGGGTTGCTGGATGCGCCGGGAGAAGCGGGCAAGAAGCTGGATTTCCTGCTACAGGAAATGAACCGCGAGTCGAATACGCTGCTGTCGAAGACTTCGGGCGTAGCAGGCGAGGCGCTGAACATCACGCAGTTCGGACTGGCGATGAAGAGCGAGATCGAGAAATCGCGCGAACAGGTACAAAACATCGAATGAGCGGCATTGTGTTCATCATCTCGGCGCCGTCCGGCTCGGGAAAATCCTCACTTACCAATGAACTTCGGAAGGTTGTGCCGGGGCTGGAGTTTTCGATTTCCTATACCACGCGCGAGCCGCGGGGAAGCGAGCAGTCGGGGCGAGAGTACTTCTTCATCACGCGCGATGAGTTCGACAAGATGGTGGCGGAGGGCGCGTTTTTGGAGTATGCCGAGGTTTTCGGCAAGTGCTACGGGACGGGCAAAAAGTTCGTGCAGGACGCGTTGGCTCGGGGGAATGACTTAGTGCTCGACATTGATGTACAGGGCGCGGCGCAGCTCAAGACCAAGCTGCCGGAAGCGGTGAGCATCTTCATTTTGCCGCCTTCGCGGAAAGAGCTGGAGACGCGGCTGAAGCGGCGGAACCTCTCAGATCATATGGATGCCGCGGTGATCGAGCGGCGGCTGCACGGGGCGAGCAAAGAGATTGAGAATTTCCGGAACTATGACTATATTCTCGTCAACGACCACTTCGAAACCGCGGTAGAACAGCTTCGGGCGATTGTGCTTGCCGAGCGGATGCGTCGGGGCGCACCGCACGCGGACGGAGATAGGGCTATACTTGAGGCCGCGGACGGCTGCATACGACAGAAAGTGATGCAGCGAGTGGAATCGATTTTGGATTCCTTTAGGGACGGAACGGACGCTCAGCCGTAAGGGAGTAATGCGATGAAGTTGATGACAGGGTTCGACAGCAACTATCGGTATATCCTCGTCGCCGCGCGGCGCGCGCGCCAGTTGCAAAACGGCGCTCACCCGACAATCGATACGCAGACCAAGAAATCGTGCCGCATCGCCGAGGAAGAGCTGAAGGCGGGCAACATTCCCTGGTACATCCCGGAAAAGAAGACGCCGGCCGAAGTTGCCAAGGAGCAGCTCGACCAGGCGATTCCAGACGCATAGACACTTCCTTCGAGACTTGAAGCGTTAACGGCCTGGCAGCATCGAACAGTGCAGCGGGGTCGCAGTGTGCTGTGCAGATTATGAAAATCGCACTCGGAGTTACGGGCGGAATTGCGGCGTATAAAGCGGCGGAAGTGCTGCGTTTGCTGCAGGACCGCGGGGTGAGCGTGCAGGTGGTGATGACACGCGCCGCGCAGGAGTTCGTGCGTCCGCTGACGTTTGCTGCGCTCTCGGGACAGAAGGTCGTCACCGAGATGTTTGGGGAGGGCAATACCGAGCCGAACGTGGATTCCGCGGTGGAGCACATTGGCGTGGCGCAGGGGATTGATGCGCTGCTGGTGGTTCCTGCAACGGCCGATACACTGGCGAAGTTTGTTCAGGGGATTGCCAGCGACTTTTTGTCGACGTTGTATTTGGCGACGACGGCGCCGGTGATTGTGGCTCCGGCGATGAATGTGAATATGTGGGAGCATCCGGCGACGAAGGGGAACATTGAAACCTTGCGGCTGCGCGGGGTGCATGTGATTGAGCCGGGCGCGGGATACCTGGCCTGCGGAATGGTGGGCGCCGGAAGGCTGGCGGACCCGGAACAGATTGTGGCCGAGACGCTTGCCATTCTTGGCGTGTCGCAAGATTTAGCCGGTGAGACCGTGCTGGTGACGGCGGGACCGACGTATGAGCCGATCGATCCGGTGCGGTTCCTGGGCAATCGTTCGAGCGGGAAGATGGGCTATGCGATTGCGGAAGCGGCGATCCGGCGCGGGGCAAGAGTTGTGCTGGTAACGGGGCCGACGGCGCTGACTCCGCCGTCAGCGGCGGAAGTGCTGCAGGTGGAAACCGCCGAGCAGATGCGGAATGCGGTGATAGAGCATTTCGCGGATGCGACGATCGTGATCAAGACCGCGGCGGTGGCGGATTACACGGCGAAACACCAGGCGGACCAGAAGATTAAACGCAAGGGCGAGATGACGCTGGAACTGGTTCCGACCGCCGACATCCTGGCGGAATTGGGGGCGCGACGGGTGAAGAGTTCGCAGATCATCATTGGATTTGCAGCGGAGACGCAGGATGGATTGAAGAACGCCCGCGAAAAGCTGCAGAAGAAAAAAGTGGATGCCATCGTGATGAACGATGTGTCGCGCGCGGGGATTGGATTTGGATCCGAGCGCAATGCGGCGACGATCGTGACCGCGACGGAAGAAATCGAAATTCCGGAGATGACCAAAGCCGAGATGGCGCAGCGGGTACTGGAAGTCGCGGTGAAGCTTCGTACCTCGAAAAAATCTGAGGTTGCTCACCGCTGATGGCGCGCGCCCTCGATCCGCTGACCAAAGCTGAACTCTCCGCGCGGATGGCGTTTTACCGCGAGATGGGGATTTACGACCTGTATCGGCGCCCGGTGGATGCTAGCGCGATTCCTGAAATCCAAGTTCCCGAAGAGATTGAATTGGCGAAGAAGAAGGACGTTGTAGTCACGCCCAATGTATTGCTGGCGCAGCTTTCGAAACCTGAAGGATTAGTCGCGATCCGCGAGGATATTGGCGATTGCACGCGCTGCGTCCTGCATAAACAGGGGCGGAAGCAGATTGTGTTCGGCGTGGGGAACCCGGAGGCCGAGCTGATGTTCGTTGGCGAAGGGCCGGGCGCGGATGAGGACGAGCAGGGGATTCCGTTCGTGGGGCGCGCGGGTCAACTGCTGACCAACATGATCACGAACGGCATGGGTTTGAAGCGCGAGGATGTATATATCGCGAACGTGGTGAAGTGCCGTCCGCCGGGAAACCGGACGCCGGAGCGCGAGGAGTGCGATACGTGCTCGCCATTTTTGTTTCGACAAATCGAAACTATCCAGCCGAAGATGATTGTGGCGCTGGGCGCGGTGGCGGCGAAGACCTTGCTGGGCATGAATGAGCCGATGGCGCGGCTGCGCGGGCAGATTTACGATTTCACGACGCCGAGGCAGGCGGGATCGACGCCGTTCGATACGAAGCTGGTGGTGACGTATCATCCGGCATTTTTGCTGCGCGATCCGCGACAAAAAGTTGAGACGTGGAAAGATTTGCAGATCGTGATGCGGTATCTCGGAATTCCTATTCCAAAGAAGTCCAGCGAGTAGGCGCATGGCGCGCTTCTGCGACGTCGCGCTTCCGGTGCCGCTGGATGCGAATTTCACTTATAAAATTGAAGGCGCTGATCCCGCGGTGGGCGCGCGAGTGATGGTGCCGTTTCGTCAGCAGAAGCTTTCGGGCGTGGTGGTGAAGGTGCATGACGATCCGCCGCCAGTGGAAGCGAAGCTGGTGCTGTCGGTGCTCGACAGCGACCCGGTACTCAACGAACAACTGATCGAACTGGGGCGTTGGATTGCGAGCTATTACATCGCGCCGCTGGGCGAGGTGTTTCGCACGATGCTGCCGCTGGGCGCGGAGTTCCGGCGGGCGACGGGGTATCGAATTACCGACAAAGGACAGGAAGCGCTGTACGCGGGGGCGGAGGTTGGGTCGTCGCTGCGAGCGAAGAAAGATACGGAACACCAGATGCTGGAGTATTCGGTGCTGAATCATCTCGCGGGCGGTGAGGTGATTCGGGAGCAGTCGTTGAGGAGCGCGACGGGAGCATCGCGTGAAGTTTTCCGGACGATGACGGCGAAGAAGTGGATTGCGCGTGAGGATTTGTCGGCGGTGCGGGATGCGTCGCGGACAGTGGACGTCGCGGTACTGAAAGAAGTCAACGGGAAGATCAATGCGAACCAGCAGTCGATTTTGCTGGCGCTGAAAGCCGCGCCGGACGGGCGATTGCGGGTTGACCAATTACGCGACCTGGTGGCGGATGGGAAGGCGGTGCCACGGTCGACGCTGCAAACTTTGGTGAAGCGCGGGATTGTGGAGATTGTGGAGGAGCCGGCGGGGTTCAGCGTTTCGTCGTTGAAGCCGCGGAAGTTGGAGTTCCTGTTTACTCCGGCGCAGCAGGAGGCGCTGCGATTTATCAATACGGGGGTGGATTCGCGGACATTTACTTCGGCGCTGCTGCATGGGGTGACGGGGTCGGGGAAGACGGCGGTGTATTTGTCGGCGATGCAAGAGGTGCTGCTGGCGGGGAGATCCGCGATCTTGCTGGTGCCGGAGATTGGGCTGACGCCGGCGGTGGCGGCCGATCTGTACGAGATTTTCGGAGACCAGGTGGCGATTTTGCATTCGGGGCTTTCGGACGATGAGAGGGCTGAGCAGTGGCACCAGATTCGACGCGGCGAGAAGCGCATGGTGGTGGGGACGCGGTCGGCGGTGTTTGCGCCCGTCGCGGATTTGGCGCTGATTATCGTGGATGAAGAGCACGATCATTCGTACAAGCAGGAGGAAGTGCCGCGGTATCACGCGCGCGATGTGGCGGTAATGCGGGCGAAGATGACGGGCGCGACGGTGGTGCTGGGGTCGGCGACGCCTTCGATGGAGTCGTATTACAACGCAGAGAAGAAGAAATATGCGCTACTTTCGCTGCCGGGGCGGGTGCAGGCGCGTCCGCTGCCGGAGGTGGAAGTGGTGGACATGCGGATGGAGTTCCAGGAGACGGGACACGAATCCGTTTTGTCGCGGAGGCTGGTGGAGGAGGTGAATGCGCGGCTGGAAAAAGGCGAGCAGGCGATGATCCTGCTGAACCGGCGCGGGTTTGCGAACTTCGTGCTGTGCCGCGCGTGCGGGGAGACCATCCAATGCAGGAATTGCGCGATTGCGCTGACGTATCACAAGCGCGATCGCAAACTGATGTGCCACTACTGCGGGTTTCTGGCACCGGTGCCACGAACTTGTCCGAAGTGCCATAGCGAGCATATTCAATTCTTCGGAATGGGATCGGAGAAGCTGGAAGAGCTGCTGCATGCGACGTTTCCGAAGGCGAGAATCGGACGATTGGATCGCGATACGGTGCGCGGGAGAGATGACCTCGAGAATATGCTTTCCGCACTGCACAATCGCGAGATCGATCTGCTGGTGGGGACGCAGATGATTGCGAAGGGACACGACATTCACGGGGTGACGCTGGTGGGCGTGGTGGGAGCGGATGCGGCGCTGGGGATGCCGGATTTTCGCGCGGCGGAGCGGACGTTCCAACTGCTGACCCAGGTGGCGGGACGCGCCGGGCGTGGGGACACGCCGGGGAAGGTGCTGATGCAGAGCTACCATCCGGAGCATTACGTGGTGGAATATGCGTCGCATCACGACTTTTTCGGGTTCTACGAAAAAGAGTCACGGCTGCGGAGCTGGATGCATTATCCGCCGTACGCGGCGCTGGCGAACGTGGTGGTACGCAGCGATAAATTGAACGATGCGCTGACGTGGTCGGGGGTGCTGGGGAAGTGGTTCGAGAGCGCGCCGCATGAGGGTGTGCGGGTGATGGGTCCGGCGGCGGCGCCGATTGAGAAACTGAAAAACGATTACCGGTATCACTTCATTTTGAAGTCGAAGTCGCGGGAGAGATTGAACGCGGTTTTGCGGGAGATGATGGCGCACGCGGGGCAGAAAAAGATTCCGCGAACGGCAGTGATGGTGGATGTGGATGCGTTGAGCTTGATGTAACGCAGGTTTCAGGTGTCAGGTGTTAGGTTTCAGGAAAAGAGGGAGGCTTTTAGCTTTTAGCTATAAGCTGTTAGGTAAGGCGGGATTGCGTTGTGTTTCGCAGACTTCGTTCCGAAAAGGGACGTGGATTGCACCTTTGAGCTAAGTGGAGGCTTATCACAAATTTTTTTGTCAAGAGGCAAAAAACGCGATTTTCCTCGCAAGGCGATGAGAACGCGGCAAATATAAATTTGGAAAAAGTGTCAGTTTTACCCCCCTTGGTTTGGTATTCTGAATATAGAGAGTAAGAAAAACCGACGGCGACGTCGGTTTTGTTTTTTGGGTCGTTGGCGAGGAGCCAGCGGCCTTTTTGTTTTGGGAGGGTGGGGGATGGCGTGGGTGATTTTGGTGGTGCTTTTAGGGTTGATGTTTGGGGCGAGGTTGGAGGAAGGAAAAACGGGTGTCGAGTTTCAGGTGTCAGATGTCGGGATTTTTGGGGTGTCGCGGCGAGGTTCTGAGTTCGGGTTGGAAGCGGGTTGGGTGAAGAAGAACGGCAGCCGCGGGATGAGGGAAAGGTGCGCTCCGGGCATGGAGTTCGGCGTGGTCATCCCCAGGACCTGCGGTCCTGGGCTAGGGAAAAATGCCCTTCGGGCTGAGAACGAATACCCAGGTTTGGAAAACCGCCAAACCTGGGGCACCCGGAGAATCGGGTGTTATCGGGTCGGTTCGTCGCGGTTGTCGTGGTAGAGGCTTGGAGGAACGCCTTCGCGGAGGATCTTGAAGCCTTCCGGGACCTGGAAGAGTTTGGGGTCGGGTTGACCGGCGACGATGTTGGAAACTTCGAAGGTCTGGGTGCCGAAGCGCGGGTCGTGGCGATGGCTGCTGAGGTTGAAGCCGAGTTTCGGTGAGTACCAGAATTCGCGGGTGACGGAGATGGGGGTGTCGTTGCCGATGGCGCCGGATGAGATGACGCCGTCTTCGAGGGTGCCTGTGGCTTGAAAGCCGTCGAAATCTTTGGAGCCGAGGTTTTCTTTGCGGGCGGTGGTGACGTGCGGGAGGTCGTCGGGACGGGAGGCGGGCATGCCGTTGAACTGGGAGGCGTGGCAAGTGTTCGCGTCGGGGTAGCAGATGTAACGCAAGTGGGCGACGGGGTCGAGGATGTCGATTTCGGTGATGTCGGACTTGTGCTGTCCGTCGTCGGGGACAAGTTGGCGACGTTCCTGGAAGACGCGTCCGGCGTTGTCGCGGGCGATGGTGCGGTGGTTCTTGAGGGTGATGGTGGTGCCGTCGGAGAGCTGGCGGACCCATTGGGTATCGACGGAGGCGGTGAAAGGCGAGTGTCGCCAGGTTGGGACGGTGACGCTGACGAGGCGCATGTGGACGGCGCCTTCTGGAACTTGCGCTACGAGAGGAGCGGCGAGAAGGACGGCGACGGCGAGGCGAGGGAGGGACATTGAAACCTCCGGGGGGAGATTGTACGTTGCGGAATGAGAGTTGTGGAATGCACGTTGGTGACAGCGGGGAGCGGATGGTGGGCGCAGCAAAATGTGGTTTCAGGTGTCGAGTTTCAGGTAAAGAGAGAGGCTGTTAGCGCTCAGCCGTTAGGTAAGGAGCCAACAGCAGGTCCTTCGTCGCTGCGCTCCTGAGGATGACAAGGGAGGGCGGTGGAATGGAGACGGTGGTGTGGGCTGGCGCGAAGGAAAGACCCAGGTTTGGAAAACCGCCAAACCTGGGGCACCCGGGCGGGCGACGGGTTGGGATGAATGCGGATTGGGGATTCTGAAGGCGTGGTAACTTCAGGTGCTCTCTTTACGAAGTTTACGAGGTGAAAATTGGCGATGAGATTCGTCTGTCGGTGGGTAATTGTTGTGGGGATTCTGCTGGGGGCGGCGGCGGGGGCGCAGGATCTGAAAACGCAGGCGCCGCTGTGGAGCGCAACGCCGGATGCGGCGGGGTTCGAGAAGCAGGAGAACGATCACATCGCGGCGGGACAGAAGGCGATTGTGCAGTTGCTGGCGGTAAAGGGGCCACGCACGGTATCCAACACGCTGGAGCCGTATGACGAGGCGGTGCGAGAACTGGGGACGGCGGGATTTTTTTCGGGGTTGATGCAACAGGTGCATCCGGATGCGGGGTTCCGCGATAAAGCGACAGCGATGACGGTGAAGATCGCCGGCGTGACGACGGAAATCAGCCTGAACCAGGACGTGTATCACGCGCTGCAGGCGATCGATTTGAGCGGAGCGGATGCGGCGACGCGGTATTACGTGAAGCGGACGCTGCTGGAGTACCGGCTGGCAGGCGTGGACAAGGACGCAGCGACGCGAGCGAAGATCAAGAAGGTGCAGGACGAGCTGGCAGAAGACAGCTCGATGTACGACCGCAACATCTCGGACGATACGCGAAGCATCGAGGCGGACGCGAGTGAGCTGGAGGGAGTGCCGAAGGATTTTCTCGATGCGCATAAGCCGGGGCCGGACGGGAAGATCAAGTTGACGACAAATTATCCAGACTATTTTCCGGTGATGGATTTCGCGAAGAGCGACGCGCTGCGGCGGCGGTTTTATGAAACGTTTTCGCAGCGGGCGTATCCGAAGAACCTCGAGGTGCTGAAGAAGCTGCTGGAAGAGCATTACGAGATTGCGCAGGCGGTGGGATACAAGTCGGCGGCAGCGTTCGATGCGGCGGACAAGATGGCGCAGACGGACGGCGCAGTGGCGAAGTTCATCGGCGAACTGGATGCGGCGACGAAGCCGATTGCAGAGCGCGAATACGCCATGCTGCTGGCGGAAAAGCGAAAGACAGACCCGAATGCGACGGAGGTTTTCGACTACGAGAACCGGTATTACTCGGAGCTGGTACGGCGGTCGGAATTCAATTTCGATTCACAATCGGTGCGGCCGTACTTCCCGTACGAGCGGGTGAAGAAGGGCGTGCTCGACACGGCAGCGGCGCTGTTCCACCTGACGTTCCGACAGGAGCCGAACGTGCCCGGGTGGGCGCCGACGGTGGAGACGTGGGATGTGTTGGCGGACGGGAAGCCGATCGGGCGTTTTTATTTGGACATGCATCCGCGGGAGGGGAAGTACAAGCACGCGGAGATGGCGCCGGTGCTGCAGGGGATCCGCGGGAAGCAGTTGCCGG
This sequence comes from Candidatus Korobacter sp., assembly GCA_036501185.1. Lineage (GTDB taxonomy): Bacteria > Acidobacteriota > Terriglobia > Terriglobales > Acidobacteriaceae > Korobacter. The sequence goes on along the minus strand of DASYAU010000119.1, from coordinate 52,569 downwards.
AGGCGGCGCTGATTTGCAATTTGCCTTTACCGACGGCGGACGATGCGGGGCTGATGGACTACGACGACGTGGTGACGTTCTTCCACGAGTTCGGGCACCTGATGCACCACATTCTCGGCGGACAGCAGCAGTGGGCGGGGATTTCGGGGATCACGATGGAGGGGGACTTCGTGGAAGCTCCGTCGCAGATGCTGGAGGAGTGGATGCACGACCCGCATGTGCTGGCGAAGTTCGCGCTGCACTACAAGACGAATGAGCCGATCCCGGCGGAACTGGTGGAGCGGATGGATAGGGCGTCGGCGTATGGTCGCGCGTCGTGGGTGCAGCGGCAGACGGCATACAGCGCAATTTCGTTTGACGTGTACAAAGATCCGCCGGCGGAGGTGGATCCGGGAGAGGTTGTGATGCGGGCTTACAAGACGCACACGCTGCTGGCGAGCATACCGGCGGACGCTTCGAGTTTCGCGGCGTTCGGGCACCTGGCGGGATACGGGTCGGCGTACTACACGTACATGTGGGACAAGGTGATCGCGGAAGACTTCTTCGCGCAGTTTCATCCGGAAGACTTGACTGGAGGGCCGACGGCGATGCGGTACCGGCATACTGTGCTGGAGCCGGGCGGGTCGGTGTCGGCGAATGACCTGGTGAAGAACTTCCTGGGGCGTCCGCAGAATACGGCGGCGTTTGAGAAGTGGATGGGAATGGAGTTTGCGAAAGGTGATTAGCTATTAGCAATTAGCTGTTAGGTTTCGAGAATCCCTGCTCTACGATGCGCGTAGAGTGGGGATTTTGTTTTTAGCGGCGGGAGAAAAATCTTTGAACACGAAGGACACGAAGGTTTCACGAAGGAGTTGAGAGTTGGACTGTGGGGGGGAGAGTTGGGTGAGGGTTCGGAGCACTTCCCACGTGAGAGAGCGGGGCTGGAGAGCCTTTTGGAAGCGGCGGAGGTAGCTGCATTCGGGGGATTGCCGCAGCGCGCAAAGGAGGCGCGCCTCGCAATGACAGGTGGAAATGTTGGGAGGAAACACCCAGGTTTGGAAAATCGCCAAACCTGGGGCATCCGTTGAGTTGATCGACCCTTTAGTCGTTGCGGAGGGATTTGGGTTCGGATTTGTTGACGGGGGAGTGGCGGTTGAGGACGGAGATTAGTTTGGCAGCGGAGGCGGGCGTGCCGACGGCGTGGTGCACGAGGATGTCAGTGGCGTCGAGGCGTTTGCCGTAGAGATTTTCATTGGCGCCGTCGTCGCTGCGGAGGGTTGTGCCTTCGAGCGAGATGCCGGCGAAGAGACCGCGGGAACGCGAGTAGGAAAGGATTTCGGCGCGCATGACGACATCCGTTGCGGCCTGGGCGTCGCGACCCTTGGGGCCAGCGGCGGCTGCGGCGTCGGCACCGAGTTTCACTTTGCTCTTCAGCACCGATTGAGCGCCGCGGGCGTTCATGATGAGGAGGACGAAGTCAGTTTCCTGTCCGCCGAGCTGGAAGCCAATGTTAGCGCCTTCGAGCGCGTACATGGCGGCGCCGCTCCACTTGCCCTGGAAGGTTTTGCCGCTGCGACAGGTCATGACGCCGCGACCGTAGTTGCCGCCGACACCGATAGCGAACTTTTTGACCGAAGGCAGCACGATGACGCACTCAGCGCGATCGAGAATGTTCTTGGGAATGTCGTCGGGGACGTTGAGGATCTCGCCCATGACGGTGCCGGCTTCCTCGACGCGGTCGGCTTCTTTTTCGCCTTCTTTGGCAAAGGTGAAGAGGGGAACCATGAGGAGCCCCAGGAGAACTGCTAGCGTTCGCTTCATTTTTTAGCCTCCGTGGTGGAAGTGGTTTCGGATCTGTTGAGTAATGTCGTTTAACGAAAGACCTTGATTTTTGTCAGATACCGAGAAGGGGCGCGGAGCAATGGTGATTGCCAACATTATCATCCCGAGCAGGGCAATCCAAAGCCTGGGAACATTCAATTTTGGATATTCCGGCACGCGCGGGTGTCGAAACGCAATGAGGAGAAAGAGGGCCCAGAGGAGCCATCCGATGAAGAATGACCACGACATGTAGAGCAGCGCGGCGATGGTGATGATGGAGGCGACGCGGTGGGCGCGCGGCCAGACGCTGGCGATGATGTGACCACCGTCGAGTTGGCCGCCGGGGAGGAGATTGAGGGCGGTGGCGAACATGCCGAACCAGGCGGCGATGGCGACGGGATGGAGTTGGAGCCTATCGAGGGGAACGGCGGGCCCGCAGAAGGCATGGGCAAAATTGAAAATTAGTGGATAACCGAAGCTCATGTCTTCGCGATTGCCACCGTGTGAGAGCGCGATGCCGAGAAACAGCAGCGGGAGTGCGACGACGAATCCGGCGATCGGGCCGCCAATGCCGATGTCGAAGAGAGCTTCGCGGGTGCGGATGGGCGACTTGATGCGGATGAAAGCGCCGAGCGTCCCAATAAGCGTGGGTGCGGGCAGGAAGTACGGCAACGTGGCGTAAACGTGATACTTGCGGCAATAGAGGTAGTGGCCCATCTCGTGGGCGAGCAGGATGCCCATGAGCGAGAGCGAGAACGGGATGCCGAGAAGGAGACGCTGCGGGGCACGCAGGACCCACATGAGCGGGAACGGGAGGCCGGAGGAGTCGGTGAGATCGAGGGTGGCTAGGTGGTGCTGGAAGTTGTATTGAAAGCGGGCGCCGACGGCGAGGGTGGTAAAGAACGTAGCGAGAAACAGGAGAGCGTGAAGCCAGTAGCGGGGACGCGGGCGGGAGATGAAATAGACCGCCTGGGGCGGGTCAGGGAAGACGTGGGTGTAGGGGGTGGTGGGGTCGGACATCGGCGAAATGAGTCTATGATCTCACGAGCGTCGCGGGGTTGAGAATTTGAGAGGCGTGCCGCCCTTCGGGCTTGGAGTCTCGGCGGGAGTTAACCCGGGGCTGGCGCCCCGGGCTTCAAAGGCGGTGTGCGGTGTGCGCTTCGCGCTTGGGGCAATGGAGAAATGTGTCTGTGATCTCGCGGGGTTGAGGGTTTGAGAGGCGTGCCGCCCTTCGGGCTTGGAGTCTCGGCGGGAGTTAACCCGGGGCTGGCGCCCCGGGCTTTAAAGGCGGTGCGCGCTTCGCGCTTGGGGCAATGGAGTTCTCTAACCACGTGCTGCGAAGATCAATGCGGTGCGCGCTTCGCGCTTGGGGCAATGGAGTTCTCTAACTACGTGCTGCGAAGATCAATGCGGTGCGCGCTTCGCGCTTGGGGCAATGGAGTTCTCTAACCACGTGCTGCGAAGCTCAATTACGTGCTGCGAAGATCAATCGTGCTGCGAAGATCGATTCTTGTGCTGCGCTAGTCGATGGACTGGAGTTCTTTGCCGGGCTTGAAGCGGACGGCTTTGCCTGGGGGGATATTGACTTCAGCGCCAGTGCGCGGGTTGCGGCCGATGCCGGTTTTGCGGGGGCGAACGTTGAAGACCCCGAAGCCGCGAAGTTCGATGCGGTCGCCACGCGATAGGGCCTTCTTCATGCTCTCGAAGACGGTTTCGACGGCCAGTTCGGCCTTGGTTTTGGTGACGCCGGTCTTACTGACGACTTCGTTGATGATATCGAGCTTGATCACAGGTTCGGCTCCGTAGATGTCAGGCATCCTCCTCGGAATGTGGCAGATAGGGAGAATGGCTGAAAGCGAATCGTAGAGCGGATGACGGGCATTGTCAATCGGGAGGTTTGCCTTTTAAGATGGCTAACGACTCCCAAGTTCTAGCTGAACGCACTTTCCATCGCTAAAAAACGAGGCTCGCAAGGAGACGCATGGCCATTAAGAGTGACCGCTGGATCCGCCGCATGGCGACTGAATACGACATGATCAACCCCTTTTACGAGAAGCAGGTGCGGCAGGGGGTCATATCTTATGGGCTGTCGTCGTATGGATACGATTTGCGCGTGGCCGATGAGTTCAAGATTTTCACCAACGTGAACAGCGCCATCGTGGACCCGAAGCATTTCGACGAGAAATCGTTCGTGACGATTACCAGCGATGTTTGTATCGTGCCACCGAACTCGTTTGCGCTGGCGCGGAGCGTGGAGTACTTCAAGATTCCACGCGACGTGCTGACGATTTGCGTGGGGAAAAGCACGTACGCGCGGTGCGGGATCATTGTGAACGTTACGCCCTTTGAGCCGGAGTGGGAGGGTTATGTAACGCTCGAGATCTCGAATACCACGCCGCTTCCGGCGCGCATTTATGCGAATGAAGGGCTGTGCCAGATACTGTTTTTTCAGAGCGATGAAGTTTGTGAAGTGAGCTATAAGGACAAGAAAGGGAAGTACCAGGCGCAGAAGGGGATCGTGCTGCCGAAGCTATGAAAAGCGGCCTTGGGATTCGCTCAGGGACGACGATTTGGTGTTGGAAGTGAAGAAAAGCGCGTCGAAGGACGCGGAAAACTAGCTAGGGGACCGCGTTTCCGGATACATTTCATGGCGAGTTTGGGCGGAGAGTCCGGGCAAGCGGTTCGAACAGCGGAAGCGAAGGCGGAGCGCGGCGGGCTGCCGAAGATCCTGCGCGAGTATTGGCTGACGATCGTCGCCCTGACGATTGTTGACCTGGTTCTTTCGTATTGGCTGCACGGCGATATCCTGCTGTTCGACAAAGCGCACCATTTCGGCGACATGGTGACGTATGCTGACCGATTCCATAACGACTATGGGACGGCAGCGTTTTTTCGTGTGATTCGCGGCAAAACTGACTGGACGTACCCGGCGCCGATTGCTGTCCTGCTGCACCTCTATTACAAGTTGCCGCACCCGATCGTGGCTTGGATCGTGACGCTCGTGATCGTCGTGGCGGTGGGCACGGTGCTGTTCGCCCGGGCGATGGAGCGACGCGGGATTTCACGGTGGACCGCGTGGGGGTTCGCGCTGACGGCGGCGGTAACGGCGTATCCGGTGTGGTACCTGGTGGAGTGCGCGAACATGGAAGTGTATGTGCTCGTGTTCGTGGGGATTGGACTGGCCTGCTATTTGCGCGGGCAACGAGGATGGGCGGCGGTTTGCTTCGGGATCGCCACGGCACTGAAGATCACTCCGATTATTTATTGCGCGCTGCTGCTGAACCGGCGGGACTGGCGGAAGATGCTGTATGGACTCGCGGTGGGTGCCGCGGTGTTTTTCGGTTCGCACTGGATGATGGGTCCGACGACGGCGGTGGCGCTGGAGGGGACACGCGACGCGTTGCGGCTTTATACCGCGCACCTTGTACTGGGATTCCGGCCGCACGAAGTGTCGTTCGATCATTCGCTGTTCGGGATTTGCAAGCAGATGTATGAGTTGCTACGGATCCACTTCCACTGGGAGAGCCTGCGGCTGCCGGTGATATATGACGTCTATCTACCGGTAGTGGCCTTGTTGGGTGTGGGGCTGTGGGTGTTCCGGATTCGCAAATTGTCGCCCTTGAGCCAGGCGGTGGCGATCACCGTATGCGCGATGCTATTCACGCCGGTATCGTGGGATTATCGATTGACGCATTTGTATGTGCCATGGATGTTCGTGGTGCTGTGGGTGCTCGAGCATCCGGAGGTAGAGAACAAGCTGCTGCCGGGGATGTTTCTGTTTTTCGCGGTACTGTTCACGCCCCAGAATTATTTTCGATACCGGTTGATGCCCGCGCCGGATATGGGGTTCTTCGTGGATTATGCGGGACAGGTGCGGGCCGTGGTGCTGGCGGCGTTGTTGGTGATGGTGTTGTGGAGGCCGGTGGGGGAAAGACAAATTCAAAATCAAAATCTCTAATCACGAGGGACACGAAGGATTTTTGAGAAAAACCAAAGATATTAAGGCAATAGAAAAGCCCCGCTTGATGGCGGGGCTTTTGCTTTCCTTGGGATAAGGGCCTATTTTTCGGATTCTTTGTAGATGTACTTGATGCATGGTTTGTAAAGGAGCAAGTTGGAGCTGCCCTGGCGCGTGATCTTGAGGCAGGAGCGGTCGTACCACTCGATGACGCCGTGGATTTCTTCGCCATCCTGGAGGACGAAGACCATGGGCGTTTTGGCCTGCATTTGTTTCTGGTAATAGAAATTCTCGGCGTGGGTCTGTTCGGCGGGTGGCATTTTTTTGCCGGCACCGTTTTGTGGGTGATCGGCCCGCTCGCGGCGCTCCTGGATTTGCTCGCTGCGCACGTGGTCAGGGCGATTCAGGGAAGGCCGAATCAATTTCCGATTCGAAAAGTCTGGTTCCAGCGCGCGGCCGACCGCAGTGGAATCCAATGAATCTTTCATGGTCGTCTCCTAAAGAGGCGATCACTCCGAAAGTACCTACAGGGCGAGTCGCGGCGGAGGACAAATGTCCAACCTGGGAAGACGGCGCTCGTCCGAGAGGTGAACTAAGGTGTGAACTTGTTGGCTACCCTATCACAGGGCTACCGGGTACACAATCGTCCACCAATGTTACTTTAGGCGTACATGGAGACGTAGACCGTTTTCCGGTTACCTTTCGAGAGAAGTAGCGAATGCGTCGAGAGACAAACTGCGGAGAAGATTGCGGCGCATGCCGGTCTCAACTTCGCCCAATTTCAGCGATGCACGCTGGATCCAGGCGATATCGATCGTCGAGGCGAGCTTGTTGAGTTCGCTGGAGAGATCGGTGTTGCGGAGCATTTTCGGCGTTCCCGAAACGATATAGAGAAGGTCCTCTAACAGGGAATACGCAGCACGGAGTAACTGGTCCGTCTTGTCCTTGCCCTGCGCGCCCGCGCGGTAGCCTTCTGTCACTTTGAACAATTCGGTGTGGTCGTCGGCATTGATGGAGGCGCGCAGGAGGGTGAGGGCATCCTGGCGGGCAGCGGTGTAGGCGGCGAGGTCGAAGGTTTGGGCCTGACCGATTCCGCCTCCGCAAAGGCGTGCGACGAGGGCACGCTGGCGGGCCTGCCACTCGGGACGGTGCTTCGATAGATAGGCTTCGATATCTTCGCAGGCGAGACATTCGAGACGAAGCTGCACGCAGCGGGAGCGGACGGTCGCGAGCAGAGAACTGGGATTTTCGGAGAGAAGGAAGATGGTGGCGAACTCAGGTGGCTCTTCGAGAATTTTTAGCAGCGAGTTGGCGGCTTCCTTCATGAAGATGGCTGAGGGGAAGACGTAGACCTTGTGCTCTCCGGCGGTGGGTTTGTAGTAAATGTGGCCGATGACGTGGCGGACCTGGTCGACCTTGACGAGGAGTTGGGGCGGATCCGGGGGAATGATTAAGACATCGGGGTGGGTCTGGACGAAGATGCGGGTCTCTTTTTTGTCGGTTTCTTTGAGGGCTTCGCGGGCATCAACTGCTTCGTCGAAGCGGGCGTTGAGGTCGTCGGCCTGGGCGATGCGTTCGCAGTTGGAGCAGTGGCCGCAGTAGTCGGGAAGACCGTCGGAGGTGATGGGCGGCTCAAGACAGTTCATGGCCTTGGCGATCATTTGCGCGAGGGTGAACTTGCCGGCGCCACGCGGGCCGCTGAGGATGACGGCGTGCGGGAAGCGATCGCGGGCGAGCATTTCGCGGGCGGCGTGGACGGTGGGGGCGTTGCCGTGGAAGGTGGAGAAGGACATTGGGGATAGGGTAGCAAAAACTTTAACCACAGAGGACGCGGGAGCGGGCGGAGGGTTTTGGATTAGTGGTAGCTGGGGTTGTGGTGGCTCAGGCGGCGTCGCGTTTGCCGTGGCGCCAGATGAAATAGAAGAGCGCCATCTGGCCGATGGAGCCGAGGATCCCTACAACGGGCAGGAACAACAACAGAAGGATGGTCGCGAAGAAAGCGATCAGAAGACAAGCAATTTTGATCACCTGGATCATATGTCGCCGACCTCTGCGAAACGATAGCACGATATGAGGTGCGGCCATCATCTCGAAAATGCTGCCAAAGCTCGGACCTGGGCAGAGTGGCCGGAGAGCTTGCGGGCGGAATTGGTGAATGGAGCATCATGAGGATTGCCACGGCGCGATACATCCGCGACTCGCAATGACAACCCAAAAAGAAGCTTAGTGGCGATGGGAGCGGCGGTAGGCGCGCATGATTCCGAAGGTGGCGAAGAAGTAGAAGGCGAAGCTGAGGACGATGTCGAGGACGAGGACGAGGAGTTGAATGACGGGGCCGTTGCCGGCGGGGTGGAAGGCGTATTGGAGCGGGAGGTAGGCGGGGAGGAGCAGGACTCCCCAACTGGTTTGGCCGTCGGGGGAGCCGATGGTGAGGGCGAAGACGGTGGCGCACGCCACGGTGAGGATGGCGGCGGAAAGCACGAGGCAGAGACGCGCGTCGTCGAACTCAGAGTTGGTCATGGCCGCATCCTCACGGTGCGGAACGATAGCATGAATTTGGATGCGGGGAGCACCGGAAAAAGCGGGGTGGATTTCTTTTGGCAAGGCCAAGATTTATTGGATGGCACGGTATTTGCGGAGGATTTCGACGGTTTTGTCGATGGGGAGCGCGTCGATCGTGTGGCCCATTCCGGTGGTGGTGGTGGCACGAAGCATGGAGTTGTAGATGGCCTCTTCGGTGGCTTCGATGACGGCCTCGAAGAGGGGCGACATGGCGTCGTTGGTGAGGACCTCGATGTGGCGCGTGGGGGCGGGATCGTCCATGCGAATGCGGTTTTGCTGGGCGGTGGAGAAGGAGATGACGTAGTCGCCGCTGCCGTTGGACGCTGAGCTTCCGGTGCGAGCCATGCCGTAGAGAGCGCGCGAGGCGAGGCGCTTGAGGTTGCGGCCATCGAGCGGCGCATCGGTGGCGACGACGATCATGCAGGAGCCGTCGGGACGGGCGCCGAGGTCGGAGGCGTTGTGGGTCTCGTCGCGCAGATAGTAGTGATGGAGTTCGCGGCCGACGGGCGCGCCGTTGATGGTGAGAATTCCGCCAAAGTTGGTTTGCACGAGGACGCCGACGGTGTAGCCGCCGAAGGTCGCGGGCAGCTTGCGGGAGGCGGTGCCGATGCCTCCCTTCCATCCGAAGGCGATGGTGCCGCTGCCGGCTCCGACTGTGCCTTCTTCGACAGGGCCGGATTTAGCGGATTGGATGGCGTGGAAGACGTCGTCCTGGGTGATGTGGCGGCCGCGAATGTCGTTGAGGGTGCCGTCGTTGGTCTCGCCGACGATGGGATTGATGGCGAGAACTTTTTCGTTGCTGGGAAGGGCGAGCATATAGCTGATGAGATAGTCGGCGACGCGGGGCACGGCGGTGGTGGAAGTGAGGAGGATGGGAGTTTCGATGTCGCCGAACTCGTCGACTTGCGTGGTGCCGACGAGCTTGCCGAAGCCGTTGCCGGTGAAGATGGCGGCGGGAACTTTTTCGCGATAGAGATTGCCGGCATGCGGCAGGATGGCGGTAACGCCGGTGTTGATGTCGGGCGGATGCTGGATGGTGGTTTGCCCGACTTCGACGCCGGCCACGTCGGTGATGGCGTCGAGCGGGCCAGCAGGGAGGACGCCGGGATGGAGACCGATGTCGGAGGCGCGGGGACGCTGGGGCGCGGACTGCGCGTACAAAGCGAGCGAGAAGAGAAGCGCGATCCAGATCGCAGGGAATCGGTTCATGCAACTTTTCTCGCGTGGACTTCGAGAAACTCCATGCGGTGCGCGGTGCCGTGCTGCTTCACGTTGTGCTCGGTGAAGAGACGTTCCATGTCGGCGATGAAGTGGTGCTGTGCTTCGGGATCGAGACGCGCGAACGTCATTTTCACCGGGCCGAAGAAATCGCGAAAAACGGCAACGGATTCCTTGGGCGAAAGGTCGCCGAAGTCGCCGTAGTTGATTTGTTTTCCGGTCTCGACCTGGACGCCTTGACCGAAGCGCTCTCGGACAACCTGATCTACGCCCCACAGGACGGGGGGCTGGACACCTGGCGGCGGAGGAGCGTACTTCGCGGAGGCGCGGAACATTTGTCCGGGGAGGCTTTCGGGGGTCCAGTTGCCCATGGCGATGAGGCCACCGGGCTTGCAGACGCGCTTCATTTCGGCGGCGACGCGTTCGGGACGGGGAGCGAACATGGCGCCGAACATGGAGTAAACGATGTCGAAGGATTCGTCGGGGAAGGGCAATTCTTCGGCGTCGCCTTCGATGAGTTCAAGCGAAAGTTTTTCTTCGGCGGCGCGGGCTTTCGCTTGTTCGAGGAGATTGGGAGCGAGGTCGAGTCCGGTGACGGCGGCGCCGGTGCGAGCGGCGGGAATGGCCTGGTTGCCGGTGCCGCAGGCGATGTCGAGGACCTTCATGCCGGGCTTGAGGTTGAGGCGGGAGACGAATTCCTCGGCGCCCTGGCGGTTGAAGTCGGCAATTTTGCCGAAGTTTCCGGCCATCCATGTGGCCTTCATGCGGGCTTTCAGATCCTGTAAACCGGCTGGTTGAGATGCCATCATTCACCCCTCGAAAAAAGCCGAAACATTATGCACGAAATTCCGGGCTGCGGGTTTTTGGGGTAGTGGGCTACTTGGCAAAGTGAATGGCTTCATAAACGCAGAGAAGGAATCCAATCTCGCAGAGAAAGAGAACGTGCCGCAACCGGCTGGATGGGAAAAATTGCCTATGGAGTCTGAGCATCCTAAAGTAACGCAGGGACCACATCGCCGCAGGAATTCGCTCAAACGGGGTGAGAAGGCGGTTAACCTCTCTGCGAAGTCGGTAGGCGATAACCCACTCGGCGACTACGAAACCGAGGCCGAGGACCACGAACATTAGTGCGTTTCGGTTCATGGTTTGCGCCGCTCTTTCTGCCCTCGGCTGTTCGTATGATTTCCAGAGCGCAACCAAATCCTCTACGCTCCAAAGCCGATCCATCACCCTGGTGCCATTGCTGGACTCACTCGCAGTGTACGGTGAGTCCTATAAAGTGGTAGGCGAAATAATTCAGAGCCGTAGCCGCTGCGTGATTCTCGAGCCCCACATCCGGTTTTTGGCGGCTTTTGGCGGAATGACAGGGCGGGATTTAAAATGGGAGTTTGAGCCTTACGTCCTTACTCTTGCCTGTGCAGACAGGGTAGCCATGCTCAAGCAATCGGAGGCGATTGTCCTGCGCACGTATCCGATGCGCGAGGCCGATTTGCTGGTGACGCTGTTTACCCGCGCAGAGGGCAAGGTGAAGGGCGTGGCGAAGGCGGCGAAGAAGTCGCGCCGGAGGTTTGGCGGGGCGCTGGAGCCGCTGACGCATGTGCGGGTGTACTACGAAGACCGCGAGCGGCAGGAACTGACACGGCTGGATTCCTGCGATGTGCTGGAGTCTCCGCTCTCGCGGGAAGTGGATTATGCGCGGGCGCTGGGGCTGGGACATGTGGCGGAGTTGATTGACGATCTGCTGCCGGACAGGGAGCCGAATGATGCGGTGTTCCGGCTGGCGCTGGCGACGCTAGGACAGTTGGGCGGCAATGCTATCTGGATGCCGCTGACGTACTTCGACCTTTGGATGGTGCGGCTGGCGGGATTTTTGCCGGACCTGGCGCACTGCGTGGTTTGCGGGAATGAGTTGGGGGACAAAGCATATTTCCATCCGCTGGTGGATGGGCTGATGTGCTCCGATGACCGGCGGCTGGCGTCGACCGAATTGAGTGTGGAGTCGCGGGCGCTGGCGGATGTGATGTTCCGGGCGCCGATTGAGAATTTTGCGGGCGCGGAGTGGCCGCGCCAACGTGGTGCAGATTTACGCCGCTTCCTGACGCAGATATTGGAGCGGCATATGGAAAAGAAGCTGGTCACTGTGACCATGCTCGATAAGTTAGATTGACCCGCCGTCTTGGCCTTTCCTAAGTGAATTTTTCAAAAAGACGGCGGGCTGACAGGAGATTGATGGTTATCAATCTCTGTAGAATGGAACCCTACGACCGTGGCCTCTTCGAAGAACCCGTTAACCTTCCAGGAACTAATCCTCCGGCTGCAAAATTTCTGGGCTGAACATGGCTGCATTTTGCAGCAACCGCACGATGTGGAAGTGGGCGCGGGGACGATGGCGCCGGAGACGTTTTTGCGCGTGCTGGGGCCGAAGCCGTATAGCGTGGCGTATGTGCAGCCGTCGCGGCGTCCGGCGGACGGGCGGTATGGCGAGAACCCGAACCGGCTGTACAAACACACCCAGTACCAGGTGATTTTGAAGCCTCCTCCGGAAAATGTGCAGGAGCTTTATCTCCAGTCGCTTCAGGCGATTGGGATCGATTTGGCGAAGCATGACATTAAGTTCGAAGAGGACAACTGGGAGTCTCCGACGCTGGGCGCGTGGGGCATTGGGTGGCAGGTGATGCTCGATGGGCTGGAGATAACGCAGTTCACCTATTTCCAGCAGTGCGGCGGCGTGGATTTGGATCCGATTGCGGCGGAACTGACGTACGGGCTGGAGCGGATTGCGGCCTTCCTGCAGGATGTGGATTCGATATACGACATTGTGTGGGTCGTGGGCCGGGATGGGAAGCCCGTGACTTATGGCGATGTGCGGCTGGCGGATGAGCTGCAATATTCCGTCTACAACTTTGAGAAGGCCGACGTGACGAAGCTGTGGCAGCACTTCGATTTGTATGAAGCGGAGGCGAAGAGGCTGCTGGATGAGTATCACGCGGCGACGCGGGCTCCGAAAAAAGGGAAAACGGCTGAGGTCGAGCCGTTTACGGCCGGCGAGAAGAAGCGGTTTCCGGTGCTGGCGGCGTTCGATTTGACGCTGAAGTGCTCGCATTTGTTCAACATTCTTGACGCGCGGGGAGCGATCTCGGTGACGGAGCGGGTGGGGATTATTGCGAGGGTGCGGGCGCTGGCGGTGGCGGCGGCGAAGGCTTGGGTGAACCAGCAGACGGAGAACGCGGAAGTGCCGGCGGAGGCTACCGCGTCGGCTTAACAGGCAGGTCCTTCGTCGCTGCGCTCCTCTGGATGACAAGAGAGAGTCGTGGAGGCGAATGGTGGTGGAGTGACTGGCGCTAGGCGGAATCCCAGGTTTGGAAAACCGCCAAACCTGGGGCACCCGAGGGTGATGCGTGACGGTGGCGATTGTGACAGCGCTCACATACGGAACTTGGTTTGGAATTGAGAATAAAGGGATTGAATGGCTGATTTTTTGCTTGAGATAGGGACCGAAGAGATTCCGGCACGGATGATCGATGGGGCGCGCGAGGAATTGGCGCGTCGCGTGGGCGAACTTGTGCAGCGGGAGCGGCTGGCTGAGGGCGCGACAGTGGAGTCGTATTCGACGCCGCGGAGGCTGGCGGTTGTCGCGCATGCGCTGCGGGAGTCGCAGCCGGATGTGCAGGAACAGTTGATGGGTCCCTCGGTGAAAGTCGCTTACAAGGATGGCGAGCCTACGCCGGCGGCGCATGCGTTTGCGAAGAAGGCTGGCGTGGAACTCGCCGCGATCCAGAAGATTGAGACGCCGAAGGGCGAGTACATTGCCGCGACTGTCGCGCGGAAGGGACGCGGGGCGGCGGAGATTTTGGGCGAGATGCTGCCGAAGGAGATCAACGGGATTTACTGGGCGAAGAGCATGTATTGGCGTCCGGGGAAGACCGGGGAGCGGTTCGTGCGGCCGGTGCGGTGGATGGTGGCGCTGCTGGATGACCAGATTGTTCCGCTGGAATTCGACGGTGTGGTTGCGGGGAACCGCAGCCGAGGCCACAGAATTCTCTCGCAGACCGATGTGCTCCTGACGGCTCCGAATGCGTATGGCGAGACGCTGGCAGCGGTTTCGGTGATCGTGGATCGGGCGGAGCGGGAATACAAGATTCGCAAGGCGCTGGATGCGGCGACGCGAACGATCGCTGGGGCGCGGTGGCGGGAAGACAAAGAATTGCTTGAGACCGTGGTGAATTTGACGGAGTCGCCGTCGGCGATTTTGGGGTCGTTTGATCCGGAATATTTGACGCTGCCGGAAGAAGTTCTGGTGACGGTGATGCGCGATCACCAGAAGTATTTTGCTGTGGAGGATGCGTCGGGCAAGCTGGCGCCGCACTTTCTGGCGGTGCTGAACACGAATAGCGATCCTCACCCCAGCAAACCAAATGCGGGTTTGCCGGGGACCCCGGATCCGGATGGGCTGATTCGGCACGGCAACGAGCGCGTGCTGCGGGCGCGGTTCAACGATGCGCGGTTCTTCTGGGACGCGGACCAGAAGTTCGATTTGAAGCAGCGCTTCGAGTGGCTGAAGGCGGTGACGTTCCAGAAAGATTTGGGCAGCTACTACGACAAGACTTGTCGGACGCAGAAGTTGGCGAGCCTGATCGCCACGACGGCGATTCATGCGGGGACGGCGGTGCGCTGCGGGGTAGTGCACAAGGCAGTGCTGCTGTCGAAGGCGGATTTGACGACCGAGTTGGTGAAGGAGTTCACCGAGCTGCAAGGCGTGGTGGGCGGACTGTATACGAAAGCGCAGTGGGAGCGGCTGGAAGTTACGGAAGAAGCCGCGGGCGCGATTGGCGACGCGATCTACGACCACTACAAGCCGGAGTCGATGGATGACTCGGTGCCGCGGAGCGTGGAAGGCGCGATTGTGGCGATTGCGGATAAAGCCGATACGATTGCCGGGATGTTTGCGCTGGGGCTGATTCCGAGTGGATCGAAAGATCCGTTTGCGCTGCGCCGGGCGGCGAACGGGATTGTGAAGATTATCGCCGAACACAAGCTGCCGGTGAGTTTGCGGGCAGTATTCGCGGATGCGCGAACCGAGTACAAGGGCAGCGAGGCGGAGTTGCGGTTCGCGGCGGATGATAAGTATTCCGAGAACGTGGCGGCCTTCCTGAAGGAGCGGCTGGAGTTCTACCTGCGCGAGGCGCGCGGAGTCCATTACGACGTGGTGAACGCGGTGCTGGCTTCCGATGCGGATGATGTGGTGGATGCGATGGCGCGGGCGGAAGCGGTGACGGCGGTGCGCGGGTCGGAAGACTTTATTGCGGTGTCGGCGGCGTTCAAGCGGATGAAGAATATTTTGAAGCAGGCGGAGGAGAAGAAACTGCCGCCGCTATGGAATGACGCTGGGGTTGAGCGGATCGTGCTCGCCGCGGAGAAGTACGCGGAAGTGGCAGAGCACGCGGAGGAAGCGGCGCTGGTGCGAGAGTTCATGCAGTTGGCGCCGAAGTTCGAAGCCGCTGTGAAAGAGAAGAACTACCAGGAAGCGGTTTCGCTCGTCGCGGGGCTGCGGAAGCCGGTGGACGCGTTCTTCGACAAGGTGATGGTAATGGTGGACGACGAGCAGAAGCGGACATCGCGACTGTTGTTGTTGGTAGCGATTGTGTCGCAGTTCGAAAATATTGCGGATTTTAGCGAGATTGTTACGGAGAAGGCGTAAGCAGGGGCTGAAGCCCCGTTGTTAAAGACTGATTTCGGCAGCGCTGAAGCGCTGCCCTGATACGAACCGTACGACGATAAAAAAAGAGGCGGTGCGGTGTTGTGGGTTCTGAACGATTGTGCGACCCACCCTGTCGCATCGCGACAAGGGCGGGGCACCGACAGAGTGGTAACCCAGAATTTTTGTCAATGAGTTTTAATACCGCGGTACAGAGGACTAATACATGTCAACGACTCTAGAAACGATCGAGGCCAGTATGGCGACTCCCCAGCAGAAAGCAGTGCAATATGTTTACTCCTTTGGCGGCGGCAAGGCTGAAGGCAACGGCAAGATGAAAGATGTGCTCGGCGGAAAGGGCGCAGGCCTGGCCGAGATGACGAACGTGGGGCTGCCCGTGCCTCCGGGATTCACCATCCAGACGGAAGCCTGCCGCGAGTACATGAAGGCGGGCAAGACCAGCGATGCGGTGCAGAAGGAAATGCTGGCCGCGTTGAAGCAGCTGGAAGAGCTGCGCGGAAAGAAGCTCGGCGCGCCGGGCGATCCGCTGCTGGTGAGCGTGCGGTCGGGCGCGAAATTCTCGATGCCCGGCATGATGGACACGATTTTGAACCTTGGTCTGAACGATGAGTCCGTAAAAGGTTTGGCGGCGCGGAGCAACAACGAGCGGTTCGCGTATGACAGCTATCGCCGGTTGATCCAGATGTTCGGCAACGTGGTGCTCGACATCGAGAAGTCGCACTTCGAGGAAGTGTTCGACGGCAAGAAGAAGCAGCGTAAGGTGAAGCTCGATACCGACCTGACGGCGAAAGATTTGCAGGAAGTCATCGTCGATTACAAGAAGGTCGTGAAGAAGCACGCGAAGCGTGATTTCCCGCAGGATTCGCTGGAACAACTGGCGATGGCGCGTGACGCCGTTTTCAGAAGCTGGAACAACGATCGCGCGAAGCACTACCGCCGCATGAACAACATTGACGATTCGATTGGCACGGCGGTGAACGTGCAGTCGATGGTGTTCGGCAACCTGGGCGAGACGAGCGGCACGGGCGTGGGCTTTACCCGCAATCCGGCGACCGGCGCAAAGGAGTTTTACGGCGAGTTCCTGATGAATGCGCAGGGCGAAGACGTGGTCTCCGGCATACGGACGCCGGTACCGATCGATGGGCTGAAGGAAATCATGCCGAACGTGTATGAACAGCTTCGTGCGATCACGACGAAGATGGAACAGCACTATCGCGACATGCAGGACTTCGAGTTCACGATTGAAGATGGCCAGCTCTTCATGCTGCAAACGCGCAACGGTAAGCGCACCGGTCGTGCCGCGGTTCGGGTGGCGATCCAGATGGTGGAAGAAGGGCTGATCTCGAAGGAAGACGCGGTGATGCGCGTGGAAGCGATCCAGCTCAACGACTTCCTCGTTCCTTCACTCGAAGAAAAGGGCGTGAAGGTCGAGGTGTTGTCGAAGGGGCTGCCGGCTTCGCCGGGCGCGGCGGTTGGACAGATTGTGTTCAGCGCTGATGAAGCGGTGGCGAAGGTGCAGAAGGACAAGACGGCGAAGGTCATCCTGGTGCGTGGCGAGACCACGCCGGAAGACATTCACGGGATGGAAGTGGCGGCGGGGATTTTGACGTCGCGCGGCGGCATGACAAGCCACGCGGCGGTGGTTACACGCGGCATGGGCAAGTGCTGCGTGGCCGGCGCCGGTGAAATCGAAGTGGACGAGAAGAAGCGGGAAATGCGGGTGAAGGGCAAGGTGCTGAAGGCGGGCGATTGGATTTCGCTCGACGGCATCAGCGGCCGGGTGATTAACGGCAAGCTGAACACCAACCCGGCGCGCACCGACGATCCCGAGCTGATGAAGTTCATGAGCTGGGCCGAACCGTTCCGCAAGATGGGCGTGCGCGCGAACGCAGACATTCCGCGTGATGCGAAGCAGGCGGCGGCGTTCGGCGCTGAGGGCATTGGGCTCTGCCGCACGGAGCACATGTTCTTTGCCGAGGACCGCATTGGCCACATGCGCGAGATGATTTTGGCCGATAACGAAGGCGATCGTCGCGCGGCGCTGAAGAAGCTGCTGCCGATGCAGCGCTCCGACTTCGCCGGCTTGTTCACGGCGCTGGATGGATTCCCGATCACGATCCGCACGATCGATCCGCCGCTGCATGAGTTCTTGCCGAAGCGCGAAGAATTGATGGTGGAAATTGCGCAGCTGGAAATCACCAAGCCGAAGTCGCCGAAGCTGAAGCAACTTCGTCACCTGCTCTCTCGCGTTGAACAGCTACACGAGCAGAACCCGATGCTTGGGCATCGTGGCTGCCGACTGGGGATCACCTATCCGGAGATTACCGAGATGCAGGCGCGCGCGATTTTCGAGGCGGCCGTGCAGGTCACCAAGAAGGGCATCAAGGCGAAGCCTGAGGTCATGATTCCGTTGACGACGAGCCTGAAGGAAATGAAGAACCAGGCGGACATCGTGCGGCGCGTGGCAGAGGAAGTCTTCAAGGAGAAGGGAACGAAAGTCGAGTACATGGTCGGGACGATGATCGAGTTGCCGCGGGCTGCGGTGGTGGCGGATGAGATCGCGAAGGAGGCCGAGTTCTTCAGCTTCGGCACCAACGACCTGACGCAGACGACGTTCGGCTTCTCGCGCGACGACGTGGGCAAGATCCTTCCTACTTACTTTGAGCTGGGCATCCTGAAGCAGGACCCGTTTGCGCAGCTTGACCAGGAAGGTGTTGGCCAACTGGTAAAGATGGCTTGTGAGCGGGGACGGAGCACGCGTCCGAACCTGAAGCTGGGGATTTGCGGCGAGCACGGGGGAGATCCGAGCAGCGTGGAGTTCTGCGCAAAGGTCGGATTGAACTACGTGTCGTGCAGCCCGTTCCGGGTGCTGATTGCGCGGTTGGCGGCGGCACAGGCGGGCTTGGCCGAGAAGACCGGCAGCGCCGAAGCGGGACGCAGCAAGTAATTACATCAAGGCTGTTAACTAGAAGAGCACGGTTTACGCCGTGCTCTTTCTTTTTGCTCCCACGTTTGGGGGTCGGGGAATGCTTCGATTACCAAAGGACACTCGTGCTGCGAGGAAGCACGAGTGTCTTTGGCGACTTGTTGGGCTAGTTATAACTTCGTAATCTCTGCTCACCAACCAGTCAACGAGAGCGAACGAGTAAGCAAGTTTGCCGTGCGACAGAGAGCGAAGTTCCAGATGAAGAGCAGTGTGACACTTGCAGCACTTTTATTGTTAATTCTCGTCCTCAGCTGTACCTATACGAAAGCGCAGACCACCACAACCACTTTCTCCGCAATCCAGAACAAGACAGCATGGTCGTCGTGCGATGTTTGTTCGGGCTCTGGTGGCGCGGGGAGCACCGCAACACACTGGCAAGCGCAGTTTCAGACGACGCCCTCGCTGAGCGGGTCGTCATCGGAGTTTTACTTCGGCGGAACTACGCCATACAGCTCGGCGCTCTGGTGGAAGCAACTGGGTGCGAATCCGCAGTTCAGCCATTTTAATTACGAAGTGGATTTCAGGATCACAGATGCGACCGCACCGCAGGCGCTGGAGTTCGATGTAAACCAAGCACTGAACGGGAAGAAGTACGTCTTCGGGACCGAGTGCAACCTGCGCGGAACCTACAAGGGCTACTGGCGGGTGTGGGACGCTAGTCTGCACTGGCAGAACACCGGTGTGGCGTGCGCGGGGATCACGGCGAATGCGTGGCACCACTTAAAGTGGGAGCTGGAGCGGACGACCGACGGGCATACACACTTCATCGCGGTGACGGTGGATGGCGTGCGTCGAGTGGTGAACCGGTATTACACGCCGCTGAATTCCTCGACGAAAGAATTGGACGTGGCATTCCAGACGGATGGGAACAAGTATCCAACAGATTACGCAGCATGGCTTGATAACGTCACGCTGACGGCCTGGTAAAAACTGACCAGGAGAATTGGGGACCCCGGGGCTTCCTAAGTTAAGGATCTCTGGGGTTTCTGGTCGTGCATCCAGCGGCGCAGTTCGTCGGGATCAGCGAATACGATGTTGCGGTCTCCAGCCGGGCGATGCACCGGCATCCCAAGCGCTTCCCAGCGCTGTACGGTACGGACACCTTTCCCCAGGAAATGAGCAATTTCTTTCCAGCAGGTAAGCATCGGCCGATGCGAGGAACCGCCGCGCGCGGTGACCGATCCCATGAGCACCGCTGCTAAGGCTTCCGATTCAATTGGATAGGTCAGGAAGGCGTCTCCTCCGAACTCCTGCGCCTTGCGGAAAGTCATCTCGGAAGCGTGGGTAGCGGAATGAAATACGATTGCCGGCTGGCGCAATCCGGCGTCGGCGCGAATGGCGGCACACACATCGAACCCACTGATATCGGGGAGGTTAACATCGAGAAGCACGGCTGCGTAAGCGCCGCGCTTGGCTTCGACCAGAGCGTCGCGTCCGCAATGGACGGACTTCACCAGAAATCCGGCAGCCCGGAGCTTCTTTTCAATGGCGTAAGACTGGACTCGGTTATCGTCAACCGCAAGGACGTTCGTCTGGGATGGAACGAGCATCGTGATTCTGAATTTACACCGGCAATAAAATGTAAACTTGCTTCCCCACGCGACAATCAACGACATTAATTCGGCGGATATTTTAACGAGTCAGGGCTTGGCCGGGAAGCCCATAGTTGACGGGACTGATTCCTGGTTGGTCGAAACCCCAGCCTGGCTTAGGAATGCGGTAACGGAGGAAGCGAAGCCTTATTCGCCGAAAGCGGCGTTGTAATCCTCTGGGTCGATGCCCTGGTAGGCGAGCATGTCGCGGAGGCGGTCGTGGAACTCCTTCGGGGTGCTGTCGATTACCGCCAGGATCGCCGCTTCGACCGAAACTTCGTCCTCGTTCTCTTCTTCGGCGAGGGACTCCGCGCGCGGTTGCGCGTTTTCCTTGATCTCCTGCCGCTCCCCGGAGGGCAGGGTCTTCATCAACTGCTTAAAAATCTCTTTAGCTTCGTCTGACCAGTTCATGCTGCTCGCATTTCCTGTTACGACTTCGATGACTTCTGTGCGTTGTCCAGATCTCGCGCTACGCTGTCCAGGACTCCGTTGATGAACTGCACTGATTCAGGACTCGAAAACCTGCGGGCGATCTCCAACGATTCGTTGATTACTACCGCCTTTGGCGTCTTGGGGAACCCGAGAAACTCCGCCACCGCTGCGCGCAGGATGTTGCGGTCTACGGCAGCCATCCGGTCCATGCGCCAGTGCTCGGCGTGTTTCTCGATCAATGTATCTACCTCGCTGCGCCGCTGTTCTGCAACATGAAATAAATCTATCGCGAAACTTCGGACGTCCTCTTCCAAGTCGTTGCGCTCGGCCCAGAAAGTCTTTTCTACATGATCGGGCGTCTGCTTGCCCATATCCAATTGAAAAAGCATCTGGAGCGCCAACTCACGCGATTTCCGCCGTGTCCCGGTTTTGACCATTACTTCTTCACCACTTTCGCCGGACGCAGGGCCCGCGTCTTCATCAAATCTCGTGCGGTGGCCTTCGGCTTGGGGGCGTCCTTACGCCGATCCCTCGCCTCTCCGAGCTTGAGACTCACCATCTCGATGGCCGCCATCGCTGCTTCGTATCCCTTGTTCCCGGCTTTCAATCCGGCGCGATCGATGGCCTGTTCCAGCGTATCGCACGTCAGCACGCCAAATCCGTGCGGCACTCCGGTTTCTTGCGCGGACTGTCCTACGCCACGGGTAACTTCGTTGGCGATAACTTCGTAATGCAGCGTGCCCCCTCGGAGTAGACAGCCGAGACAGATAATCGCATCAAACTTGCCGCTCTCCGCGAGCGAGCGCGAGGCGGAGGGGATTTCGAAGGCCCCGGGCACGCGCACCACTTCGACGTCATCCCAATCCACATTCGCATGACGCAGCGCGAGCAGCGCGCCATCGAGCAAGCGCTCGGTGATGAAGCTGTTGAAGCGGCTCACGACCAGCGCAAATTTTTTTCCGTGCGCATTGAGTTTCGACTCGCGTTCTTTTGCCGCGTGGTGCTGCTTTTCGGGGAGGTAGTTGTAGAACGCGATTCCGTGGCCGGCGACCTCCGCGGTGAACATGCGAGCCCCGAACGGCTGCTCTTCCGGCTTGGTCAGCTTCTTCCAGCCTTTTTTCTTCAGTAGCTCGTAGGCGCCATCGGCGTCGTTCACTTCGAAAACAAGATCCGCATCGGGGAATCCCTCGCCGAGGGCGACTTCCACGCCGCCGTCTTCCACGAGGAAAACCTGGCCGCTGTTGGAACGGCCTTCCCAGTGCTCGCCTTTCGTGAGTCCGAGGTGGGAGAAAAACTCATTGAGTTGCTGAAACTCCGCCTTGTTTTTCGCCAGGCGGAGCATGCGCAGGTTCTTGATCATTGCTTATCAGTTCACAGGCACAAGGCCAAACAGTCATCCTACAGAAGAAAACGAAGGAGCGGAAGCAAGCAACGACCTTCGTGCCCCTTCGTCTCTTCGTATTGATGATTTCTATTTTCCTTTGAAGCTGGCCGCACGTTTCTCCAAAAACGCCGACGTGCCTTCGTTCTTGTCTTCGGTGGCGCAGGTAATGGAAAACAGCGTTGCTTCTAGATAAAGGCCTTCGGCGAGTGTCATGTCGAGGCCGTGGTTCACCGCTTCCATGGTGAATTGGATCGCGAGCGGTGCGTTGGCAATGATCTTGCGCGCCACACCTTCGACGTAGCTGATCAGCTCGGCGGCAGGAACCACGGCATTCACCAGGCCGATGCGCAATGCTTCCTGCGCCGTGATGGTTTCGCCGGTCAGCAGGAGTTGCATGCCCATGCCCTTGCCACAAAGGCGGGGAAGACGCTGCGAGCCGCCAAAGCCGGCCATGATGCCGAGCTTTACCTCAGGCTGGCCGAGCTTGGCGGTATCGGCCGCAAAGCGCATGGTGCAGCCCAGCGCGAGTTCGCATCCGCCGCCGAGGGCGAAACCGTTGACGGCGGCAATGACGGGCTTGCCGAGATTTTCCATGAGACTCAAGATCGCCTGGCCGCGCAGCGCATATTGTTTGCCGACTTCGGAGGTGGCGGTTTTGAGCTCGTTGATGTCGGCGCCGGCGACGAAGGCTTTTTCGCCAGAGCCGGTGAGGATTACAACGCGAACGTTGGCATCATCCTTGGCGGCCTGCATTGCGTGGCCGATCTCCGTTATCGTGGCGATGCTCAGCGCGTTTAGCACTTTCGGACGGTTCACCGTCACGTAGGCGATCTGGTTTTTTACTTCGTAAAGAATGTTTTCGAAATTCATAAGTCCTCAGGGGCGTTCGTGCCAAGGTCAAAATTTGTGGAGCGGGTAGGGGTCCTTCGACTCCGCACGCTGCGCTCAGGATGACAGCAGGGAAAATCAAATTTTAGTGGGAACCGGGTTGTTCGGGTCCGTGTAATCGTAAAACCCTTTGCCGGTCTTGCGTCCGTACCAGCCGGCGAGCACCATGCGTTTGAGCAGCGGAGGCGCAGCAAAGCGCTTCTCGCGGAACTCGTCGAACATTACGTGGGTGATGTAGTAGCAGGTATCGAGGCCGACGAAATCGAGCAGCGTGAATGGGCCCATGGGATAACCGCAGCCGAGCTTCATGGCCTGGTCGATGTCTTCGATCGACCCTACGCCCTCTTCGAAAGCGCGGATGGCGTCGAGGAGATAGGGGACGAGGAGGCGGTTGACGATGAAGCCGCTGGAATCTTTGGTTCGAACAGGGACTTTGCCGAGTTTCGCGCCGAAGTCGACGGCGGTGTTAAAGACTTCGTCGGAGGTGGCGATGGTGCGAATGACCTCGACGAGTTTCATGAGCGGGACGGGGTTGAAGAAGTGCAGGCCGATGAAACGCTCGGGACGATTGGTGACGGCCATCAGCTCAGTGATGGAAATCGAAGAGGTATTCGAGGCGAAGATGGCATCGGGCTTCGCGATTTTATCGAGCGCGACATACATCTTGTGCTTCTCGGGAACGTTTTCAACGATGGCCTCAATGATGATGTCGCAAGCGGCGAGGTCTTCGATCTTCGTGGTGCCCTTCAGGCGGGCCTTGATCGCCTCCGGCTTCTCGGTGATCGTGCCTTTTTCGGCGAACTTGGCAAGGGAGCGGTCGATGCCTTTGAAGCCTTTGTCAAGAAATGCTTGCTCGGCCTCGAGCACCGTGACGTGGAATCTGGCGGTAGCAGCGACTTGCGCGATGCCTGAGCCCATGAGCCCACAACCGATTACAGCGACGTTCTTGATTTGCATGAGTGCCATCCGTGAGAACGGACGAGTCTATCAGCGCGAAAACGGGGTGAGCAAATGAACGCGCCTCGTCCGCTGCCGAATTCCCCTTTCGGAGATCGCAGGCCGGGAATACACTGCTGCCGTGAAGACGTCGTTGCTGTTCCTCGTAGTTCTCTTCCTCGGCATTTCTTCCTTCGGTCAACTCCAGGATGTGACGCCTCCCAAGACTGACGTGGGGCAAGTTGGGGACGGTACATACAGCAACGACTGCCTGGGCTTCAGCTATCACGCTCCGCAGGGATGGGACTTCACTCCCGACACGCAAGCGCAGGCCGTACGAATCGATGCGATCCGGCTCGGATTGTTTCATGTGTGGCACAAGCACGAGGATTCACGCGAATCCATCAACTTTTATTCTGTCGACGATCATGCCCAAGCCGCGGAAACGCAACGGTACATTGCCACCGGAGAGCAATCGTATGTTAATGATCGCCCGCAAGATCGCGAGATTCTTGCCGATTCTCATCCTCTAACCATCTCGGGGAGGCAGTTTTATCGGGCGGACCTAAGGAGCCGGTCGTCTGCGAACGCAACTTTGTATGTCACGTTCATCGCCACCACGTTTCGCGGTTACCACCTTGCCGCCTCCATCACCGCCGACACTAAGGAGGGTCTCGATGCCGCCGTCAACGCTCTCCGCGGCCTTTCCTTCCGCGACGACGAACGCAACGCGCAATGCATGCTGAGTGATCAGCCTCGACCCCAAGGCGGGGTAGTTGGGATAACAGGAGGGAAGATCGATCCAGCCGAGATGCAGAAAATGATGAAAGCAATTTCCCCCAAACCCGACGTCCAACTCACCGAAGCGGCAACGCAACCGATGCTGCTTGAGAAATCGCCTCCCCAATATCCCGAATCTGCGCGCGAAAATGGCCTTCAGGGAGAGGTAGTTCTCGACATTGTCGTCGGCAAAGATGGAACGGTAATATTCGAAAATGGGATTAAGGGCGATCCGCACCTTTTCGAGGCGGCCCTCAGAACAGTGAGAACGTGGAAGTACAAACCCTATGTCGTGGACGGTAAGCCGCTAATTTTCGAAACGCAGGTGACACTTAACATCCAACCGCCGACTAAATGATCGCTGCGTTCGTGGTCTGCACTAGGTTTCCCACTAGCGCCTCTCCCTGCACGCCCGCCACCTTCACCCGCACCAACCGATTAGCCGCAATCGTTCCGCCGATCCACATCTTCTGATAATTATCCGTAAGCGCCTCGGTCGAATCCCCATGCCTCGTCGTTAGCGTCACCGCTTCCACTTCACTTCCCACCAGCGACTCCATGAATGCCCGCTTCTTCGCGGCGATCAGATCGCGCAGCACCTTGTTACGCTCGCGCGCCGTGTGTACCGGGACCTGGGCGGGCATGGAAGCCGAGGGCGTTCCGGGACGCGATGAATACGTGAAGACGTGAAGATAGGTGAAGGGAAGAGAATCGATGAACGTTCGGGTCTCTTCGAAGTGCTCGTCGGTTTCGCCGGGGAAGCCGACCATGACGTCGGCGCCGATGGCGGCATTCGGCATGGCGGCGCGGATCCGCTGGATGCGGTCTGCGTAGTGCCACGGACGATAGCGACGGTGCATCTTGCGCAAGATCCTGTCGCTGCCGGATTGCAAAGGGACGTGAGCGTGCTTGCACACGCGCGGTGACTCGGCGGCGATGGCGATCAGTTCATTGCTCCAGTCCATGGGCTCGACCGAACTGATGCGGACCCTTGGGATCGCCGTCTTCTCCACGATGGCGCGCAGCAAATCTTCGAAGCGGACGCGTGGACGGAGATCGTTTCCCCAGCGTCCGAGATTGATGCCGCTGAGGACAATCTCTTTGTAACCGGCCTCGACGAGGGAATCGACTTCACGGAGGACGGAGTCGAGAGTGAGGGAGCGGCTTTTTCCCCGGACGTAGGGAATCACGCAGAACGAGCAGCGGTTATTGCAGCCATCCTGGATCTTCAGATTCGGCCGGGTACGTTCGGCCGCCGACTCGCTGTCAAAGACGGGCGCCGCGATCAATTCGGTGTGCGCGAAAATGTCGCCCACCATGACGGGCGCAAGATCGGGCCTTACGCCAAGTGACGCCACCGGCACAAACCCTCGCGACACCAGAGAGGCGGCCATTTCCGGCAACGCATGTTTGTGCGAATTTCCCACCACCAAGCTCACGCCATCCAGCTTCGCGATTTCTTCGGGCGCACGCTGGGCGTAGCATCCCGTGACGATAATGCGAGCTTCGGGATTGCCACGTTTTATGCGGCGGATGGCGGCCCGGGCATCCTGGTCGGCGGCCGCCGTGACGGTGCAGGTGTTGAGCACTACGATCTCGGCACTTTCGGCCGAAGACCCGCGCGCAAGGCCGCGTTCCAGCAATTGGCGCTCAATGGCGGCACCATCGGCCTGGGTCGCGCGACAGCCAAAGTTTTCCACGTAGAACGAAGCCACGGTGGTATTATACGGAGCAATGGGCGGCTCCCGTATCACACGGGGAGCCGCATTTTTGCTCTGCGGCAGGAACTCAGATTGCAAGCATCTCTGTCCAGAGTTGCTGCATCGTACCGCAAGCGAACGTTGGTCGAAATCCCCTGGAGCGAACTATGAAACGTCGCATTCTCCTGGTCGACGATGAACTTGCCATCCTGCTCACGATGAAGGCGATCCTCGAAATGCACCACTTCGAGGTTGAGACCGCCTCGTCCGCCAAGGAAGGCGCGCAGAAGATGTCGAAGTCCACTTACGACATGATCATTACCGACATGCGGATGGAAACCGAAACCGCTGGTTACGATGTTATCCGCGCCGCCAAGCAGCAACCTTACGATCCGGCCGTCGCCATTCTCACCGCCTATCCCTCCCTGGGTTCGGAATGGAAGACGAAAGGTGCGCACTCACTGCTGGTGAAGCCGGTCAACACCGAGGAACTTCTCCGCCAGCTCGAGCATTTGCTGAGCACCCACCAGGCCCACAAGCATGGGAATGGGAAAAGCGCACCCATCCCTCGACCTGAGAGGGCCGCGAAGGCGGAGAAAAAGGCATTTTAGGCGAACGGGAAAGCTTTCGACGTACGTGACAGGCTTGACGTCCCGGTGGGGATATCCGGAACCGCGATGTATCCGCTTACGAAGTTAGGCCGTCGCTGCTGTAGTGCGCTTCTGCTGGAAACACTCACGACAAAATACCGGACGTCCCTGTGTGGGCTTGAACGGCACGGTTGTGTCCTTGCCGCAGCCAGAGCACGTGGTGCGCGTTTCCACCTTCGGATACGTCGCGCCGGGAGGCGTGCTGCCCAGCATGGAAGCGCGCTTGCCTTTGCAGGGCTTGCAACGCTTGGGTTCGTTCTTGAACTGCTTGTCGTGAAAGAAAAGTTGTTCCCCGGCGGTGAAGACGAAGTCAGCGCCGCAGTCGATACACTTGAGAACCTTGTCCTGGAATTCCATGGAGTGAAGCTCCCTCAACCCCTGTACCCTTAACAGCACCGTCGTGCAGGGAGCCCCGAAAACAGAGGGTACCGGGCCCCGAACAGTCAGGTTTGCGGAGTATAACCCTGTTTGGCCCGTTCGCCTACAAAATCTGCGCGCCGATATTGCGAAATTCACAAAAACGTTTTTTCGCGGATGGCCTGAAAGTCGCAATACAAAAGGCCGCAACCAGTGGCTGCGGCCCTTGCGATGTTTACTCATCCGCCAACAACTTGCGGAGGAAAAACCGGGTTAATCCTGTTCCTTACGCGCCTTTTTCCGGCTGCGTTTGCGGGCCAAGGCTTCCTTCACCCGCTTCTTCTCGCCGGGTTTCAGGTAAAAGCTGTGGCGCTTCACTTCTTTAATGATGTCCTCTTGCTGGACCTTGCGTTTGAAGCGGCGCAGGGCGTTCTCTAACGACTCACCCTCCTGAATCTTTACTTCGGCCACGAAAAACACCTCCAAACTCGTCCAGTGGGACACAACTAGGATATCAGAACTTCAGCTTCGCGGAGAACTGCACCTGCCGCGGGATATACGAGCTCTGCGCCCGCATGAAGCTGGAATTCAGCACGTACCGCGCAGGGTAGTTCGTCGCTTTCAGTACTCCAGAGTAATACTGGAAGTCCGCCGCGGTTGTCGCGAACCCGTTGTCGGTTGTCGTCAGCTTCTTGTTGTCGCGGTTCATCACGTTGAAACCCTCTGCCATGAGTTCCAGCTTGTAGCGCGCAGTGATCCGCAGCAGCTTCGTCAGCCGCATTTCCGTGGAAGCGTAGTCGGGACCCGTAAGGCTATTCCTGCCTATCCCCGGAAGGCGGTCGTTTCCAATGTTGCTGTCGGCATTCGCATCGCCGCTGACGAGGGCGCTCACCGGACGCCCCGACCCGATCGTCGTCACTTGCGACAGCTTCCAGTTCTTCACCAGCGCTTTGGCCAACGGCGCGCTCACCCGGAATCGCGGTTCGGCCACAGCTTGGATGACGAAGCGTTGCCGCTGGTCGGTGGTGCTCAGTCCTCGGTCTGTCTTCAGCGCGTACGGGTTCTGGACGGTCGAAGGCGCACCGGCGACGAGAGCATCCTGGCCGTCGTCGATGGCTTTCGCATATGTGTAAGCCATCTGGAACGAATACCCGCGTCCCATTTGCTTGCGTGCCGAGACCGTCAGGCCGTTGTACAAACTGCTTGCCGCGGATTGGTACACGTTGATCGCCCCAACCGTCGGGATCGGCCGCTGTACGTCGTTCACGCACGGCGGATAGGGACACGTCATCGAGCGCGTCATCTGCCACGTTCCGAAGCTCGCCTCTTGCACTATTTGGCCCGTCGGGGTCGTGCCATCGCCTTCGTAAACCGGATACGTGACGATCTCCGGCGTTGGCAAATTTGCATCCACCGCACGCAACATGTGCTCGCCGTGTACGTAGAGATAAGTCGTCGCCACCACCACCCGCGATGGCAATTCCTTCTCAAGCGTGAAGCTCGCCTGCTGCACCATCGGCGTATGGAAGTTTGGATCAAAGGCGTAAATCTCGGAAGTCAGGGCCGATGAAACGTTCGCTGGCGGCAGGCAGGACGTCGCTGTGGGGCCGCAATTTACCAGCGGGTTCGGATACGTTGGGAACTGGCCTGGGAGCGCCTTCTGGTTATCGAGGAATAAGAAGCTCTGGCCAAGGCCGTTGCCGGTCATTACGGACGATTCATAAATCTGCGGGATCCTCGTATAGAACCATCCATAGCCCGCACGCACCATCAGGGGATGGTGGTTGCCGAGCGCGTAGGCGAGCGCCGCCCGAGGTGCGAAGTTGTTCTTCGGACTCGGCATTTTGCCGCTGGTCGGCCACGCTGGGTTCTCTTCCAGGCCGCTTGCTGGATAGGTCTGCAAGTCATAGCGCAAGCCCAGACTCAGCGCGAGACGACTCGTCAGTCGCACTGAGTCCTGCGCAAACGCCGCATACTCGCGAGTATCGGGATGCGAGGCCGCGGTGCCGAAACTCTGCAGGTAATAGCGTGGAACGTCGTGCGCGTAGGCTCGCAGAGGCGTGAGGTGCTCGCCATAGGTCTCAGGCGCAAAGGTCCACGGGTTAACCCGAATCGTGTCGAAAATGTATTCGCCGCCGAACATCGAGGGAAAGAAGTTGTAGTCCCAGGTGAGAAGCCCGTCGGCTCCGAACTTCCAATCGTTGCGTCCGCGGGTATAGGACAGCGTCTCCGCCGCATGCAATCGATGCTCGCGTGTTTGTCGCGGCAAAATCGTGGAACGCCCAAAGCCATCGACGATCCCGTAGATTTCGGTCCGGGCGTCGTCGGAGTTTGCAAATGACTGCTCCAAGTCCCTCGCAAATTGCAACCGTCCATGGCTTGTCAGGCGGGACGTAATCGAGCTCGTGAGCGTCGCCAGCAGGGAATCGGTATCTACTTTTTCTTCGCCATTATCGCTCTGCAGCGAACTCGTCACGGGATTGCCGGGATCGAAGAAGACATTGTTTGCCCCGCTGAAATTCGACGCATTCCAGCGCAAGCTCAAGTAATTCTTCTTGCTCAACACATCATCCAGCTTCACGAACTTTGCGCCGCCTTTGAGCGACGCGTGATAATCCCCGCCCTTCGCGGAAAGCTGCGCCGCCTGCTGCGTAACCAAAGCCTGATCCAGGTAGTCATAGTCCAGCGGCGTCGGCGTCACTGCCGATTCACCATTCAAAAACCGCACCACGTTGGGATCGCTGTAATCGTGCTCATCCCAGCCGGCGAAGAAAAATAATTTGTTCTGCCGAATCGGGCCACCCACGGTAAGGCCGTACTGCTTCTGGTCGCCGGTCGGCTTCACGCCAGTGAACGGATACGTGGCGCCCAACTGGGTATCGCGGTAGTCGGCGAACATGCTCCCGTGCAGTTGGTTCGTGCCTGACTTTGTTGCCACGTTGATTACAGCCCCGCCGGCGCGGCCTGTCTCCGCGCCGTACGCGTTCGACGAAACCCGAAACTCCTGCACCACGTCGTTGCTGAACTGATATGGCGTGCGATAACGGCCCTGCTCTTGCGAGAAGAACCCGTTGTTGAAGTCTGCGCCATCGACGAGAAAGCTTGTGTGATAACCGCGGATGCCGCCGAACGCCAAATCTCCATTCGATCCCGACGTCAAACTTCGCGGGTCCTGCGTTACTCCCGGCGTCAAGAGCGCAAGATCGGTGAACCGCCGACCGTTCAGCGGGGTCTCATCAATCGTCTTCTCGTCGATCACGTGCGATACATCACTTGCCACCGTGTCCACGATCGTCGCCCGCGACGCTACCTCCACTTGGTTCCGCACCATGCCGGGCAGCAGCACGAAATCGATTTTCGCGGTCCCCCCGATCTGCGGATGCACCTCCTGCTCCTGCATCCCCATGCCGGTGGCCTTCACGCGCACAAAATAATCTCCAGGCGGCAGCATCTCGATGGTGAAGCGGCCTTGCGCATCCGTCGCCACACTTCGCGCAAGTCCGCGCACCGGATTCACCACACTCACCTGCGCGCCAACGATCCGTGCGCCCGAGGAATCGGCAATCGTCCCGTGAATTGCAACCGTCGATGCGTCCTGCGCAAACCCGCAGAGGCAGAAAAGTAGAACTCCGAGCAACACCCTTCCGAGGGAAACACCCGTGGGGCGGTTCATGCCTACGAGCTATAGGCCTTCCGGACACTCCGGCTCTGTGACTTAGGCCACTACTTCCGTGCAGCCCCATGGTGTGATCGTGGGATTGACGCGTTTATTCTTCCCATTCCGCAGCTCACCTGCGTCGCGCGGATTCCCTCGACACCCCGCAACATGGTATTTTCAAGAGTTCCCCTCGCGTGTTTTCTCGTACTAGACGCACTTGGGAAAGCTCTATGATCCGTTCCTACAAAGGGAAATCGCCGATAATTCCTGCGACCGCTTACGTGGACGTCTCGGCCCAACTGGTCGGCGACGTCACTCTCGGCGAGCACGCGAGCGTCTGGATGAACACCGTCCTCCGCGGCGACGTGCACTCCATTCGCCTGGGCTCGCACAGCAACGTCCAAGACAATAGCGTGCTCCACGGCATGCTCAACCAGTGGCCCGTCATCGTCGGCGACTGGGTCAGCGTCGGCCATTCCGTCACTCTCCATGGCTGCGTTGTGGAAGACAATTGCCTCATCGGGATGGGATCGATCATCCTCAACGGCGCCCGCATCGGCGAAGGCTCCATCATCGCCGCCGGCACGCTGATCCCCGAAGGCACCGTTGTTGCACCGCGCTCGCTCTGGATGGGTCTGCCCGGCAAAATGCGCCGTACTCTCGGTGACGAAGACCAGAAAATGATCCGCCAGTACGCCGAGCGATATCTCGGCTACAAAGAAAATTACTTAAGCGAATTGGCGAATAAGTAGCTTCGCCGTACACCGCGCGTCGTTGGCGCGTTACAGGACATCTACATCCGATGATCAAAGCCGTTCGAGGAACCCGCGACCTTCTCCCGCCCGACACGGAACTCTGGAACCGCGTCGACGCCGTGGTCCGCTCCGTCTTCGAGCGCTACAACTTCCACGAGATCCGCACTCCCATTTTCGAAGACACCTCGCTGTTCGCCCGCGGCGTCGGCGAAGAAACCGACATCGTCTCCAAAGAAATGTTCACCTGGGAAGACAAGGCCCGCGCCCAGAGCGAAAAATCCCAGATGCTCACCCTCCGTCCGGAGAACACCGCCGGCGTCGTCCGCGCCTACATCGAGCACCAGATGGGCAAATCCGGCGCGCTGCAAAAGCTCTACTACATCGGCCCGCAATTCCGCCGCGAGCGTCCGCAGAAAGGCCGCTACCGCCAGTTCTTCCAGATCGGCGCCGAAGTCATCGGCCCGCCGACGTCCGGCAGCGAGTCGCCTGCCCGCGACGCCGAGATCATCGAGATGCTGGCCACGCTGCTCGAGGAATGTGGCCTCACCGGCTGGACGCTCTACATCAACTCCGTCGGCGACGCCAACTGCCGTCCCGCCTACAACGAAGCTCTGCGTAAAGAACTCGCCGCCGTGAAACATCTAATGTGTGGCGACTGCCAGCGCCGCGCCGAAACCAACCCGCTGCGCGTGCTCGACTGCAAAGTTCCCGAAGACCAGCCCATCATCGAGAAACTTCCCAAGATCAGCGCCTATCTCGACGACGCTTGCAAAGCTCACTTCGCTGCCGTCCGCGCCATGCTCGATAAAGTCGGCGTCCCCTACATAGTGAACGAGCGCATGGTTCGCGGCCTCGACTACTACACCCGCACTACTTTCGAATTCACTCACGGCGAACTCGGTGCGCAAAGCGCCGTCCTCGGCGGCGGCCGCTACGACGGTCTCAGCGAAGCCCTCGACGGCCCAAAAGCTCCCGGCATCGGGTTCGCGATTGGTGAAGATCGCCTCATCATGGCGCTGCAAGCGGCGAAAGCCGCGGAGCCTCTCACCATCGATGCCTACGTTGCGCCCCTCGGTACCGGCACCAACGCCGAAGCGCTCGCCATCTGCCGCAAGCTGCGCCGCCAGGGCCTGCGCGTCGATCTCGGCGACGAAACTTTCCGCCTCAAGAAATCTTTCGAGGCCGCGGAACGCGCCGGCGCGCGCTACATCATCATTTGCGGCGAGAACGAAGTCGCCAACAACACATTTTCCGTCAAGAATCTTTCAACCGGCGAACAAGTCAGTGTCGCCCGCGCCGAGTTGGCCTTCTTCATTCGCAATCACGGCGCGAAGAAAACCGGCGGCGAAAATATCGAACCCGACGTTCAGGAATAGTTAAAGGAAGAAGCAACTGTGGCAAACCTCGATTTCCTCGGTGACCTCAAGCGCACTCACAAATGCGGACAGCTCCGCGCCTCCGACGCCAACCAGAACGTCGTCCTCATGGGATGGGTCAATCGCCGCCGCGACCTCGGCAGCCTCATCTTCATCGACCTCCGCGACCGCACCGGCATCACCCAGGTCGTCTTCGACAACTCCAGTCCCGAGCTCCAGGCCAAGGCCGGCGATCTCCGCTCCGAATACTGCATCGCCGTCATCGGCAAGGTAAAGCAGCGCGAGCCCAACACCATCAACAAGAATCTCCCCACCGGGGAAATCGAAGTCGTTGCCCACGAGCTCCGCCTCTTCAACGACTCCAAGCCGCTGCCCTTTTCTATCGCCGACAGCGCCGCCAACGTCAACGAAGAGGTCCGCCTCAAGTACCGCTACCTCGACCTCCGCCGTCCCGAGCTGCAATACAACGTCGAGATGCGCCACAAAGTCGCGCTCGCCATTCGCAACTACCTCGCCTCCATCGGCTTCATGGAAATCGAAACCCCGATCCTCACCCGCTCCACCCCCGAAGGCGCCCGCGACTACCTCGTCCCCAGCCGCGTCCATCCTGGCGAGTTCTACGCGCTCCCGCAGTCGCCGCAAATCTTTAAGCAGATCCTCATGATCGCCAACTGCGAGCGCTACTTCCAAATCGCCCGCTGTTTCCGCGACGAAGATCTCCGCGCCGATCGCCAGCCCGACTTCACCCAGGTCGATCTCGAGATGACCTTCCCCACCCAGGACGACGTCTTCCAGGTGGTGGAAGGCTTCGTCGGCGCCGCCTGGGCTGCCGCCGGACACAAGATCGAGGGCAAATTCCCGCGCATGTCGTACGACGATGCCATCCGTCTCTACGGCATCGACAAGCCAGACCTCCGACTACCCGCCATGAGCGACGTCAAGTCCGCTTTCGCCGCCGAAAATCTGCAAACTCTCGGCATCGATCCCGAGCTCCCCGTCGTCTGCATCCGCACGCCCAAAGTCGGCGACCTCTCCCGCAAAGAGCGCGACGACCTCAAGCCCCTGCTCAGCGCCAAAGCCGGCGCCAAGATGTTCGAAGACTTCAAGCGCCTCGAGAAATCCTTCCCCGAAGCCGCCACGAAGATCCGCGAAATCGTGAAGCCCGAAGAGGGCGATCTCCTCGTCATCGTCGCCGGCGCCCAGCGTACCGAGCCAGCAAACGACATCAAGACGCGATCGCAGCAGTACGCCATCTACGGCGCAGCGGGAAATCTCCGCCTCGCCATCGCGCAAAAATTCGCCGACCGCCACGGCGCGTTCAAGCCCGGCGAATTCAAGTTCCTCTGGGTCACCGACTTCCCCTTCTTCGAATGGGACGAGTCCGCACAGCGCTTTAACGCCGCCCATCATCCCTTCACGTCCTGCCACGAAAACGACATGGACAAGCTCGAATCCGATCCCGCCGCCGTCCGCGCCCTTGCCTACGACATCGTCCTCAACGGCGTCGAACTCGGCAGCGGCTCCATCCGCATTCACCGGCAAGAC
Source organism: Candidatus Korobacter sp. (assembly GCA_036501185.1). Classification (GTDB taxonomy): domain Bacteria; phylum Acidobacteriota; class Terriglobia; order Terriglobales; family Acidobacteriaceae; genus Korobacter. The sequence continues at coordinate 18,276 of DASYAU010000119.1, read as the reverse complement.
ATTCAGAGCATCATCTTCAAGTCGCTTGGCATGGGCCCGGAAGAGCAGCAGCAGCGCTTCGGCTTTTTCCTCGAAGCCCTGCAATATGGCACGCCCCCGCATGGCGGCATCGCCCTCGGCCTCGACCGCATCGTCATGATCCTCGCCGGCGCCAGCAGCCTCCGCGAAGTCATCCCCTTCCCGAAGACAGCGGCCGCCACGGATCTAATGATGGACGCCCCTACGCCGGTCAGCGACGAGCAACTCCAGCAGCTCAACATCAAGGTAACCAAGCGGGAATAGCGCGATAGGTTTCAGGTGTCAGGTTTCAGGTTTTAGGTTTTCCTAACACCTGAAACCTGACACCTTGTTTTCCCCGCGCGAATCCTCCCCCACCCCACCTTCATCTAAACTGAAGCATGGCTGACCCCCTCTACCTAAGCCTTTGGTTCCCCAGCTTCGACAGCGAAGAAATGCTGACCCGCAGCGCCGCCGCGATGCGCGAATTTCCGTTCTCGCCCGTTCGCCCCGGGATCACCTACATCTCCGTGCACCCGCTCGCCTGGACCGAGCCCACCGTCCTCGAACGCCGTTTCGACCAGGGCATTTCGCCAGAAGAAGCCGTCGACCTCATGACCGAGTTCGCCCACGACGATTTTGCCTTCGTCTTCGAAGCCTTCTGGGACCTCTGGGCGCCACAGGACGATCCATCGCAGCCGTGGATCCAGCGTCCGATCGCGGTCCGCTTTATCGTCCACGGCAAGCAGTTTGAGGAAGGTCTCTACACCGACCGCGGCCACATGGAAATCGACTTTGGCCTCGACACGCCTTTCCTCCACGACGAGCTCGACCTCACGCCCTTCATGGCGGAGCGCGTAAAGTTCAATGTTGCGAAACTGATTGACTTCAGCCAGCGCCTGGAGCAGCACTGCGCCCTCAGCGGCCGCCTGCTCTGGTCCGAGTCCGACGAAAACCTGGCGCAAAAACTCATCGCTAAGCTGCAGCCAGCGCAATGACCCGCCGTTTTCTTTTTCTCGTCGCAAGCGCCCGCCGCGAGGGCAACACCGAAACCCTCGCCCGCGTGGCCGCCTCAAAACTGCCTGACGAAGTTCAGCAGCAGTGGATCCATCTCGACGAGTTTCCGCTGCCACGCTTTGAAGACATCCGACACCATGGCGGCCGCAACAACCACTATCCCGAGCCCGAAGGCAACGAGCGCCTCCTGCTCGACGCCACCCTGAACGCCACAGACATCGTTATCGTCGCGCCCGTCTATTGGTATAGCCTGCCCGCGAGTGCCAAGTTGTACATGGATTACTGGAGCGCGTGGCTCCGCGTCCCGGGTGCGGACTTCAAGCAGCGCATGGCCGGCAAGAAGCTCTATGCCATCTGCGTCCAGGCGGACGACGATCCCAAACGCGCCGAGCTTCTGCTCAACACGCTGCGTTACAGCGCCGAGTACATGAATATGGAATGGGGCGGAGAACTTCTGGGCAATGGTTCCAAACCAGGCGACGTCCTCAACGACCGAAGCGCGGTGCAAGCCGCCGAGCGATTCTTTACGTCGCAATTGGCTCCGCGTCGCTAACTATTCGTCGGAGCGCGCGACTCCGGCTTTTCGAGCCTCTTCCTGCATATCGATGAGCTGTTGTTTCGCGTCGGCAAGCTGCTGTTTCAAGGTTTCCACCTGGTTTGTGAAGCGCTCATACCATGGATTCGGTCCCAAGGTGGTCGAGTTTGTCGTACGCTGCTGGTTCTGCTCCGCCACTGCTAGATTCTGCTGAAGTTCCTTCACCCGACCCTGCTGTTGCGCCAGAGCGTTTCGCCACTGAGTCTCGGTCGTTTTCCCGTCAATCACCGGTTCCGTCGCTGCTGAGGGTGCCGCGTTGTTTGAACCCACTACGCTGATGCCACCCTGCTTCGGCAGGTTCTCATTGGTGTAGACCTTTGCCGAGTGGCCGGCATTCGCACTTCGCGTCTTGCGCGCAACCTCGCCCAATGAAGTCGCCCCGCCGTCCGACGAGGATGTTCCAACCTGCGCCAGAGCCGCAGTCGACAGCATCAAAATCAACCCCAGTTTGATTGCGAGTTCCGCGCGCATGGGCAGGATTTTACCGCTCACGCGCAAAAAGGAAAGCCCTCCCGAGGGAGGGCGTCTCTGTTGGCTTGGCTGGCTACTTGCGCTGTACGGCAACCAGGCTGGGATTCACGTAGGTGAGGGTGGAACCGCTGCTCGGCCCCTGGATCTGCACCTGGACCTGCTGGGTGTCCTGCAATTTGGTGACGTCGATGAAGTGGATATAAGAATCATCGGCGCCGACCCACAGGCCGCTGTCGTCGAGCAGGAAGTCGCCACTATAGACCTGGGTAAGAGCGCTCGTGCCTTTGTCGACGAGCGTAACCGGGGTGAGCGTGTTGGTGGTGAGGTCGATGATGCCGACCTGCGGCGTGCACCCGCCGCCGCTGCAACCAGTAAGGACGGCGGCGTAGCGGCCGCTGTTTGACATGACCAGTTGATTCACGGTGAAGCCGGCGCCCAGTGCGGAGAGCGAGATGGTGCTCGGCGATGTAGCGAAGCCCGTTGCCGGGCATCCTGCGAAAGGAGCATTGAGCGGATTCGGAGTGGTGATGGTGACTTCGTCGAGGTGCGTACCATCGACGGCCAGCATGCCGCTGCCGTTCGGGATGGCGGAAAGCATGGTCGGGGCGGTGAAGTTCTGTCCACCGAGAGGTTCGAATGCGGCGATGTACTGACCGTTGCCGGGGTTCGCGTTGCAGGTCTCATCGGCCACGATGCGCGGGGTTGTGCTGGAGAAAAGCACGGTGCCGTTGGCGCTCGTCATGATGTCCTGCGCGGTGGCTGGTAAGGGCGCGCCACCCGGGGTCAAGGTGAGCGGAAGCGGCGTGCTGCCGGCATCGCCGACAACGCGGTACCGATAGAGGTTCGAGCCGGAGGCGAAGTAAACCGTGTTGCCGTCAGGGGTGAAGGTGGCGGCGTCCACGCCGGGGACGGTGAACCCGCCGGTATTGGCGACAGTCAGGCTAGAGACGCTTAGCACGTTTACCAATCCGCTGGTGGGATCCGAGAAAAGAACGTAGGCGTTATTGGGCGATGCGGCGAGCGCGCGCCCGGCAAAACTCAGGCTCTCAATCGCGTTGCTGGCGGTGTCGACGACCATGGCGAAATTGTCGCTGCCGATGAAGATCCTCTTGCCATCACGGGTTATCACCATGGAGTTTGCGGGATAAGGCAATGAGAGCAGCGTGCCGAGGGTGAACTTGGTGCTGTCGACGGGGTACATTTGCACGCCGCCCACGCCGGTGACGTAGACATTGGTCTCGTTGGCGGTGACGGTGGAGTCGCTACTGGAGTTGGTTACGGTTGCGTTGACGACGTTGCTGAAAACGGCCGAAGCGTTCTTGTTGCAGTTTGGCGGAGTGCAGCTCGCGACGACTTGTCCATATCCCGGCGCGACGCCCGAATAAGTGCCAGTCGTGTTGCTGCCAGAAACGGTTCCCGCAGCGGCCTGGAGGCTGTTGAAGGTGAGGCTTGGAGTGATACTCGTACCGGAGGTGTCGAGCACATCGGCGGCGAGCGAAGTGGTAGCACTCTTCGCGACGGAGAATGACGTATCCGTCTTGCTGGCAACGTGGAGACTGATGGAATCGACAAGACAGGTTGTGTACGGAACCGCGGTGCTGACCGTGCTGGTGCCGCCGTTGCCGCTGCTGACCGAGGCGTAAAGCTTGGTGATGCCCGGGGTACCGGCGGTAAATGTGGGCTTCGTAGCGTCCGCAAAGCTGACCACGCTGGAATCGAGCGCGGCGTAACTGAAGCCACCGACAGAATCGGTGATGTCGCACATGCCATTCGTAGTGCACGCGCTGCTGGTAGTGGAAGCGCCGCAGCTGCCCCCTGCATCAGCGACGGTGGTGCAAGCGACGGCACTCACGCCGCCGGTCTTGCCGCTGCTGGTGCAAGCGCTGGTCGGACCGGAGAGATACACCGCATCCACGTGATAGTGGATGAAGACAGTCTCCTTCGCGGTGGCGCCATTGGCCGTAGCAACAATTTTGTACGAACCGATCTGGGCGGGCCTGGCTGGGGTGCAAAGGGTGTAGGTCGCATCCCACGATCCGGCGCAAACCGCGCCGGTCGGAGAGACAGAGATTGCGGGACTGATCTGGGCGCCGCCGTCGAGCGTAAAGGTGACCGTTGCGGTAACCGCCGAACCCGATGAATTGTAAGGGGTAGCGCTCACTAGTACGACCTGGCCAGGTTCCAATGAGATCTGGGTGGGAGAGAAAATGAAGCTGGTGATCGCAAACGAAGAATTGCTGCTTCCGCCACCGCCGCAAGCCGACCAAAGTGTCGTGAAAAACAAGATTGCTGTCAGTGCTGCCAAGGAAGCCGAAGAAAACCGCCGCATGTATCCTCCCCGCACGATCTTGATTAGACGTGCGGAATATGAACCAGAGTGAGTTCCTGGTGGGAAAACGATAGTGTAGAAGGTGGGAGATTTTTCGGCAAGGGAGGGAGCAGCAATGGGGGGTCGGGGGAATCCGATGTGGGCCCAAATACATCACAATTAGTTGGGTATGAGCGCGCTTCCGAATCCGCAACTGAATTTTGAACAGGAAGAACTGACCGCGGAATTGTTGACGATCCCATTAGTACGCGAGTTTGAGGCCACGGAAGTACGTGCCATTGCCGACCTCGCTTGCGACGGAGACGCCCGCTCACAATACCTGGTGGGAAGGTGGTTTGAGTCTGCTGGTCGGGTGGCGTATGCACGGAAGTGGTACGCAGCGGCGGCGAGTAGCAATTTTCTGCCCGCGAGGCGCAAGTTGCGGCGCCTGCGCTAGCGGTGGTTGCCTCCGTCCTTTCCTGCCTCGACCGTTTTCGACTCCCAGGATTTTCCATTGAAATAAGTCACTGTAGCGTCGTCGCCAAGGGACGCGGTCGCCGCCGCATCGTGGCCGGATACACGAACGATGCGGGAGAGCCTGAAATCGTGCGCTTCTACGACAGCAACGAATGGACCCTCGTAGTGAGTGGATATCGTACCGTGGTTCACCTCGCCAAGAGTTATGCCAATCCAACGCCCGTCGGGGGACGTGAATGTCCCGGGGAACAGCCAATAGCTGACATGTTCGGGATGAGTCAACGGAAGCGTATCCACCGATCCGTTTTGGAGATTCATCTTGTAAAGGACGACGTCGTCTCCCCTCTGCGAGACGAAGACCGCGGAGTTTTCGTCTGGGAATAGAACGTCGTGCGGAGTGTTGCATCCGGCAGCTGCGATGTTGTCAGCATCGATTCGTGCACCGTACTGCAGATCGCCGAACAGGCTCTCGCTCTTGAGCGAGCAATCATTTGCAGCAGAGAACCAAAGGCGGTTTCGTTGCGCGTCAAGATAGAAGATCGGGGCGCTCGGCGCGGGTACACTGCGGACATCGCTGCTCACCGTGACATTTTCACCGTCGGGGGCAATGCCGACGAGCTCGGGAAAAATAGTGGCATGGCCATCGCGCACAAACGGGTGAGCGGCCGAAACCAGGACCTGGTGGGTATCCTGAAAAAAGCCGGTGACGACAACGGGCGGGGGAATCTGGACGTCGAGGCGCGCGGGCCTGGTGCTGATCCACTGGTGGTGTTCGACGTCCAGCAGAAGCAGATAGCCTGGTTCGGTCACGTTCTCGGTGTTGTAGAGTACGGCGGCTGCGACCCGGGAATCCAGCGAGAAAAACATTGAGCAAACATCAGAAGTATGGACTGAATTCATAGTCAGCGAGAAGGATTCCTGGCCGGGTGGAGTGACGGACACTTCGAGTTTGCCGTGCGCGACTGTGATACGGCTGAGGGCGCCGTTTCGGGCATAGCCGGAGCAAGCGACGGGAGCGTGCGAGAGCGAGTACGAGATGCCGCTCAAGACAAAAAACGCGGCCGAGAGCCATACGCAAGGGGTCCGGAAAGCCATGGAGGCAGGGTACGAGATTCTGCTGCTCTGGACAAGCCAAGCACATCAACCTGTGCCAGATAGCGAAGGTGCAGAAAATGAAAGATGACAGCAAAGTAATCTCGAATTACGGAATTGTAATTAGGTAATCTGTGTGTACTGCGGTAACCATCGATACAATTGCAATTTAGGGTTGCTGCGGCTATTATCGACTTAATCAAGTCAGCCGAAATCCTTCTCCGGCAACAGCGTTCTTGCCGATCCAGATGTTGATGCTCTGGCTGCGACAATTCGTGAGGAAGTGTCGCAAGATACTGAGGACGCAATTGCACAGGGATGGGCTCAAGGCTCAATAAGCTTTTAGAGAACGTGCTGACAAAGCTCGCCGCTTACAAGACAAACGCAACCACGCTAACGACTCCCGCTGGGAGCGTACTTTTCGTCGAGGAACACCAAGGGGTATCCATGAAATTGGCAGCGGTCGCTCTCGCTACGATTTTTGTGACGGGCTGGTGTGCGGGCCAGTCTTCGCCGAATCCAGCGCCGCCGACGGTTGAGCCGCAGCAAGCGAGAAGTACCAACTCGCAACTGACGATCGGAGCGGGCGACCTGCTCGAAATCAACGTCTTTGAGGTTCCTGAACTTACGCTGAAGACGCGCGTAAACGATAAAGGAAATGTCTCGTTGCCCCTGGTTGGCGAGCTTCAAGTGGCAGGGATTACGGCTAATGAAGCGCAAGAACGACTGGCCGCACTCCTGGTTGAAAAGGACCTCGTGCTGCATCCGCAGGTTTCCATCTTCGTCGCCGAGTATGCGACCCAAGGTGTCACCATTATGGGGGAAGTGAACCAGCCAGGGACTTATCCACTGTTTGGCCCTCATCGTTTGTTCGAAGCGATATCGGCGGCAGGCGGATTGACCCAACGAGCGGCGACCGACGTTACGCTGATTCGTCATGGGGACATCGAGCACCCGCAGAAAATTAATCTCTCCGTTACCAAGGCAAACCTGGCGACTGATATCCAAATTGAACCGGGCGACACGATCGTTGTGGACAAAGCACCGGTGGTGTACGTAGTTGGCGAAGTGAATAAACCCGGCGCATTTCTGATGGAAAACAACACGCAGATTACCGTGCTTCGGGCGATTGCTTTGGCGCAGGGATCGACAAAGACAGCGGCGCTCCGCGGCGCCCGGATTGTCCGTCGCACCCCGAACGGGTTGGAGCAAATCAATCTTCCACTGGACGAGATCATGAAGGCAAAGGCGCCGGATGCGGAGTTGCATCCGGATGATGTTGTCTTCATCCCCACCAGCAAAGGCAAGACGATTGCGCAGACGGGTGCGAAATCGATCGTGGAAGCTGCCGTTGGCATGGCGATTTACGGACGTTTTTAGCAAGCAGGGCATCGAGAAGAACATGGATTTCAAGACACAAATTGTTACTCCCCAGCACCACAGGGCCTTGGGTCCTGTAACGGGCGCTGCGCCCGGAACTGTCACTGGTGGCGACGACTCTCAGATTGACCTTTTATGGGTCTGGGGCGTGATTGCGCGGGGAAAAAAGATCCTCATCGGCTGCGTCGTGTTCTGCCTGGTGCTCGGGGGCCTCTACTGCGCGCTGAAGACGCGACGATACGAAGCGACTGCGGACATCGCCGTCAACCCGGAATCTTCCGACAGTTTGGACCTGGGGGGAGATAACGCGCTTTCGGCTATGGCCGATGACTGGAACGCGCGATTGGAGACCCAGGTTCGCGTGCTCAAAAGCGCGACCCTCGCTGAGACAGTAATCGAGGAACTCCATCTCGAGAACAATCGCGAGTTTCATCTCAAGGAGAAAAAGGATAAACCGACTCCAGAGAATGCCCGGCGCGAGGCGCTGCGGGGGATCTTTGCGGGTTCGCTGAGCGTCCACTCCGTTCCGCACACCCACATAATCGAGATTAAATTCAGGAACTCCGACCCCCAGATGGCCGCAAACGTGGTCAATACGTTGGCGCGCGATTATCAGGAACGCAATTTCGTAGCGCGCTTCCAGGCGACGCGCAAGGCGTCCACGTGGCTCACCCAGCAACTGGACGAGCTGAAGGCCAACGTCGAAAAAGCGCAACAGAACCTTGCCGACTACCAGAAGAAAACCGGCATTGTCGGGGTGGATGAGAATAACAACCTCTACATGAGTAAGCTCGATGAGTTGAGCCGGCAGCTTACGGAAGCGCAGGCCGACCGAATTGAGAAAGAGGCGAAGTACCGTATTGCGAAAGCCGGCGATCCCGACCAGGTTTCCTCAATTTCCAATGACCCCCACATCATCACGCTGAAGCAGCAGCAGGCCGATTTAAAAGCGCAGTTGGCCGACGCAGTAACCCATTACGGCAGCAAATATCCAAAGGTGATACAGCTACGCGCGCAGTTGGACCAGGTGCAACATTCGATCAGTGCGGAACTGGAGTCGATGGCGGGCCGCTATGAAAATGACTATTTAGCCGCTCGCAATACCGAAGACAGTCTCCGAACCAACGTGGAGAAGCAGAAGCAGGAAACCTTCAATATGAGCGAAGGTTTCAACCAGTACGGGATTTTGAAGCGCGAAGTTGATTCTGGCCGGGATCTTTACGAGGACCTGCTGAAGAAGCTCCAGGAAGCTGGCGTGGTGGCGGGCCTGCGCTCGACGAATGTCGACATCATTGACGGGGCCAAGGTACCGGCGTTTCCCGTCGAGCCGCGAGTGGCAATGACAGCAGCTTTATCGCTGGGCATGGGCCTGTTCCTCGGAATGTTCGGCGTGTTCATCAACGACCGGCTCGATCAACGGATTGGCACTCCGGAGGACGTCGAAGCCGCTTCCCAGCTTCCTATGCTGACGATCATCCCCGAGCTCACTGGCGAAGGCGATCTTAAGCAACGGAAATTTCGCAGCCGTGAAGGATCGCGCACCGTCGCACTTCTATCGGTTGAGAAACCGCGCTCGCAGTTCTCTGAATCATTCCGTTCGCTGCGTACCTCGATCCGTCTCGCGTGCGCCGGGGCGCCGCCGAAGGTGGTGGTGGTAACCAGTTCAGCGCCGGGCGAAGGTAAGACCACGGTCAGCATCAACACTGCGAGCGTCCTGGCGCAGGAGAATCGGCGCGTCCTTTTGGTGGATGCCGACATGCGTCGCGGTCGCCTGGCTTCTATCCTCGGCTTGCAGACATCCGAAGGTCTTTCCGACTGCCTTGCCGGTATCCAAAACTGGCGGGATGCTCTTACATCGATGGAAGCCTTGCCCAACCTGCACATTCTTGGCAGCGGCACCCGACCACCAAGCCCAGCGGACCTTCTCGATTCGCAGCGCATGTCGAAGATGATGGAAGAGTGGTGCTCGGAGTACGACCACATCGTTCTGGATACGCCCCCGGCCTTGATGGTGACTGACGCACTGCTGTTCAGCGCCTACGCAAACGCCGTCATCATCGTGGCGCGCCACCGTTATACAAATCGTCATGCGTTCCGGCGCGTCTGCGAACTTGTGAACAACTCCTTCCCGACGGTACGGGGGGTTGTGATGAACGGTTTCCAAGCTTCCAGCTATGGCTATTACTCAGGCTACTCCGCTTACGGCTACGGGAGTGGAGGAGGATACGAGAGCTATTACAGCGACGAAAAGAGCAGTACCGCACTGCGCTCGTAACGGCGCGCTGAGGTAAGGATCGGGGAATCAGTGGCGTCTACCAGAAACACACTCAGCGGCGCAACACCGACTCCGCTCGAAACCGGGCCTCCGACGAAGAGACACTCGGTGCTGGTTTCCGGGGCGCATACGGTGCTCACAAATATCTTCCAGGTATTTGGAGTGTTTGTTACCACTGCGCTCCTGGCGCGCAGACTGGGTCCTGCCGGCAAGGGCGTGTACGACGTTTACCTTTCGGCTTCGATGCTGCTGAGCTCGCTGCTCGGTTTTTCGCTGAACTCCGGCATCTCGTACTCCGTGTCTTCCACCCGGGTGAACGTGGGGAAGGTACTTCGAGCGATCTGGGGAATTGTCATCGCGGTCGCGCTGCTCGGCGGGTGTGTATGCTTCGCGTTTCAATACCTCCCTTCGTCGCGGTTGCTGATCCCGGTCGAACTCGGCAAGCTGGGCATATTGCTGGTGGTCGTGAGCGTCGCGTCGTTGACGCTTGCTGCGTTGTGGCGTGCCGTTGTCGTGGGCCAGCGGCATTTTTTGCAAGCTAATTTCGGCGACATCGCCAAGCAGGTTGCAATGGTGATTGCGCTCGTCGTGCTTTTGCGATTGGTGGCGCGAACCCATCTCGTGATTTGGGCGATTGGATGCAACATCATCGCCATCTGCACTGCCGCCGCAATGTATCGGCGGGCAGTTGATTGGCACGAAGACGATCCCACGGCGGGTGCGGGGATGCGGCGCGCGGCCCGTTTTTCGGTGCCCTCGCACCTGGCCAATATCTCGCAGTTCCTGAATGCGAGGATGGACGTTTTTTTTGTCTATCACTTCTGGGGTGCAAGTTCGGTTGGACTGTACCAGGTAGGAGTAATGGTAGCGCAGGCTGTGAATATGATCCCGCAGGCCACCCAGGCGGTGCTGTTCCCGACGATTTCGGCGCGCCCGTCTGCACATGAGGAGTCAGCGCTTATGATCGCGCGCGCCAATCGCATGCTGCTGGCATTCGGTTTTGTGGGTGGATTGTTCATCGCGGCCATCGCCCCGTTTGCGATACCGCTCGTGCTGGGACCCAAGTTTCGCCCCAGCACGCTCGCTTTGCTTTTGCTGCTGCCTGGATGCGTAACCCTGATTGCGACGAATGTTACGGCTGCATATTTTGCCGGTATCGGGCGCCCTGACTTAAATTTTCGGAGCTCGATGTTCGGTTTGTTTGCGACGGTGGTTCTGGATATCGCGCTCATCCCGCACTGGAATTTTTATGGCGCCTCAATCGCGTCTTCGGTTTCTTACGCGGTAACCACCATCGTCCAGGTCGTGCTCTTCAAGCGGGAGACCGCGCTTTCGCTGCGCGCAATACTGGTTCCGACTTTGAAGGATCTCAGCGACGCGAAACAACTCGTATCGGTCTTCGCCGCTCGGTTTAGGGCCGCATAAGGATTTCATGAAACCTGCAGGACATAGCCTGTTGTACAACCGGATCGCCACCTTCCTGCTGGTGGAATTGCCGTTGTACGCCTTCGTAGCATCGATTACGTTCGAGACTGCGAACAACCACGGAGACCTGGAGACCTCAACTAACTTCACGATTGCGCGCATGTTTGGCTATATCTTTGCCGCAAGTGCCATCCTCGCGCCTCATATTCATTTCCGCAAAATTCCTCGTCCGGCGGTGTTGCTGCTGGTATTCACGGTGGTCGTTTTTGCCAGGATCGCCGGGATCCCGGAGTACATGTGGCCGAGTGCCATGGATCTGGTTGGCAGATTGTTCCAGGAAGCGATCATGGTGTGGCTGATCTGCAACGTGATTCGAGCATTTCCGTATACCTATAAACGGATACTGGGTGTATACGCGTTCGCTGCGATTACCATCGCAATCCTTCAGATACTCTCCGTCACGTCGACCGAAACGTCGCAGGCGGGGCGTGTAACCATGTTCGCCGACGACCCCAACACGGCGTGCGGCAAATTCGGACTCGCTGCCGTCATTTGCGTGGTCACCCTGCTTTCCAGCCGCTCCCGTGTTTGGCTACGGGCCATCGCCGGACTTGCTCTAATCCCGCTCACCCTGACGATGGTCGGCACGGGATCACGCGGCGGGCTGCTGGCGTTCCTGATCGGGTCTATGGTAGCTTGTGCGCCGCTTCTCTTCGAAGGCAGCACTCCCGCCCGCATCGGACGCTTCGTTATGATCGTTGCGGTCTTCTCCGGACTCGCGGCTGCCGTTCTAACCAACGAGACTGCATTGGATCGCATAAATGAAGCCCGAGGCGGAGACTTGGCGCTCCGCGAAAGCATTTACCCTGCGGACTTCATCGTAGTGACCAATCACCCCTTTTTCGGTGCTGGCCCGATACAGAATTACGACGAGGTGGGAGACGAGGCCAGCACGATTTTGTCGTCTAACAGCACGGAAAACACCTTTTTGTGGTCATTGACAGCGGTGGGGATTATCGGGAGCGCCCCGTTTTTCGCCGCGGTCGGCGCGGCCCTCATAGCAGCCTGGCGGGCCCGCAAGACTTCTCTCGGTTGGATGCCACTCGCATTTCTAAGCTGCGCTTTGGCTTTTTCCTGCACGATTGAGTGGCACGGCCAAAAACCGCTGTGGCTCGCGTTGGCGATGGCCTACTCCTCCATATATGCGGCAACGTCGCGCGTCGCAACCATCTCACACGGCGCTACAGCGGTTCCGGTTAGTTTCGCAGCTCCTTCCGCGCTCAGTTCGAGGTTTCCTGCATGAAGGTCCTGTACCTCTGTTGGAACTATCCATCGGACGCGAATCCCGCAGGGGGCTCTTTTTTTTGCAATCAGGTTGAAGCTCTGCAGACTGCCGGCGCCCTTGTGACGGTTGCGACCCCCGTTCCTTACTTTCCACCGTTGTTCCGCTCGCTCAAACAGGACTGGAGCAAAAAGGCATCTTTGCCGCGAAACTATACATATCGTGGCGTTCAGGTGTATCTGCCGCGCTTTTTTCGTGCTCCCTACACGCTCTCGCTCGGCTTAACTCCTTATGCGATCGTGCGTGCGGTGGAGGCCCTTTCGCTAGGGCGATTCGACGTGGTGCACGGCCATTTCGCGTATCCCTTTGGCTTTGCGGCGCATTTGCTGAGTCAAAGGTGGAATGCGCGTTCCGCCCTTACACTGCACGGCAGCGATGTCAATCAATATCCGTATAGATCCATCAGAGACCGGCAACGGTTCGTGCGGGCTATTAACAGCGTTGACGCTGTGATGAGCGTGACCGAGGATATGGCGCGGCAGACCGAGGAATTTTCCGGACGCCGGCCGATCCACCTGCCGATCGGCATTGACGTCGACCGCTTCCGCCCGAAAATGAGTAAGGCGCAAGCCCGCGAATCCTTGGGAATTCCATACCACTATCGTGTATTGATTTATGTGGGGGCACTCTTGGATAGTAAAGGAGTCCCTGAACTGATCGAAGCTGCCCAGGGTCTGCCCGAAAACGTATTGGTGCTGGTGATTGGCGATGGGCCGCTACGCGACCGAGTTGAGTCGTGCAAGCGGATGCGATGGATTGCTCCTATCGCGAACGACAAGGTCGTCGATTACCTGGCAGCCAGTGATGGTTTTGTACTGCCGAGTCACTCCGAAGGGATGCCGACAGTACTTGTAGAGGCGGGTGCAGCCGGAATTCCGGTTGCAGCAACCGCAGTTTCGGGAATTCCAGAGTTGCTCTCAGAAGACCGGGGCATCCTGTTTCCGGCAAAAGATATTCCGGCGCTGAAAAGCGCGATCCAGAAATTGGTCGACGATCCCGCCGCCGCGGCAGCAAGAGCGCAGCGACTCGCGGATTATGTAAGGAACCGGCACGATGCGAAGAAAAACGCACGCGAGCTGGTCACGATCTACAACGCAATTTTAGAAAGCCGCGACCAAAGTACCGTACAACCGGGAACGATGGCCGACCGCGCATCGGAGTCGATGTAGATGCGAGGCGCGAAAACGACAACGATAGCCACGGGTTTCACTTGTTATGTTTTGGGAACAGTTCACATGTGCGGGATCTCGGGCTTAATTCAAAAAAAACCAGGCGTGCATCCCAGCCAGGAGCAGTTGCGGCGGATGACGGACCTTGCAGCGCATCGCGGGCCAGATGGCTTCGGCTACTGGTCGGACGAGAGAGTTGCGTTCGGACACCGCCGGCTCGCCATAATCGACCTTTCAGAGGCGGCAAGCCAGCCCATGCACGCGCTCGACAAAAGCACCGTCATCGTTTTTAACGGCGAGATCTTCAACTACCTCGAACTGCGGGACGAACTCAAAGCCAAAGGTCATGCATTTCGCACTCAAAGCGACACCGAGGTCATCCTCGCCGCTTACGCGGAATGGGGCGAGGAATGTCCCAGCCACTTCAATGGGATGTGGGCCTTCGCTCTGTACGACCGCCAGAAGAAAAAGCTGTTTTGTTCGCTTGACCGGTTCGGAATAAAACCGTTTCACTATGTGATCAACAGCGAAGTTTTTGCCTTCGGCTCTGAAATCAAACAGTTGCTTGAGCTTGTAGGTACGAATCGGTGCGCCGACCGTGATGGGTTGGAGACGTTTCTCCTCACCGGTCTCACGAATTACTCCGACCAGACCTTGTTCGCGGATGTGAAGCGCCTTCCCGCCGCGCATAACCTGATCTTTGATGTGGCAACCGGTACTTTCACGATCATCCGCTATTACGATCTGCAGGCTGCCAATGTCGAAGGAATGTCCGCGGAAGCGCTGGAAGAACAATTCCGCGCCCTTTTTACCGATGCGGTCCGGCTGCGGCTGCGTTCCGATGTTCCGGTGGCCACTTGCCTGAGTGGTGGGCTGGACAGTTCCATCGTGGCGACCGTCGCCTCAAGGCTGTACAGGGAATGTGCGGGAGCTTCTTTCGCCGCCGTGACCGCGGTTAGCATCGACTCCGAAAATGACGAATCACGCTACGCGAAGGAAATTGTCGACTCGGCAGAACTGGCCTGGCATCGGGTTCAATCTACGGCGCCACACTTCCTCGACAGTCTCAACGAAGTTGTGTATCAGCAGGAAGAGCCCTTTCCAAGCCTCTCGATCTTGATGCAGTACGAGGTCATGAAAACGGCCCGCGCGAACGGGATTCCCGTTCTGCTGGACGGGCAGGGAGCCGACGAGGCCTTTCTGGGCTACAACTGGCATGTCGCGGCCAGCGTCCTTAGTCAATGGCACGGTGGCAATGTGGCGGGCGCCGGTAAAACCATGTTTTCGCGGTCATGGAACGGCAAGGGCTTATGCAAACGAATGGTGGACGTCGTAGGACTCGTCTCACCAGGTCTGCGAACGCGGGTTATGCACACGATACGGGGATGCGGCATGCGCCTGCGGCAGGTGCCGCTAGTGTTACGCGAATGGTCGGCGTCGACCCGCGACATGGTGGAATACCAGAAAAATGAGATCACGAAAACCGTGTTGCCGGCCCTGTTGCGCTATGAGGATCGGAATTCGATGGCTTTTGCAGTGGAAGGCCGTCTGCCGTTCCTCGATTATCGAATGGTCGAGTTCGCGTTGGGTCTACCGCTGGAATACAAGCTGCGGGATGGCTGGTCGAAGTGGATCATGCGTCAGAGCATGGCTACCCAACTGCCGCATGATATCGCTTGGCGCAGGGATAAGCTCGGATTTGAGGCCCCCAAGTCGGTGTGGAAAGACGGGGTGATCGCGAATACTGCCATGGTCGTGCGAAGATCCGAATTACTAAGAGAAATTGCCGATGTGGAGAAAGTCGCACGTCTTGCCGAAACGAATCCAGCGGCAGCTTGGCGTTTCCACAGCGCGGCGCTTTGGGCGGAACGCTTTAACTGCACGGATGTAAATTAGCTGCATTTGCTCGCCGCGGGTCTGCTCGGGCCCTGGGTATGGAAATGATGTCTACAAAAATAGTGACGATTGTGGGGGCGCGTCCTCAGTTCATCAAGGCCGCAGCCGTTTCACGCGTGCTTCGACAGGCGCGGGGCGTGAACGAAGTGCTCGTCCATACAGGACAGCACTACGACGAAAATATGTCGGCGGTTTTCTTCCGCGAGATGGACATTCCGGCTCCCGATTATCACTTGGAAATCGGCTCCGGTGCGCAAGGCGCCCAAACCGGGCGCATGCTCGAGGCGATCGAAAGGGTATTAATCGAGCAGAAGCCTGATTGGGTATTGGTATACGGGGACACGAATTCGACATTGGCCGGAGCCTTGGCGGCGGCAAAACTGCATATCCCGGTAGCGCACGTTGAGGCCGGGCTGCGCTCGTTCAATCGCGAGATGCCGGAAGAAATCAATCGGGTGATGACGGACCACGTTGCAAGCTTGCTATTCGCTCCTTCGGATGCCGCCGTCCAGAACCTCAAGCTAGAAGGGCTGAGTGACGAGAGAGTGGTGCGGACGGGCGATGTGATGTACGACGCGGCGCTGTTTTACGAATCCCGCGTCAATGGCCACGCGCGAGGAGTTTTCGAGAAGCTTGATGGTCCTTACTGCCTGGCGACGATTCACCGCGCGTCCAATACTGACGATGTCGCGAAGCTACGTTCCATCGTGGATGCGCTTTCGGCGCTCGCGAAGCAAGTTCCTGTCGTTTGGCCTGTACATCCACGAACTCGGGGAGCGATGAAGGCTCACGACATCTCGACCTCGCGGCATGTGCTGCTTATCGATCCAGTGGGCTATCTTGAGATGATCGCCCTGGAGAGCAAAGCGCAAGCGATCGTCACCGACTCCGGCGGAGTGCAAAAAGAAGCGTACTTCTTCCGTGTTCCTTGCATCACTTTGCGCTCGGAAACCGAATGGGTGGAGTTGGTAAGTGGCGGCTACAACCGGCTTTGTCAGCCGGACACGAGTGCGTTGCTGGCGGCATTCGCCGGTGCCATGAGCGAGCGACCCAATTGGAATACGAATTTGTACGGGGACGGCCATGCTGCATCGGCTATCACCAAGGTTCTTTGTGGGGATGAAAGCCGTGCAGGTTGAGAACAAAGTAGAGGCCACGCGAGCGGTCGATGCACAGCCGACGACGCTGAGAATCGCGATCGTGACGTCGATCCATCCCGACTTCGACTCCCGGCTTTGGAAATATGCGCGCTGCCTGGCACAGATTGGTGTCGAAGTGCATTTCGTAGCACCCTGGAAGGTAACCGGTGAAGTCGACGGCGTACAGTTTCATCCCTTCACTCGAGTTGAGAAGAGAAGTGAACGCTTCAGGATCCCGGCGAGAATTCTTCGGAAACTAAGGCCGCTGCTGCGTCGCGTGAATCTCATTCACTTTCACGATATCGACATCTTGCCTTACATGTCGCTGCTCTCGTTTTTCAAACCGGTTATCTATGATATCCACGAAAACTACCCAGAAGAAATGCTGGTGCGTCAGTGGATCCCGCGAAGGCTGAGAAAACTCGCGTTTCACGTGGTTCGGACGGGGCAGTGGGTCTGTGCACGTAAAATCGGTAACGTTGTATTGGTAGCCCCTTCGCAAGAAAAAGACCTTCCGATGAAGAAGCTCCGCTCGATGTATGTTTGGAATTATGCGTCGGAGCAGTTGGCGGACGAAGCTGCGGACGATTACCTCGCGCGTCCGGACACGGTAATTTTCACCGGCTCGCAGCATCCCGCGAATGGTTCAAGCCTGTTTCTTGAAATTGCCTCGTTGGTCTCGCAACAACGATCCGGAACGCGGTTCCTCTGCTTCGATCGTTTCGCTTCCGCGGCATTCCGCGAGGAGTTCATGAATAAGATCCGGCAACTCGGTTTGCAAGACGTGGTGAAAGTGGAGCCCAATTGTAAGCCCCATGAGCTGATTCGGTATTTGAACCAGTCGAAAGTGGCGATTTCCGCGAATTTGCGAATTCCGCAGCAAATTGATGGAATCCATACGAAGCTATTCGAGTATCTGGCCGTCGGAATACCGATCGTGGTAAGCGACCTTCCGCATCAGGTTGATCTCGTGCAAAAGTACGAATGCGGTGTGCTTGCCCAACCGGAGGACCCGCAGACATTCGCCTCTGCGATCATTCGATTGCTGGATAACGGGCCCAATGCGATGCGTTTAGGGCGAAACGGCCAGATGGCTTTTCGTTCGCACCTGAGCTGGGAGAGCCAGATGCCCGGTGTGGTCGATTTCTATCATTCTGTGCTGCGCGGCGGAGGTCATGCGAAGACTGTATAAGGAGCTCGGCAATCTCCTCCGCAACTTCATCCTGTTTCGCGTGAAATATCGATGGGTGAAGTTCGGAAAAGACGTGCATGTGCAGAGCTCTGCGAAATTCTTCGCGCCGCACGGCATCACGGTCCTTGGGGACCATGTCGGGATCGGCCGATGGTGTGACTTCAGCTGCGATATCTACATTGGAAGTCACGTTTTGATCGCCGGGGGGTGCGCTTTTCTCTCGAGAGACGCACATAGTGTGGATTGTCCCGGGGTGACGATTTTCGACAGTCCGCGCGGCGATACGCAGGCACTTGTGATCGAAGATGACGTTTGGATAGGCTATGGAGCAATCGTCCTTTCGGGTGTGCGCATAGGCAGAGGTTCGATCATAGCTGCGGGTGCGGTGGTGACGTCGAACGTGCCCCCATATTCGATCGTGGCGGGTGTGCCGGCTAAGGTGCTGCGCGCTCGCTTCACGCCCTCTCAGATCGAAGAACACGAACGAAAGCTGAAGGCGCG